>DHSM01000006.1 GCA_002408465.1 Firmicutes bacterium UBA5286 | reverse complement strand
CTATTTTGAGACAGCCCCTTTCTTTTTTTGTTCGAGAACATATAATTAGGTCACAACATGCCTGCAAGGAGTGGTGGTATGAGCATGGTTTACTTGGAAAGTCCAAGCACCGACCCGGATTTTAATCTGGCCCTGGAGCAGTATGTGTTTGACAAGCTCCCCAGGAGCAATGAATACTTTATGCTTTGGCAAAATGACAATGCCATTATTGTTGGCAAGCATCAGAATACATTGGAAGAAATTAACCAGGCCTATGTCCGGGAACATGGAATCCGGGTTGTCCGCCGCCTTTCCGGGGGGGGCGCAGTTTACCATGACCTGGGTAATATCAACTATACCTTTATCGTCGATGCCAAGGGCTCCAAGTCTTTGGATTTTGCCGTCTTTTGCCGGCAGGTGGTTAAAGCTCTGGCGACACTGGGGGTTAGGGCTGAGGTCAGCGGCCGCAATGATATTACCATCGGCGGCAAGAAGTTTTCCGGCAACTCACAGTACATCAAAAAGGGCCGCATCATGCATCATGGCACAATCATGTTTGATTCAGATCTGGCGGTGGTGGCGGCGGCTCTCACGGCGGGGAAAGACAAAATCCAGTCCAAGGGAGTTAAATCGGTGCGTGCCCGGGTGACCAATGTCAGGGAACATATCAAGGGTGATATCACATTGACCCAGTTTTGGCATGTGCTCAGGCAGTTCATGGTGGAGGAGCAAAAGATGGCCACCTACCAACTGATTGGGTTGGATCTTGGGGAAATTGAAGAACTGCGTCAGTCCCGTTATGCCACTTGGGCGTGGAATTACGGGGTTTCTCCCAAGTACAGCATCCGCAAGGAACGGCGAGTAGAGGGCTGCGGCACAATAAAAATTGGCATGGAGGTGGAGAAGGGGGTAATTACAGCTTTTTCCACACATGGAGATTATTTTGGCAGCGGGGACTCGGCAGATGTGGCGAATTTGCTCGTCGGCGAAAAAGCGGAAGAACAGGCGCTGCTGAAGGCCCTGGCTGCTCTGCCAATCGACTATTATTACAACAACCTTACAAGCGAAGAGCTGGTGGACATCATCCTCAAATAGGACCACTGCTGGGACAAGCAGTGAGGGGAAAAAGTGCGATAGCAAAGGTCTGTTCCCGGTGTGGCAGTACTGGCATGATTTCCCTTTAAGTTTTTTATTTTTTAAGAAGGGATTTTAAGATTTGTCTAGAATAGAATAAACGAGCAAGAAATCAGAACGGCGTACGACAATATCGAACAACACTTGATTTCATTAATTTTGTTTTATGGATGGAGGTGGGGAGCCATATGGCAAAAGATCAATATTTGATTCAGTCAGTTTCCAGGGCATCAGCCATCATCGAAGCTTTGAGCAATCATAATACTATGGGAGTCACTGAAATCGGCAAATTTTTGGGGCTGCACAAAAGCACAGTCTATGGACTGGTAAGCACCCTGGAGCATGAGGGGTATGTGCAGCAAAACCCGCAGACGGGAAAATACGCCCTGACTTTAAAGATGTTTGAAATCGGGGGCAAGGTATTTGGAAAATTGGATATGAGAAAAATAGCCCGCCCCCATATTGAGCAAATCATGTTGAAACATCGTGAAACAGCTCACCTGGTTGTTCCTGATGGCTTGGAGATTGTCTATATTGATAAAGTCGAATGCACCCAGTCCATGCGGATTTGTTCAAATGTGGGCAAAAGGATGCCCTTTCACTGTACAGGTGTAGGCAAGGTGCTGCTGGCCAATATGCCAGTGGAGCAGGTAGATGAGATTCTCAGGAAAAAAGGGATGGATGCCTTCACCGAAAACACAATTACTGATTATAACCTTCTGCAAAAAGAGCTTGAAAAAATTAAAGTTCTTGGTTATGCCGTAGACAATGAAGAGGCGGAACTTGGCCTCAGGTGTGTAGCAGCGCCAATCAGGGATATTAACGGCAAGGTTATTGCCGCAACCAGCGTCTCTGGCCCTAAGGTGCGTATGGATGATGAAAAGATCAAGGGGATAGTTACCGATCTGATGGCCATGAATGAAGAAATCTCGGCGAAGCTGGGATATTGATATATTTTTTTTGCAGATCAACCAAAACGCTGTTTGACGATGTCGGACAAAGTTAAAAGGAGAGTTGCTTAATGGAGATTCAAAGACTGGCCGCCATGCTTCTGGATGCTGAAGACAATGTACAACCAATTGAACAACTTACCCAATCTTACCCTGAACTGACGGTAGAAAAGGCCTATGAGGTGCAGCTGGCTGTTATCGGGGAAAGACTTAAATCCGGACGAAAAATAATCGGCAAAAAGATTGGCCTCACAAGTTTTGGAATGCAAAAACTACTGGGGGTCGATGAACCAGATTACGGTCATTTATTAAATACCATGCTTGTTTCCAACGGCGGCATCTGTCCCCGGCAAGAATTCCTTATCCCAAGAGTTGAAGGCGAGATAGCCTTTGTGCTCAACAAAGATTTGCAGGGGCCTGGGGTCACAGAGATTGATGTTATCGGCTCAACAGAGGGAATCCTTCCCGCCATTGAAATTGTGGACAGCCGGATCAGGGATTGGAAGATTAAACTCGCGGACACGGTTGCCGATAATGCCTCCAGCGCCAGAATTGTGCTGGGCAGCCGCATGTATAACCTCATGGATTTTGATCTGAGAAGTCTGGGCATGTTCATTGAAAAAAATGGTGACTTGGTTAACTCCGGCACAGGTATTGAGGTTTTAGGCAATCCTGTGGTTTCAGTGGCTTGGCTTGCCAATAAATTGTCCGAATTCGGCATTTGCTTGAAAGCCGGCGAGATAATTTTATCGGGGGCAATCACAGCAGCAGTAAATGCAGAAAAGGGGGACGTATTTAATCTTACTTTTGATCGACTAGGAAATGTATCAGTTAAATTTAGTTAGCTCAGGAGGGTTGCAGAAATGGAAAAAATTGGAGTAGCAATAGTTGGCCCGGGGAATATCGGCACGGATTTACTATTTAAAATTCGCAGAAGCAATTGCCTGGACTTGAAATGGGTAATTGGCATAAAGGAATCAGAAGGTATTAGAATCGCGAAATCATACGGTATCAAGACAAATATCACCGGTCTGGAACCAATGTTGGAAGACAGCGAGGTCAAAATTGTCTTTGATGCCACAAGCGCCGCTCCCCATATAGAAAATGCGCCTTTGTATAAAGCTGCCGGCAAAATTGCCATTGATTTGACCCCGGCATCTGTGGGCCCCTTCGTAGTGCCGTCAGTGAATATTGACAAACTGGTGGGAGAGCCGAATATCAACATGGTAACCTGCGGCGGTCAGGCTACGGTGCCAATAGTGTATGCAGTGCATAGGGCCGCTGGCGCTGAATATGCAGAGATTGTAGCCTGTATTTCCAGCAAAAGCGCTGGTCCTGGCACAAGGCAAAACATTGATGAATTTACCCAGACAACCGCGAATGCAATCTGTAAAGTTGGGGGCGCCAAAAAAGGCAAGGCAATTATTGTTTTGAATCCAGCGGAACCTCCCATTATTATGACCAATACTATCTATGTAAAAGTTGAAAAACCTGATTGTCAGGCAATCGAAAAATCGGTAATGGATATGGTTAAGCAGGTTGGATCGTATGTGCCTGGATACAGGCTTAGGGTGCCGCCGCTGCTGGAAGATGGTGTGGTTACCGTAATTGTCGAAGTTGAGGGCAAAGGTGATTTCCTGCCAAAGTATTCCGGCAACCTTGACATCATGAATTGTGCCGCAGTCGCTGCTGCCGAAAGACTTGTGGCTGCAATGTCTGGAAAGGTGGGGCGCTAGAAATGCAAAAAATAAATATTGTCGATACCACTCTTAGAGACGGAAGTCATGCAGTATCTCATAAATTTACCCTGGACCAGGTGAAAGATGTGGCGGCAGGGTTGGATCAAGCAGGAGTGGATTATATCGAAATTAGTCATGGTGATGGCCTCAGCGGTTCTTCCCAAAACTATGGCTGGGCGCTTACCAGTGATAAGGATAGGTTAGCTGTTGCTTCTAATGTTATTAAAAACGCCAATCTTACCGTTTTGCTCATTCCCGGCATTGGCACTATTGAAGATTTGGAAATGGCAAAAGCAAACGGCGCCAAAGCTGCACGTATTGCCACTCATGTTACCGAAGCAGATATTGCCGAACAGCACATTAAGTTCAGCAAAAAACTAGGTTTGACAACCTTTGGCTTTCTGATGATGTCCCATATGGAGTCAAAGGCAAAGATCTTGGAACAGGCAAAGTTGCTTGAGTCCTATGGCTCTGATGTTGTTTACATGGCCGATTCCGCCGGAGCGATGTTACCGGAGGAAGTCGGAGAAAAGATTGCCGAGCTGAAAAGCAATCTCCATGTGCCTGTGGGATTTCATGCCCACAACAATTTAGGACTGGCCATAGCCAATGCCTTGGCAGCGGTTAAGGCCGGGGCAACGTATCTTGATGGTTCACTTCGCGGTCTGGGGGCTGGAGCAGGTAATGCTCAAACTGAGGTACTAATAGGGGTATTGGAAAAGTACAATCAGCCCACAAAAATAGATTTCTACAAAATAGTTGATGCAGCAGAAGATATCCTCGCCCCCATAGCCACCAGACCGCAAATTATTGATAAATCCGCCTTGATGCTGGGATACGCCGGTGTCTATTCAAGCTTTTTGATTCATACCGAGCGGGCGGCAAAGAGGTTTAAGCTTGATCCCAGAGATATTCTGGCGGAACTTGGCAAAAGAAAAATGGTTGGCGGCCAGGAAGATATGATTATCGATGTGGCCTATAAACTTTTTCAACAGAAACAGAAGGAAAACTAAATCAGAAAAAGGAGGCGAGAATTTTGCGAAGCGATGAAATTAAAAAAGGCCCTTTCAGAGCATGGCACAGATCACTCCTTAAAGCAGCAGGCTACTCAGATGAAGATTTAGCACGACCGATAATTGGCATTGCCAATTCCCAAAACGAAATAGTTCCCGGTCATACCAACCTGGATAGCATTACCGAAGCTGTAAAAGCAGGTATTTGGGCCGCCGGCGGCATGCCAGTTGAGTTCCCAACCATAGGGGTCTGTGACGGCATTGCCATGGGGCATGCCGGCATGAGATATCCCCTGGCCAGCCGCGAGCATATTGCCGATTCGGTAGAGATAATGACTGAGGCCCACAGATTCGACGGGCTAGTCTTGGTGCCAAACTGCGACAAGATTGTTCCCGGAATGCTTATGGCCGCAGTTAGGATGAATATCCCGGCGATAGTTGTCAGCGGCGGTCCCATGCTGGCGGGAAGATACAAAGGCAAGGACATTGATGTCAGCTATGTAGGCGAATGCCAGGGCAGTTACGCTGCCGGTAAAATGGGGCTTGAAGAACTTAGCAAGATTGAAGATAGCGGTTGCCCCACCTGTGGCTCATGTTCTGGGATGTTTACGGCGAACACTATGAACTGCCTGACTGAAGCAATGGGGATGGCGCTGCCAGGCAACGGAACGATTCCTGCAGTATATGCCGCAAGAATTCGCCTTGCAAAACAAACAGGCCGGCAGATTGTCCAGCTGGTGGAACAGAATATACGGCCCCTGGACATTATTACCATGGAGAGCTTGAGGAATGCCATCGTCGTCGATGTGGCTTTGGGCGGATCTACAAATACTGTCTTGCACCTGCCGGCGATTGCCTATGAGGCAGGTATGGAAATCGATCTTGAGATCTTTAATGAAATCAGCGATAAGACTCCCCATTTGTGCAATATGAGTCCCGCTGGCCCCCATCACCTGCAGGATCTTTATGAAGCTGGCGGCGTCAGTGCAGTAATGAAGGAGCTGGCCCGGAAGAAACTAATCAATACAGGTGTCATGACAGTAGGTTTAAAGACTGTTGGCCAAGTAATTGAGAACGCCTGCATTGAGCGGGATGATGTAATCAGGACTGTGGACAACCCCTGGCATTCTACCGGTGGAATCGCCATACTGGCAGGGAACCTGGCGCCGGAAGGGGCTGCAGTAAAGCGGACAGCAGTTGCACCGGAAATGTGGAAACATGTGGGCCCGGCTAGAGTGTTCGATTTGGAAGAAGATGCTCAGAAAGCGATATACTCTGGAGCTATTAAAGAAGGAGATGTCGTTGTAATCAGGTATGAGGGACCCAAAGGCGGTCCGGGAATGCGGGAAATGCTGATCGCGACCTCCGCCCTGGTAGGCATGGGCCTGGACAAGAATGTTGCAATCATTACAGACGGTCGCTTTTCCGGCGCAACCAGAGGACCGGCCATTGGTCACATTTCACCTGAGGCGGCAGAGGGTGGTCCGATTGCTCTGTTGCAAGACGGAGATATCATAGAAATAGATATCAATGCTAAGAAACTGGAGGTGCATTTATCGCAGGAGGAGCTGGAACAGAGAAAGTTGAACTGGTGTCCCCCGAAACCCAAAGTAGAAAAAGGCTATTTGTACCATTATTCCAAACTTGCATCGTCAGCTAGCAAGGGAGCAGTGTTTAAAAAATAAACATCCCGCTATTTGGCTGCAAAAATAAGGAGGTCTAATAGGTGGAAAACAAAGAGAGATGTATTCAGAGGGCTAAAGAGCTTGCATTCCAGTATCAGGGAACTCTCGTCGGTTGCGCGCACTGTTCATTTTCCGCAGCCCTGGATGCACTGAGAGAGGAAGGCATTGAGCTTGTTTCTCCCGAAGTGCAAAATGAAATCTTCAAGGCACTCATTGGTCTAACCGGCGGTTGCGGCAATATGCACATTGGCACTTGCGGCGCGGTTTTGGGTTCCAGCGCCGCCATCAGCCTGGCGGTAGGAATCGGCAGAGAAGAACAAGAGAAAAACGGCAAGTGGCAGCGCTGGATTTCCTATTACAATGTCAAAGAAGGCGTTGGCGACAAATTCGTCAAGGAATACGGTTCCATTATCTGCCGTAATATTCTCATGAAGAGATTCGGCATGGCCTTTGACTCTCAGTTCCCCGGCCGGAACAAAGAATTGTTCGCTCAAGCGGAAAAAGTCGGGTGCAGACATGCCAACGGCTGTATCATCTCCAAGGCTGCCGGCTGGGCTGTCGAGACAATCTGGGATCTGATCAATAATCCTGAAGACCAATCCTGGGTATGGAAAGAACATGAACCCGAGATGGATCTTAAATAACAAATTATAAAGGAGGTTATACAGATGGGATGCAAGCATGATTGTACAGGATGCAAACAGGAATGCATTGACAGGGCTGTACAACTGGGGTATGAGAATACAACTAAATATTGGGGTTGTGCACAGTCAACTTTCGTTGCTGTTGTTGACACATTAAGGGAATATGGAGTTGAGCTTACAGATAAAGAATCTGAAGAAGCAATCTTCAAATGTCTTGTAGGCCTTTCCGGGGGACATGCCAACATGGGCGATGGCAACTGCGGGGCCTTGACAGGAGCGGCTTTTGCTATCAGCCTGGCCTCAGGCGTAGACCGGCAAAAACAGCTGGAAAACAAAGATTACCGCTGGATCGCTTTTGATAATGTGGCCAAGACTGTTGGCCAGAAGTTCCTGGAAGAATACGGCGGCGTAACTTGCAGAAGTGTAACCTGGAAACGCTTTGGCAAATGGTGGAATTCATGGAACCCCGTCGCAAAAGCTGATTTTTCCAAAGAAGAAAAGGAAAGAGGCTGCCTGGCTCCGGGAAAATGCACAATTTCAAAGACAGCTGGTCTCGCCGTAGGTTTCATTCTTGACATGTTAGAGAATCCGAGGACACTAGAGCAAATCCAAAAAGACCACAATTTAGTCTAGGTCTTTGATAATGATGCCTCAAGGCATCAAGATACAAAACATTCCTGACCTTGACAGCCGCCCTTGGCGGTCACCGATTGTAAGTAAACTTAGATGGCTTGGCCCCATTACTCTTCAACAACTGTAATGATAAAAACTATATTTACACCGCGCAAGAGGGGTTAGGGGGCCATACTTTGAAACTTGTATCCTGTAGGATGTAAACTCAATGATTTTGGTTGTTTTACAGGTTAAATAAAGGATCTAATTCTAAGGGAGGTTTTAAAAAATGGGAGTTTTGGTGCATCTGCTTATTGCAGTAGTAATAATGGTTTTTCTCATGGCATATCTCAAACTAAATGCTGCCATAGGATTAGTAGTCGGCTCCTTATATCTGGGAATCGCTTCCGGTTTGGGTCTTGTTGAAACTGTGTCCACAATTTCTTCAGGCTTTGGCGGTCTGATGACAGGCATTGGCTTGCCTATCGCCTTCGGCATCATGATTGGCAAGCTGGTAGCTGATTACGGCGGTGTCGAATCAATCGCCAATGGCTTCCTCAAGGGAATCAAGAAGAAGGAAAATACTCCTTGGGCAATGGCTGCAACAGGTTTCCTGGCTTCTATTCCTGTATTCTATGACGTCGTCTTTGTCATCGTTTCCCCCATCGCTAAAGGATTAAGCAAAGTAACCCGGCATCCCTTGCCCTATTATCTAGGAGCATTGGTTGCTGGCGCAGGGATTGCCCACTGCTTTATTTTGCCTACCCCTGGCCCCTTAGCCGGCGCTGAAATTTTAGGAATCCCGATTGGTCAGATGTTTGTCATCGGGGTGGTTATTGGAGCTGTTTCCGCAGTTCTCACTTATTACATCTATAAAGTGCTGCTGGACAAAAAGGTTATCAAGTGGGATCCTGAAAAAGATGAAGAGCAAGCTGTACAAGAAGAAGTAAAGAAAGAAGAAAACGTCAAACTTCCAAGCTTTATTCTTTCAATAATTCCAATCATCCTCCCCATTATCATGATTCTGTTCGGAACTGTTTATAACGCCTTTGCCGAGGAAATACCTGCATATGTGCAATTCCTGTCCAACAGGGTAATTGCTCTCTTGGCTGGCGCGATTGTTGCCATTATCATTTCCTGGGGTGTCATCGGCAGAGATAAGACTAACAAGTCTTTGACCGACTCTCTGGCAGTGCTGGGAACAATCCTTTTGATTACTGGCGCTGGTGGCTCTTTTGCAGCAGTTATCAATGCCAGTGGCAGCGGAGCGTCCATAACGGCAATGATGACCAACTGGAACATCAGCCCCATTCTCTTTGTCTGGGTTGTGGCCGCGATTATCGGCGCAGTACAGGGATCAGGAACTGTCGGCATGATTACAGCTGCCAGCTTGATTGCCCCTAATATTTCATCCCTTGGCGTTTCTCCTCTGTATCTTGCCTGCGCAGCCTTTGGCGGCGCCATGGCTATCAGGTGGATGAATGACAGCGGTTTCTGGGTATCTACCTTGGTGCCCAATCTTACACTCTCTGGCGGATTTAAAACTTATTCTGCAGTGTGTGGTATCATGTCGGTAGTCTCGTTAATCGTAACCTATCTGTTATCCTTAGTTTGGGCCACACCCTTTGGTTTGTAATACCGGTACAATCGCACCTTAGTTGCCGGCACTCTTCATTGTTTTTAAGGGTTCAGGCAGGAAGTGAGCCGGGACGGTTGGCTGGTCAGGAAAAACGTATTTCTTGGGGGGCCTTAAAGGACCCCCCATCTTTTTTTTAATATCCGGGCAAGGAGGGAAATTTATGAAAATTATAGTTGTAGGCGGAGTAGCTGCAGGGGCGTCTGCAGCAGTGAAGGCAAGGCGGGTTAATGAGAAGGCAGAAATAATCATCTTTGAAAAAGGCCCGTATGTATCCTTTGCAAACTGTGGTCTCCCCTATTATGTGGGCGGAGATATCAAGGAAAAGAAAAATCTCCTGCTGGTTACGGCTCAGTTATTTAAAGACAGATTTAATATAGACGTCAGATTGAAGCATGAAGTGCTAAGGATTCTACCCGAAGAAAAAGCCATTGAGGTGCAAAGCGAAGAGGGCGTAAAAAAGGTAGACTATGACAAGCTGATTTTGGCTCCCGGCAGCAAGCCGGTGAGTCCTGCGCTCCCTGGAATCGATCTACCGGGTGTCTATAACTTGTTTACTGTTGATGAAGCTGTAAATGTCAAACAAGGCTTAGATGGTGTAAAATCTGCTATTGTGGTAGGGGGCGGTTTTATCGGCCTGGAAACCGCTGAAGCCTTGTTGAGCCAGGGGATTGAAACAACTATTGTCGAACTGGCGCCCCAGCTGGCTGGGGGCTTTGATCCCGAATTTTCAATTCCTCTAGAGAGGCATTTGCAGGAAAAAGGGATGCACGTAATCCTTGGAGCAGCGCTAACTGCAATCAAAGGGAATGCTAGGGTGGAAGAAGTCGAGCTTTCTAACGGCGCTAAAATTCAAGCTGATCTGGTTGTGGTGGCTATTGGCAGCAAGCCCCAGCTGGATTTGGCGAAAAAAGCCGGGCTGCAAATCGGGGAAAGTGGCGGTCTGATGGTCGATGCCACCATGCAAACAAGTTATCCCGACATTTACGCCGCCGGCGATATCGTAGAATCTTTGCATTTGGTATCCAAAAAAATGATCCGCATTCCCCTGGCAGGCAGCGCCAACAAGCAGGGCCGGGTTGCCGGCGCCAACGCTGCCGGCGGCAAATTGCTGTTTAAGGGTGTCCAGGGTACAAGTATTATCAAGGCTTGTGACATTACCCTTGCCCGCACAGGACTCACTGAGGGACAGGCAAAGGAACTGGGAAGAAAATACTTCGTCTGCTACAGCCCCTCACTTCATCATGCAGGCTATTATCCCGGGGCTAAGTGGATGATTTGCAAACTGGTTGTGGAGGAATTTACCGGACTGATTCTCGGAGCGGAGATCGTGGGCTGGGAAGGTGTCGACAAGCGAATCGACGTATTGTCTACAGCCATCTATGCCAATCTGACAGTTTTCGACCTGGAAAATCTCGACTTGGCTTACGCCCCTCCCTTTGGTTCCGCCAGGGACCCCGTGATCATGGCTGGGATGATCGCCAGCAATGTTATCAGGCAGGAAGGGCGGATTATTACCCCCCGGCAGCTGGATGAATTGCGCACAGGCGAAGATATAACAATCCTTGACTGCCGCACCCAGGAAGAGTATGACAGAGGCCATGTTGAGGGGGCAATTCTGATTCCTGTGGACGAGTTGAGAAAGCGCTATCTGGAGCTTGACCCGCACAAAAAGGTTGTCATCTATTGCCGTGTGGGCTATCGGGCAAATGTGGGCTTCCGCTTCCTCATCCAAAAGGGATTTGATGCCTACAATCTCACCGGCGGCTATTTAGGCTACACTATGAGTATTATCGGCTAAAATAATATCAACCTGCCGGAATCAGCGGCAGGTTTATTTCCTCCAGCTAGGGATATACTTACTGGTATTGAACAAGCTACCATAAATATCAACCTATGGGAAGAAAAACCGGAGAATCCCCCTGGTTCAGGGCAAGTTCTCTCGCAGCCAAAAATTACCAACTTCAAAACCTGCGTCTATAGTATATAATTCTATATAAGGGATTTTAGGATTACGGTAAGCCAAAGTTTACCAATTTGGGGGTGATTAAGATGAAGGACAAGAAAAAATATTTGATTAAGGCTGCTGTTTTTGCGGCCATCTTAGCCCTTGTCTTCATCAATCCGGTTCAGGTTCAACCGCGGCTGGTAACAATTCTGTCGGGAGCTGGGAGGCTGGAGGTTCTTACAACCAAGACTCTGGTGGCGGATATTCTGGCTGAAGCTAATATAACCCTGGATGCTGATTATGAGCGGGTCTTTCCTGGGTTGGACAAGGAAACTCAATCCAACTGCATTATTATTGAGAAGGGGACAAAAGTTGTCATTAAGGGGGATGGCCGGGGACTGTCAGTCATTTCCTGGGCAGGGACCGTTGAAGGACTGTTGGCGGAACAAGGTATCAGTGTTGAGGGCGATTTGCTCAGCTGCCCGCTGGAGCAAAGGCTGACTGAAGGGCTGACAGTGGAAATCATCCGGGTGGACCGCCAGCTGGTCAGTGAAGAAGTGGCTATAGCGGCTAAGACAGTGTATAAAAGCGATCCCACCTTGGGCCAGGGCAAGAAAAAGGTGCAGACCCAGGCTAAGGACGGCAGCAAGCTGATAACCTATGAAGTCATATTCCATGACGGTGCAGAAGTGTCCAGGCGCATAGTCAGTGAGAGCATACTTGCTCAACCGGTGGCGGGGGTCATCCTCAAGGGGACTCGAACAGTCTCCAGAGGCACAACCGGGGAAGCCGTGGTAGGTGTCGCCTCATACTACGGGGCGGAACTCCACGGCAGCAGAACGGCCAGCGGCGTTCCCTTTGACATGTATGCGTTGACAGCCGCCCACAAGACACTGCCCTTTGGCACGAGAGTAAAAGTAACCTACCTGGCCACAGGAAAGACTGTGGTGGTTGAGATTAACGACAGGGGGCCTTTTACTCCCGGCAGGATTATCGACCTTTCGGCGGCAGCGGCCAAGGAAATCGGCCTGTACGCCGACGGAGTAGGCAAGGTGAGGATTGAGATCATTCAGTAAAACTAGTTGACGGCCCATGCTATTTAAAACACCACAGTGTGGTGTTTTTTTATGGCAAAAACTATTTTCCCTTTCCGGGGAAAATATTATAGCGGGCAAGAATTTCATACATGAATTGTCTTGGGGCCGCAGACAATAGAATGAGGCGGCTACCTTGACAAATTTTTGATTTGGCTTTAAAATATTGTTGTAAATAAAGAACTTGCCGGAAGGTGATAGACCTTATTTAATCCTAAGGCCAGTTTCAGCTACAACATTATATCTAATATGGAGGTCAAGTCGATGTTTGATTTAATCATCCGAAGAGGCACTGTCGTTTCCGCTGATTCGTCTTACTTAGCTGACATAGCGATCAAGGATTCCAAAATTGTTGCCATCTCGGAAACGGGTATTTTTGATAGCGCCAAACGGGTTATTGACGCTGCTGGGAAATATGTGCTCCCAGGCATTATCGATCCCCACTGTCATATTCATGCCGGTGTAAACGGCATCTATGACACCTTAGATTTCTATACCGCCAGCCGCTGTGCAGCCTTTGGCGGGGTCACTACATTGCTGGATTTCTCTGAGTCCAAAAAAGGCAAGTCAGTACTGGAAGCAATCAAAGAGCGGCGTGAAGAAATGAAGGCTTGCGCAGTTGATTACGGCATCCATGCCAAATTCGTCGAAGCCAATGACAAGATTATTGACGAGATCAAGGATATTGTCGCCTATGGCTGTCCTACATTTAAACTCTTTATGACTTACCGCAAATCTGGAGTTATGATTGAGGACGACGATATTTTGAAAGTTATGGCCGAAGCCCGGGCCCAGGGCGCGATGCCGGGATTTCATTGCGAAAGCAACGCCTTGGTAGAATACTGCACCGAGAAACTGTTCCAGGAAGGCAATCGTGCCTGGAGTGCCTTCCCCCTGTCTAGACCGAATATCTGCGAGCTGGAAGCAGTTAACCGCATTATCGCCTACGCCAAGTTCATGGATTGCCCAATTTATATTTTCCACCTTTCCACCGGCGAAGCCATGGACGCTGTTTATAACGCCCAGAAGGCCGGCATCAAAGTAACTGCTGAAACTTGCCCCCATTATCTGACTCTTACTGATGAAGTATATCAGACTGCAGATGGCCACCTGAATATGATGAGCCCGCCATTGCGCAGCGAAAAGGACCTGAATAAGCTCTGGGAAGGCCTGGCTGACGGAACTCTGACCATTATTGGCTCTGACAATTGCACCTTTACCCGGGAAATCAAGGAACAGAACCTGGAGGTCAATGAAGACGGTTCGGTGAAGCCCGACTTTACCAAGGTCATCAGCGGTTCCTGTGGAGTGGAAGAGCGGCTGGCCCTGCTTATTTCCGAAGGAATTAATAAAGGCCGCATCACCTGGAATCAGCTAGTGAAGATGACTTCATTGAATCCTGCGAAAACATTTGGCCTATATCCTCAGAAGGGAGCTATCCAGGTTGGTTTTGATGCGGACATGGTCATAGTCGATCCTGAAAAGGAAGTAACTTTGTCTGATGAAACCCTTCATTACGGCATTGGCTATACAATTTATCAAGGAATCACCCCGAAGGGATGGCCGGTTATGACTATTCGCCGTGGCGATATCTTGGTTGAAGACGGCAAATTCTTGGGGGAAAAAGGTTCAGGACAGTTTTTGCACAGAAAGTTAACGAAGTAAATTTGTGCACAGATAGACTTTGCTAAAAAAAAGCCACCGCTCACGCCGGAGGGGTCCGGTAGTGAGCGGTGGTCTCTTTCTGGCAAGCTTACGAATTTTTATGGTAATAGTCGCAGCTATGGCGATGTATATATTTCCCCTGATTTTCGAAGAGCACTTTGCCGTTTTCGGCTGCCAGCTCTCCGCGCAAGAAAACAGCCTTAGCTCCACCTTGAATCTTCAGGCCTTCGTAGGGGGTATAGTCGACATTTTGCACCTGGTTTTGAGCCGTGAGCGTGCCCTGACAGCTGGGATTCCAGACGACAATATCTGCATCGCTGCCAACTGCTATTTGCCCTTTTTGCGGAAACATGCCAAAAAGGCGGGCGGTGTTCTCAGATAAACTGGCGACAAATTGATTTTCGCTAATGCGGCCTGCCGCAACTCCGTAGGTGTACAGGAGTACGGGACGGTGTTCAATTCCCGGCAGGCCATTAGGAATTTGACTGAAATCATTGCGGCCCAGTTCTTTTTGCCCTTTCCAGTTAAAACTGCAATGATCTGTAGAGATGGTATCAATGCTGCCTGCAGAAAGAGCGTTCCAGAGAGCAGTCTGACTGTGTTTTGAACGTACTGGCGGCGAACAGACAAATTTCGCCCCTTCAAATCCCGGCAGGTAATAGCAGCTGTCATCAAGAATAAAATACTGGGGGCAGGATTCGATATAGATATCTGCTCCCCGCTGGCGAGCGCTCTTAGCTGCCATTAAGCCGGCCTCGCTACTGAGATGAACGATGTTGACAGGAACTTCTGCCATTTGCGCAATGTAAGTGAAGCGGGAGATGGCTTCTGCTTCTGCCAGGTCCGGCCGGGACTGGGCGTGAAAGCAAGGCTGGGTATTGTTGCGGCGAAGGTTAGTATCTATCAGCTTGCTGATGATGTCTCCGTTTTCGCAGTGAGCGCCGACAATTCCATGGACCTGGCCTACGCGGCGCAGGATTTCATAGATTGCGCTGTCGCTGACGTGCAGGTTGTCATAGGCGAGATAGACTTTAAAGGAAGTTACTCCTGCATCTGCAATTGATTGGATTTCGTTGCATATTTCAGGATTCCAATCTATAATTGCCATATGGAAGCCATAATCGCAGGCAGAAATGCCATCAGCCTTGCGATGCCATTTTCCCAGGGCATGGGTCAGGGTGTCGCCTTTATCTTGGGTGGCGAAATCAATGATTGATGTAGTGCCGCCAGCAAGAGCCGCCCTTGTGCCAGTCCGAAAGTCGTCTGCGGTGACAGTGGGGCCCATAGCCATATCTAAATGTGTGTGGGCATCAATAAACCCGGGAAACAGCCGGCAGCCCCTGGCATCATAAATTTCTGTATCAGACGTTTCCAGCCCAGGCTGGATGGCGGCGATAATGCCATTTTCAATCAGTATGTTACTTTGATATGATAAACTTGGAGTAACAATGGTTCCGTTTTTTATTAGCTTTTTCATCTAATCATCCTTAGATAATTTTATGTGATTACTTTATAATTAGGGTGCAAACAATCTACCCTATGGGTAGTTTACACTAAAATTCATATTTGCGACATGTTAATTGAAAAGGAGTGGGGATATGAGCAACCAGTTGACAATAGATTTTTTAAAGCGCCTGGCCAAAGGGATCGCCGCGCATTTCGGGGATAATTGTGAAGTGGTAGTTCACGATTTAACCAAAGGCAATATTGAAAGCTCCATTGTAGCAATTGAAAACGGGCATGTAACTTCACGGAGGGTGGGAGATGGCCCTTCCCATGTGGTGCTGGAGGCCCTGCGCAATAAGGATGCTGTGCTTGAGGACCATCTCAATTACTTAATGACTACTAAGGACCAAAAGATAATCAAATCCAGCACAATTTATGTTTATGACGAAAATGGGCAAGCGGCCAATATACTGTCGATCAACTATGATATGACTGCCCTGTTAATGGCAGCGCATACTCTGACTAACCTGACCAAGACAGAGAATGGCGACAAAGAACCTGAGCCGATTGTGCAAAATGTCAATGATCTCTTGGACGAACTGCTTGAACAAAGCGTTCGCCTGGTTGGCAAGCCGGTGCCCCTGATGAACAAAGATGACAAGATCAAAGCTTTGCAGTACTTGTATGACTCCGGCGCGCTGTTAATCAGCAAGAGCGGCGATAAAATTTCAAGGTATTTCGGTATTTCCAAGTATACTCTGTATAATTATATCGATGTTAAGAAGTAAACCCTTCAACAAGGATTAAACGACCTGCCCTTCACATTTGTGAAAGCAGGTCGTTTATTATTGAAAAAATACCTGCTGCAATTCACCCGGCAAATAATTTACTTGAGAATGCCATTCAGGTCTGCAGGCTGACAAAGAGCGCCATATTCTTGGGGGTGACGGTCTTTGAGGCCGGGGGAGTGTTGGCGAATTGCCGCTATTTCGTCTAAGTCGATGGTCCGGACCAGGACGCTGCTGCCGTCTTCATTGACTTCCTCAAGGATCTGGCCCCTGGGATTAACCAGCATGCTGTGGCCGAATAAAAACAATCCTTCCAGGCGGCCAAAGGCGTTGATGCCGGCGACAAATACGTTGTTTTCTGCCGCCCGGCAGCAGTTGTACAGGCGCCAGAGGTCTGCCTCCTGGAGTCTCCAGGCAGCAGTTGTAAATATAATTTCAGCGCCTTGGAGAGCAAGAATTCTTGCTGGTTCGGGATAGTTGTTGTCACAGCAGATCATGATGCCGATGGTTCCATACTTGGTCTTAAAGACGGGATATTCGCCGCTGGTGGTAAAATATTTATCATCATCCCCAAAGAGATGATTTTTTGAATATACTCCTTGCACCTCGCCGCAATCGTCAATGAGGACAGCGACGTTGAGGAGGAGGCCATGGTCAGGATTCTTTATGGCCAAGGGGGCAATGATATAAGCGTTTATTTTTTTGGCCAGTTTTCCCAACGCGGCAATAGTGGGCCCGTTTAATTCTTCACTCAGGCTGTAAAGAGAATCGCCAAGACTGTCTAAATGGTAGCCGGTTACAAACATTTCCGGCAGGCAAATTAACTTTGCCCCTTGGCTGGCCGCATCCCTTACTAGCTGAATTGCCAGGGCCAAATTCCTTTCTTTATCGCCGAGAAAGCTTTCCATTTGGATTAGGCCTAATGTCACTTGGCGCATCAGATAACCTCCGGAAAAATAATTTCGCTTGCCATTACTGCTGAATTATCGTCCCGCTTTCGCCGCGAAGGGCGAGGGAGGCATTTTCCAGAGAGGCAATAATTGCCCTGCGTCCTGCTTTCGATTGGGCAAAGCCGATGGCAGCTTTCACCTTTGGCAACATGCTGCCAGGGGCAAAATGACCTTCTCTGCAGTATTGTTCGGCTTGGGCAACGGTCATTTCTGCCAAAGATCTCTGGTTGGGTTTGCCCCAATTGATGGCGACCCGGTCTACAGCAGTCAAGATTATGAGGGCATCTGCATCCAGCAGTTCAGCGACCTTAGCGGAAGCGAAGTCTTTGTCGATGACAGCGGGAACGCCCACTAGGCGATTATCCTTTTGAATGACAGGGATTCCGCCTCCCCCGGCAGTAATTACAACCACGCCGGCGTTTACCAGGGCGGCCACCACATCCTTTTCTACAACCGCTACCGGCTTGGGGGAGGGGACTACCTGGCGGTAGCCGCGGCCTGCATCTTCTACCATGGTATAGCCTTTGTCCGCGGCTATTTTTTCAGCCTGTTCCTTAGTGTAGAATGCGCCAATTGGCTTTGTCGGGTTTTGGAAAGCCGAATCATTTTCGTCCACCAGCACTTGTGTGACTATTGTGGCGACGCTTTTCTTGATGGCTCTTGCTGCCAGCTCATTGCTGATGCTGTTTTGAAGATGATAGCCGATATAGCCCTGGCTCATGGCTCCACACTCGGGGAAAGGCATCTCAGCTTTGATGGCGCCTGCAGCATGAGCGGTGCTCATGCCAAGATTGATCATGCCCACCTGGGGGCCGTTGCCATGGGCAATGATTACTTCGTTCCCTTGCTGAATCAGGTCAACAATCGGCTTTGCTGTCTGGGCTACAAGCACCAGCTGTTCTGCCGCTGTGTTGCCCAGAGCGTTGCCTCCCAGTGCGATTACTAGTCTTTTTCCCATTATCAATCACCTTATTTCCATTTGAGTTATGAAATTAGCGAGGCTCACCGGCATTTGCAGGTGAGCTTCGCTAAAATAATGATCTGTGACAATTATTTCATCCAGCGCTGGGTGCCGCGCTCAGCCAATGCCTTCAATATTGCCTGAGGATCTTTGCATTTGGCCAGGAAAATCATAGCTGCAATGATATAGGGCTTGAAAGAAGCTTCTTTGTACAGAGGGGTGCGATACCGGTCAAAGACAGAGGCTTCAACTTCGCCATTCTTGCAGGAGATATCATTGATATCTGCAGGCAGACAGTGGAGGTAAAGGGCCTTGCCATCTTTGGTGGTCTTTATCAGTTCTTCAGTACAGCACCAATCTTTGTGCTGAGCGTTCTGGGCCAGCAATTCTTTTTCCAGGGCATTGATGCCGTCGGTATCGCCTGCAGCATACAAATTAGTTCTCTTTTCCATAGCGGCAAAAGAAGCCCAGCTCTTGGGATAAACGATATCAGCATCCTTAAAGGCTTCCGCCATGCTATTGGTCTTGGTAAAGGTGCCGCCGGTGGCCTGAGCATGTTTCTTGGCGACTTCTTCAACGTCAGGCATTATTTCATAGCCTTCAGGATGGGCCAGGACAACATCCATGCCAAAACGGGTCATCAGGCCAATGACACCCTGAGGAACTGAAAGGGGCTTGCCATAAGAGGGAGAATAGGCCCAAGTCATGGCGATTTTTTTACCCTTGAGGTTTTCCGCGCCGCCAAACTGATGAATAATGTGGAGCATATCGGCCATGCACTGGGTGGGATGGTCGATATCGCATTGCAAATTGACTAAAGTGGGAGTCTGTTCCAAAACGCCATCTTTGTGGCCTTCACGAATCGACTTGGAAACTTCACGCATGTACGCGTTCCCTTTGCCGATGTACATGTCATCACGGATACCGATGACATCAGCCATAAAGGAAACCATGTTGGCGGTTTCTCTTACAGTTTCGCCATGAGCAATCTGGGATTTTCCTTCCTCCAGATCCTGTACCTCCAATCCCAGCAAGTTGCAGGCGGAGGCAAAGCTAAACCGGGTCCTGGTGGAGTTGTCCCGGAACAATGAGATGCCCAGGCCGCTTTCAAAAATTTTCACGGAGATATTGTTTACACGCATATAGCGCAGGGCGTCAGCTATAGTAAAAACCGCTTCCAGCTCATCATCAGTTTTCTCCCAGGTTAGGAAAAAATCGTTGTTGTACATGTCTTTGAAATTTAGTGCATTTAATCTGTCAATAAACCCATGTAATTTTGGATCCAAATCAGTCGACTCCTTTACTATTAATTTACAGTAAATTTATTTGCAGTACAGAGGGGGCATTGCAGCGTAAACGGCTGCGCAGCGTACCAGGTCTTCTTTCCAGGTCTTTTCATTTGGAGCATGTGCCTGAGCTTCTTTGCCGGGGCCGAAACCGATTACGGGAATACCGTAGCGTCCCATGATGGAAACACCATTGGTAGAGAAGGTCCACTTGTCAACCTTCGGTTCGCCATACATGCCTTTGTAGGCTTCTACCATCGCCTGGGTGGCAGGATGATCTTCAGGAATTACCCAGCTGGGGAAGTAGCAGTCGGTGGGGTAGACCAGGTTGGTCCAGGAGGGACGATCATACTTGTACATGCTGACGACTGCGCCGTATTTTTTGCAGGAAGGCAGATTGCGGACTTCATCTAACGCCATCTCATAAGTTTCGCCATGGGTGAGGCGGCGGTCCAAACTTACTGCACAGGAGTCGGCTACTGCACAGCGGGAGGGGGATGTATAGAAAATCTGTGAGGTGGTGACTGTGCCCTTGCCAAGGAAAGGATCGTAATGGAGTTTGTCGTTTAAGGCGCGGATTTCCTGAAGTATGTCGGCTATCTTGTAAATAGCGTTATCGCCCCGTTCGGGAGCGGAACCATGGCAGGAAACGCCCTTGACATCAACACGGATTTCCATTCTGCCCCGCTGGCCGCGATAAATATTGCCATCAGTAGGTTCAGTAACTACGACAAACTCAGGTTTTACTTTATCTTCGTTAATAATGTACTGCCAGCACAGGCCGTCACAGTCTTCTTCCTGCACAGTGCCTGTTACCAGGACGGTGTATTTGTCGGAAAGAAGGCCAAGATCTTTCATGATCCTTGCGCCATAAACAGAGGAGACAATGCCGCCTAACTGGTCAGAAGTGCCGCGGCCGCCGATTTCAGTTTCGGTTTCAAAGCCTTTATAGGGATCAAATTCCCAAGTATCGATATTGCCAATGCCAACGGTGTCCACGTGGGCGTCATAAGCAATCAGGGTTTTGCCTGTGCCCATATAGCCCAGGACATTGCCCATGAGGTCGATTTCTACCTTGTCAAAACCAACCTTTTTCATTTCGGCTTCAACGCGCTTGATGACGCCTTCTTCGCCGCAGCTTTCGCCGGGAATCGCAACTAAATCCCGCAGAAATTTTATCATATCTTCCTGATAACCTTCTGCAGCTGCTTTGATTTTCTTGAAATCCATTAACGTAACCTCCTTGATTTTTATAATTTTTATTTAAATCAGACTTAACAAGATTCAGTATTTCCCCAGACGATTTTTTTGTAGCTTTCTGGATCGGTGTCGCCTTCGGTGGAAAATAATAAGATAATACTGTCTTTGTTTAGTCCGATTGCATCCCGCAAATCTTTATAGTTTTCATCCTGCATTAAGGTTGCCAGTAAGCCCATGCCTACAGCGCCGCTTTCACCGGAGACAACCTGAGAATCGCCTTTGAAGGGGGCTGCCAGCATTCTCATGCCTTTAGTTGCTACCCAGTCAGGGCAGGAGACGAAGATGCTGCTGTGATTTTTAAGAATGTCCCAGGAAATAGTGTTAGCTTCGCCGCATGCCAGTCCGGCCATTATTGTCTGCAAATCTCCGCCTACAGCTCTCGCTTGTCCGTCGGCAGCTACGGCAGATTGATACAGGCAGTTGGCAGCCTGGGCTTCCATGATTACCGTGGTGGGGGGATTGTCTGGATACATATTGGCAATAAATCCTTGAACTGCGCCTGCCAGGGACCCAACGCCAGCCTGGACAAAGACATGAGTGGGACGCTTAACCCCAGCTGCTTTCAGTTGTTCCACTGCTTCCAATGCCATTGTGCCATAACCCTGCATGATCCAGGCAGGGATTTCTTCATAACCTTCCCAGGCAGTGTCCTGGACAATTACCCCATGGGGGGTGGCAGCTGCGTCCTCGGCTGCTAAGCGAACACATTCATCATAGTTAACATTCTCTATCGTTACCTTTGCTCCCTCTTTTGCAATATTGTCAAATCGAGGTTTGCAGGTACCTTTGGGCATATGCACGACAGATTTTTGCCCCAGCTTGCTGGCGGCCCATGTTACGCCGCGGCCGTGGTTGCCATCAGTGGCGGTAAAAAAAGTCGCCTGACCGAATTCGTCACGGAGTTGCTTGGAAGTAAGGTAATCGTAAGTCATCTCGGAAATATCTTTCCCTAGCTGCTGAGCAATATAGCGCCCCATTGCAAAAGAACCGCCCAAGACTTTAAAGGCATTTAATCCGAAGCGGTAGGATTCATCCTTGACATATATACCGTTGACACCCAAATAACTTGCCATATTATTTAGCTGTGCCAATGGAGTAACTGAATACTGAGGAAAGCTTTGGTGAAAAGCTCTGGCATGTTTAACATTCTCCAGCGACATGATCTCCAGGTTGCGGTCCTTAGATTTCGGCAATTGATTAGTAGTCCATTTAATTTTCTCCACGTAAACCATGCTCCTTTCTAAAGTCTAATCTGCTAAAAATAATTGCGTTACCCTAAAACATTTTTAGGACTCTAAACCCATAATAACATATTTTAGAGGACAGTCAACAGATTTTCATACATATTTTTGATGCTGCTTATTTATTTTTTATGTCAATGGTTTTCTAATTTAGATATAAGAACTGAATATCTTGGGCATTATAAAATTGCACCTGTAAGAGAATGGTCTATCCTGAAGGGTTATCATGTTTTTTCAGGAAGCGGCTCTTTTCTTACCAAAAAAAAGGTGTTTACAACTAAAAAATATTATGGTATTCTTAGCCAAGCCAAAAAAAATTTGTTTGGCTAAATACTAATTAGGAGGCCACGAAAAATGGCAAACGTCGGAAGTGTCTGGCAACTGCAAGAGGGCGAGGTTCGCAAACCTGGTTTAGCGCATTTTGTTATGATGGCGCTGTTTGCAGGGATTGGCGTTGTCGTGGGTACTTTTGGTAGCCTTGCTGTCCCCCTTGGCTATGTTACTGCTTTTTGGCCAGGCCAAGCTATTCAAAGCGTTGGTTCTATTTGGTATGGTGCCTGGGGAGGCATTGCAGGTTTCATTTTCCCCATTATTTCCAATATGATCTCTGGCTCAGCTCCGCTTCCTGTATCACTGGCCTACATTCCCGGAAACCTGGCCCAATCTATTATTGCTGGCTGGGCATTCCGCCAGTTCAAGGCTGACCCGCGTCTGAAGTCAGCAAAAGACTGGATTATTTTTACAGTATGGGGTATTATCGTTTCGAATATTCTTGGCGCTGGTTGGGGAAGTTTTGTCTTAAAATGGTTCGGCTTAATCGCTCCAGGTGCACATCTCACTGTTTTCATCGGCTGGTTCGTTGGCAATTCAATCGCATCCTGGGTTTTGGGTGTAGTCATGCTGAAGTTCATCTCACCGATTGTTATCAGAACAAAGACTTTTTGCAAAGGATACTGGGCATAGGTTACAGCATTTATCAATTTGCTGTTAATAGAGTGATCTAATCGTCAAATAATTTAATCTAAAAAGTTGTGTGATTGATAGGGAATTCCCAATCAATCACACAACAATATTTGTGGCTTTCTTCATAAAAATTTGCATCAACGATCGGAGGATAGATATGGAACAAACCAGGAAAATGCAAAGAACAATTATCGGCTATATTCCTGCTGAATCGCCAATGTATGCTTTGCATCCAGTTGCTCGTCTAATCTTGTTTTTAGCTACTGGTCTTCTCCCGCTTTTTATCGAAGCTCCTGAATATAATGTTTTGTTTATTATAATTATCTTCTTTATGCTCAAATATTCTCATGTTAATTTGAGCCGCCTGAAAATCTTTTTGCCGATGATGATCACTGTCGGAATAATTATCAATCTGACTTATTTCTTCTTCCCCATTAATACAGAAGAAGGTCTAATCATCTTTTCCATCGGCAGATTTAACGCTCATTTCCATTCATTTATGTGGGCAATGAGTATCTATATTCGCATCATTGCTCTCTTGCTTGCATCGATTTTTTATTTTTCGACTAACAGGGAACGGGACATCCTTGTAGGTTTCCGGACATTAGGATTTCCCTTCATCGTATCTTACTTTTTTGGCTTGATTTTGCGTTCCGCCGGCATTTTTTTGGAGGACTACGCTATCATCAGGGAAGCGGAACAAGCCCGTGGCCTAGATGTAAGAAACCTTTCCTTTGGCGGCAAGGTAAAACATTTTTCTATGTACCTTGTGCCTCTGTTTACTCTGTCCATTCGTAAATGTGAAGATATCAGCATTGGGCTTTTTTCAAAGGGCACAGAATTATCTGGCAAAGTTGACGGCAAAAAGCGTCCGGATTATCTAAAGCATAAAATGAAACTCCAGCGTACTGATAAATGGATTATTGCCACAATTATTGCCGCTTCTCTTGCAGTAGTGTACTTTGATCTGGTGGTGGATTCCTTCTCTCTTGAAAATGCTTGGCTCTATCGCACTTTACGCCATACTTGGTTCAATCTGTAAGGGGGAAATCTAATGAACGCAATTGAAATAAAAGATCTAATTTGGCGTTATGAAGGTCGAGAAACACCTGCATTAAAGGGAATTAACCTGGAAATTGAAGAGAATCAATTTATCGGCGTAATCGGACCCAATGAAGCAGGTAAAACATCACTTGTTGCCGCCATAAAAGGTATTATTCCGGAAAATTATAATGGTATTTACAAGGGCGACGTCAAGCTTTTTGGAAAATTAAACCGTGATTCCAGCCCACGTGAACTGGCACGCACTGTTGGCATGGTCTTCGCAGACCCAGATGCCCAGTTTACTTCTATGAGCGTCGAAGAGGAAATTTCCTTTGGCTTGGAAAACATCGGCTGCGATGTAGAAGAAATTGGCAAACGTCTGGAGTGGGTATGCAAACTCACCAATATTGAAGGTTTATTGGAAAAGCCTCCTTATGACCTTTCCGGCGGGCAAAAGCAACGAGTAGCTATAGCCTCGATTATTGCTATGAAGCCTAAGATTATAATATTGGACGAACCAACTTCAATGTTGGATCCTATCTCCAAGGATATGGTTTTCGATCTCTTGCGGATTATGAAAGAACAGCTTAACCTCACTGTAATTGTTGTCGAACACAATGTTGAAAAGCTTGTGGAACTGGCTGATAAACTGATTTTGGTCCATGACGGCCAGATTGAAAAATATGGCGCCACAGAGACATTCTTTGATGATTTGGATTTCATCAGCGAGAAGAGCATTCGCGTTCCCGGCGCCATTAAATTTATGCATATGGTCAACGCCAGCCGCAACAAAGGCGAACACTCTCCCATTCAATTGGAAGAAATCGAAAAGACTGTTAAAGGTTATCTGAAGGGAGATGAGTAATGTGGAGAAGAGCAAAATAATTGAAGTCAAGGATTTAGTTTTTTGCTATCCCGATGGCACTAAAGCAATTGAAGATATATCCATTGATTTTTATGATGGAGAGTTTATTGCGTTTATCGGCACCAACGGCTGTGGCAAAACAACTTTTTCCAAATGCCTCAACGGGATTCTGAAAGCTACCAGCGGAACAATCAAGGTTAATGGCATTGACGTAGTTCATACCAAGGATTGTACGGAACTGGTCAAAAATATTGGCTATGTCTTCCAAAACCCTGACCATCAGTTGTTTAATAACAATATCTATGACGAAATCGCCTATGCCCCCCGCAATTTGCGGATTCCTGAAGATGAAGTCAAACAGCGGGTTACAGAGGCTGCAGCGATTGCAGGAGTTACTCCTGAAGTATTTGAAGAGCATCCTTTTTTTCAAGTAAAGGGTATTCGCCAGCGGATTGCCATCGCCTCCATTTTATCTTTGCGTCCAAAAGTAATTATTGTTGATGAACCAACCACGGGACAGGACTACAAACAGTCTATCGAAGTAATGGAATTCCTGAAAATGCTCAACGAAAAGCATGGCCATACAATTATCATTATTACTCATGAAATGGATATTGTAGCCGAGTATGCCAAACGTGTGGTAGTCATGACCGGCGGGCGCGTGCTTTCAGAGGGCAGCGTCCAGGAAGTGTTTGCCCAGACTGAACTGCTGGAAAAAGCCAATATTAAGCCACCTCAAGTTACAAGGCTGGCTCAGCGTTTAGAATCTGTCGGCTTTGACAATAACATTATTTCTCCAGAAAAGATGTTTGAGCAGTGGCGCCAACTTGCTAAGCAGCCCGTTGGCAAATAACCCCTGGGGAGGTTAATATGAAACAAATACTATTAATCAATCCTAACAGCTCCGAAAAAATGACTTCTGATATCCAAGACACCGTTTCCAGGCTCAACATTCCGGATCTTGCCGTTACTGTTGTCAAGATGCCTGACGCGCCTGAGGTTCTGGAGAGTTTCGTTGATTA
This sequence comes from Firmicutes bacterium UBA5286, assembly GCA_002408465.1. Taxonomy (GTDB): domain Bacteria; phylum Bacillota; class Proteinivoracia; order UBA4975; family UBA4975; genus UBA4975. The sequence goes on along the minus strand of DHSM01000006.1, from coordinate 172,972 downwards.
TACAGTAGCTGGAACTGAGGTTATAAAATATCTGAATCAGTTGCAGGCGACGGGGAAACAATATGATGGCGTGTTGCTTGCATGTTTCGGCGACCCCTGTCTATATGCGTTAAAGGAAATCTGCCCGGTCCCCGTAATCGGCATTGCCGAATGTGCAATGTCCATAGCCTTGCTCTTAGGGTTTAAGTTTTCTATTCTTGCTTCTTCAACGAAGGCCAAACCAATGATGGAAGCTACGGTAAAAGCATATGGTCTTGAAGCGCGAATTGCTTCAGTGGAAACCTTTAATTTGCCGATTGCAGACTTTGTCAACGATAAAGAAGTTCTCAGAAACAGTATTTTGAACTCATCAAAAGCAGCGAAAGCAAAAGGTGCAGAAGTTTTGTTGCTGGGTTGCGCGGGAATGACAATGATTGGCGATGAGATTGAAGCCCAGGTAGGCATCCCTGTGATTGACCCAATAAAAACTGGTATCGTAACACTAAACGCCATTCTTGACGCTAAATTATCCGTCTGTAAAACCGGCTTGTATATGTGATATCAATTGGCCCCCGCTTACCGAGAGCAAGGGGGGTCTTTTTTAAATTGTACTTTATCAGGATTTCTGTGAACAGGAGACAGAATTCGACATTTTTTTTATATGCTTCATGTTATAGTGATTAAGGTTTATACATGAGAAAAAATACTCCCGCCCAGGGGGCGGGATAAGGAGGGGATAGTTTATTTGATGTGAATTTCCTTGACTTTCGGCTGCAGTTCTTGAGGTTTTGGCATTGTCAGCCGCAGCAAGCCGTTTTCAAATTTCGCTTGAATTTGGTCTGCATCAAGATTTTCGACGATGAAAGTTCTGCAGACCTGGCTGACGCTGCGCTCTCTGCGGATATAGTCTTCTGACCTTTCTTCGTTTGCATCCTTGCGCTGAGCGGAAATGGTCAGCTGCTTATCATTGACTTTGACCTTGACGTCATCTTTGTTGAACCCAGGCAATTCTGCCTCGATGACCAGGTTGTCCCCTTCTGCAAAGATATCAGCTTTAATAGTAGAGAGGCCACCGAAAAAGTCATCAGTAAAGAAGTCGCGGAGCCAGGAACCGGGCAACATGCGACTGCGGGAGTAGGGAGTCAATTCAAACATAAGTAGCACCTCCAGTATTTTTATTTCCTTGATTACAGGCCTTTATTACCTGTTGCTTCATCTATAATCTATCACCATGGTCAGGAATGGTCAAAGTCAGTAAAGGTCTAAAACGGAGTTTTTTAATAAGCTTTATCCCTTTGCCCTGATATTTCTAGCGTTTTTCTTTCTTTTGCTCGTATTTTCTAGTGGGGATTGCCCTGGAAGCCTTTTTCTAATTGTAGTATTTGGATACATTCAGGTTATATATTCAAAGGGGGCCAGAGCGGGGGCTCACAGGACTCCAGGCAGGGCTAAATCGGCGCCAAGTTATTAATTTTGGGGGGAGAGTTTTGACCGCAAGTAAAGAATTGGTTGACCTAGAAAAAGGCACAGATGCCTCTAAGATTAGGCACAGGTTGGGGGAGAGCTGGTTTTTGACGATTTTGCGCAGTATCGGAGATGGGGTGATTGCAGCCGATGCAGGCAACCGGGTGATTTTTATGAACCCGGTGGCGGAACACTTGACTGGCTGTAAGGTTGCAGATGCCTCCACAAAAAAGCTGGAGGAGGTTTTTGCCCTTAAGGATTCAGGTGGGCCGGCTGAGGACCCAAGGCCAGCACTGCCGGAAGAGGGGGCCAAAGTTGTAAACCGGGGTGTAATGGTATCCCGTGATGGCAGAGAGATTCCCATTGATTTTAACGCTGAAACTATCTTTAATGACCAGGGCCAGGCAGCTGGCAGCATTTTGGTCATCCGGGATGTCACAGAGCGAGAGAAGGCAGAGGAGGAAGTGCGCAAGGCTTACGCCTCTTTGGAGACAAGAGTCGAACAGCGGACAGCTGCTTTGCGGTCCGCCAATATTCAGCTCATTGATGAAATAAAACACCGCCATTTGGCGGAAGATAAATTGCAGGAAATTAATCAGCAGTTAAAAAAGGCCTGCGATGCCAAGGATAATTTCCTGGCCAGGATGAGCCACGAACTGCGCACCCCTCTCAACGCAATAATTGGGTTTACCGGGACGCTGCTGATGCGGCTGCCTGGTCCCCTCACCCGGGACCAGGAGAGGCAGCTGAATAATATTTCGGTCAGCGCCAAGCACCTGTTGTCGCTAATCAACGATCTCCTGGATTTATCCAAGATTGAGTCGGGAGAAATAGAGATCAAGCGGGAGTTATTTTCCTGCGGGGAATTTGTCAAGAAAATCGCCTCAACTATGGCTTTAATGGCAGAAAATAAGGGCTTGGCCCTGAAGATCAGTGTTCCAAACCCAGACCTGCCCATCTGCACTGATCGCCGGATCTTAAGCCAGATACTGATAAACCTTATTGATAATGCCATTAAGAATACCGAAAACGGAGAAATTAATATTATTGTCAAATCTAATGGCGATGAGGCGCTAGAGCTAAGCGTTGTCGATACCGGAATTGGCATTAAGCCTGGGGATTTGGACAAGCTGTTTCAAGCCTTTACCCGGGTCGGTCCTCCCCGCAGCGATGGCGCTGGCTTGGGACTGTATCTTAGCAATATGTTGGCCGAATCTATAGGCGGCCAGATTGCCGTTAGCAGCGAGCTTGGCAAAGGCTCCGAGTTTACTCTCATTCTAAAAGGCATAAGTGAACAATAATGATGCCAAAAAAAGTTCTGATTATCGAGGATAATCTCATAAGTCTTCAGCTGATGACCTACCTTCTCGAAACTGCTGGTTTCAGTATTTTCTCTGCCCTTGATGGTCAAGAGGGCCTGGAATTAGCCGGGAAGAAGCCGGATTTGATTATCTGTGATGTACACTTGCCGGGGGTAGATGGTTATCAGGTCGCCGCAGCTTTAAAGGCCCAACCTGCCATGGCTGAAACACCCCTGGTGGCGGTAACTGCTCTTGCAATGGTGGGAGACCGGGAAAAACTGCTCAAGGGAGGCTTTGATTTTTATATCAGCAAACCCATTGAACCGGAGACTTTTGCCTCGCAGATTACGGCTCTGGTAGAAAGAGTAAGGGGATGAAAAATTGGCTGAAATTATGATTGTTGAAGACCATGCCCTGAGTCGCCAGGTCTTAACAAATTTGTTCACCAGTTTGGGGCACCGGGTGTTAGAAGCTACTGACGGCACGGCTGCTTTAAGCTTGGTTCAAGCCAATCATCCAGATTTAATAATCAGCGATATTTTGCTGCCAACTATAGACGGCATTGAGTTTGCTCGCCAATTGCGTTCGCTGCCAGGCAAGGAAGATACACCAATTATCTTTTATTCCGCCACCTGCCGCCTCCAGGGGGAGCTGAGTTTGGGCCAGAAATGCGGGACCTGTCAGGTAATCCCTAAGCCATCGGATCCCCAGTATATCCTAGCTACAGTCAATGATCTCTTGGCCAAAAACGGCAAAGAAGTTAGCCCTAAAGTTATGCATACTTCTTCCCCATACGATTCCCCTTTCGGGGCAAGTTCTCTAACAGCAGGTTTGCAGCTGGCTACCCTAGCGGACTTGAGCTTCAGCCTAATTTCGCAACGCAACCCGGAGCAGCTCCTTAGCTGTGCCAGCCGTGCAGCAGGTGAGTTTTTAAACTGCAACTCCCTTTTAACTATTTGCCTGGACGATGGGGGAAAGCGTTATTATTGGGGAAGAAGTGAGAACTGCAACTGCGAATCTTCTCTGTCAGTGCCGGAGGCAATTGGGGAGCAGGTTATGAGAGATCTTGCACCTGTGAGCTGGGGGCCGATAGCAGGTTCCTGGGGTTACGGTTTGGCGGTGCCCTTTACCACCTCGGGCTGTGCTTATGGCTGGCATTGCGTCTGGGATGAGGATAAAACTGCGGCTTATACAGACAAAGACCGGGAACTGATTATGACGCTAAGCGCCTATTCAGCCCTGGCCTATGAAAATATTCTTTTGTTCGGCGCGCTCAATAAGAATGAAAAGCACCTGGAAGAGCTGGTGGAAGAACGGACGGCAAAACTGAAAGAAACCAGAACAGAGCTCTTGAATGTCCAGAGACTTGAATCTCTGGGGATCCTTGCCGGGGGTATTGCCCACAATTTTAACAATGCCCTCACCGCAATTTTAGGCCACATTCAGGTTGCAAAGATAATGTCCACTTATGAAGAAGGCGTGGTCAGAAACTTAAAATTGGCAGAAGACGCCTGTTTTGAGGCTCAGGATCTGACCAAGAAACTTCTTACCTTTGCCAAGGGCGGAAGACCGGCAAAAAAAGTAACTGCGCTTGGCCCGCTCCTTCGGGATACAGTCCTTTTTGTTCTGGAAGACTCGGCAGTCATGGCCAAATTTCAGATCGCGCTTGGGTTGGCTGCCGTCGAAATAGATCAAGGTCAAATTAAACAGGTGATCGCCAACCTGATCCTCAACGCTCAGCAGGCTATGACTGAGGGAGGCGCCATCCTAATTGAAGCCGGCAATGTGGAAATCGATGAGGACAGCAGCCTTCTTTTGCCCCAGGGCGCATATGTCCGTTTCTCTGTTACAGATACTGGGGTGGGAATTGCCCCGGAAAACCTCAATAATATATTCGATCCCTTTTTTACCACCAAAGAACTGGGAAACGGCCTTGGACTGGCCACGGCATTCTCTATAGTCAAGAATCATGGGGGCGTGATTGCAGTTGAATCGCAGAAAGGGACGGGCGCAACCTTTAATGTCTATCTGCCTGCTTCAAAGGCGGGGTCTCTCCCAGAAGAAGCGGAAAGGACTGTCCAGCCAACTGACGGGTATATTCTGATCATTGAAGACAATAGAATTATCGCCCAGACCCTGTCGGAGCTGCTAGAAATGCATGGCTACAGAGTTGATTGGGCAAAGGATGGGCTTGAGGGGCTGAAGCTCTATCAAAAAAGCATTGACAATTATAAATTCGATGCGGTAATAATGGACTTGGTCATTCCCGGGGGCATGGGGGGCAAGGAAGCCATTGGCCAGCTGCGGAAGCTGGATCCAACTGTCAAGGCTGTGGTGATCAGCGGCTATTCCAATGATCCTGTCATGGCCAATTGGCAAGAATACGGCTTTGATGCAGCTTTCCCTAAACCGTTTAAAATCAATGAACTCATTCAAAGCTTACAAAATCTGATAAACGGCAAGTAAAAAGTATAAAAGGCGTGGGCATGCCCCGCGCTTTTTGATTCTGGGAGCTGGCGGGATGCACCCTGTTAGGGTAAGATATAGGCGTTGCGAGGAGGGCTGAAAAATGTGGATGATAATTATTCCCCTGGTGGGCGGTTACATTTTGGCGGCAAAAAGGCCTGATTGGGCAGAAAAGCTGCCAGTGGCGGCTCTATCCAATGTTAGTCTGATCTTGCTCCTTATGGTGATGGGCGCCAGGCTGGGAGCTGATTCGCAAGTGGTCAGCCAGTTAGGCAGTCTAGGAGGCAGGGCCCTTTTTATGGCCGGCGCCACGGTCCTGGGCAGCATTTTTGTCTTGTGTTTGCTGGGCTTAGCGCTGCCAAAATTCCGGATTGAAGCAGAAGAGAACAGCAGGCAGCTGGCAAAAGGCCCTGCAGGCTATCGACTGACCCTAATTTTGCTAGGCGCTGTAGTGGCAGGTTTTGTTCTCGGCCTGACTGTCGCCAAGGGAATGCTGCCCATTCTGACCGATGCGGCCACCTGGGTGCTGGGACTGCTCCTGCTGGGGGTGGGTCTTGATTTAGGAGGGGCAAGTCAGGTCTTCGCCAGTTTGCGCAAGCTTGGGCTGGCAATCATTTTTATCCCCATTGGCATTGTGGCAGGCAGCATATTGGGCGGGGTTTTCACTGCTCTCATCTGGGACCTGCCCTGGCAGGAGGGAGCGGCTGTGGCTTCCGGCTTCGGTTGGTATAGTCTGTCCTCTGTGCTGATTTCTGAGATTCACAGTCCCCTGTTAGGGGCGCTTGCGTTTCTGTCTAATGTCTTTCGAGAACTGATTGCCGTCATCATCACCCCTTTGGTGGCACGCTGGCTGGGACCTGTGCCGGCTGTTGCCCCCGCGGGAGCTACCGCCATGGATGTCCTCCTGCCGATAATCTCTCGGGGGGCGGGGCGGGAGTATGCGCCCCTGGCTTTTTTTTCCGGCGCAGTGCTTTCACTGGCGGTGCCGGTATTCGTCAACTTATTCCTGAGCCTTTAAATAGTCAAAAAAATAAAGCCGGCATTGCCGGCTTAAAAACTTGAGGCTGCTATCCACTCTTCCAGGGAGAGCTCACCGTTTCTGATTTTTTTCAAAGTCTTAGCGTTCCAAAGGGAGACTGCCCGCTGGGCGGCTTCGCGGTTGGCGGCGCTGGTATACCCAGCCACGGGGATGAGGATGGTTTTGTGGCAGCCATTAGTATTGGAATAATAGCGAGCTTCCTGAACAGTGCGGGGGGTCGCTTTTTTCTTCCAGTCTTTAACCTGGACATAAGCCCTCATGCCTTCGGCGGCTACGATAAAATCTGCGCCGTAGGTCCCGTGATAGGCGACTTTTTCAATGGTGAAGCCCTGCTTGCTGAATAACAGCAGGATTTCGCTGGCAAAATCGGATTCCAGAAGTGGCAAGGGATCTTGAGCCAGGGCCGGCATAAAAGCTGCTGCCGCCTCCTGCCCGGGGCCAGCATTCATGAAACGTTGAAATGGGGAAGTTTCAGGAGCCGGAGGCAAGGAAGAGAGGTCCAAAGGCTCCGGTTTTAACTGTGAAACAGGTTCCGGTTCAGGTTCCGGCGGGAAATCCGCTTGGGCCAGGGGTTGCCGCTTAGGCTGGGGAGTTATGTTGAACTGAGGAACGGGTTCCTGCTCCGGTTCTGGTGTCAAATCAAACTGAGGCATGGGTTCCGGCTCTGGTTCTGGAGTCAAATTAAACTGAGGCGTAGGTTCCGGTTCAGGTTCCGGAGTCAGCTCTAGTTGGAATTCCGGCACTGGTTCTGGCTGGGGGGCTTCCTGTGTCTTGTTTCTGCCATAGACAATCACCGGCTCCGGTCCTACCTCTAAAAAATCGGACTCGTTGTCCTTAGGACTTTGGCTTTTTTGTTTGCGAGGTTTCTTCCTGGCAATCATCAGGATGATCAGCAGGAGCAAGAGCACTCCCAAGCCAATATAGAGGAGTAAATCCGTAGAAAAGTCGAGAGTAGTATAAATATCCCTAAAGAGTTTTTTTATGATTGCAATTATATGTTCCATTTTACTCCTCCTCAAGAAGTATAAACCCGGGGCAATAGCACCGGGATACTGGGCTTGTATAATTTATTCGCCGTTGGCTCCGGGAAATCCTTCCTGTAGCTGAAAAGACGATGAAATTAGTGGCTGTTCCCAGGCGCCAATTCTGTCTTGCGGCGGCGCCTTATGCTGAGAGCGGTGATGGCAGCCACAAAAATAAGTCCACAGACAATAATAGTCAGGGCAGGCGTAGTCCGCCACCAGGGCCGGGGGGCCACATCGGCCGTGACAATCAAATCAGCAGAAAACAATTCTCTGCCCCCCAGGGTGAATTTTACCTGACCGACAACCTGGCCTTTAGACAGTGGCGCCCGCAGCGCATACTCTCCTTGGGCAGCTGCTGCCGCTTCTCCCAAGGAATTCTTTGTTTCCAGCAGGTTATTGTCAATGACTATTTCTTTTTTTATGCGTCCGGCATCTTCTTGGGCAAAGACTCCGGCAAAACCTTCTGCGGCGGTGAGCATTACCGCGTCGGGTTGGCCGTAGTCGCCGTTAGTGATGCTGACAGTGTGTATTGCTTCCTTGGCCTTGACCAGCTGCAGCCAGGTATAATTGGCAAACCCATAATCGAGCAATGCCTTGGCGTCTGACCAGCGCCCGGCTTCGGAAGTCTTTAAGCACACGGCAATAAGGTCCAAAGCATTGCTGCTGCCGGAGCTTATCAGGCAAAATCCTGCTTGCCCGGTATATCCTGTTTTCAGGCCGGTGGCAGCGGGATAATAAAAATCATTGAGGGAGTGAATGAGCAGATTGTTGTTTTTCCAGCTGCATGTGTTGCTGCCCTTCCAGGAATCAGGGGTGTAATCAGCGGTGGAAACCACTGTGCGGATAAAAGGATGCCTCATCGCCTCTCTGGCCAGGAGACTAAGATCATAGGCGGTAGTATAGTGGTCGGCTGCATGAAAGCCATCAGGCCCGGTAAAATGTGTATCCTTTGCTCCCAGTTTCCGGGCTCTTGCATTCATCATGTCAACAAAGACTTTAATGGCTTCAGGCGCTGACAAATCAGGATTTCCAGACTGGCGACGGGCAAGGTAGGCGGCAATGGTATAAGCAGCGTCATTGCCTGAGGGCAGCATGAGGCCATAGATCAAATCCCGGAGGGTGATTGTGTCGCCGACGCTGAGGCGGGCAAGGCTGCTGCCTTTTGACACTAAATTGATTTCCGGGCCAACAGTTACCAGGGCATCCATATCGGCTGTTTCCACTGCCAGCAAGGCAGTGAGAATTTTGGTGGTGCTGGCGGGATACATTCTGCGGTAGGCGTCCTTGGCGTAGAGGACTGTTCCCGAGACCTGCTCAATGAGAATTGCAGCCTGGGCTTCTGTCTGAGGCTCTTGAGCCTTTGCCCCAGCAAGACCGGGAAGAAAGCAGATTATGACAAGGACTGCAATAATAATATTTTTGTGCTTAAATTTCATATTCTTTGCCCCTTATGCTTCATATTGCTTGTACTATTTTAGCTTATAGTCTTTGTTTTCGCCAATATTTCCCCAGCCAATATTTAACATTTCATAAACAAGAGCAGGCTTAAAGCCATTATCGCCATGCCGCCAATCAAGCCCAGCACGGATAGGTGATGATCACCGTATTCTCTCGCTGCCGGCAGCAGCTGGTCGAAGGAGATATAAACCATAATTCCCGCAACTGCGGCAAATATTACGCCGTAGACTGTGCTGCTGAGAAAGGGGGCCAGAACCAGATAACCGGCCAGGGCGCCAATGGGTTCGGCGATTCCCGATAAAAAAGCCCACAGGAATGCCTGCCGGCGGCTGCCGGTTGCATAGTAGATGGGAGCAGCCACGGCAATTCCCTCAGGAATGTTGTGAATGGCGATAGCGGCGGCGATGCTGAGACCCATCACCGGATTCTGCAAGGTGGAAAAAAAGGTAATCAGCCCTTCGGGGAAATTGTGGATGCCCACAGCGAGAGCTGTGAACAGGCCCATGCGCAACAGCTTGCGATTATAAGAACTGGCGCCGGTGGTGCCCCTTTCCTTGGCTTGAGGGATTGTCTGGGGAGCGCCGGGACTTTCCTCAAAGGAGGGAATAAACTTGTCAATGACGGCAATAAAGAGCATCCCGCCAAAGAACGCCAGCACCGCAGCCCAGTTGCCTGCTTTTTCCCCCATGGCTTCAATGAGTATATTTTTTGCCTTGCTCATAATTTCCAGCATGGAAACGTAAATCATCACCCCTGCTGAAAATCCAAGGGCAATGGCCAAGAATTTGGTATTTGCCCGCTTAGCATAAAAGGCGACGGCCCCCCCAAGGGTGGTGGTGAGACCGGCGAACAGGGTCAGGCAGGCTGCCAACAGAACAGAGTTTTCAGACATCAACAGGCCCCCTTCAAGAAATATGCCTTACAGCATATGACCATAGAGGAGATTTTGTCCGTCTGGGCGGATGTCTAAAAGCTCAGAGAAAAAAAAGAAAGGCATCTGAATGCCTTCCTAACTTTTAAACTCTGTTTCTATTGGGCTCTTTGGTTTTACCTCTATCTTTCCAGGCATGCATGGCCAAGGAAACGGCGATGACGCCATAGGCCACGAAGACACGGAAATACTCGCCCAGCTGGGCGTTATTAAACAGCTGTTTGCCGGCCTGAGGCGCGACAATGAAGAGGGTGTGGAAGAGGATTACGCCTATGACAGCCTGTTTGCTGGAAGCTTTTTTCACCGAAGCCCCGCCCACCAGCAGCGCGGCAATGGCATACTGGCCAACCTGGGTATGGGCGCCATAGGTGGAAAAGGTGCCGATATTCTGCAGGTAAATCAGTTGTCCCCAGCAGGCCAGAGTGGTAGAGATAATCATGGCGATTATCCTGGTTGTGTCCACATTGATGCCGGCGGCGTTGGCGACAGTCTGACTCTGTCCCACAGTGCGCATATTCTGGCCCAGTCGAGTCCTTAGCAGGGCAGCATTAAACAAACAGAGGGCAACAATGCATAGATAAGTGGTGACGGGGATTTTTACATACAAGAGTATTTTTTCTACAGGCTTGATATAAGTCAACAGACAGCCTCCAACGGCTATGGCCATGTAGACCAGGGGGCGAATCAGGGAGTATTCTTTGCGCCGCCTGATTTTGTTAGAGACGATGAGCCAGGACTGCCAGACAATCACCGCCCCCAGGCCAGATAGTACGGCATGGAGAAGCAGCAGCCGGTCTGATGAGAGATACTCCTTAATGGCCGGGACAAAGGTCAGAGCATAGGCTATTGGGGCCGCCCCCAACACAATCCAGCTCCTGTGGCCGAGCGGATTTTTTTTCACAACTCCAAGGATTATTTTTATCAAGGAAACAACTGCCAGGACAGCCAGGACAATTTTCACAATATGCAGCATGGGCACATTGTCCAGAGAATATTTGAGATTGCCTGTCAAGTCGATGGTGTTTTTGACGCCGATGCCCCCGGAGATAATGAGTCTTTCATTGTAGACGGGAATTATCCCGCCGATGATATAGAGGAAAAAAAGCTGGTATAAGCCATCGGCAAAATAGCCCAGGACCAAGCCGGCTATCATCTCGGCGCCTTTCATCTTGTTGAACATCCTGCCCACCAGCCAGCCGAAAAAAATGGCAATGGGCGTGGAGAGGAGCAGGCAGAGGAGAAAGCCTTCGCTGCCGGTATAGCCCCAGTAAACGGTCCAGAATACTGCAATTTGGGCGGCAATGGCGCCGATGACGATGCCGAAATTGAGGCCCATGCCCGCTAGGACAGGAATGAGCAGGGCCAAGACCATGAAGCCATTGCGGCCAATGCGGGTAAAGAGTTCCCCGGCAACAAAAGTCAGGGGGTTTTGGGCTGTATAAATTGCCGCAATGCAGAGGAGTCCAAATAGTAGAACCACCTTGTTGTTTAATACCAGTTCTTTAAGCTTATGCATTGGCCGCGCCTCCTTTGGCCTTGCTCAGGGCGAAGAGGATAATTCCATTGGAGATGATAATTCGGATGACGTCAGGCAAGTTGCTTTCGGGCAGCACCTTGTTGACCACAGGCAAAGCAACTGCCAGAATGCCCTGAAAGAGAAAAGCGCCAACGATTACATTTGATATGGTAGCCTTTTTGGTGCTGGCGCCGCCGATGAGAATGGCGGCGACGCTGTGAAAGCCCATCATCAGCGGGGCGTTGTATAGCTGCAGAAAGCCGTAGCTTTGGGCATAGACAATTATGCCGATGGCGCCTAGGGCAGTAGATACTGCCGTGCCAATGATCCGCATCTTGTGGACATTGATGCCTGCTGCCCTGGCGAAATGGGGATTTTCTCCGGCTGCGCTCATAGCTATGCCCGTCTTGCTCCTGAGAAAGAGCCACATGGCCAGGCAGGCAGCCAGGAAGACAAGAATCAAACCTGTGGGGATGAAGATGCCTGTTGTTTTGTCTCCCAAGAGATAATAGGAAAGCCAGTTATTGAAGACATGGCCAAAACTGCCAGCTAAGCTTATATTATTGCGCATGCCCATTCCGGCCAAAGGCCAGATCAGGGTGCCGCTGGAAAAGGGCAGGGACAGCCACATAATATTCATAAAGGCTATTATTGAAAAACCTACATATGTAGAAACAGTCATTTCTGAACCCTTTACCCTGTTTAAGAGTGACCCATAAAGAATGCCCAGAATGCTGGCAATAGATGCCCCAATCAGCATGGCAACAATTATGGCAATCCAGGGATTGGCCAGGCCCAGCTCAATACTGACAGTTGCCCCTAAAAGGCCGCCGACGATGCCCAGGCAAATGCCGAAATTGGGACCGATGCCGCTTTGAATTGCCGGGACCATGGCTAGGACAAGAATGCCGTACATCGCCCATCTTCTCAGGGTATCTCCCATGAGGCTGCGAACGCTGAGGCCCAGAGGGGCGGCAGCGGTCAGCAGAAACAGAAAAAAGGCGACGATAATAATATGGGGCAAGCCGATTTTGGCATAGAGTTTTTTTATTCTAGTCTGCAATGTTCTTACCTCCCTCCCAATACCAGTGTTAATTTGCATTCAGCCCAGTTAGTTGGTAATTTCATGGCTCTTCAGTTTCCTGACATGGCCAGGCCAAATTCAGCGTCAGGGGCATCTGGCTCCATAATTCTCGCCACTTTGCCATCGGCGATGATGGCGATGCGATGGCAGAGAGAACGGAGCTCAACCAATTCCGAGCTGATGATAATTATCGTCATTCCCTGCTGGCTGTTAAGATTAAGGAGGTATTCCAGCACCAGTTTTTTGGCGCCGATGTCAATGCCCCGGGTGGGCTCAGAGACTATGAGTATTTTGGGGTTGAGGGTCAGGGCCCTGGCCAGACAGACTTTCTGCTGGTTGCCTCCCGAGAGGCTGCCCAATTTTTGGGCGGGACCGGTACAGCGGATATCGAGGAGCTTGATCATTTTCTGGGCATGCTTTCTCGCCTTGCTGCGATGATATAGTTTGAGCAGTTTTAGGTTGATGAGGAATTCTTCTTGGATGTGTATGGCAGAAAAGACCAGGTTATGCTCAATGGACTGGTCCAACAAGAGGCCGACACCTCTGCGGTCTTCGGAAACAAAAGCGATGCCGTTGGCGAGAGCGGCTCCTAGCTTGCCCAGATCCAGTTCCCGGCCAAAGACACTGACCTTGCCCTGGGAACTATACAGGCCCATAATGCCGTTGGCTATACCCAGTTTGCCTTGGCCGGAAAGGCCGCCGATGCCAAATATTTCTCCCTGCCGTATGTCCAGGTCAATACCCCGCACCATCTCTCCTGGCATATCCACATGGAAGTCTTGTAAAGACAGGGCAATTTCCTCAGATTCCAGCCGGCCTGGAACTGAATCTACATACTTCTGTGCCTTGCGCCCAATCATCAGCTCGGCAATCTTCACCATGCTAGTATCTTTGACTGCTGTGCGCATTATCAGCTCTCCATCTCTGAGGACAGAGACGCTGTCGGCATACCGCATGACTTCGCCTAGGCGGTGGGTAATAAAGATTATGGCGATGTCCTTTTGGGCTATGAGCTTCATGATCTTTAGCAGCCTTTCTGCTTCACTTTCGGTGAGAACAGCTGTGGGTTCGTCAAATACCAGCAGCTTAATCCCCGTTTTATCGATTTCCCGGGCAATTTCAACGAACTGCTTGTAACCTACTGGCAGGCCGGCCACCAGGACGTATTCTTCTATATTGAGGCCAATTTCATTGAGGGCTTTGCGGGCATCCGCCGCCATCTGCTCGAGGTCAAGGGTCTCCAATTCTTTGCTGAGAATTTGGCTTAACAGGGATGGGCGGCTGGTCTCTCTCCCTACCTTGATATTTTCGGTGACGGTGAATCCGGGAATGAGCATGAATTCCTGATGCACCATGCCAATGCCAAAGTCAATGGCCTTATGGGGGGCATCGATAGTGACAGGTTCACCGTTAATTTCCACCTCTCCCTCAAAACCGCCGGTGCCACCAATGACGGGCATGCCAAAGAGGATGTTCATTAAAGTGGATTTGCCGGCGCCGTTTTCACCGACCAAGGCATGGATTTCGCCGGGTTTTACCTGTAAGGTCACATTTTTGAGCACACGGTTGCCGAAGTATTCTTTTGAGATATCTTTCATATTCAAGAGGAATTGGGTTTTCAAATTCTCATCCCCCGATTTCGGATTTCGGAATGGGTAAACAAATTCGCCAGCTTGCCGAGCAGGCCGGCGAATTCACAGGATTATCTATTTACTGAAGTCGTAGTAATCACAGAGAATGAGGTAGAAATTGTCTATGGGCACGCCATTCTCTTCATATGTGCTTACTACTGTTCCCCCCTTGGCAATTTTATCGATAATGGGGAAGAGCACGTCTTCATCCACTCGGCCCTCTGTATTGCCTTCCAGGAATTCGATGGCGTATTTGACGCCGGCCTCAATCATCAGCATGTTGACGGCGACGCCCCAGGTGGACATTCTCGACTCCTGGCCATATTCTTTGAGCACAGTGCCAACGGAGTTCAGCATGTATTGAATATCGCCTTCATGGCCGCTGACATCGATATTCAAGGCAGCCGGGTAGCCATGGTAGGGGCTGGGGCAGCACTGCTGGGGATAGATGGCGCCCCCTTCCAAGACTGAGCGAATGAGGGGCTCCTGCATGGAACAGTTGGTGGAGAAGAAAGCGGTATCCTTTCCGTACTGTTCAATTTGTCTGGGAACATCCTCGAGGATGAATTGCTGGGCTCCGGATACGCCTGCATCGCCGAGGGGATCTGGGGCGGTGACATCATAATAGGCAATGCCAAGCTCTTCACAGGTATTCATAATCAGGTTGCGCCGGGTGGCAATGGTCGCATAGGAGAGGTGACGGGCAAAGGAGTAGTGGATAAAGGTCTTTGCTCCCATTTCCGCCGCCTTTTTCGGCATGGCTGTGCCCATGGAGATTTCATCCACCAGCAGGACAATATCGGCCTTGCTGGCGATGGTAGCTGGATCTTCGGCTGCTACACCGGCAATAAAGAGCATGTCGGGACGGGTTTCACGAACCTTGTCAATGGCAGCAGCTGTTCCCGGGACTGCCTGCACAAAGACAATCGCCTTGACGTCGGGGTCAGAAGCGAGGGCAACTGTGTTGGCGATTGTCGTCTCAGTTTCCGAAGAGAAGTTGTCAGGATAAGTGGCAGTGACAATTTTAGCGCCATATTTGGCAGCCATGTTATGGGCCGCCTGATACTCCTCCTCTCCCTGAGATACTGTGCCTGTGATAATCCCAATCTTATATTCAGGCTCATCTGAGGTGGCGGGATCCGTCCGACAAGCTGCCAAGGCCGTTAACATCAGGACACACAGGACCAAAGCAACCAATCTCTTTGTCATCAGGTTATCCTCCTTACCAAATTTTGTAATAGCGGATATGCATTATAATTCTATTCAATTTAGTGTGATATAAGACTAAATGCTTTTTTGGCAAGGGAAAGTGAACTGAGGTGGTTTTTCTTTCCGTATACAACTGCATTATGCTATAATAGGCGGAGAAAGTTGCAGGCGGTGGTGGAGGATGAAGTTATTGCGAACACTTTATTGGATAATTATTGCATTTCTTGCTACACTCCTGGGGGCTTTTTGCCTGCCTGTTTTTTGGTTTTTAAATATAACAGGACGCAAAAGCCAGCGCCAGAAACTAGCAAGCAGATATGCTCATTGGTGGGGAAGGACAGTCTTGGTTGCCACCGGCAGCAAGGTGACAGTCAAGGGAATTAAGCATATTCCCCCGGGACCTGTTGTCTTTATGGCCAACCATCTCAGTATCTTTGATACTATGCTGCTGCTGGGATATATAGATAAATCCGTAGCTTTTGTAGCTAAAAAAGAACTGGCCCGTGTGCCGGTGGTCAACAGCCTCATGCGCCATGTGGGCTGCCTGTATCTTGACCGCCAGGATATACGCCAGGCAGTTGAAATCATTAATCTGGCTGCAGAGCAAGTTCGCAAGGGCTTATCGATGGTAATTTTCCCTGAAGGCACCCGCAGTCAGACTGGCGAAATGGCCGAGTTTAAGAGCGGGAGCATGAAGCTGGCTATGAAGGCCCATGTGCCTATTGTCCCAGTCCGCATTCAGGGCACCCGTAATATTTATGAAGGCAACGGCTATAGAATCGGGCCGGCTCAGATTTCTTTGCTGGTGAGTCCACCCATCATGCCCGGGGATTATGAGGAAATGGGGACCAGCAGGGTGGCTAAAATGGTCAGGGAAATGGTGGAAGAGGGTTGGCAGCAAATTGCTCTGGAGACAGGAATAGACTAAAAGTTATGGCCTCGGCGTTTAGTTCAGAGTGAAAATTTGCCCCCGAGAAAAAAAAGTGGTATTTTAATAGGCAAAGGGGGAATGACTGGTGACTAAACCTGATAACTCCCGGACCAAACTCCTGACCTATATTTCCACAGGTGCAGTTGTGCTGGTTTTGGCCCTCATTGTCTTAGTGGCGGCTCTGTCGCCACCGGCTCCGGAAAATGTGGTCAGTGACATGCTCAACAGCCTTGCCCGCAAAGATGTCCAGGCTATGGAGAAGTTTGTCAGCAGCCCTGTCCTGGAGAATTTGCAGGCGACAACCCTGACAGTGAATGAGTCTCGCTGGCAACTGTTTTGGCAGGATGGTTCTCAGCTCTTTGAACACTACAGAATCGGTGAGGTAGTAATTTCTGGTGACCAGGCTGTGGTCACTGTCTATTATGGTCCAGGCCTCATTCAGGCTGACGACTTTCTCTTGCACCGGGAGGGCCGGCGCTGGAAGGTCTACGGAATCACTGATTAATCCGTCAACTCCTGATTGTCTTTTTATCTCCACGGTGATATAATAGCAATCAATAATTTAAGCGTTGAAGGGGAGAGCAGACCCAGTCTTTGTTTACAGAGAGCCGGTGGCAGTGGAAACCGGCAACAAAGGGGGACGCGTACACCCCGGAGCTCCGCACCCAAAGGCTATGCTCAGTAGGCTGCGGCGGCGGCCCCGTTATCGGCCAATAAAGCGGGCTGCCCCCTGGGGCAGTCAAGCAGGGTGGTACCGCGGGCTATCAACTCGTCCCTTTTTGGGGGGCGGGTTTGTTTTATTTTGAATGTAATTTTGGAGGGAAAAAGTATGACCACAGATGTATTAAAGACCCTGACCGAAAGGGGCCTGGTCAAACAGGTAACCCATGAGGACCCCTTGGCAGAGCAGCTGCAAAAGCCTACGGTTTTTTATGCTGGTTTTGATGCCACTGCTGACAGCCTCCACATCGGCCACCTGCTGCCCATGATGGTTATGGCCCATCTGCGCAAGGCGGGTCATCATCCTATCGCCCTGATTGGCGGCGGCACCACCATGATCGGTGATCCCAGCGGCAAGACAGAAATGCGGCAGATGCTTGACCCCGGCACTATTTCCTCTTATGCCCAGGCTATTGGCGCCCAGGTCCAAAAAATCCTGGACTGTGTCCAGGGCCCCGAACTAAGGGTGGTAAACAATGCCGACTGGTTGCTGAAGCTAAACTACATCGAAGTCTTGAGGGAGATTGGCGTGCATTTTTCCGTCAACCGCATGCTCACCTACGAATGTTTCAAGTCCAGGATGGAGAAGGGGCTGTCCTTCATTGAGTTTAACTACATGCTTCTCCAGTCCTACGACTTCCTAACCCTTTTTCGCCGCCATGGTTGCCGCTTGCAGATCGGCGGCGACGATCAGTGGTCAAATATCATCTCCGGCATCGACCTCATCCGGCGCCTGGAACAAGAGGAAGCTTACGGCCTGACCATTCCCCTCCTGGAGACTGCCGACGGCAAGAAGATGGGCAAGACCGAGGCCGGCGCCGTCTGGCTTGATCCCCGGCTCACCAGCCCCTATGATTTCTTCCAGTACTGGCGCAACACTCATGACCGGGACGTCAATCGCTTCCTCAAGCTCTATACTTTCCTGCCGGTGGAACAAATTGATGCCGCTACCGCCATTCAGGGCCAGGAAATAAATGCAGCCAAGGAACTGCTGGCCTTTGAAGTTACAAAACTGGTCCATGGTGAAGAAGAAGCGGTCAAGTCCCGCCAAGCCGCCCGGGCGTTGTTTGCCGGGGGCAAAGAGGCAGGGGCAATCCCCACAACCCAAATAGAAAAGGGGCGGTTGCAGCCAGGCATCCCCATCCTGGACCTGCTCATTGAGTGCGGGCTTACATCTAGCAAGAGCGAAGGCCGTCGCCTCATCCAGCAGGGAGGGCTCACGATTAATGAACAGAAGATAGACGATTTTGAGCTAATCATCGACCCCAGTTGGCTGAAAGATGATAAGATTTTCGTACGCAAAGGGAAAAAGGTGCATCATCATGTCCTCTGTAAATAAGAGCAGGTGGGAGCAAAAAGAATTAAGCGCCTTGGAAAAGGCGCTTTCTCTCTCTTGTCTGGCCAGTATATCATTTTTATTGTTTATTTAGGAAGGTTTTTTTTACTAGGCAGCAGAATACTTAAGGTGAGAAAAGTTAGAAATAAAGCAGGAGGGAATATAGTGACAGAAGTAAAAAAAGGCGGGGTCCCCGCCAGACAAGAGATCCAGCAGAAGTACAAGTGGGATTTGGAATCTGTCTATGCCGATGATGCCGGCTGGGAAAAGGATTTTGCCAAAGTTAAAGAGCTCTCTGAAAAGATTAAGGGGTATTCCGGCCGTTTAGGAGAAGGGGCCAAGACGCTGCTGGAGTGTCTTAAACTCCGGGATGAAATCATGGTCCTGGGAGCTCAGGTTATTGTCTTTGCCAATTTACGTCGGGACGAAGACACTGCTCACTCGAAACATCAGGGTATGGCCGACCGGGCAGGTTCTCTGGGAGTTGAGCTGCAAACGGCTGTATCCTTTATCGAGCCTGAACTTCTGAGCCTGGAGGATGGCCGTGTCAGCGGATTCTTAAGTGAAGAGCCGGGTCTGGATGAATACCGGCAGTTCCTGAATAATGTCCTTCGCCGCAAACCTCATACCTTGAGCCCCCGGGAAGAGCAGCTGCTGGCCATGGCCGGAGAAATGGACGATGCTCCCTACAATATTTTCTCAATGCTCAATAACGCCGATATGCGTTTTCCCGAAATCAGCGACGAAAGCGGAGAAAAGGTTGAGCTTTCCCATGGCCGCTTTATCAAGTACATGCAGTCCCAGGACAGACAAGTGCGCCGGGAAGCTTACGAGGCCATGTACACTACTTATGGCAAGGTTATTAACACCCTAGCCACCAGCCTCAACAGCAAAATCAAGGGAGGCATGTTCTTTGCCCGGGCCCGGAACTTTGCCAGTTCCCGGGAGGCCGCCCTCTTTGAAGACAATATTCCTGTCAGTGTCTACGACAATGTTATCGACACCATCAACGCCAACCTGGAACCCTTGCACAGATATGTAAGCCTGAAAAAGCGGGTTCTGGGGCTTGAGCAAATCAGTATGCACGATATCTACGCCCCCCTGGTGACCGAGGCCAAGCTGGAAGTGCCCTTCGAAACCGGCAAGGACATGGTCCTTACCGCTCTTGCACCTTTGGGTCCGGAGTATGTCAGGGATGCCAGCAAGGCTTTTACCCAGGGCTGGATTGATGTATATGAGAACAAGGGCAAGCGCAGCGGCGCTTACTCTTGGGGCAGTTACTCAACTAAACCCTTTATGCTCCTGAACTATGACGACACCCTGAATTCAGCTTCTACTCTCGCCCATGAACTGGGCCATTCCATGCACAGCTATTACAGCAGATCAACTCTGCCCCCCTCTATGTCCGAATACCCCATCTTTTTGGCAGAAGTGGCTTCGACCCTGAACGAAGCCCTGCTCAACGACCACTTGCTGAAGGTTACTACGGACAAGCAAAAGCGCTTGTATATCATCAATGAGTATTTAGAGACAATTAGGGGCACGGTCTATCGCCAGACCCTGTTTGCCGAGTTCGAGAAGGAAATCTACGCCCGCAGTGAAGCCGGCAAGCCCATGACCAATGAAGATTTCAGCGCCCTGTGGCTTGAGCTCAACAAGAAGTACTACGGCCCGGAAATGGAAGTGGATGACCTCATCGGCATGGAATGGGCAAGGATTCCTCATTTCTACTACAATTTCTATGTCTACAAATATGTCACCGGCTTTGCCGCCGCCACCTGCCTGGCGCAAAATGTCCTGGCGGGGGACCAGAAGGCAACCGGGCGCTATCTGCAATTCCTCAAGAGCGGCGGTTCAGATTACCCCCTAAATATTTTAAAGGCCGCCGGTGTGGATATGACCGAGCCTAAACCTCTTGTAACCACCCTCCAGGTCTTCTCAAAATTGCTGGCGGAATTAGAACAGCTATTATAATTTTAGAGAGGAGACTGCATCTTGAAACTGCTGGAAAATCCTGAAATACGCTATGGCCCTCTGCCCGGGATCGAGGCGGCCCAGAAACTCCTGGAGCCTCGTCTTGATCTGCAGGTGTATGAAGGGGCTATGGACTACCTGGAACTGCATCTCAGCCGGGTGCAGGAATGCTATGCAACCCTGATGTCCCGGGACAGAGGCTTTTGGGCCTTTATGCAAAAACTCCGGGCTAAGAAGGCATTTACCAACACCACTCTTGCTTTAAGGATGATCATGGTCTTCCACCAGAAAAACCCGTTTGTGCTCAACCAGATGGTGATCAGGATAAAAAGAGAGCTGGAAAAGGACAATGAATTGAAACCCCATTACGAATATCTGCTTCGCCTCTTAAAGAAACTGGGCAGCCGAGAGGCCGGGGCCGAGCCCCAGTAGTATTCATCGGAAACGAGGGGGATGTTGATGGAAAAGGCGCTGAAGCTGGCCTGGCACACCCTTAAAGAATTTGTCCGCTTTGCCTCACCTTACTGGCCGGTGCTGGCCGGCCTTGTCCTGGTGTACCTGGCCGCCATGTTGCTTCACCGGCGGAAGGTTTCAATCGTTCCCGGCAGCAATGCCGCCGCTTTGGACTACTTTTTTTGCCATGGTTATGAGGTGGAAGACGTCCTCTACCAGGGGCGCATGGGGGCGGAGTATATACTGTCCAGGCTGGGAGCAAGAACCTATGTCCACATCAAATGGTGGCGCAAGCCCATCAATGAGAGACCCGTCATTGCTGTAAGCGAAGCCCGGAGCAGGCTGAACTGCGAGTTTGCCATTCTCGTCAGCCAAGAGGGCTTTACCAGAAAAGCCCGCCGCCTGGCCCTGGAAACTGGTGTCTGGCTGTGGCAATTCAATCGCTTGGAAGCTGAGCTGGAGCGCTTGGCCGACGGAATACCCGAGGGAATGAAAACCGCCGCCGCTGCCAAAACCCGCAGTTAATGTGCCTCTAGATTCTCTACAATCTAAGGATCGCCAGTCACCCTTTGCTGCCGGTCCTTACGATTGTTGGAGCTAGTTTAGATTGCAAAACTAAGTGAATGAGAAAAAAGTTAGGCACATATGTAAACCCCAAGAATCCAGATAGACATCCTGGGTTTTTGGGGTATTTATATTTTATCTAGGGCTAATTTGGGTAAAGATTAACATTTGAGTTATAAACCCAGTTCAATTGACGTTTTTTTTTAATCATTTATAATTAAAAAAGCGGATTCTGAAAATTGCTCAGAAAAGCAGGTGAGCAAGTGAAAAGAAACATTAGGAATATCTGCCTGCAGTCCACCCTGCGCCAGCGGGTGCGCACACTGTTTTTGCTCCTTCTGGAGGGACTTATCTCCTTTGCCTTTATCTCCCGAGCGGTGGAATACCTGGTGGTGGAGCGGGAGACGGACAGGCTGGCTGGCTATTACCGTAGCATCGGCATCATGGACAAGAAAAATCCGACATATATATCTTCTTTCACGTGGGAAGCTCTTATTGAGCTACAGGAAAAATCAGGGGAAAACAAAATGGAAGAAGGGGCTGAGTTGGTTTCCCAAAGTCAGTACGTGGCCTTCGATGACCGGCGTAGGTCAGCATCAGCCCTACTAGCATTATTTAGCCAATCTTGATTTTAGCTTGCAACAGCCCGGATGATACCGTGAAGGTGCATTGTTTTCTTCATTCAATTTAGCCGCATTACACTATATAGATCTTTTACTACATGCTACTAATGACAATGGGAGGTAACGCAGTGGGAATTTTGTCTGTTGAAAACCTTAATAAGTCTTTCGGCAAGCTGCATGTTTTAAAAAACGTTTCCTTTACACTGGAAACCGGCGAGATTCTGGGCTTTATCGGCCCAAACGGCTCAGGCAAGAGCACTACCATGAAGTGCATCGCCAACTTGGTTTTCCCAGAAAGCGGCAAGGTCGAGATTGCCGGGCACGATCTGTATAAGGAGCGCAGCCAGGCTCTCAGTCACCTTTCCGCCCTAATTGAGGCTCCGGGGCTGTATTTCAACTTGACGGGGATAGAAAACCTGAAGGTCTTCGCCAGCCTCAGGCAAATCCCCCGGAAGCGCTTAGAAGAGGTCATTGAGTTTACCGGGCTGGGCCATGCCCTGAAGAAAAAGGCTGGAGCCTACTCCATGGGGATGAAACAGCGCCTGGCACTGGCGGTGGCCATCCTGCCCAAGCCTACTTTCTTAATTCTGGACGAGCCCTTTAACGGTTTGGATCCCCAGGGCGTTTTTGAGTTGCGGAGTATGATAAAGGGGCTTGCCCGGGAGGGCTGCGGAATCCTGTTCTCCTCCCACCAACTCATAGAGATGGAGAAGATATCCTCCCGCAACATCTTTATTAAGGACGGGGAGATTGTCTCCCAGGAAAAGGCCCAGGCTGACGTGGCAGTCCTCAGTTACAAGCTTTATGTCGATCGTCAGGAGCAGGACCTGGCCATGCTGAGCAAGCTGAAGACTGAGGGCCTGCTCCAGGACTTCCTGGCCGGGGAAAGCGAGCTTCTGATATCTTTATCAGATATTACGCATTGCACCCGAGTCATAACCACCATCCTGGCCGATGGCCGGGAGCTCAGGGGAATTGTGCCCCAGACCGCGAATATTGAAAACCTATACAGCCACATCTATGAGAAGGAAGTCCTCTGATGAAGGCGATACTGCAATTTGAGTGTCTTAAGTTCTGGTATGCTAAGAAGAACCTAGTTGTTCTCCTGGTGTTTCTAGCTTCCCTCCTGGCCATGATTACCTACAACATTATCCAAGACAATAATTACTGGGCTGCCCTCGAAGTTGAACTTAATCAGGAACTGGCCTTAATTCAGATTGAGGGGACGAATGTCCACAAAGAATTGGAGATGGCCCGGGAAGCGGCCAAAGCTGGCACCACACCCAACGCCGAAGTAGTGATTGCTGAACTGGAGAAGAAGGCAAACTTCCTACAGTGGCAGCGCGTGTATTGCTGCCAGCAGTCAATCTTAGCCGGTGAATACAGTAAAGACAAAGCCCAGGAAAAGCTGGAGCTCTGGATAGCCCGGGACCAACATTTGCTCAACGGTTTTGAAGAAGGTCTTGTTGAGTCGACAAGTATTCTTGCCCAAAGCGCTAATCCCTTAGAAATAGAAGAGCGCCTGGTAGTGAATCAGGCCCTGCTCAGGGATAATATTGACCCCCTAAACAGTCCCTATGAAATGACTGCAGCCAACTTCCTCTACCATCTCACCAGCTTCCCCTGGATACTAATTGTAGTAATTACCCTATTGATGCTGAGCATGGACTTATTTGCTGAAGACATTGAAGGCGGAGCATACAAGGTCCTGTACTCCCAGCCCCATAAACGCAGCATTATTCATGTAGTGAAGTTTGGTCTCAACATAACTGCCAGTATCGTTTTGGTCACAGGGCTCATCGCCCTGACCTTTGGTGTTCTGTCCTTGGTTCGTGGATTGGGAGACATAAACTACCCAGTCTTTTACATGGAGGGCTCCTATACCAGTTTGGTCACGGATCCCTCCGCTGCCGACACTGTGCTACCCCTGGTGCCCTGGTCTGCATACATTGCGGGAGTGATTCCAATCTACCTGTTGATGTCCTGTTTTACTCTCGCCCTTACCGGAACAGCTTCATTACTGCTTGGCAGCACGGCCAATGCCCTGAGCGCTGTTATTTGCTTGCTTTTCCTGGATTACAGCTTCCGGATTCTCTTCCCCACCGGCAGCAGCTTCTACCTGGCCTGGCCCTTTGCAGCCCTGGGCTTTAAGGATGTTTTTCAGGGCTTTTATATTGGTTCCGCTCTGGCCTACCTGACCCTGCTGGGGGGATGTACATTCCTGCTCCTGGCTCTAAGCTTGGTTGTCCTGAATAAACAAGACCTGAAGGGAGGCCCGGCATAATGGAATCCTTCTTCCTTGAACTGAAAAGCATATGTAAAAGCTATAAGTTTTTAATCCTCATCCTGATTCTCTTCTTGTTTCAATTGGTCTTTATTCAGCAAGCCTTGCATGAAAGTAAGGGTGCAGAGAGTCAAAAGATAGCAGCTCTAAAAGCTAGTATTGGTGGAAATGAGGGCGTTGTGGATATAGTTGAGAGCTGGTGGCGGGGAGGGGCAATTAGTGCATCCCCCGAGGAGTATGAGAAATCCCAGGAGTATTACCACTATCGTGTTTTATTGGCGAGGAGAATTTATGAATCATATATGTCGCGAGACTGGGTGGAATACCATAGGTCCCGGGCAGAAGACCGGTTGCTATCTTGGGACCACCTTTTAAAAAACGTTTCACCATGTCCCCAACAGTTTTTTGGCGGCGACTGGGAGAATATTACTGAGGAGTTGGACTACCCAAGTTTTATGGTACACCCTGCCGCAGCGGCAACATTTGCACCAGATGAAGTTTTAGCTATCATGATAAATGCATGTTATTACTTGGAGATGGTAAAGACCGGCCTCCCCCCAACCGGGGCCCACGATACTTCCCCCTGGGCTTTCACGTTTAATTTTCTGCGTCGTGGTTTACCCAACATTTTGGGAATCGTCGTCCTCTTAATGTCTGTCAATATGTTGCACAGAGATAAGAGCTCTGGCGTAATAAAGGTGAGTTTATCTGCTCCCTTGAGCAGGACTCGTTATTTGTTGCGCAAGCTCTCCCTGAGTTTTTTCGCCAGCAGCAGCGTAATAGTTCTTCCCCAGATCTTGTCCATTCTAATTCTGGGTATCAGGCACGGCTTCCGAGGATTAAACTACCCCGTACTTCTTGATAAGAATGTCCTGTCAAGCTTTACAGTATTTAAAGATATGGGAATAAATATAGGGTTTTACGACACCGGACTCAGCAAGATTCCCGTTCTGGCGGATGTATCCAGACTGGAATTATATGACTTTATTCCCCTCTGGCAGTTCTTCGGCCTGGCTGCTGTGCAAATACTGCTCTTTATCCTCTTCTGCACCGCTCTGGGATTATTGATTTCAATCCTGGTTAAGAATGAGGTCATTGCCCACCTAGTCGCCGCCGGAATCTTTGTATTGGGTAGCGCCTTTGGCAACATAATACCTAACTTAAGCACAACTGCCTGGGATCTCTTCTCCAAGGCCGATGTCGTTCCCTTACTGGAAGGGAGCCTGGCTTCTACCTACCTCAGCAGCCTGCTCACCCTGTCCATAGCAACAATCTTGCTTTTTATAGTGGGCGCCGTTATCTTTAAGAAACAGGATATAGCCTGCAACTAGCGAAAGGAGTTCCACTAGATGAAGAAAGTGACTATAAATTAGCTCAATTGCGGCTGCAAAATACACAAAGTCCCTGTACCATCTGAGCATTGCCCAGATAAACGGGGAACGCATAAGAGCTATTATCAGAGCATTGCTGTGGACAAGGGCTATGCCCAGGATGTTCGGGTGTTCAATGCGGGAGAACGCTTAAAAGATCGTTATGCCCGGCTGTGGAAGGAGCTTTTTGGCAAGCGGAGGGACATGACCCGGAAACGTACAATCCTGACCTGCCTGCTGGATTGTCTGCCGGAGGTCGTCGTTGTGCTCATCGGCGTCAATATTGCGTTTCGGGTGCTGGACGGTATGGCGACAGTGGGGGATTATTCCCTGTATACCGGCCTCTTAAGCCAGCTTTGGGCGGCCATTTCCCTGCTTACCCACTCAGCCATGCAGATTTATGACAATCAGTTAAAGATCGCAAATATTAAAACCCTGGAGAGCTTCCATAACCGCATTGCGGATAAGGGTACTAAGCGTCTTGACAGGGTCGAATCTATAGAATTTGAGCATGTTTCCTTTACTTATCCAGGGGCCAAGTACCTGCCCTGGAAGATGTGAGTTTTCTCCTCCACCGTCAAGAAAAGGTAGCCCTGGTAGGGCTGAATGGCTCGGGCAAGTCAACGCTTATAAAGCTGCTACTGCGGCTATATGACCCGGATAAAGGTGTAATCAGGATTAACGGCGCCGATATAAGAGAGTATCGACTATTTGAGTTGCGCCAATTTCAGTGTGTACTTTCGGCGGCCAGCATTTCCCTGGCCCGCTCCTGGGCCAGGGCCAGGGGCACGACATTGCCGAGGAAAAGCGGCGGCGCTTTCTGTCCAACCTCTCGGGCGGGGAGCAGCAGCGGGTGGCCATTGCCCGGGCGCTTTCCACCGGGGCACGATTGCTGCTGGCCGACGAGCCCACTGGCAATCTGGATACCGCCAACGGCAACAGGGTCATGGACATACTCCGGCACCTGGCCCACGCTGAAAACTACTGCGTCGTGGTGGTCACCCATGACTTGGCCATCGCCGACGCCGCCGACCAGGTCTACAGGATGACCGATGGTATCCTCACGGCCCGGAGCGCGTGAGGACAAAAACAATGTCTATGTGGTGCAGATAGGACGGCTTCCTCTGGGAGCCGTTTTTACTTTTGAAGCAGAAGAAGTCTTTATAATGTATCCAGTAAGAGGATGATTCTCCCATGCATTAATATCCACTATTTACTCGGTTCAGTCAGGGGGTATATCTAAAACATTGACTCAATATATTATATTTGGTATATTCCTCACAGGGAAAGATGATGGAATAACAAAAAACTAGGAGAAATGTATACAAGAAATACAGTCCTTTTACGAAAGGAGACCCTTATGAAGTTTATTTTTCATGTCATTTATGATGTCATTGATTTTATCAAAAAAAAGACTTTGATTTTTTTTGTGATGTTGCTTGGCTTAACAACATGTTTCTCAGCATTTATATACTTCTATGCCGATAATATAGCACGCTATAAGGAACTGGATAGTATTCATATGAGCTTGCGCCACTTTACCATGTACTTTGACAACTCAAATCTAAAAAACGTTCTCCAATTTATTGAGCAGGAAATTTATACCAGTAACTATCTCCCAGAAATCAGCAGACTTTATGCCCATACCTATATTGAGGATGGCGACTATATTCTAACAGGCTATTATGGCAATTCCATAGGCTATGTGCTGGAAACAGGACGAGACTTTAATTCAGCCATCAATACAGAGAGGCCGGTTTTGCTTTCAAGTTGCCTTCTCGACTTTGATAAACTCATGAATATCAGCGGGGCCCAATTTGCCATTCAGGGTAACAAGTATAATGTAATTGGCGTAGGGGTTTTTCCGGTAATATCGCCTGTAAAAGGGTCTCCGGAATTAGTTAATGAAAGAAATGCGATCATACCCTTCAAAGAATATAAAAAAGTTGCAGGATCTTGTGCAACAGTAGATTTCTATTTTGAAACCGCACTTACGGAAAGTCAAATAGAGCGGTTTAATGACAAATTTTATTCCCTGTTTCCTCATGAGTCACTTTCACTTCCGGTTCCCAGCGATCAGAAGTATTTATATGAAATCTATCTCCTGTTATTATTAATCGTATTAGCAGTAGGACTTAGTTTGGTTAACGTCTTTTCTTTTTATAGATATTGGATTAGTTATAATACCAAAAAATACTACACCTATATTATTTGTGGATGCACAAGATTCTGGTTGTATTCCCATATAGTATTTGAAGCTATTATCATTACATCAGTATCTTTCGGACTGGGTTTGTTGGTTTACCACACTGTATCACCGCTTCTTATACCATTAGGGTACCTTTACTACAGGATAGATATAACCAATATCTGGATTCTATATATTTGCTGTCTATTCTTGACCCTATTATTTTCCCATGCAATAGCATGGACGGTATCTAGGCTGATGCCCCAGGCGCTGAGGCGCCAAATTGCACGGCATATTGGGGGAAACTGGCAGTGAAAAATCTGTACATTATCTGCAAGGGAATGTGGAAAAACAAAGGTAGTATTATTGTGTTAATGACTCAGATTATGCTTATGTGTTTGATATTTAACATACTTTCTGCAAAGTTCGCTTATGTTAATCAGTCCCGAAATCTGATAAAGACTTCCAAGCTAGATAATGCTGTGCTATTTTTGCCGGCTGAACGCTTCTGCAATTTAATCGGGGGAAAAACAGGCAACATATATGATGGCTCTGAGGATATTTTCAACAGCTACTATGAAATGAAAACTAGTATCACCAGGTATCAGGATATAATTGCTGTTGGAACCGTCCACGCTGGAATGGGATTGGTTTGGGACACAGAACAACAGGAATATGCCCTGGCTGGTTTCCAGGTTTATGACACTGTGTTGCTGGAAAGTCTGTTTCTTCCTTTAAGGGAGGGTAAGTTAAGAGACTTGTTAACTACCAACGGGACTGTACCTATAATAGTTAGCGGTCCATTAAGCAAAATGTACGGGTTGGGGTCTCAAATGGATTTGACCATCGGACATAATGAGGAATTGTATAAGGTAAAAACTACGGTAATAGGAGTTTTGCAAAATAAATATTGCTATTACACCTTTCCCGGTGGAAATATAGATAGCATTTTGCTCTCAGATCTTGTGGGAAAAAGAATCTCCCATAGCAGAGATTTCTTTTGTATTTTGCCGCCCTTTGGGTTGGGCGATGACAATATTAAACAATTTACCGCCGAAGATCCGAGTTTTATCTGTTTTTTTGAAGGTAATGGACCTATAGATTTATTAGTAGACCAGTGGAACAATCAAGCTGAGGCGGAAGGGTTAGGAAAATTTATTTCTTTTGAAGATATAGATAGCAGGGAAAGAAAGCAGATTATTATAGGGAATAGGAGCTTTATCAGTCTTGGTTTGGTAGTTGCCCTAATATCCTTAATTGGAATCAGTGGCTACAATATATTGCAGATGTTAAAAAACAGGCAGGAAGTCGTGATTTATCTTATGCATGGAATGGACTGGCCCCATCTGTTTTTTGTGGAAATGGCATGTAACGCAATAATTGTCTTCCTGCCTGCAGTAGTTGCTCTTGGCGCTGTGAAAGTGGGAATATCTGCAGCAGAGAATACTGACACGATGCTATATAGTCCTCTGAGTATAATAGTCACTTTAGGAATATGTGCTGCATATATGTTAGTTTCAATGGTTACAGTTTTATTTTTATACAGAGACAGAAGTCTTTCCAGCTTAATGAGAAAGGGATGAAAAATAATGACTTATATTCAGGTTCACGGCTTACATAAAATCTATAATCAGAATACTCCAGAACAAATACATGCCCTAAAGGGGATCAGTTTGACTGTTGATAAAGGTGAAATGTTAGCCATAATGGGCCCATCTGGTTCTGGAAAGTCAACCTTATTGAACATTATTGGCTGTCTTGATTATCCCACGGATGGTAAGTACTTCCTTAACGGACAATTGGTCAGCACATTAAAACAGAACATGCTTGCCAAAATTCGAAACAAACAGGTTGGGTTTGTTCTTCAGGATTTCGGCATCTTAAATGATCGCACGGCCATAGAGAATGTCATCACCCCCTTGCTATTTAATAAGTCGGTTAAATGGAGCGATATGGAAAGGCGTGCTTATAAAATAATGGAAAAACTTGAGATTAGTAAATTGGCCAAACGGCTTACCCGTAATCTCTCTGGTGGTGAAAAACAGCGGGTCGCTATTGCTAGGGCAATGGTAAATGAGCCAGAGATTATCTTGGCGGATGAACCAACAGGAGCTTTGGATACAAGGCTTTCAGATGAAATTCTAAGCTTGCTTCAAAAACTGAACAGGGAAGGCAAGACAGTGATAATTGTTACTCATAATCCGAATATCAGCCAATACTGCAATAGAACCTTGAACATTGTGGACGGGATGATTGCGTAGACCATTTTCATAGGGAATATTACCCAGCTGTTCCGGGCCATTGAGTTTGTGCTCAACTAGAGCGACATGATTGTTAGGATGGGGACGGTTTAATTGCTTCCGCACCTGGGATTACACAATCCAGGAAGCAATTGACCGTCCCTTGTTGCATGGACCAATGATATAATAGGGACGGGAGGGGTTGGGATGGAGAGGATGCTCTTGGTGGGCCCAGGTGGGGCGGGGAAAACTGAAAAGCTGTGGCAGCGCTACAGTTCTTTGGCCCGAAAAGGAAGAACTGATTCAATCCTGGTGCTGCTGTGGAACGCCCGGGATGTCCGGGACTGGCGTGAGCGGGTGGATTTTCCCTGGGCCGGTCCCTTGCATGTGTATACATATTTTGGCTGGGTGCAGCGGGAAATCCGGCGCTGTTGGCCGCGCCTGGATCCTTGGGGAGAGATGTGGCTGGAGCCGGAATTCCTCACCGTTGAGACCGGTCAGTTTGCCATGCTTCGGCATATCCAGACCAGGCAGGCAGATTTTGCCGGCTTGGTTACCAGTCCCGAACGCCTGGCCATTCAGCTGGGTAGCTGTCTAGTTTTGGCTAGCCTGAACGGAATAGCTTTTTCTGAAATTGGCAGCCGTCTGGCAGCGGCAATGCCCGATAAAGACCCGAATGTGTATAAATCTGCCCAGCAGGTGCTGGACAGTTATATTGCGGGGGCGGAAAAGTCCGGAACCCTGGATTATGGTTTGGCGGTGGCCCTTTACCGCCAGCTGCTGGCTGAGCCCTGGTACCGCCAGGAATTGCGGCAATTTAAGCATCTGCTGGCAGACGATGTGGATGAACAGTCTCCTGCCGCCCAAGATTTAATTGCAGCGTTGCTGGAACATGTGGAGAGCGCTGTGCTCACTTTCAGCACCGACGGCGGCCACGCCGGTTTTTTCGGGGCCGATGCCCAAGGGGCCTGGCAGCGCTTCGGCGCCATTGGCAAAATTGTGCCGGTGCGCTCTCAGCAGCAGCTGGGGGCGGGAAGGGCAGTGTATTCAAGTATCCTTTCTGGCAACGTCCCCGTCTTGCCCAGACGGCGGCCGCAAATCGAGCTGATTCATGAAGATCTGCGCAGCGAGCTCCTGGACCGGGTGGGGGAAAGGGTTGTGCGCCTGCTTGCCCAGGGGGTGCCTGCTTCTGAAATTGCAGTCATTGCTCCCCTGGCAGATAAGGTCCTGGAGCATACTCTCGCCTTTCATCTCAAGGAAGCTGGAGTGTCTCTCAATGTGCTCACCAAGAATCGGCGCCTTATTGACGAGCCTTATGTGCGGGCGATGATGACCTTGGCCCTGTTGGCTCATCCCCAGTGGCAACTGGATTGGGGGGTGCCTGACCTGGCCCAGTCCTTGCAGCTGCTGCTCAAGCTGGACCCCGTGCGCGCCTGGTTGCTGAGCCGGCAGGTCTTGGACTGCAATTTACCGGCCCTGGAGCTGTGGCAGCGGGAGCGGGTGGGCTTTCGGGCCGCCCAGGGCTATGATCTCTTGCGACAATGGCTGGACAGTTACCGCCAGGGGCCCGAACAGCCAATTGACCTCTTCTTTCAACGGGTCTTTGGTGAACTGCTTTCCCGGCTGCCTCCCGCTCGCGATGACTTGGTGGTCTGCAGGCAGCTGCTGGTATCTGCCCATAAATTTATTAAGACTACAGGGCGCATTAACCTGGGTACAAGCCCCGGCGCCGCCTTTATCCGCATGCTTTCGGCAGGAACTGTGGCGGCCGAGAGTCTGCTAGAGCCGGCAAACCGGGAGCATGCTGTCATCTTGACTACGCCCTATGCCTATATCTCCGGACATCTCCGCTCGACAGTGCAGGTATGGATGGATTGCACCAGCCGGCGTTGGTTTCAGCAGGATGTGCGAGAGCTGATTAATCCCCACGTGCTTATGGCCCGCTGGCCTCAGGGGGAAATCTGGACCGATGAATACAACCAGTCTGTCAGCCTCCACAATGGGGCTAGGGTGGCCAGAGCGCTACTCCGCCGCTGCGGCGGGCATTTGCTTGTGGCCGCCGCCAATATTGACAGTCAGGGGTTTGAGCAGGATGGGGAATTGTTGGCAGCGCTGTATGGGGCGCTGGCGGGAGAGGAGGGGTGTGAGAATGCGCTTTCGACCGGGACAAAGTGAAGTAGCAGAGTATAAAGGGGGACTACTGGCCGTTCCTGCCGTCCCCGGCGCCGGCAAGACCACTGTGCTTTCCTGGCTGGCAGCCCGTTTAATCAGTGAAGGTCTGCCCCGGGGTTCCAAGATCCTGGTGGTTACAGTCATGAACTCGGCGGTGGCAAACTTTACCCGCAAGATTGGCGATTGGCTGGAAAAGCGGGATCTGCCCAGGGGAGTTGGCTTTGAAGTCAGGACCCTGCATTCATTGGCTTTGCAGATTATCCGCCAGCGCCCGGATTCAGCTCTGCTTCGGGATGATTTTTCCATCCTCGACGGTGGTTACCGGGAGCGGCTGGTTGAGGAGATCGTCGACCGCTGGATCGACCGCAACCAACAGCGCTGGCAAGCGGTGCTGAAGATCAGCGAATCCCATATGCGCTTTCAGCAGACCCTTGAAGGGTGGCGGAACCGCACCGTGGACATGGGTAAAGAGATGATCCGCCGCTTTAAAGCTTTAGGTCTGTCTCCCCAAGAGGCGGCAGCGCAGAGCAGCGGCGATAATTTTTATGCCTGGACGGCGGAGTTCTATCGTGAATACCAGGAGCGCCTGGCCCAGCTGGGGATGGTGGACTTTGACGACCTCCTGCTGCGGGCTTGGCGCATGGTGGAGGATGATGCGGAACTGGCCCTGCGGCTGTCGGCAGCCTGGCCTTATATTTTTGAAGATGAAGCCCAAGATTCCAACCCTCTGCAGCAGGCCTTGCTCCTGAAATTAGCTAAGGGCAGCGGCAACCTGGTGCGGGTGGGAGATTCCAACCAGGCAATAATGGGAACCTTCACCGATTCCGATCCCGGCCTGTTCCGGGATTATGCCCGGCGTCCGGATGTAGTTGCTCTGCCCATGCTCCAGTCCAACCGCAGCAGCACTGACATTATCGACCTGGCCAACGGCCTGGTCCACTGGTGCTGCAATGAGCATCCCATCCCAGCTTGCCGGCAGGCGCTGGAGCCCAACTATATTCAGCCGGTGGCCGCCGATGATCCCTTCCCCAATCCCAGCTCTCCGGGCTATACCCTGGCTGTTCGCAGCTATGAAGACTTTGAGGAAGAAATACTTGAGGTCAGCAAACATGCCGCCGGCTACGTCCAGCGCAATCCTGATAAGACAGTGGCAATTCTCGCCCCTACTAACCAACTGGTGTCTGATTTCAGACAGGCGCTGACGGATATGGAGGCTCCTTTTTACGAAATTTGCCAGTATCCAGCCGAGCGGCGCAAGACCATTGATGACCTCCAGGCAATCCTAAACTTCCTGGCCAATCCCGGGGATAACGGTTTGCTGGTGGCCGCCCTGGAACGGCTTGTTCCCCAACTAGTTGATGTTGCTCCTGTCCGGGGCTACTTGGAGACAGTGCCGGCAGAACAGCTGCTCTTTTCTGAGCCCAGCTGGCCCCAGAGCTTGAGGGAGTTTGAATTGTGGGTGGATGTCCAGGCCCAGCTGGAGCAGCTAAAGGTCTGGCTGGAGGCCCTGCACCTGCCCCCGGATATTTTGGTGCTGGAAATCGCCAATGACTTGGGCCTGCAGCAACAGGAATTGGCCCTGGCCCAGAAAATCGCTGTAGACATTAAGCAGTGGCTGGCTATCTACCCCAATTGGCGCCTGCCCCAGGTAGCGGAAGAAGTCCGGCGGCTGACCACTAGCTTCCTGGGGGCAGCCAATGTTTTCTTTGACCGCTGGGGCTATAGCCCCCAGCCGGGGGTAGTAAACCTGGTCACCGCCCATCGGGCCAAGGGCCTGGAATGGGATACGGTATATGTGGTCAGCGTCACAAGCAATGATTATCCCGGCCTGCCCACAGATAAGATCAGGGCGGAGTACGGCTGGCTGCCGGAGGAAATCATCAATCCCGTGGCCGTGGCCCGGGCGGAAATGCAGGGCCGGGACACTGTCGCTGCCATTGCCGCCGCCCGGGAAGAACTCCTGTGTGAGCGCCTGCGCCTGTTGTATGTGGCCATCACCCGCGCAAAAGTCAATTTACTGCTGACCTGGCATAAAAAGGGCAAATACGGACGGCAGCGGCCTGCATTGGCAATAAAAGAGCTGGAAAAAACCATGGAGGTGAAGGCAGGTGCCAAGTGAACTGAGCAAACTCTGGTTTAGCCAGGCCTCTCTGTCCGCCTGGCAGAGCTGTCCCCTGAAATTTAAGTATCGTTACATCGACGGCCTCTATTGGCCTTTTGCCGCTGGCGGAAAAGTCAGCGAGCATATTGAGCTGGGGCGGAGATTTCACCTTTTGGCTCAGCGCTATTTCAGCGGCGGCGTGGGGGCGCTGCCTCCGGGAGAACCCATGCTGGCAACTTGGCTGAACCAGCTGCAAGAGTATTTGCCTCTGTCAGCTAAGGAAGAGTTCTTGCCGGAATATGAGCTGCGCTCAGCTCAGAATGATCTGCGCCTGTTGGCCAAGTACGACTTGCTGGCGGCGGGCCAGGGGAAAGTTACCATTTACGACTGGAAGACCGATGAACGGCCACCCCGGTCAGCTTTCGCAGTTTCTCCTCAGACCCGGCTTTATCTGTATCTCTTGACCCTTACCGGCTATTTTGGTGTAGAAGCGGAAAATGTGCAGATGGTTTACTGGAATCCCAGATTTCCCCGGGAGCCGTTGACTGTAAATTACTCTGTCCAGCAGCAGGAACAGGACGGAGCCTGGATTCGCCGGCTTATTGATCAGATTATGAGCACAGCAGCCTTCCCGGCCACGAATAACGAGAAAAATTGCCGGTTTTGCGAATACCGGCCTGTCTGCCATGGCCAGGGCCTGGAGGAAGTTCAGGAAGATCTGCTGGACATTGATGAGGTGGACTGGGAGCAAGTACAGGAAATTGTCCTCCAGGGGGTGAACCTGCCTTGAGCGTGCGCATCAAATTGCCGCCAGAAGGTCTCCTGCCTCCGGAAATGGTCCTGTGGGCTGGCGGCAGCCCCCGCCTGGCAGCCATCTTCCACAACCGGGGCATTGACAGCAAGGAAGAGATTGAGCATATTCTCAACCCTCTGGCTCAGCCCGAGCCGGATCTCAGCAAGTATCCGCCTCTGATACAGGCAATCGCCCGGGTGGAGACCGCCCTGGAACGGGGAGAAAAGATTGCTGTTTACGGCGATTATGATGTGGACGGCATCACCGCCACCGCCTTGCTGGTCACCACCCTAAACAGGCTGCAGGCCCAGGCAGTCTGGCATATTCCCAACCGCTTCAGCGAAGGCTACGGCATGGATGCCCGGCGGGTAGAAGCCCTGGCCGGCGAAGGCGTAAACTTAATCATCACCTGTGACTGCGGCATCAGCAACCATGGGGAAATCCAGCTGGCAGGCCGGCTGGGGATGGATGTAGTGGTAACCGATCACCATACGCCGCCTCCGGAATTGCCTCAGGCGGCGGCAGTGCTGAATTTTAAGCTCCTTCCCCAGGGCCACCCGTCCCGGGACCTGCCTGGAGTGGGGACTGCTTTTGTCCTCGCTCGGGAGTTGCTGAACCGGCATAATCTGGGGGCAGATGACCTGCTGGACCTGGTCGCTCTGGGGATAATTGCCGATGTGGTGCCCTTGCTGGGCCACAGCCGGCAGCTGTATGTCAGGGGCTTGCCCCTGCTGCAGCAGGCAGAGAGGCCCGGCCTGGCAGCGCTTTTTGCCGCTGCCAATCTACAGCCGGGACTGGTGGATGAGGAAAAGCTGGGCTTTCAGATTGCTCCCCGCATCAATGCCGCCGGCCGCCTGGACAGTGGCAGCTTAGGAGTAAATCTGCTGCTGGCCAAAGAGAGAGCCGAGGCCGAGCCCCTGGCCCGTGAACTTAACCGGCTCAATCTTCTGCGCAAAGAATTGGGCCGGAAGATTCTAGAGGATTTGGACCTGGAGCCGGGGAGGCCGGTTGTGGCCCACAATTCCAGCTGGCATCAGGGGGTAATCGGCATCGCTGCCGGCCAAGTTTGTTCTGGCAGCCTGGCGCCAGCCATCCTCATGACTGACGGCCGGGATGGGAGCATCGTGGGCTCGGCTCGTTCGGTAGAGGGAATTGACATCTACCAGGTGCTGGACCTCTGCAGTGAGCACCTGCTAAAGTTTGGCGGGCACCCTGCCGCCGCCGGCTTTTCTCTTTCCCTGGACAAGCTGGAGAGCTTTATTCTAGCTGCTCAGCAGGTCCTCGCTCAGAAGATGGAAGGGTGGACCCAGTCGGAATTGACGGTGGATTTGGTGGTCAAAGCCGGCGATATTAGTTTGGAACTGGTGGAAGATCTAGCTGCCATGGCGCCTTGCGGCGAGGGCAATGCCCGTCCTCTCTTGTATAGTCAGAGCCTGGCTGTCAAGAGTATTCGTCCTGCAGGCACAGGCTATATCCTCACACTTGGCGATCGCAGGCACAGTCTTGCCGCCGGCTTGTGGGACGGGGGCCCGGCCCCAGAGCCCGGAGGCAGCATTGGCGCTGTATTCACTGTAGCCCAGGATTATTACCGGGGGCAGCAATCGGTAATGGCTACTCTCAAAGCTTGGTGGCCGGGGCATGAGCGCCCGCTGCTCCTGAAGAGAAGCTATCAGTATGAGGATTTGCGGGGGCTCCCCTGGCGCCAAGTATTGCGCCAGTTTTCCCAGGCGGCAGTATACCGGGAGGGGATAAAATGGCAGGATCATCCAGGTTTTACCCGGGTGGGTCTTGAGCCCGCCAGCGTGTTGGTCCTCCTTACCCCGCCTCCTTCCCCTGCTGTGTTGCGCCAAGTCCTGGCTATGGTGGAGCCGGATCTGGTGGTGTTGGGTTTTGCCCCGGGGGAAAGAGAGGATTTTCTTCCGGGATTCCTGGGCGCCCTAAAGTATATCCTCAATCAGCTGGGAGGTATAGCGCCCTTGGCTTCCCTGGCTGCCGCCCTGGCCCAGACCGAGGAGACTATCCTCGCTGCTCTGCGTCTGCTCTCTGAGTCAGGGATTGTGGGCTATGAACTGATTGAAGGCAAACTGGTGCTGGGCATTGGGACCGGGACAAAACTTAAAGCCGGACCCAGGCGACAACGTCTGCAGTTGCTCCTGGAGGAAGCGGAGGCTTTTACTAAATGGCTGCAGGCAGCCAGTGTTCAGGAAATAAAAAAAATTAAGGCTTAAACTTGCAGGATTTGCCCTTGACTTATCCTCAGGAATGATGTTAGGGTTGTACCCATGCAAGGGAGGCAAGGAATCTATGAAAAAAATAACTGTTTTTGCCATAGTATTTTCACTGTTGTTGGGGCTGGCTGGCTGTTCCCAAAAGGGGCCGGTGGCAATTGTCAACGGAGTGGAGATTTCCCGAGAGGCTTTTGATTCTGAAGTGAATTACGACCTGGCATCTTATGAAAGTCAGGGGGTCACACTGACTGACGAAGAAATTAAACAGGTTAAGCAGTATGCTGTCGACCGCCTGATCAATACCCACTTGCTGAAAGCGGCGGCCATAAAGGCAGGTATTACAGCAGAATCAGTGGATGTTGAAAAAGAGCTGGCAGCTGTCAAAGACAGTTTTCCCGATGAAGACGCCTTTGAACAGGCTTTGACAGACGCTGAGTTTTCCCTGGAATCATACAAGTCTGTGCTGACAGATATCTTGATGATTGAGGCCCTGTTTGAGCAGGAGCTTGAGCTCAGCAAAATTGAGGTGGGCGAAGAAGATATTCAGGCGGCGGTGGATTTATACCTTCAGAATTATGAGGGCGATGAGGAGATCGATGAGGAAGATCTCAGAGAATATTTAGCTTACACTCTTAAAGAACAGAAAGCTGACTCTATGCGCAGTGACTATATTGCACAACTGCGGAAGGACTGCGAGATTGAGTACTTGGATTTCTAGCTTGCCGCGGCGATTTCGGCACAGGAGTTGATAATATGGATAAGCCGGCAAGATGGAAGACAATCGCTACCACTTATCTTTGTAAGCACCCTTACTTGAGTGTGCGCAAAGATACCCGCACTGCTCCCGGCTTTGAGAACCATGATTTCTTTATCCTGGAATTTCCCGACTGGGTTAATATTGTGGCAATTACCGAAGATAATCAGGTAGTGCTGGTCCGCCAGTTCCGTCACGGCCTGGAAGAAATCAATCTTGAGATTCCCGGGGGAGTGGTGGACCCTGGCGAGGAACCCAGGCTTACTGCCGCTCGGGAGCTGGCGGAGGAGACCGGGTATGCTGCCGGAAAAATCCAGCTGCTTACCGCAGTCAGCGTCAACCCGGCAATTCAAAATAACTGGTGCCACCTGTTTTTGGCCACCGGCTGCCGCCGAGTGGGGGAGCAGGCCTTGGAGGGTACTGAATCCATTGATGTCCAGCTGGTTCCTTTAGCTGACGTGGCTCAGCTCATGGAAACAGGGGCAATTCATCATTCTTTAAACTGCCTGGCGCTAAATCTGGCACTAAACAAGCTTTCCGCCTAAGGGCGTTTTTTTTTTGCTATTTGCCCAGGCACTGGCAGAGGGCAGTTTACATAGGTTATTAGGGGAGCAAGTATTCTGTGAGGAGGATAGAAAGTATGGACAACAACAGATATGTGGCAAAGAAGGGGGAAAGCTTGTACCTTATAGCTCGAACCCGGGGACTGGAAACGCGGCAGCTGGCCCAGGCCAATCCAGACATCCAAAATGTCTTTGACGATCTGGAAAACCAGATGGTGGTTTTCCCGGATGCCCTATGTCCCAACGGATTTTTGTACACCATCCAGGCGGGGGATACCTATTTCCAGCTGGCCCAGCGCTTTGGCACGACAGTGGCCGCCATCGAGCAAGCCAATCCCGCTGCTGATCCCAACAATCTCAGGATTGGGCAGGTCATCTGCATTCCTCAGGCGCCGGCCCCGCCTGTCTGCCCCAACGGTTTTCTCTATACCGTCCAGGCGGGGGACACCTATTTCCAGCTGGCCCAGCGCTTTGGCACGACAGTAGCCGCCATTCAGCAAGCCAATCCGGGAGTAAACCCCAACAACCTGCAAATTGGTCAGGTTATCTGCATTCCCCAGGCTGCGCCAACCGTCTGCCCAGGTTTCCTCTACACCATCCAGGCGGGGGACACTTATTTTCTCCTGGCCCAGCGCTTTGGCACGACAGTGGCCGCCATTCAGCAAGCCAATCCGGGAGTCAATCCCAACAATCTGCAAATCGGTCAGGTAATCTGCATTCCCCAGGCAGCGCCGCCAACCGTCTGCCCCGGCTTCCTTTACACCATCCAGGCGGGGGACACTTATTTTCTCCTGGCCCAGCGCTTTGGCACGACAGTGGCCGCCATCGAGCAAGCCAATCCGGGAGTCAATCCCAACAATCTGCAAATCGGTCAGGTTATCTGTATCCCCACTTAAAAATGGGCCACACCCTCTTGAGAGGGTGTTTTTTTTTTGGTGAATATTCCGGATGTCTAAATAAATTCGCCTGGACAAGATAATCGAAGCAAGCCCAAGAATGCAGCAATTTTTCCCGGGAAATTAAGATTTGTCAGAGAAAGCTTCATATGTTAATATTAGCAGTGTGAAATTTTATCGGGGGCGACAAGATGAAATCATTCAAAGCACTCAAAGATTTTTTCAAAATCAACGCCTGGCGGTATGCTCTGGGGATTTTCTGGCTGATAGCCGTTAATATTTTCAACCTGCAAATCCCGCGCCTGCTGGGCAAAACCACAGACCTCATTCAAGCCCGGCAGATTGACAACGCTGGACTGATGCGCTACGCAGGTTACATCTTGGGCATTGCCGCAATTATGGCACTGGGGCGTTATTTTTGGCGGATATATATCATGGGTTCTGCCCGGCGCCTGGAATACTATTTGCGCAACCGGCTGTTTTCCCATTTGGAGACTTTGTCGGTGAACTTTTTCAACAATCATAAGACCGGGGACCTCATGGCCCATGCCACCAATGACATCAATGCCATCCGCATGGCGATGGGACCAGGGGTGCTCATGCTCACCGACTCGCTGTTTTTGACTACGATTACGGTGTATACCATGGCTGCCAAAATCGACTGGAAACTGACTTTGCTGGCCCTGTTACCTCTGCCCTTTTTAGCGGGCCTGGCTTCAGTATT
Organism: Firmicutes bacterium UBA5286; assembly: GCA_002408465.1. Classification (GTDB taxonomy): domain Bacteria; phylum Bacillota; class Proteinivoracia; order UBA4975; family UBA4975; genus UBA4975. The sequence continues at coordinate 132,955 of DHSM01000006.1, read as the reverse complement.
CGGCCGCCACATCCACGTGCGCTTCCGGGCGGTGCAGCAAGCCTTCTCTACCCTTACAGATCGGGTGCAGGAGACCTTGTCCGGCATCAGGGTGGTCAAATCCTTTGTCCAGGAAGAGGCAGAGCTGGATAGATTCGATGCCGCTGCCCGCAGCTATGCCGTCAAAAACCTGCGCATGGTGAAAATCTGGGGACTGATGGGGCCAATGATCCAGTTAATTTCCGGCATCAGCTATATGATTGTCCTGGGCTACGGAGGCATCCAGGTCATCAACGCCAGAATCAGTTTGGGGGAATTTGTCGCCTTTAACGCCTACCTGGGCATGCTCATCTGGCCCATGATGGCAGTAGGCCGGGTAATCAACGTGCTCCAGCGGGGTTCGGCTTCCATGGAGCGCCTTAATATCCTGTTTAACGAAAGACCTGAAGTCTACGACGATCCCGCCACAGTCAAACCGGTGGAATCCCTGCGGGGACAAATCGAGTTCAGGAACCTAAACTTTTCTTATCCTGACGGGACACAGGCTCTTAAAAATATCAATATCAAGCTGAAACAGGGCAAGACCCTGGCCATTATTGGCAGGACCGGCAGCGGCAAGACCACTTTGGTCAACCTGCTTCTGCGTCTGTACAATTCGCCCCCGGGCCAGTTGTTCATCGATGGCATAGATATCAACGAGATTCCCCTCACCCTGCTGCGGGAGAGCATTGGTTATGTTCCCCAGGATAATTTTCTCTTCTCCGATACCATAGCCAACAATATTGGCTTTGCAGGCTCCTACAGCCAGTCTGAGATTGAGGAAGCCGCCCGCCTGGCCCAGGTCTACGACAATATTGTGGAGTTTCCCAACAAGTTTGAAACCATGTCCGGGGAAAGGGGCGTCACCTTGTCCGGGGGGCAAAAACAGCGAGTTTCCATTGCCCGGGCCCTGATCAAGGACCCCAAAATCCTCATTCTCGATGACTGCCTGTCGGCGGTGGATACCCAGACTGAGGAAAAGATCCTCCAAGGCCTCCGCCGCATAATGAAAGGGCGCACCAGTATTATTATCTCTCACCGAATATCTACCGTTGAGGATGCCGATGAAATTATCGTCCTGGAAGGCGGCGCCATCGCTGAGCGAGGCACTCATGAGTACTTGGTGCAGCGGGGCGGCCTCTATCAGCATCTCTATTTAAAGCAGCAATTGGAAAAGAAAGTATCCGAAGCATAAGGGGGGAGACATATGCAGAACTATCATGAAGAAGAAGTAATCGGCAAGGCATACGATGCACGTTTGATGAAGCGTCTCCTGACCTATGCCAAGCCATATCGCTGGGGGATGATTTTGGCAGTCCTGTTGCTGGTGTTTATTACTTTGGTAGATTTGGCCAAGCCCTGGCTGGTGCGGGTGGCCATCGACGAGTATATCAATAGTGATTCCTATATCGGTTGGCAGCCTGGCAGCGAACCTGCCCCTGGCATCGAGGTCAACGGCAAAATTTTGCTGCCTCAAGGGGAGGTCAAGGATGCCGCTGGCGGGACGAAGTACGAAATTATCTCCTATGAGGGCAACAACTACTTGGTGGCAGCCGTTATCAACGGCAAAGAATACAGTGTCGAAACCCAGGAAGGCAAAGTCTTCTTTGTCAGTTCCGGGGTGCGCCATCAGGGAGAACTGATCTCCAAGGAAGAGAACGGGGTTCTTAGGCAGTCAGATACGCGCGCCCTTGTGCGCCTGGCTGTATTTTACCTTATGAGCCTTAGCGTCGGCTTTGCCTTTAACTATGCCCAGGTCTATCTGCTCCACAAGACGGGACAAAAAATAATCTTTGACATGCGCCATAGGATTTTTTCCCATATTCAAAACTTGTCCATGCGCTTTTTCGACACCAATCCCGTTGGCAGGCTCATCACCCGAGTGACGAATGATACCGAGACCCTTAACGATTTGTTTACCGATGTCCTGGTCAACCTGTTTAAAGATTTTTTCATGCTCTTTGGCATCATCATTGTCATGTTGCGCCTCAACGTGCGCATGGCCCTTATCTGTATTGCCCTTTTGCCGCTGGTCTCAGTGGCCACTGTCATTTACAGGACAAAGGCCAGGGATGCCTACAGGCTGGTGCGGGTGCGCTTGGCACGCATTAACGCCACTTTGCAGGAAAGCATTTCCGGCATGCGGGTTATCCAGATTTTCCGTCGGGAAAAGAAACAGTTTGATGAATTTGACCAAATCAATTCCGAGCACTTTCAGGCCAGCTGTGGCGAACTCAAGGTTTTCGCAGTCTTTAGGCCCTTTATCAATTCAATGTACACCATTGGCCTGGCGTTGCTGATTTGGTATGGCGGCGGACAAGTCCTCAGGGGAGCGATAGAATTTGGAGTGCTCTATGCCTTTATCGAGTATATCAAGATGTTTTTTGAACCCATCAACAACTTGGCAGAACGTTATAATATCATGCAGGCTGCCATGGCGTCCTCCGAGCGCATCTTTCAGCTCCTGGACACAGAATCGGAGATTGAAAATGTGCCTGAACCTGTTCAAGCAGATATTCAGGGCGGAATTGAATTCCGCAATGTCTGGTTTGCCTATAATCCCGGGGAGTGGGTGCTGCGGGATGTAAGCTTTACTGTGGAGAAGGGTGAGACTGTGGCTTTTGTAGGCGCCACCGGCGCCGGCAAGACAACAATTATCAGCCTCATCAGCCGTCTCTATGACATTCAGCAGGGACAGATTCTTGTTGATGGCATAGATATCAGAGATATTGACCTGGACTACCTGCGCACCAGCGTTGCCGTGGTCCTTCAGGATGTATTCATGTTTACCGGCACCATTGCTGACAATATTCGCCTCAATAATTACGAAATTGACGACCAAAGGATACATCAAATTGCCGAGGCGGTGGATGCCGATAAGTTTATCTCCGCCCTGCCCCGCAAGTATGAGAGCGAAGTAAAGGAGCGGGGAGCGACCCTGTCGGCGGGACAGCGCCAGCTGCTGGCTTTTGCCAGGGCCCTGGCCTTTGATCCCCGGATTCTCGTTTTGGATGAGGCCACCGCCAATATCGATACTGAGACCGAACAGATTATTCAAAAGGCCATGCGCACTATTTCTAAAGACCGCACCACCCTTGTAGTCGCTCACCGGCTGTCCACTATTCAAAATGCCGACAAAATCATCGTCATGCACAAAGGCAAGATTCGGGAAATGGGCAGCCACCAGGAATTGCTGGTCCAGGAAGGCCTCTATTACAAACTCTACCAGTTGCAGTACAAAGATCAGGAATTGGTTGCTTCCAGTTGAACGCAAGCCTGCGGTTAATCCGCAGGTTTTTTTGATTCTCAAGGATATTGTCAACACCTGGCGAATAGATTAAATTAACTTGTATTCCAAAAAGGAGGGTGGCAATGGCCGGAAAGATTGCGTTCATCTATAATTGGGTGCCCACAGTGGAGAGAAAAGGAGTTTACAGTGAATGCACGACCCGGAGAACTGTAATTGCCGTTGAAGAAGCTTTATTCCTGGGCGGATATAAGACAATGTCGGTAAATTTGCAGTCACGGCAACAGCTTGAACAGCGCTTTCGCCAGGAAAGGCCGGATTTCGCTTTTGTTATTGCCGAAGGCTTTCTGGACAGCCCTGCCACCCTGTATGACGGCAGCGGCGCTGCCTTGGTTCGTAAGACCTTGGCGGAAATGGGAATACCCAGTTCCCATTCTTCTGCCGAGGCTATGGAGTTGTGCCGGCATAAAGAGATGACCTACCAGGTGCTTTCCCGGGCAGGGGTCAGCATCCCCTGGTATCGGTCTCTTCCCACCCCGGCACTTGCCAGGGTGTTTGCAGAGGCTAATGTCAAGTATCCTCTCTTCGTCAAGCCAGCCGGCGGCGGCAACAGCGTAGGCATCGACGCCAATTCCGTGGTGCGGACTTCTGGGGAGCTGGCCCAGCGTATGGAGGTACTCTACGATCTGCTGGGTCCCATCAGTCTGGTAGTAGAAGAGTATTTGCCGGGCAGGGAGTTTACAGTAGGCGTAATTGGCAATGGTAAACCTGTTGTCTTGCCGCCGGTGGCCTTTGCCCACGACCTGGTGCGCTCAACCGAGGTGAAAAAGGCTGAGTCCCGGAATGAGATCGCTCTGGAGATTATCCCCCCCCAGGACCCTCAGTACCTGCGGCTGCGAGATTTGGCCATCAAGACCTATGCTTCTCTGGGTTGTGCTGATGTGGTCAGAATTGACATCAAGGCCACCGCATCCGGAAATTTATATGTCATTGATGTTAACGGCACTCCCTCCTTGGGCCGCGCCGGCTCTCTGGCGCGAATGACGGCGGCGGTAAATATGGATTATGTGGGCTTCATCAATTTGCTGCTGTATTACGGCCTGAACCGCAGCGGCCTGGCGGCAGAATTGTCTGAACAGGTGGCGGCTGCTGATGAAAAACTTACAATCCTGCGCAAGCAGGGTTATGTGGCATAAGCCAGGGATGACCCTGGCTTTTTGGGTATAAAGGGGCAAAGAGATGAATATCGATAGCAAAAATGGACAGTGGGGAGGTAGTCTATGAATCTGTTGTCAGCGTTCCCCGGCAAGCGCTACGTAGTGCTGAAAATCAAAGATCCCAAAGTGCGCCAGCAGGCAGATTGCTTAGGAATGGGAGAAGGGGAGGATGTTTATTGCATCGCCAGAAAAGACAATGGTCCGGTAATCCTTGGCCGCGGAGGACAAATGGTGGCGGTGGGGGGCGAAATTGCCCGGGGCATTCAGATAGCACCCTGGCGGGCCCGAAAAAAATAGTCCTGGCCGGCAATCCTAATGTGGGCAAGTCGGTAGTCTTTACCAATCTGACCAGAAGGTATGCTGAAGTTTCTAATTATCCCGGGACGACTGTGGAGATCAGCCGCGGCATTTGGCAGGGGAATCCTGTTGCCGATACCCCCGGCATCTACGGCCTGACCAATGCCAATGACGAGGAGCGGCTGACGGAGGCCCTGCTGGCAGATGCCCAGGTAATTGTCAATGTGGTGGATGCTACCCGTCTGCGCCGGGATTTGTTTCTGACTTTGCAGCTCAGCGGCCGGGGGGTGCCCATGGTTGTTGTGGTCAACATGATGGATGAGGTGCGGCGCCTGGGGCAAAGACTTGACCTGGCTAAACTGGAGACTCTATTGGGGGTGCCCGTTGTTGCCGCTACCGCTGTCCATGGGGAAGGCATGGATGAATTGGCTCAGGTCCTTGGCCACTTATGCCATAAGAAAAAAAACAGCGCCCGTAGGCTCCAAGATAGCGCGAGCTTGCGGGCACGGGCAAACGAAATTTATGAAAAAATAGCTGCCCCCGGAGGGGCCCCAGGATTATCTCCCCTGGATAAATGGCTGACCCGGCCTCTTACCGGCCTTCTCACCGCCGCCCTGGTCCTGGCCATGATCTGGTGGCTGATTGGGGGGCTGGTGGCAAATCAGGTGGTGGATTTTACCGAGGGGATTGTCTTAAACCGCTGGCTGCTTCCCCCAATAGTAGGTATGCTGCTGCGGTTATTGCCGGAGGGCCTGCTGCAGCAGATTCTCATTGGCGACTTTGGCGTGCTGACCATGGCTTTAGCCTATGGAATCGGCTTGTTGCTGCCCTTGGTTTTTAGCTTTTACCTGCTGCTCTCTCTCCTGGAGGATTCCGGCTACTTGCCGCGGCTGGCGGTGCTGCTGGACAATACCTTTAGGCCACTGGGCCTTAACGGCAAAGCAGTGATTCCCTTAATCCTGGGCTTTGGCTGTGTGACTATGGCGGTAATTTCTACCCGGATGCTCTCTACCCGCCGGGAAAGGATAATCCTGGCCTTTTTGCTGGGTCTGGCGGTGCCCTGTTCGGCCCAAACCGGTGTCATTGCCATGATGCTGGTCCCCATGGGCTTCCGTTGGCTGGGCCTATATGCCATAATCTTATTAAGTATTTTTCTGGTCGCCGGCGTGATCCTCAATAAGACAGTGCCGGGACAGTCAGACGGTCTGTTCCTGGAGCTGCCCCGGCTGCGCCTGCCCCGTCCCCGCAACATCCTCAGAAAAAGTTGGGCCAAGTCCATGGCCTTCCTCAAGGACGCCCTGCCCTTATTTGCCTTGGGCGCCTGTCTGATTACCCTGCTGAATTATGGGGGTGGCCTCATAGCCCTGGAGAGGGGGCTCGCGCCTTTGACCAGCAGTTGGCTGAAACTGCCGCCCCAGGTGGTGGGAGCATTTATCATGGGCATGATCCGCCGGGATTTTGGCGCAGCCGGCTTGATGGCTTTGAATTTGGCGGCCCCCCAGCGCTTTGTGGCCTTGGTGACCATGACCCTTTTTGTCCCCTGCATCGCCTCGGTGCTGGTAGTCATTAAGGAGCATGGCCTCCTGATTGGCATCGCTATCTGGCTGAGTTCATTAGCTGTAGCCCTCCTGATAGGGGGCCTGCTAGCAGCGGCAATGTAACGAGTCAAGGTGGACAGTTTGGCCCCAGAAAAAAAACACCCTTCAGTCAAGAGGGTGTATTAGTTAGGAGCAAGGTATAAATGAGCCAAGAAGTCTCCCTTGGCTCTATTTTTTGTTTAGTCCCAGCAGCTGCAGGCTGCCCAGGATGCCGGCTACTTCGGTAGGCACAACCAGCTTGGTGGCCTGACCGTCGGCGATTTTTTCCAGAGCCTCCAGAGCCCGGATGCTGATGACCTCCTGGGTGGGTTCCATTTCCTTGATGGCTGAGAACACCGCCTTGATGCCATCAGCCTTGGCTCGTTGGACCAAGAGGATAGACTCGGCTTCGCCCTTAGCACGGCGCACCATGGCTTCTCGTTCTCCTTCTGCCTGGAGGATATTGGCCTCTTTTTCGCCTTCGGCATTGAGGATTGCCGAACGCTTTTCTCCTTCGGCTCTGAGAATAGATTCTCGCCGTTCCCGTTCAGCTCGCATTTGCTTTTCCATGGCCTCAATAATCTGAGCGGGAGGCATGATGTTCTTGAGTTCTACCCGGTTGATCTTGATCCCCCATTTGTCGGTGGCTTCGTCCAGGATTGCCCGCATCTTGGTATTGATAATATCCCGGGAGGTGAGGGTGGCATCCAAGTCCAGTTCGCCGATGATGTTCCTGAGGGTGGTGGCGGTAAGGTTTTCGATAGCCTGGATGGGGGTTGCGATTTCATAGGTATAGCGGACGGGGTCGGTGACCTGAAAATAGACTACGGTATCTATCTTCATGGTGACATTGTCTTTGGTGATAACCGGCTGGGGCGGGAAATCCACTACCTGCTCCCGCAAATTGATGACGACAAAGAGTCGCTCGATGAAGGGGACGACAAAGTTGACGCCCCGGTTAGCCAGACGGTTGAATTTGCCCAGGCGGGCAATGAGCCCCACCGTTGCCTGGTTGATTACCTTGGCCGAAGAGAGGGCGATGATAAAGAGCAAAAAAAGGATTGCTCCCAAGACAAAATATGGCCACATAATTAATCCACCTTTCTTTCCTGGATAGGGGCCACAGTCAGGGTGACACCCTGCAGAGATTCCACTTGCGCCAGAGTTCCTTCTGGTAGAGGGGCGTTGTCCTCGGACACACAACACCACTCCTCGCCGCTGATTTTGATCAGTCCCTTTGCATGGGGTAAAACTTTTTTGGTAATAATTCCGGTTTTGCCCACCAAGGCTTGGGCATTGGTATGAATGTCAGATTTTCCTCCGCCCAGCTTTTCTCCCAATTGGCGGGAATAGAAGAGGAGCAGGCCGCTGATCAGGATAAAGACAAGGAGCTGGAGGGGAAGAGATTTTGTAATCAGCGCAGTGATTGTGGCGCCAAGGGCGCCTAGGGCAAACCAGAACAGGAAAAAGCCTTCTGTCATCAGCTCTCCCGCTAGCAAGATTACCACTGCTATGAGCCAAACCCACCATACCATGAAAATCCCTCCTTCAAAATAAGTAAGTTGAAAGCGACACCCTGGTATATTATACAGTTCGCCACAATAATTCCATTTCCTGCCTAAAAATTGCGAAATCGCAGGCAGGAAATTTGTCAGCAATGGATAATACATTAAGTAGGAAGAAATGAGGGAGGAAGAAAAAATGAAGATAACTGTAATCGGCGGCGGCAGCGCTTATACACCGGGGCTGATTGAAGGATTAATCAAGATTCATGGGGAGGTGCCTTATACCGAGCTTTGTCTAATGGATATTGACAAGGCCAAGCTGGAGATTGTGACGGCCATTGTCAGTAAAATCATCGCCGAAGCTCTGCCGGAAGTAAAAGTCACTTCAACCCTTAACAGGATAGAGGCCATCAAGGGCAGCGCTTTTATTCTCTGTCAAATTCGTGTTGGCGGCTTGGCAGGCAGGGTGCTGGACGAAAAAATACCCCTGAAATATGAGGTTATCGGCCAAGAGACAGTGGGGCCAGGCGGCTTTGCCATGGCTTTACGCACCGTCCCGGAAATGTATGCCATTGCCCAGGATATTAAGAAATACGCGCCGGAGGCCTGGCTGATTAACTACTCCAATCCTTCGGGGATGGTGGCGGCGATGCTGGCCAAGTACACCGATATCAATGCCATCAGCATTTGTGATGTGCCTATCGGCGTCCAGCACTTTATCGCCTCTTTGCTCAAGCTGCCCCGAGAACAGGTCAAGCTTGACTATGTTGGCCTCAATCACCTGGGCTGGTTCCGCAAGGTCTTTGTCGACGGCAAGGACATAATGCCCATGCTGGGGGAAATGGCCAAGACAACTGACATTTTGGCCATGTTGCCCAGCGATGATGAAAAGACCCTGCATGAGAGCGCCATGATGCTTCGCATCTTCAACAAGCTAGGAGTTATCCCCTCATCCTATCTGCAGTATTACTATCTGACCAGGGAATGCTTGCAGGCTCAGCTGGCAGCGGATAAGACCCGGGGAGAAGTGGTGCAGGGAATTGAAAAAGAATTGCTGGCCCATTTTAAAGAGGTTGTACAGCATGAAGATTCCCACTTGTGGAAGAGCAGGGGTGGGCAGTGGCATTCAGAGCTGATGGTAGGCATGCTTAGCGCCATCTATAATGACAAGGGACAGGAGTATGTAGTTAATGTCATAAACAACGGCTGCGTGCCCGGCATGGCCCCTGAGGCCTGTGTGGAAATACCCTGCCTCATCGACAAGCGGGGCGTGCGGCCCCTCCATGTGGACAGGCCCGATACAGATATGCTGGGTCTCATGCAGGTGGTGGCGGCCTACGAAACTCTTACCGTGGAAGCGGCCATGGAACAGGATTACAACAAGGCCCTGCGGGCCCTCAATCTCAATCCCCTGATTCCCTCTTTGGAAGTGGCGGAAAAAATCCTCAATGATTATATTGCCGCCCATGGGGACTTAATTACTTTGCGATGAAAAAGCTGATTGTCAACGCCGACGATTTCGGCCTTACTCAAGGAATAAATGCGGCGGTTATCCGTGCCCACCGGGAAGGAGTCCTGACTTCGGCCACCTTGATGGCCGGGGGCCTTGCCTGGCGAGAGGCGGTGGAGCTGGCAGCCGAAACCCCAACCTTGGGGGTGGGGGTGCATTTGACTCTCACTGCCCTGGATCCGGTGCTGCCGCCCGAGCAGGTTCCTTCCTTGGTGGATGGCGGAGGCCGTTTCCGCCGCCAATTCTGGCGGGTGCTGGTTTGGAATAGAGAACAGATAAAAGCAGAATGGCGTGCGCAAATTCAGCGCTTAATGGCGGCGGGGATAAAACCTACTCATTTGGACAGCCATCACCATATCCACCTGTGGCCTCCCCTGATGACAATTGCCTGTGAGCTGGCCCAGGAATTCGGAATCTCCGGGGTTCGGGCCATCAGCTCCCCCAGCTTTCAGCTCATGAAAGTTCCCGACTGGCAGCAGCGAATCGCCGCCGGGTCCTGGCAGCGGGCGCAAAAATTCCCCCTGGGCAAGCCGGACACTGTTACTGCCTTTGAAAGTCCTGGCAGGACCAAGGAGGGTTTATTGGCTTATCTTAGCCAGGTGGGATCCGGGGTCCACGAACTCTTCAGTCATCCCGGCAGCGAAAATGATAAAGAGCTTGCAAACATCAGCTCTTTGACGGAAAAGCGGGTCCGGGAGACAGAATTTCTTTGTTCAGAATGGTTGAAAAAGGATCTGACGGCAGCGGGCATCGCTCCCGTCAGCTATAAAATATTCCAGGAGGAGAGGGTTTAATGAACTGGAAGGGAATTATGCAGCGGGTGGCCAAGGCCCTGATGGTGCCAATTGTGGTCATGCCTATAGCAGCCTTGTTTATTGCCATTGGCCAGTTTGGACCGGCTTTTTTCACCGCTGCCGGCAACGCCATCATCGTGGATTTCCTGCCCCTGCTCTTTGCGGTGGGAGTGGCCATTGGCTTTACTGATTCCGATGGCATGGCTGCTTTCGCGGCTGTTACCGGCCATGTGGTGCTGGTGGCGGTAATGAAAGCCATTAACCCGGGGATTACTTTGGCAAGCGGGGAGTTTCAGCCCAACGACATGAGTGTTCTCGGGGGAATTATTGTAGGGGCTTACACCGCCGCCCTCTACTGGCGCTTTCGCAACATCCGCTTTCCGGAATTCCTGGGCTTTTTCTCCGGCAAGCGCTTTATCCCTATCATTACTGCTTTGGTTTCGGTGGTTGCCGGAGTGGTATTTGGCTATCTCTGGCCGCCAATCAATCAGGTAATCCTTGCCGCGGGAGATTGGATTTTCTCCACCGGCGAGTATGGCGCCTTTGTCTATGGGCTCCTCAACCGCCTGCTGATTCCTACCGGCCTCCATCACATACTGCAGAGCCTGTTACTCCACGTGTTTGGCAGCTTTGTTACCGAAGGCCAGGTGGTTACGGGAGAACTGGGCCGGTTCTTTGCCGGGGATCCCACTGCCGGTGCCTTTTCCGGGGGCTTCTTTGTCACCATGATCTTTGCCGTTCCGGCGGCAGCACTGGCCATGGTCCATGAATCCAGGAGTGAAAACCGGAAAAAAGTGGCGGGAATCATGCTGACGGCAGCCCTGACTTCGATTATCACCGGCATCACCGAACCGGTGGAATTTGCCTTTATCTTTACGGCGCCCCTGCTCTTTATCGTCCACAGCTTGCTTACCGGCAGCGCTCTTTTCATATCCTATCTCTTAGGCATCCGCCATTACGGCTATGCCCTGCCCCTTTTCTTTATGAACTATGCCCTGTCGTCCAAACCCTGGCTGATCTTTCCCCTGGGGGCAGCCTACGCCGTCATCTATTACTTTATCTTCCGGTTCATTATCCGCAAGTTCAACTATCTTACTCCCGGTCGTGAACTGGCGGGAGCTGAGGACGGGAGAGGGGCAGGGCTTAAAGGTGACCTTGCTGAGACTGCAAAAAAGACAGTTGCCGCCCTGGGAGGACTTACCAATCTAAGGGTGGTCGATGCCTGTTTGACTAGACTGCGGGTGCAGGTTTATGCGCCAGAAAAAATTGACGCGGCTGCCCTCAAAAATCTGCCCGCCTCGGGAATCAACATGCTGGGTGCCGGCAATCTCCAGATCGTCTTTGGCGGGGACAGCGACCTAATCAAAGACTGCATCCGTCAGCTCAAAGAGCAGGCGGCAATTGTAGAATTGCTGGCGCCTTTAGATGGCGAGATAATCCCTCTGGAGCAGTTCCCTGATCCTGTGTTTGCCCAGGGATTGGTGGGGACAGGTATCGGTTTCATACCCTCAGGCAACATATTGGCAGCCCCCGCCGCCGGCGAAATTGTCAAGGTCTTTCCCGGCGCTCATGCCCTGGTGATGAAGACCCCTGAAGGGCTGGAACTATTGCTCCATATTGGCCTGGATACAGTCGAACTGGAAGGAGAGGGGTTTAAACAAGTCTGCCGGGATGGCCAACAGGTCCAGCCGGGAGAGATATTGGTCAAATTCGACCGGGAAAAAATCAAGGCCGCCGGCAAGGAACTGCATTCTGCCCTGGTGGTAACAAACAAAGACTGCATTATCTCCTCAACTAGCCTGGAAAAGGGCAAAGTCTCCCGGGGCGCCCCAGCCTACATCGTACAAATCGGGGACGGTCCTACTTTTTGTCGCCACTCCGTCTAGAGTTATAGATTATCGTAGTGTTTACCCCCAGTATTTCGGAAAGTTCTTTTGCCCTTGCCCCGGTTTGCGCCAAAATCATCCGGATTATTCTATCTCGGCGCTGCCGGGGCAAGTATTTCAGTTTTTCGGGAAGCACATGCTCTTGATCAAGGATATTCTCAATACATTCCGTTAGGGGTGTGGGGGCTTTATGAACTTCTCCCTCAGTAAATTCCTGCATGCACTTAAGTGCCTGGTTAATATCGGAGTCATATAAGGACAGCAATGTCTTGGTGTTAAGGGGGACGGGGCTTTTTTGATCCAAACCCATATAGTATCTATAGCTGCTCCACATGTAATCTTCCGGCTTTCGCGTCACCTCTGCACTGACGGGATTGTTATGAATGTACCGGGCGCATATCATTAATTGAACTTCATTTTTGATGACTACACTTGTATAGCGGTTATCGAAAAGAGATCCAGACCGGTTGTGCAGCTTGTTATAGTAGTAAACATAACTAACAGATATTCTTTTCATAGAAACATCCAGGGGCATGCTGCCTGTCTTAATAAGCATATGCGCATGATTGTTCATCAGGCAGTAAGCAATGATTTCGTACTCTCTCTCTTTACCCATTCGTTGTAGAACTTTTAGGAAGTATGACTTTTCCTGGCTGCTTGCAAAGACAGTCTGCTTGTTTATTCCCCTGAGAATAACATGGTAAAAACCACTAGGACTCAGTTCACGAGGCTTTCGCGGCATATAAAAACCTCCCCAGTGTTATTAATACAATAATACAGACTATTAATCCTAGAATCAAGATTTTGACGCCATGTTGACAAATTGGAGGACCGTCCCCGAATTTGCAGGAGTAGGGGCGCTTAATGTCGAAGTCTCTGGAAAGAAATCTTTCCAAGAGGTGAGGCATTTGCGCTTGAAGATAAATACTACCGACCGGGTGGGCATGGTGCTGGACGTGCTCCAGGTCTTTGCTCCTCTGGGCATTGACATCCAGGCCATGGAGGTGGAGCCCGGCGCCATTTATGTCCGCTTTCCAGAGGGCGATTTGTATCCCAGAATTCATGCTCGGATTTTGGCTCTGGCAGGGGTGCATACAATCGAAGAAATTTCCAGCCTGCCTCAGGAACAGCGGCGCAGGGAGCTCCAGGCTATTGTTGAGGCTGTGGGCGAAGGCTTGGTGGCCATCGATGCCCAGGGCCGCATTACCCTGCTCAATGCCGCCGCGGAATCAATTCTGAAGCTGAAGGCAAACAAGGTGCTGGGCAAGAAAATCGGCCGGGTGCTGCGACCCGATGTGCCAATGCTTGCGACCTTGAAAACCGGCCTGAGCTATGACAACCAAGAGATAGTGATCAACAATGGTCCCGTTCAGGCCAGATACGTAACCAGCGGCCGTCCTTTGTTGGACCATGAAGGCCGGGTGTATGGAGTGGTGGCAAGCCTAAAGGACCCGGGCCAAATCCGTGCCCTGGTCCATTCTGTTACCCGCGCCCCGGAAATTACCTTTGCCGACATTATCTACCGGAGCAAGAGCATGGAGGATTTGGTGGGCCTGTGCAAACAGGTGTCAAACAGCGATGCCACCATCCTGCTCTATGGAGAGAGCGGCACCGGCAAAGAGCTCTTTGCCCGGGCCATCCATGCCGCCAGTCCCCGCCGGGATGGGGCCTTTGTTCCCATCAACTGCGGCGCCCTCCCAGATGCCCTGCTGGAAAGCGAGCTCTTTGGGTATGAGGATGGGGCCTTTACCGGCTCCCGTCGGGGGGGTCGCATGGGACTGTTTGAATTTGGCCATGGAGGCACTGTATTTTTGGACGAGATTGCCGAGGTGCCTACCCATTTGCAGCCCAAACTGTTGCGGGCCTTGCAGGCAGGCAGTATCCGCCGGGTGGGGGGCAATGAGGAAATTCAGGTGGATGTGCGGATCATTGCCGCCACCAACAAAAACTTGGGCCAGCTGGTGCGGGAGCGCAAATTTCGGGAGGACTTGTACTACCGCCTCAATGTCATTCCCCTAACCATTCCCCCCTTGCGCCAGCGCCGGGAGGATATTGACATCTTGGTTGAGCATTTGCTGGCAAGAGGCAGGGCCGGTATTGCTCCTGAGGCTATGTCTGTTCTCTCTCGGCATCAGTGGCCGGGAAACGTACGGGAATTGGAAAATGTCCTGGAACGAGCCTTGACCATTGCCGGCAGCAAGCCAATCCAAAGGGAACATCTACTGCTGGATGATGTCGTCATGGCTCCATCCGGCGGGGGGACCCTTAAGGAACAGGTGGCGGAGCTGGAGCGGAAGTTGGTGGCCGACGCCCTTAGCAATTACCGAAGCACACGCAGGGCGGGAGCGGCCCTGGGCCTGTCCCATACCAGTGTCCTCAATAAGGTGCGGCGCTACCACCTGGAAACCTTTCTTGCCGAAAGGAAAGATTAGTTTCCAGGTGGGGGAATCTCAGGGGGGGAAAAGTCCTTGACTCCCGCTGGCATAGTTTTTGCAGTATATAATGGACAAAATATAATAATCTCTGGAGGCGAATTTCATGAAGATCAACAAGAAACTTGGCTTTGCCACTCGGGCGGTGCACGCCGGCCAAGAACCCGATCCTCAGTATGGCGCTCTAAGCACCCCCATCTACCAGACCTCGACCTTTGTCTTTAAGAACGTAGCCCAGGGGGCCGCCCGCTTTGCCGGCGAAGAAGAAGGCTATATCTACACCCGGCTGGGTAACCCTACAATTACTGCTCTGGAAGAAAAGATAGCTTGTCTGGAGGGCGGTGAAGACGCTGCCGCTTTTGGCTCCGGGATGGCGGCTGTTTCTGCAGCGATTATGGCCCTGGTCAACCAAGGGGATCATGTGGTTCACTCTTCTGCCCTGTATGGCTGCACTTTTGCTTTTTTACATGAGTTGATCTCCCGTTTTGGCGTCACTGCCACCGGCGTCGATACCGCTGACCTGGAAGCAGTCAAGAAAGCCATTCGGCCAAATACCAAGGTTGTGTACATCGAGTCGCCAACCAATCCCACCATGCGCGTTACTGATATCCAGGCTGTTGCCGAAATCGCCCACGCCCATGGAGCCAAGGTTGTCGTGGATAACACCTTTATGACTCCCTACCTGCAGCGTCCCCTGGAAATGGGAGCGGATGTGGTTCTCCACAGCGCCACCAAGTACATCAATGGCCACGGCGACGTAATCGCCGGTTTGGTCATCTCCGACAAAGATACTATGACTAAAATCAAGATGACCACTCTGAAAGATATTGGCGGCATCATGAGTCCCTTTAACGCCTGGCTGATACTGCGGGGTCTCAAGACATTGCCTTTGCGCATGGACCGCCACAACAGCAACGCCATGGCCATCGCCAAATACCTGGAGAAGCATCCGGCTGTCGCCAAGGTATACTATCCCGGTCTGGAATCTTTTGACCAGCATGAGCTGGCGAAAAAGCAGATGAGCGGCTTTGGCGGCATCATGGCTTTTGAACTTAAGGGCGGTTTTGAAGCCGGCGTTCGCCTGATGAACGGCGTCAAAATCTGCCACTTGGCAGTCAGCCTGGGTGACATAGATACGCTCATTCAGCATCCAGCTTCTATGACTCACTCGGTGGTGCCGGAAGCTGAGCGTCTGGCCGCCAATATTACTCCCGGCCTGGTCCGCCTGGCAGTAGGCCTGGAAGATGTCGAGGATATCATCGCCGATCTGGAACAGGCATTATAAAAAGAATTAGTGTAGCCTGGGCCAGTCTCAATGAGACTGACCCGGGTTTTTTTTTGCCCAAGGGACGTGTCCCATAGAATACTAAGGCGCCGCCGGGGTCAAGCTAATTCTATGAAGGGAGGGCGGCCAGGTGGTGTACAAAAAGCCCAGAAAACGGTACCGGCTGCCCAAAAAGGCAGCTGAGCTTCAGAATAAAAAGCCTGTGGAAAGTCTGGAAAAGGTCAGTCCCAATTTAAATGACAATATCTCTGTTGCTGAACATACTTTTAAGGACAGCCTGGATTTTATTGTGCGCAAGGTCCGCTTTGGCCCTTCGGGACAGGTGCGGATGGCCCTGGTTTTCCTAGAAACCCTCACAGATAAACAAACTCTCAGTGACTTTGTTCTCGAGCCCCTGAATTTTCTCTGTTTTGAGGAGTATGAAGTGACTCAGATTCCGGGAAAAATCATCGACATTTTGCCTTCAGCCCTTAAAATAGAAGAGGATGCAGACTGGGCGCTGCTGGTGAAAAAGATTGTCACCGGCCATGCCCTGTTATTTATCGACGGCTATGATCGGGCGGTAATTATGGAAGCCCGAAAGTGGAAGGAACGGGCTATCAGTGAGCCCCAGACCGAAACTTCTGTGGTGGGCCCCAGAGAGGGGTTTGTCGAAAGCCTAATCACTAATGCCAGTCTGCTGCGCAGGCGCCTGCGCACTCCTAACCTGGTCTTGGAGGCCATTCCCGTTGGGACTACTTCTAATACCAATGTTGCTCTCTGCTATCTCAAAGGCGTAGCCGATGAAAAGCTTGTGCAAAAGGTGCGGCAAAGGGTTGAGTCTATCAATGTAGAAGCGATGTATTCGGTGAACCTGGTCAGTGAACTGCTGGCCGATGTGCGCTACACCCCTTTTCGCCTGTTTGCCACTACCGAGCGCCCGGATAAACTGGCCTCAGCCCTGGTAGAAGGCAGGGTGGGTATCATGGCCGAGAATACGCCCATGGCCATGATTGTCCCCTCGGTTTTCTGGCAATTTTTTCAGTCCAGCGAGGACTATTATGAACACTATCCCCTGGCGGCAGTCAACCGAGCTTTGCGCATGGCGGCCTTCTTTATCGTGGTTGGCTTAACTGCGGCTTATGTGGCAGTTGCCACCTTTCATCAGGAGATGATTCCCACCCCCTTGCTTTTGGCCATGGCCGCGGTTCGGGAGCCTGTGCCCCTGCCCACAGTCTTGGAGGCATTGATGCTGGAGATCATATTGGAGGGCCTGAGGGAGGCGGGACTGCGTTTGCCAAAGCCTGCAGGGCAGGCAGTGAGCATAGTGGGGGCGTTGGTTATGGGCCAGGCGGCAGTGACAGCAGGTCTGGTTTCGCCGCAAATGGTTATCGTTGTGGGTTTAGGCGCTGTGGCTTCTTTCCTCATTCCTGACTATTCCTTTGTCAATGCCTTGCGGATATTGAAGCTCCTGTTTATCATTCTGGCCGGTGCCTTTGGCGCCTTTGGCCTGATGATGGGGTATATGGTCCTGGGAATCCACTTGACTTCCTTGCAGTCTTTTGGCGTGCCCTATACAGCGCCGGTGACTCCCTTCAGTCTTAAGGACATGAAAGATGTCTTTTTCCGGGCTCCTTGGTGGGCTATGGGTAAGCAGGGTCCAAAGAAGCGAGGTGATGACAATGAAAAAAAGAATTGATATCCTAATCTCTATTCTCATTGTAGCGTTGTTAATTTCAGGCTGTTGGAGCCGGAGAGAAATGGAGAGCCTGGTGTATATTCTTGTGCTGGGAATTGACCAGGGGGAAAATGGCAACTTCAAAATTTACGCCCAGGTGGGCAAGCCCAATCAATCTACAGGCGGCGGCGGGGAGCAGCCGGTCTTTCAAACCCTGACGGCAGAAGGCCGGGATATGTCCGAGGCTGTGGCCGATTTGTTTTTAAAGAGCTCAAAAACTCCAGACTTAAGCCATTTGCAGCTGCTGATCTTCAGCAATAAACTGGCTGCCAACGGCATTCAGCAGGTGCTGGACTTTCTGCGCCGGGATTTCAGCATCCGCGAAAATATCAGGGTGGCTGTGGCGGCGGTAAATATCGAGGATCTGCTGAAGATTGAAGAAAAGTTAGGCAATCAGCCGGCCATGGCCATCATTAATCAGTTCCTGATTAATACCCAAAGATCCACGGTGGTGCAGGCAGAGTTTAAAGATTTGGTCAGTCAGATGCTGGAACCCGATCTGCAGGCCGTGCTGCCCATGATCGGAGCCAGTGAAGACCGCTTTACCCTGGGAAAATCCGCGGTTTTTGACGGCTATAAAATGGCAGCGACTCTGGACATGCCGGAAACCCTTGGTTTGCAGCTCTGGCGCGACCGGGTGAAAACGGGCTACGTCACAATTCCCCAGTCTGTTCCCGGCAAAGTGATCAGTTTTAAGATAATAAACAGCAAAACCAAGGTCAGGGCAAACTTGAAAGACAATAAACTGTTTGTTCAGGCCAATATAGACATCACTCTGGACATCCAGGAGATGTTTGAAGTCGACAGTGAAGAGTTGAAAATGCGCACGAAGCATTATTTTGTCAATCGCATGCACGACACCTTACAAGTGGCCAAAGATGAAGGCATTGAATTTCTCGGCATCTCGGCTTTGCTGCGGCGGGAGGATCCCCAGAAATGGGAAGAAGTAAAAAATAGCTGGAAAGAAGTATTACAACAAGCCGAATATGATCTCCGCTGCAATGTGCATATTCGGGGGCAGGGGCCAGTTCGCTAGGGAGGAAGCCAATGAATAAAATCTCTATGTTTGAGATAGCAGCTTTGTCAATTACCATAGTGATTTCCACATCAATAATGTTTACACCCTATTTCGCCGCCCAGGCCGCAGGCCAGGGGGCATGGATTTCAGTGCTGGCAGCGGGTTTGATTGCATGTATTCCCACTGCTGCGGCAGTTGCAGTTATGGCCAAATTCCCCCGGCAATCAGTAATCCAGGCCATGCCCCAATTACTGGGAGTCTTTCTGGGCAAAATTGTCTCTTTGCTGTACGCCTGCTTTTTTCTTTTTTTCGCTGCTTTGGCAGTCTGGCGCATGGAGGCTTTCGCCATCAGATTTCTCATTCCCGATACCCCCCAGCTGGTGATCAGGGTGATATTCCTTCTGGGAGTAGCCTATGGGGCTTTGAGCGGTTCCACCCCTTTGCTCCGAACCAATGCCTATTTGATGCCCCTGGAAATTCTGGTGCCCATATTAACCGTGATTCTGCCAGCAGCCCGCCTGAATTTTAATTTTTTGCTGCCGTTGTTTGAGCAAGGAGTGAAGTCGGTAATTAATGGCACAGTCCTGCTTTTGGGCTGGTTTTGTCAGGTGCCGGTGGTCATCCTCATGTTTCAGCGGCATGTCAGCGACGCATTGCTGCAGGGTGGCGGGCGCAAGGCGGTCCTGGGCACCTTGGTTGCCACTGTTACATTGGGGTTGGGAATTATAGGCATTCTCGCAGCTTTCGGGCCCGAACAGACCTCAACAATGTTTTATCCCGCATTTGCCCTAGTAAGGATAATCTCCGTCAGCACCTTTCTCGAACATACAGAAGTCATTTTTGTTGTCGTCTGGGTGGCGTCAATCTTTCTGGCCACCACCTTTTATATTCAGGCATTTGCCGAGAGCATCTCAGACATTCTCAATTTTAAGGGTAAGTCTGCCAAGGTCTGGATAATGCTTATTTCAATTTTCATTCTGACTGTGTGGCCCCTATTCTTTAACTTTAGTTTCTATGTCCTACTTTCGACAATAAGAGATATAGGCGCTGCTGCCGGAACGGCCTTTGGAGGCGTTTTTCCTCTGCTGTTGCTGGTCAGAGTAATCATTGCGCCGCCAAAACAAAAACAAAAAAAAGCAGAACCCCAGGCTGAGCTGAGTAGCAGCGAGACAGAGGGCGGAGTATTCGGCAGCGAAATTGAAGACGGCGGAGAGCAAAAATCATAAAAATGCTTTCTTATTTTTTTAGAATTATGCCTTGACATCTGTCGAGATATTGAGTAGAATAACACTTGTGACTAAGGGTCAACCGAATAAGTGGGGGCGTAGCTCAGCTGGGAGAGCGCCTGAATGGCATTCAGGAGGTCAGGAGTTCGATCCTCCTCGTCTCCACCAAAAGAATTATTAGCCTCAGGTAATTGCCTGAGGCTTTTTCCATTCATCAAGTCATATAATTGTTGATGCAAACACCGCCAGCCTTTAATTCAGCATGCAATAATTTATACAATCTTATCTATCAGAAAACGAGGTAAGGGAATTGAATCGAAACAGGACTATATTTCTAAAAGGCATGCGTGACGGTATCCCAATTGCATTGGGATATATTGCTGTCTCATTTACTATCGGCATTGCGGCAAAAGGTGCAGGCTTAACTGCATTTCAAGCTGCTTTGATGTCGCTTACGAACAATACATCGGCCGGGGAATTTGCCGCACTTGGTCTCATTGCTTCCGGCGCAACATTTATGGAGATGGCCCTGACCCAGCTAGTAATTAATCTAAGATACAGTCTGATGTCGGCTGCGTTATCCCAGAAACTGTCCCGGAACACACCATTTTTTCACCGGCTTTTTATAGCATATGGCGTCACAGATGAGATTTTTGGCGTATCCATAGGCGTGGATGGCAAACTGAGTCCCTATTATTCCTATGGCGTCATCTCTGTTGCAGTACCAGGTTGGGCAATTGGCACATTTTTAGGGGTGGCAACGGGTAACATTCTCTCTGTTCAAATAATAAGGGCGATGAGCGTTGCCCTGTATGGAATGTTTATCGCCGTTATCATTCCGCCAGCAAGAAAGAATAAAATATTAGCTGGACTCATTGCTGTTTCAATGGTTGCAAGCTTGTTATTCACTTATCTTCCGCTTTTACGAGAGATTTCAGCTGGTTTTCGGATAATTATTCTTACGCTTGTCATAGCTGGAACAGCGGCAGTATTATTCCCGATAAAAGATGAACAGCAAGAGGAGAAAAGAGATGAACCACAAAGTTTACCTGTATATAATCGTGATGGCAGCAGTAACCTATCTGATCCGGGTAGTGCCTCTTACTCTACTACGCAAGCCGATTAAAAGCCTATTTCTCCGTTCTTTTCTTTATTACGTACCCTATGTAACCCTGGCGGTTATGACCTTTCCCGCAATCCTGTCTGCCACTGCAAGTGTCTGGTCAGCCCTTGCTGGCTTTGTGGCTGCAATTGCCCTTGCTTATTATGGAGCCGGTTTGTTTAAGGTGTCGGTAGGCGCCTGTCTTATTGTTATTGTTTTCGAACTGCTGCTGTGATTTTGCATTTCAGAATTAGAACTGCAGGGATACCCATCTGGGGGTTCCGGCTTTATGATTAAGATAGGTTATATACGGCCTTGGTTTTCCGTTATAATGAGTGATAGGGCAGATAGGGGGAATTGTAATGAAAAAAACACTCTTGTGCTTTATAGTAGCAGGTTTATTGCTCTTTTTGTTTTTTTACTGGCAAAACAATGGGTTAGTTGTAAGCGCGTATGAATACTCAGATGCAAAAATTACCCCGGAACTGGAAGGCTTACGCATCCTCCAGATTTCTGACCTGCACAGCAAGAATTTCCGGGGCAGATTAATTGAAAAAATAGAGGAACAGAAACCTGATATTATCGTAATCACCGGGGATTTGATTGACAGCTATGACAGGGATATTGACTCCGCCAGCAAGCTGATTACTGCTATTCTCCCCATAGCCCCTGTTTATTTTGTCCCGGGCAATCATGAGTACAACAATTCCAGACTGTATGCCGAGTTGGCAGCTTTTCTTGCAGAGTCTGGCGTCACGGTCCTGGAAGACTCAAGCAGCAAAATATGGGAGAAGGGCTTGAACATTATCGGCATAGCAGATCTCGCCTTCAGGGATGCCGCTTTATATGACGATGGGGCGGCGATGGTGGCAATGCAGCAGGCAGCTGAGACTAATGTGGAAGCACATATGTTCAACCTGTTATTAGCCCATCGGCCGGAGTATTTTGACCTGTATTTTCAAAGCAATGTGGATTTGGTTTTCTGCGGCCATGCCCATGGGGGACAGGTGCGGATTCCCTTTGTCGGCGGTTTGGTGGCGCCGGGACAGGGATTGTTTCCTGAATACACCAGCGGTATCCACAAAAAGAATGATACTTCCATGGTAATCAGCAGGGGATTGGGCAACAGCATTCTGCCTTTGCGCATATTCAACAGGCCCGAAATCGTAGTGGTTACCTTGAGGGGCCAAGTAACTGACTGAAAAATGGGCAAGCTTGGGGGGACGGGCATGAGGTACGATAATATCAGGGGGGGCAGGTTCATTACCCGCTTAAACCGCTTTGAGGCTGCAGTGGAGATCGACGGCAGAGAACAGCTCTGTCATGTCAAGAACACCGGACGGTGCAAAGAACTCCTGGTGCCTGGGGCTGCGGTTTTCGCGCAGGTATAGAAGAAGGTTATAAGGCCATTTTGCTCTTTGTCATTCAGATGAAGGGCGTCAAATATTTCACCCCTAATTACCGGACCCACAGGGCCTTTGGCCAAGCGTTAAAACGGGCCAGGGAGCAGGGGGTTAGCTTGCTGGCAGTGGATTGTACCGTTACTAAGTCGGAGCTGAATGCGGTTGAGCCCGTGGAGATTGTCTTGGAAGAAGATGTGGATTTGGTTTAAGACTTTCTTGTAATTTTTCCCTAAGGTTTATGGCAGGGAAACAGGCTGGTCAGAGCGAATGAATGAAATATAGTCTAAGCCAGGGGAGTGAAATTCTTGCACCAAACAAAAGCTATTCATACAAAATTCCTGCGCATGCTGGCCCTGGGGCTAATCTTGCTGGCCAGCCTCCTGCTTTTGCTTCAGAACTACTATGGCAATACTGAATTAGTGGCGGTGGGGAGAATCCGCGCCGCAGAGGAGAAAACAGTCCAGCTGGAAATATCCGCATCTATTCCCGGCAATGGGCCCAGCACTGTCACTGTTAATCTCTCCCGGCTGCTAAGGAAAAGCATACTTAAACGGGGCGAAGACGCTGAATTTTTGGCTGTCATCAACAGGCGGGGAGAAAAATTGGTCTTTGAGCGCATAGTCTTGCTGACAGGTCCAGAGGATCAGGCTCTTCAAGGGGCCACTTCTGCGAAATCTCCGACTTTAGCGGTGGGGACTAAGCCCGAGCTGGTTGAGATGGTAGGCCTGGACAGGTTTGGCTACAAGCTGGCCCAGCCGGTGTGGGCCAAACAAAAAATGCCCGAGGCAAACATGGTCTATTACCAGGCGGGCACTTTTGATGCAGTTAAAGAGATTTTAGCTGACGGCGGGGACTACAGTCCCGATCTCTATATTTTGGATGCCAATTCCCGGATTGTCGGGATAAGGAAGACTGGCGGCCGCCTCCTTACATTTCCGGAATTTCTGCGTTGGGCGGCATGGGTTTTCTACGGCCTTGCCCTAGTGTCCGCGGTTGGCGCTTTCCTCTCTTATAAATGGACTGCCTTGGCCAGGGCCGGTAGGAGGATTTGGGACCAGGTCTCCAGGCGGGGGCGCAAGGCCACTAACTGAGCAGGCTGGACCCACAAGGCCTTCATCTTGTCAGTTTCTCTGACTCGAGGCCGGGACTGGACTTGGAGGATGTAGTGGATGCCCAGGTGAACGGAACCAACAGAATTTGTATCATCGTTGATGAGCCCAGCCAGCAGCGGTTGGTTTTCTGGCTGCAGCCACAATTCTTCTCCCAGCTCTCTTGCCATTGCCTGGGAAATTGTCTGGGCCAGGTCCCGGCCCCTATCCACCGGGTTGATATGCCCCCCGACGCCCAGGGAAAGTTTGCCATGGAGCCTGGCTTCGCTTTGGGCCGTTGTGCGCTCCAGAGCGAGGATATGACCCTGGCAGATTACCGTCACATAGGGTATGAGTTGTTTATATGAGGCATCTTTTTCAGCCAGAGGCCTTCCTATGAAACTATAATCTGCTGAAGTCGCCATAAATGCGGTGATTTCCCCTTTGTCACTTATGTACTCCTTTGTTGAAAGGTTGAGCAATTCCGTTTTTACTGCCAAGACTTCTTCGTTAGTCATGAATTTTCCCCCTTTGTCAAGATAATATGCCAGTATCCGGTTGGGGTCAACCGCCGCTGGCATTTTTTATTTGGCGGCGGAATAAGTTTTGTACAGATTGGGGGGAGATAAGTGAAGCGGTGGTTGAACTTTATTTTGCTGTTAGTGTTGCTGGTTATAACCTTAGCGCTGCTACGGGACCATTTTTTGCCTGAAAGCCATGTCTGCCAGTATAATCGCAAGCTGTACTTGTGTGATCCCCCGCTGGCAGGGGCCGATGTCAGGGAACTGCAGCTGCGGCTGCGGGAACTGGGCTTTTATGCCGGCGAGGAAAATGGCATTTATGATGAGCTGACCGCCCAAGGGGTCAGAGAAGTCCAGTTGGCCCTGGAACTGGAGCCTACCGGCGTAGCCGAGATATCCTTCTGGCCGCTGCTGTACCATGCCGAAGAACAGACCCAGGGGGTGAATACCGAACCGCCTCCCGGAGAAGCTCATATAGAGATTTACCTGCATAAGTTAAAGCTGGCGGTCTTTTCGGACGGAGAGGAGTATGCATCCTTTCCAATTGCTTCCGGGCGGCCTGCCACTCCTTCGCCCATGGGTGAATGGCGGGTAACAGAAAAAAACTACCGGCCCAATGATGCCTTCGGCACCCGCTGGATGCGGCTGAGCGTTCCCTGGGGCGGGTATGGGGTCCATGGCACCAATGCTCCCTGGTCCGTTGGCAGGGTGGCTAGTCTGGGCTGCATCCGCATGTACAACAAAGATGTAGAGCTCATATATCCTTGGATTCCGGTAGGCGCCAGGATTATTATCACCGGGGATTACCAGGTGAAATTCAGGCTGCCTATGGGCAAAGGCCAGGTCGGCCAGGATGTAGTCCTCATTCAATGGGCCCTGCGGGCTGCAGGTTTTTGTCCCGGCGAGGCCGGCGGCGTATTTGATAAGGATACCGAGGCGGCTGTCCAGGCCCTGCAGCGGGCCTTTGGCCTGGAACCCACGGGCATTGTAGATGAGACGGTATTCTGGTTGATCAAGCGCGGGGAGGGTAAAGAATGGCCGCCAAAATAATGACTTTGCTGCTGTGCGTTTTTCTTTTTGTCAATTGTTCCGGTTCTCAGCCTGAGCCCATAAATCCTGTGGCTCCATTAGACCCTGAGCTAATATACATCGTGGAGTACTGGGATGTGGAACCGCCTTCGGCCATGGATCCTCAGGGGCTGTACCGGCCTGGAGTGGAAAGGCTGGCCAAGGAATTCTGCGGTGCTAATCCTGGCATCGATGTGCGGATCAGGTGGCTCAAGTGGGCCGAGGCCGAGGATGAACTGACTCGGGCTTTGCGGGACGGCAACCCCCCGGATATTTTTGCCGACTGGCAGGGAATTGCCCGCAGGGACCATGTGCTTCAGATTCCTGCGGATACTTGGTTAAAGGCAGAACTGTTAACTGAGGCGGGAAAACGGCTGGCAGCCCATGAGGGCAGGATCTGGGCCTGGCCTCGCTGGCTTTGGCCCACGGGCCTATTGACTTTGGGCAGCGGCTTAGACTTAAGTGCTGAAGAGCTGGCGCAGCTGGTCAGCTCCTCCTGGGATTGGCAGCAGTTGGGACAGCGGCTGCAAAGCCAGGGTCTGCACCTGGAGGCCAACGACTGGGAGGGAGAGTTTACGTCCCAAGCTATGCTTGCTTCTACAGGCTGCGGCTGGGGCCGGTGGGGGGGGCAGGAGCTGCACCAGGTTCTTGCCGGCCTTGAAATCCTGGCTCAGGAGGGTTTGGCCTCTGGCGGGGGTGAGTATCTGAAGATAACCGAGGGCGCCGTGGTTATCGGCGGGGCGGCGTCGGCTTTTATGACCTGGCTGGCGGAGGAAATACCCGATGATGAAGTGGTGCTGCTGCCGTTGCCCAGCGTTGGCCCCTCCCGCTACTTGCCAATAACAGGTGTCAGCCTGGTCCAGTTTCGCCAGCTGCGCTACAAGGGTGATGAGCATGCACGGGCGGCAGCATTGGCGGCGGAATTTCTGGCCAGAGAGCAGGGGGCCCAGCTGGCCCAGCAGCTGCGGGCAGCTTCAGCCTGGAATGAACCCCAGCAGGAGTGGGCCGCCCTTCCCCCTTGGCATGGCTTGCTGCTAAGGGAGGCTACAGAACAGGGCGTTCCATGCCGGGCGGTGGATATGGCGGGGCGCAGGCGGGAGCAGGAGTTAAGAGGCCAGGCCGCTCTCTTGCTGGCAGATTTTTGGGCCGGCAGGATTACCGCCCAGGAACTGGCCCGGGGAATTGAGGATTTGCAGTAGAGAATAAGGGCAATATATGGTAGTATGAAAAAAAAGATGGAGCGAATCTCATGGAACCGATATACCTAGACAATGCAGCAACTACGCCGCTAAGTCCGCAAGTAATTGCAGCCATTACCGCCGCTATGACCCTATATGCCAATCCCTCTTCCCTCCATGGACTGGGTTTGGAAGCGGAAAAAATAGTGGATGCAGCCCGGGCAAATGTGGCCCGGCTGCTGGGGGTGTCCCCGGCAAGCCTGATCTTTACTTCCGGAGGAACAGAGGCCAATAATCTGGCCATAAAGGGTTTCCTGGCCCGGTCCCGGCAGCGGGGCCGGCTGGTTACTTCCGCCATTGAACACCCGTCAGTGTTGGAAGTGTTTAAGGATTTGGAGCAGCAGGGTTGGGAGGTGCTGCGCCTGCCGGTGGATGCCCAGGGCAAAGTTCTCTTGCCCGCCCTAGAAGAAGCCCTGGCCCAGCCGGTGCAGTTGGTGAGCATAATGGCCGTCAACAATGAAACCGGCACCGTCCAGCCCCTCAGGGAAATAGTTAGCTCTATCAGAGCCAGGCAGCCTCAGGTTTGTATCCACGTAGATGCAGTTCAGGCTCTGGGAAAAATCCCCTTTCACCCGGCAGAGCTGGGGGTTAACCTGGCTTCAGTCAGCGCCCACAAGATCCACGGCCCTAAGGGAGCAGGGGCGCTGTATGCTGACAGGCGGGACTTGTTGCTTCCCCTCCTCTGGGGAGGCGGCCAGGAAGGGGGCTTGCGCTCGGGCACAGAAAATGTCTTGGGGATTATAGGCTTTGGCCGGGCCGCCCTTGAACTGGCTAAGAATCTGGATGCAAACTTGACCCATGTGGGCAAGCTGCGGAGCCGGTTTCTCAATGGCCTCCAAGGCTTGTCCTGCAAGGTAATTTCCCCTGCCGACGGAGCACCCCATATTCTGGCTGTTTCTTTCCCCGGCTTCCGGGGAGAGGTGCTGCTTCAAGCCCTGTCGGCCCATGGGGTGTATGTTTCTACAGGCGCCGCCTGTTCCGGCAAGAAGGGGCAGCTCAGCCACGTGGCAGAGGCCATGGGTTTGGACAGGGAGACTGCTGGGGGCTTGCTGCGCTTTAGTTTTTCCGCTCTCAATACTGAAGCTGAAATAGAATATGCTTTGCACAAGATCAGGCAGGTTTTGCAGGAGCTGGCCTTCGTGCAGGGGAGGAGTACCCGATGACATACAATAAGATGTTGTTGCGCTTTGGCGAAGTAGGACTGAAAGGCAAGAACCGTGCGTTTTTTATCAGAGGCCTGGCCGCCAATGTGCGGCGAGCCTTAAGTCCTCTTGGTCCGGGCTACCGGGTCAGCACTCCCTACGGCCGGATCTTTGTGGATCTGCCTTCTGACTTCAATCTGGTTCAGATTGTCCCTGCCCTGGAAAAGGTCTTTGGTTTGGTGTCTTTTAGTCCGGTGGTGCAGACAGAATTGAATATGGAGGCCATTGGCGCCGCCGCCCTCAATGAGCTGCTGGCCGATGGGCAGCCGGAAACCTTTAAGGTGGCTGCCCGCCGCTCTCTCAAGAGCTTTGAGCTGAACTCCATGGAAATCAACCGGGAATTAGGCGGCTTTTTGCTGGACAGCTGTCCCGGCCTCAAGGTCGATCTTCACCAGCCCCAGCGGGTTGTCAATGTGGAGGTCAGGCAGGACGGCGCCTATGTCTTTTCCCGGGTGTTTCCCGGCTCCGGCGGCCTGCCGGTGGGGGTGACGGGCAGGGGCGTGCTTCTGCTGTCAGGAGGCATTGACAGTCCCGTGGCCGGCTGGATGGCAATGAAGCGGGGAATATCCTTGGAGGCGGTGTACTTTGATACTCCGCCCTTTACCTCTCCCCGGGCCCTGGCCAAGGTGGAGAAACTGGCCAATATCCTAGCCCAATGGGCGCCGGTCAATCTGCATGTGGTCAACTTTACATCGGTACAGCGCAGTCTGATGGAAAACGTGCCTGAAGATTTGACCATTACCATTATGCGCCGGTTCATGTTCCGGGTGGCGGAAGAACTTGCCCGCCGCCGGGGAGCCCTGGCCCTGATCACTGGTGAGAATGTTGGACAGGTCGCCAGCCAGACCTTGGAAAGCATGCTGACCATCAACTCGGTAGTCTCTTTGCCGGTGCTGCGTCCGGTGGTGGCTCTGGATAAGGTGGAAATCATGGACATCTCCAGAAGGATTGGCACTTATAATACTTCAATTGAGCCTTTCCAGGACTGCTGCACTCTCTTCGTCTCCTCTCATCCCAAGACACGCCCGACCTTGGCCCAGGCCGCTGCCGCGGAAGAGCACCTGGATATTAATCAATTAGTGGCCCAAGCCTTGGAAGGAATAGAGTCGAGGATATTTAAAGGGCATTGATTTTTTTCCTGACTGCTGATTGTAAAAACGAAAAAAGATTGGTATAATCTTCATTAACTTGGAAGCGAAAATTATTGGGGAGGGGGTGTGTAAATGAGCAAATGGCGCTGTACAGTATGTGAGTATGTATATGATCCAGACCTTGAGGATGGAATCGCCTTTGAAGATCTACCAGAGGACTGGGTGTGCCCTGAATGCGGCGTGAGCAAGGACTTTTTTGAGGAAATCTAGCTAAATGTAAAGGGGGTGCCCCTTGGCACCCCCTTTTTTTAATATGTTTGTTGCTGAGAACTGTATTTCTGCCAGGCCTGATCTATTTCCTGAGTGGGAGCGGTCTGGGGCATGTACAGACCCCTGCGCTGCATGACGGTGAACAGATCTTGGTGCAGCTGATGTGTGTCCATGAGAATGTTGCGGAAATCATCTCTGATTGCTGTCGAGCTGGCCTCGGTGGCAGCGGAGTTGTACAGACTGGTCAGATGCTTTTGGCAGGATATTGCCTCTTCCAATATGTTGCTTGCTGTCCAGCTAATTTCTGGGCTTGTTTTCATTTTCCCTCCTATTGAATTCCCCTGTTGCGGTTCTGTAAATGCTGCAGCAGTGTGTTATAATGCTGTTGATGCCTGTTAGACATATTCATACATATTTCTGAGACTTCCCGGTCCTGGGATTCTGAACCAAAGAAGTTGCACTTATGGATGGCCAGTTGCTCTGCCTTGAGGCAGTCCTCCAAATAGTGCAATTCCTTATGGGACATGTTGCCCTGCATGTATGTGCCTCCTTTTTCGTATTTGTTCCTTTTCTAGCTTGGCGCCAGCAGGGAAAAAATATACTATCTGGTCAATCCTTTCTTGTGTGGTATACTGAATTTGCAAAAGAGGTGAGTCTGTGCAGGCAGAAAGGCTTAGCAGGGCGCAGATCAGGGAACTTCATGACCGCCTGACCGAGGCGCCATTAGATAATTATGAGCTGCTCTGGGTGCTGGAATCATGTCTTGAGACTCCCGCCAGCGCAGTATATGGACTGGGCTCTTTCCCTTGGACGGCAGGACTGCTGGCAGTCCATCGCCAGTGCATTTGGCTTAGACTGGAAAACGAAATGCTGTTGGAGACGCTGCTGGCGCAACTGCCCGAGCCTGATTTCTATCGCTTTTATTCTACCAGCCCCCATACCCTGGATATGCTGCAGCGCTGGTTTCCTGGAGGCATACTTACCCAGTCCTGCCTCTGTGTTCGCAACTTGACTCGAACCTGGAAAAAGAGGTTTGAGGTTTCGGTCAACTCTGCCCCCGATCCTAATACAGTGGGAGGATGGGACTATGAAGTCCTTGATTCTGACGGAGGCCAAGTGGCTGCTTGTTCCAGCCAGCAGGTGGTGCCTCCCTGGCAGGAAATAATAAAGTGGGCGCCGGTAAAAGAAGAGAGCTTCTGGACGGAACAGGCCTGGGGCGCTGTTACCGCTGTCCTTCTGGCTCGGGGCAGTCCGGTGGTAGTGCGGGCAGACAGCGAGGACTTGTTTGTCGCCTTGGAACCCCTGGGTTACCGTGAATTCAGCAAGCTTTATTATTACGTGGCCGCCAGGGAGTAGAATTGCGTCAACAGCCAGACATCCTATTGGAGGAGATCAGATGCATTATGCGTTTGTGATTGTTTACAGCTACCTGCTCGGGGCAATTCCATCCGCCTATATTATTGGGCAGATTAAGGGCAAAGATATTACCAGCGAAGGCAGCGGCAACATCGGCGGCACCAACGCATACCGTGTGTTGGGCGCCCGTTTAGGCATAATTGTGGCTTTGATGGATGCCGGCAAGGTCTTGTTGGCGTTAATTCTCACTCGGACTTTGCTGGGAACGGAAGCAGGCCTGTTTTGCGCTGTGCTGGCTGCTGTGGTTGGCCACAACTGGTCGGTGTATGTTGGATTTAGGGGGGGCAAAGGCATCGCCGTTTCCATAGGTGCTTACCTTTTCCTTTTTCCGGAATTAACTGGCCTCGCCCTGTTGTCGGCAGTTTTTATCGTGCTCGTGACTAAGTATGTCTCCCTGGGGTCGTTGAATTTTGTTATGACCATGGCCATTTTGCTCCTGGTCACAGATGCCAGCCTTTGGTTTAAGGGGCTGGGGGTCTTGCTGCTCCTCATTGGCATGTACAGGCATAAGGTCAATATAAAAGCGCTGCGGGCAGGTACCGAGCGCAGATTTGGGGATAAATAATTCGGAATTCTTTTGGAGGTGTAATGATGATTATCGGCAATCGGGATGAGCTTATTCAGGCTACCCAGGAAATAGTGCGCATTGCCAGTGTCAAGGATGCTTCTGCTGGAGAAGGCAAGCCCTTTGGCGAGGGAATCGCCCGAGCGCTGGAGTATGCCCTGGCCAAGGGAAGAGAGCTGGGATTTAAAACAGAGAATTTTTCCGGCTATGCCGGCCATATTGAGTTTGGCGAAGGTCCTGAAACCTTAGGGGTCTTGTGCCACCTGGATGTTGTTCCCGCTGGCGAAGGCTGGAGTATGGATCCCTTTGGCGGAGAAATTATCGATGGCAAACTATATGGGCGGGGCACTATTGACGATAAGGGTCCGGCAATGGCAGTGCTGTATGGGCTGGCCGCATTGAAGGATTCCGGCTGGCAGCCCCAGCGCCGCATCCGCATAATTCTTGGCTGCGATGAGGAAAGTGGCTGGGATTGCATGCATCATTATTTGCCCATAGCCGGCAAGCCGGAGATTGGCTTTACCCCTGATGCGGAATTCCCCGTAATTAGCAGTGAAAAGGGAATTCTCATGGTTGAGCTGTCCGGCGCCCTTCAATGTCCTAAGGGCATAGAACTGGTGGATATTCAAGGAGGCAACCGGCCGAATATGGTTCCCGACCGTTGCCGGGTCAAACTGAGAGGCATTGAAGATGAGGGACTGCTGGTTAAGACGGCAACTAAAATTGGCGCCAAGATGGATTTGGAACGGGATGAGTCGGGGATTACCATGGTCTTCAAAGGGGTATCTGCCCACGGCAGCATGCCCGAGACCGGTGTCAACGCCATCAGCTATGCCTTGGCCATGCTCCACCATCTGGGATTTGAGCAGGGCATCATTAACTTTCTCTATGAGCATATCGGTTTCAGCCATGATGGCCGCGGCTTGAATATTGAAGTAAAGGACGCCTTCGGACCCCTGACTGCCAATACGGGGGTAATATCTTTAGAAGATAACAGGGTGAAAGTGTTGGTGGACATCCGCTACCCCGTCAGCTTTACCCAGGAGCAAATTCTTGACCGCCTCACTGCCGGCTTGTCTGCTGACGTCACCCTGCTGTCCCACGGCGGCAAGGGGCCCCTGCATGTAGATGGGGATTCCCAGCTCATTCAGATTCTGCAGCGGGTATATGAGAAGCATACCGGCGAAGAAGCCAAGCTTATCTCTATCGGCGGCGGCACTTATGCCAGGGCCTTGGACAATGCTGTGGCGTTTGGCCCGGTCTTTCCCGGTCAGACTGAACTGGCCCATCAGCCGGATGAATATATTTCTGTTTCTCACCTGGTCAAATTGGCAGAGATTTATGGCGAAGCCATCGCCAAACTGGGCCGGCCGGGAAGAGATTAAGCAATTACTATAAAAGCGAGGGAAAGGGAGGGGCTTTATGAGAATCGGAATTTACGCTGATGACCCCGGGCAGGTGGCAAGTTTGTGTCGCGAGCTGGATGCCCAGGTCCTTTGGGCCGCGGGACCGGAATTGGAGGGGACGTTTCCCTTTCCGGTTTATGATGATTATGCAGCAGCTATGGCAGTTAATCCGGCCAGCATGGTCATCGACTGTATCGGCGACCTGCGGGACCAACAGTCCATGGTGGTGCCAGTGGATGCGGTTTTTTATTTGCTGGGGGCCGGAAGGGGCTACTCCGGCTCAGAAGCGAATTCCGCTTTTTTGGCCGCCTCTGCTCAGCTCAGTGCCAGCATTGATAAAATTCTTAAGCAGATTGACCTTTTAAATATCTATTCCCAGAAATTGACCCAGGTGGGGGGGCAATTAAACGAAGCTTCTGCAGGCATTTTAGGCGACCTGGAACGCACTGGCAGAATCCTTGATTCCATTACGCGAATCGCCAAACGCAGTAAAATCATTGGTCTCAATTCGGCAATTGAGGCTGCCCGGGTCGGTGAACAGGGCCGGGGCTTTGCCGTTGTGGCAGAGGAGATTAAGACTCTCGCCGATGACAGCGCTCAGTCGATTTTGGATATCGGAAAAATCCTTACCGGCATTAAGCAACGTTCGGATGAATTTGCCCTCAGGACAAGTTCTGTCAACGATTTATCCGATATGCAGCAGCAGACCACTTCCGAGATTTCTGCCATGCTGCAAGCATTAAAGGAGTTGGGGCAACATCTCAAACAATTGCCAGCCTGATACTCCCCAACTGATTAAGGCCGAGGCGGTAAGACTGGGGTTTTGCTCACTGGGAATTGCCCCTGCGGCTCGGGATGTAGAAATGCTCAGGCGCTTGTCCAGCAGTCACCGTCCCCCTTATGTTCCCTGGGAACCTGAATACAGATGTTCCCCCCAGTCTTGGCTGCAAGGGGCCCGTTCAGTGTTGGCGGGGGCTGTTCCCTATTATTCCCGCTATTCCCGCAGCTGCTCTTCTCCCGCTAAGGGCCAGGGGTATGTGTCGCCTTTTGCCGGGGAACCGGACTATCATCAGTTTGTTACTGACAAGCTTGTCCGGTTGGGGGAATATATTCTCCGGCTGCATCCGGGAACTAAGTATACAGTCCAGGTTGACAGCGGCCCAGGCTGTGAACGCCTGTATGCTTTACGGGCGGGAGTGGGCTGGCAGGGGAAGAACAACTTTATCATTGTTCCCGGGGTTGGTTCTTTTGTCTGGCTGGGCCTGTTAGTAACCAATCTGGAGCTGTCCCCCGACCTGCCCTTGGCCAGCCAGTGCGGGGACTGTGACCTTTGTCTGCGGGCCTGTCCCACTAAGGCTTACCGGGGAGCCAACGACTATAACCATACCCGCTGTATGGCCTACTGGCTTACTGATAAAAACCTTTCCCCCGAACAGTGTGCCATCCTCAGCCGGCACCGGCTAATCTACGGCTGTGATTTTTGCCAGCTTGCCTGTCCCCACAACATCCCTGGGGATGCTGAAGCAGCCTGGCCAGATTTGCATAATCTTCTCACCATGTCGGCAGCGGAGTTGAAAGCCTTTTTCAAAAATACTGCCGCCCTCTGGCGGGGCAGCAATGTCCTCAGACGCAATCTCGTCCTGGCGGCAGCAGGCAGCAGAGAATGCAGAGATGTCCTGGAGAAACTAGCCCAGGGTCAGGGAATGGTGGCTGAAACTGCACAGGCTGTACTAAATGCTTTTGCCGAAGGTGATTCCTGACAGGGCCCCTTGGTATAATTAAGCAACGGGACCGTATTTTGGTACTTTCTTGACTGAATGTAAATCTGTGATATCCTTTGGGTAAGAGTATTTTCGATTGTCGAAATATTTTCTGGAGGTGCGGAATGGAAACAGTCACTTATGATCCCTACGTCGCGGAGATTGACAAATTAATTCGGCGGGTCAGTTTTGTCATCAAGTGTCGGGGCAGAGATATACTTAGTGAATTTGACATTACAATCCCTCAGTTTAACGCCCTGCTGGTGTTAAGAGACAGCGGGGATATGACCATTGGCGATTTAGGCAACAAATTGTATCTTGCCAGCAGCACAGCCACTGATCTCATTGACAGAATGGAACGGGACGGGCTGGTTTTGCGGGAGCGGGACAGCAGCGATCGCAGGGTTGTCAGACTGCACATGCTGGAAAAGGGGCATCAGATGATTCGAGAAGTGATGGAGAACCGCAAGCGCTATCTCGATGAAATCTTGAGACATTTGTCTCCTGAGGATATTGAGGCCTTAAAAAAATCACTGGAATCTTTGTATGTATTAATGAAGCCGGCTTGTAAAAAACAGGACTAATACAAACAATTATTCCGCAGCCTCTTGCAAACAGCTGCGGAATAATTGTTGCACCGGGATGAGCATTCTAAGTCGGATGATTTTCGACTATGCCTGGTATATAAGGAAAAAGTTGAATACAATAAGAGTGGAAGCTTGATTGAAGGAGGATTTGGAATGACTGATATAGTCTTAACCGGGTTATTTATTTTTTTCGCCAGAGTGGCTGACGTATCCCTGGGGACACTGCGGATGTTGATGTTGGTCAAGGGACGGCGGCTGCCTTCAGCGTTTATTGGTTTTTTTGAAGTGATCATCTATGTGCTCGCCCTGGGCAGAGTTGTCAACCAATTGGACAGGTGGGAATATTTGCTGATTTACGCTCTGGGCTTTGCCTGCGGCAATATCCTTGGCATCGCTTTAGAGGAGAGAATGGCCCTGGGTTATGTGGGGGCAGAAGTGGTTGTGGGTTCAAACAGCGACAGCCTGATCAATCTGCTGCGGGAAAACGGCTTTGGGGTCACTGTAATCGAAGGCTGGGGTAAAGACGGCGCTAAGGAGATTTTGACCGTCATCATGGAGCGCAAGCAGATGCCCAAGCTGATGGAACTGGTCAATGAACATGACAGCAATTCATTTACCATTGTAATGGACGCCCGCAAGACCATGGGCGGGTATTATCAGCGCAATAAGTCAAAATAACACAGGCTGCGCCTGTGTTATTTGCTGTTTTTGCAGCTTCTTGCCTCGCATGTCCCTACTTTATTGTTTCCGGGAGGTTAGAATAAATTTTTTTTTCTCTGCCGGAAATCCTATAGAATAATGAAGAAAATTATGCTATATTGGTACTGTCCATAGGTCCAATAATGGTTATGGAGGTCATACATATGGAAGAGAGGAAAAAAGCCATTGGCCTGCTCGATTCCGGAGTCGGGGGTCTGACTTTGGTCCGGGAGTTCAACCGGCTGTTGCCTGGAGAGAATATTGTTTATTTTGGCGATACTGCCCGCATGCCCTATGGACCCAAGGGACCGGAAGAGGTACGCAGTTACGCCACTGAAATAATAGAATTTCTGGCATCTACCCAGGATATTAAGCTGATGATTGTGGCTTGCAACACTGCTACGGCGGTAGGACTCAGTTACTACCAGGCCCGGTTTTCTTTTCCCGTGCTGGGGGTGCTGGAGCCAGGGGCCCAGGCGGCCCTGGACAAGAGTCAGACACGGCGCATTGGCGTCATCGGCACCGAAGCTACAATTGCAAGCAAGGCTTATCCCAATGCCATCCTGGCAATGGATAAGGGGGCAAAAGTCTTTGACAAGGCCTGCCCTCTCTTTGTGTTGCTGGTGGAGAACCAGCTTATTGATACACCTGAGGCATACAAGATTGCCCAGAGCTACCTGGAACCGCTGCTGCAGCAGGGGATTGACACCTTAATCCTGGGCTGCACCCACTATCCCCTCATGGAACACGTGTTGGCGGCGGTTACGGGTGAACAGGCCGCCCTAGTCAACTCTGCTCAGTATACAGCGCTGGCGGCAAGGAAGACTCTGAGTGAAAAGGGATTGCTTAATGCTGAGAAAAGGGGATGGCAGCGGTTCTTTGTTAGCGGAGAGCCGAGAAATTTTGAGGAAATCGGCGGGCGTCTGCTGGGGTATGATATCAAGGCATACAGAGTATTGTTCTAGGAAGGAGACATTCAGTGATGGCCACAATTGTGCTAGGAGTTATCGGATCTGACGTCCATGCCATCGGGAACCGAATTCTGGAGTATGCCTTTACCGAGGCGGGATTCAAGGTAATCAACCTGGGGGTGCTTACCACCCAGAAAGAGTTTGTGCAAGCTGCTATAGAAACAGATGCCGGGGCAATCCTGGTTTCTTCACTGTACGGGCACGGTGAAATCGACTGCCGGGGCTTAAGGGAGATGTGCATTGAAGCTGGAATCGGCGATATTCTTCTCTATGTAGGCGGAAACCTGGTGGTGGGTAAACAAAAATGGGAGCCTGTCCGGGACAAGTTTCTGGCCATGGGCTTCGACAGAGTGTTTCCCCCCGGGACCATGCCCGATGAGGCGATTGCCCTGCTCAAACAGGATTTGGGAGTGAGCTAATTGGCATTGTATTTGCTGGCTGATGTTGGCAGCACCTGGACCAAGCTTACAGCTGTGGATGATACAGGCAGTGTGGTTGCCCGGGCTTCAGCGCCGACGACGGTAAGCACAGACATTATGCAGGGATTTAACGCCGCCCTGATGGAGATCCGAATCCAGGCGGGAAGTAATGAAGATAAAATATATGCCTGCAGCAGCGCCGCCGGGGGACTGGCAATGATCGCCTGCGGGCTGGTGCCGGATCTTACGGGCCAGGCAGCCAGACTGGCTGTGCTGGGGGCCGGGGCCAAAGTGCTGCGGGTTTATGGCTATAATCTCAATCGGGATGATGTCAAGGAGATTGAAAGTATCCGCCCCGATATCCTGCTGCTGGCGGGGGGAACTGATGGGGGCAACAAAAGGTTCCTGCTGGAAAACGCCCAGGCCTTGGCGGAAAATGTAAGTCCCCTGCCAGTTGTGTTGGCGGGGAACAGAAATGCCGTCTATGAGGCGGCGGAAATGTTGGAGGCAGCAGGATTCAGCGTGGAAATTACCGGCAATGTCATGCCGGATCTGAACAAGCTGGACATTGAGCCAGCCAGGGAATCAATCCGGAACTTATTTTTGCGCCATATTGTCAGGGCCAAGGGCATGGAAACTCTTAGCCGGCAATTGGCTGCTCCCCTAATCCCCACCCCTGCGGCCGTTCTTGCTGCCGGCATGCTGCTGGCCCGGGAAACAGGCCAGCTGATGATGGTGGATGTTGGGGGCGCAACCACTGACGTTTACAGCTATGGCGGGGTGGAAGTGCCAACGGGTATGATGCGCAAGGGCCTTGAGCCTCCCTGGGATATGCGCACAGTGGAGGCAGATATAGGCATGCGCTACAGCCTGTCCAGCCTGGTGCAACAGGCGGGGCTGGAAAGCATCCTCGCCCTGGCTCCCCAGGAGGAACCTTGGCAGGAGGAGCTGGAAAAAATCCTCGCCAGCCCCGGCCGCCTGGTCAGCCCTGGCTTGGAGGGACTGGAAGCTAATTTGGCCCGGGCTGCCGTGAGGATTTCAGTTTCGCGTCACGCCGGCACAGTGGAGCGGATATATTCTCCCACAGGCTTTGTGGATGTGTTGACCGGTAAGGACCTGCGGGGGATGCAGACAATGATTGGCGTGGGTGGTGTCATGGTCAACAGCCTTGATCCCCGAGGCATACTGGCAATCGGCAATGAAGGGCTGCTGCCGGAAAACCCAAGACTGATGTTGGATAGCAAATATATAATGGCAGCTGCAGGGCTGCTGGCCGCCAGCCAGCCAAGACTGGCCGGCAGAATGCTGGCTGACAGCCTTGCCACCTTGTAAGGAGGACGGAAATGGACGTTGCAAACATGCGCTGGACAACTGACGAACTATTTGACATGCGGGAAAAGGTCCTGCAAACCTGGCCCACAGGCAGGGATGTGGATTTAGAAGATGCTGTAAAGTATCATCAGGCCATGCCTGACACAAAGAGATTATCCAAGGTCCTGGCTGCTGCCATCCGGCAGAAGCGGACGCTGGTGCAGCCCCGGGCCGGCGTGCCCCTGATTGAAAACCATATTGAGCTTTTGCGTTACCTGGAAGATTCCGGGGCAGACTGTCTACCCACCACCATTGACAGCTATACCCGCCAGAATAAGTATGAGGAGGCCCAGAAGGGCATTGAGGAAAGCATGGCCTCCGGCCGCTCGATGCTCAATGGCTTCCCGGCAGTCAATCACGGCGTGGGCGCCTGCCGCAAGATCATCGAATCTGTGTCTGTTCCTGCTCAGCTGCGGCACGGCACCCCCGATGCCCGGCTGCTTGCGGAAATTTCTTTGGCCGGAGGGTATACAGATTTTGAGGGCGGCGGCATCTCCTACAATATTCCCTATGCCAAGGATGTGTCCCTGGAAGCGACCATCAAATATTGGCAGTATGTGGACCGCCTGGTGGGATGGTACTATGAACAGGGCGTGGAGATAAACCGTGAGCCCTTCGGGCCTCTGACAGGAACGATGGTGCCTCCTTCGGTCTCCCATGCAGTGGCTATTCTGGAGGGCCTGCTGGCTGCCGAACAGGGAGTTAAATTCATCACTCTGGGCTATGGTCAATGCGGCAACTTTGCCCAGGATATTGCCGCCATCCTCACTCTTAAGGAATTAGCTCAGGAGTATCTGGAGAAGAATGGCTACGATGTGCAAATTTCCACGGTATTTCATCAGTGGATGGGCGGTTTTCCTCAGGATGAGGCCAAGTCCTTCGGTGTCATTGGCCTGGGCGCTGCTGTCGCCGCCCTGTCGGGAGCGACGAAGATCATTACCAAGACACCTCATGAGGCCTACGGCATTCCCACCAAGGAAGCCAACGGCCAGGGCATCATGGCTACCAAGCAAATAATCAATATGCTCGGGGGCCAGCCTGTGCCCATTACCCCGGAAGTTGAGGCAGAAAAGAAAATTATTGCCGCCGAAACCCGCTGCCTGCTGGATACCGTCCGCACCATGGGCGAAGGGGACTGGGCTGTGGGAACAGTGCGAGCCTTTGCCGCAGGCGTCCTGGATGTGCCCTTTGCCCCCAGCCGGTATAATGCTGGACGGCTGCTGCCGGCCCGGGACAGCCATGGGGCGGTCCGCTTGCTGGATGCCGGCAACCTGCCGTTCACCGAAGAGATTAGGGACTTTCATCGCCAGAAGTTAGAGGAACGGGGCCGCCAGGAAGGCCGTCAGCCCAGTTTTCAAATGGTCATCGACGATATTTACGCAATAGGAAAGGGTATGCTGGTAGGCAGACCCCAGGGGGCAAGAAAATGAAAATTATAGACGTACTAACAGTGCCTGGATTGACAGGATTTTTCTTTGACGACCAGCGGGCCATTAAGGCCGGCGCCGAAAGTGACGGCTTCACCTATAAGGGAGCGGCAGTTACCCCGGGTTTTAAGGCAATTCGCCAGCGGGGAGAAAGCTTAGGAGTAATGCTGGCGCTGGAGGACGGGCTGTGGGTCCATGGGGACTGTGCTGCGGTCCAGTATTCCGGAGCCGGGGGCAGGGACCCCCTGTTTGTGGCTGAAGCTTATGGCGCGAAGGTCACCCCCTTGCTCAGGGAGTTTTTCCTGGGCCGGGAACTGACTGGCTTTCGCCAAACCATGGCTGACTTTTATGCCTGGTGCGGCCAGGCTGGGTTTCCCAGACACCAGGCTCTGTACTACGGCATCAGCCAGGCAGTGCTGGCAGCTGCCGCCACTGAACGACGGGAAACCATGGCGGAAACCATCGTCCGGGAGTTTGGCCTGACCCCAAATTATAAGCCTGTGCCCATATTCTGTCAGTCGGGAGATGCCCGCTATGACAATGCGGACAAGATGATTTTGAAAAACGCCGATGTCATCCCCCATGGCCTTATCAACAATGTCAAAGACAAATTGGGCCGGGAAGGGGAAAAGCTGGCGGATTATATTTCCTGGCTACGCCAGCGGGTCACCAAAATTGGGGGTTCTGACTATAAGCCCGTGCTTCATATAGACGTATATGGCAACCTTGGCCTGGCCTTTGCAAACGACATGGAGCGGGTGGCAGAATACCTGGCGCGGGCGGCGGATTTGGCCAGCCCTCTGCACCTGCGCATTGAAGGCCCGGTGGATATGGAAGGCCGGGATCTGCAGATTGAAGCCCTGGCTGAGCTGCGGCAAAAGGTAGAAGCCATGGGCAGCGATGTGGAAATCGTTGCCGACGAATGGTGCAACACCCTTCAGGACATCAAGGACTTTGCCGATCACAAGGCCGGCCATATGTTGCAGATAAAGACTCCTGATTTAGGCGGGGTCGAGAACCTGGTGGAGGCAGTAGGCTATTGCAAGACTGCCGGCCTGGGCTCTTACCTGGGGGGAACCTGCAATGAGACCGATCAGTCTGCTCGGGTCTGCGTCAATATTGCCGTGGCCACCGGTCCCGATCAGATGCTGGCAAAACCCGGCATGGGCGTTGATGAAGGACTGATGCTGGTATACAATGAAATGTACAGAACTCTGGCGATAATTCAGTCCCGCAAATAAGCTCAATAATATATTCCTCCCCAGATAAGCATATATATAAAAAAAATGGGGGAGGAAGAACAGGTGCGCAAAATCTTATGTGTAGTTTTAATCTTGATGCTGGTGGTGCCCCTCAGCGGCTGCGGGCTGATGGACTGGATTTTCCCGGATAAAGACCCGGAACCCTCGGGGGATGATGGTTATAGCGATGAGCCTGGACCAGATGAAGGCAGCACTGGCAAGGTGCGCAAGAGCGTTTTGTATGTGGCCGATACCCAGGGCAATTATATCCTGCCGGTAAGTTTCGACATTCCTTGGGAAGAGGGAATAGCCAAGGCCGTCATCCGCCATTTGGTGGAGGGGGGGCCAGCCCACCAGTCCTTGACCACCAAAGGCCTCAAGGCGGTGGTGCCTGCAGGGACATCCATTTTGGGAATGACAGTGAAGGATGGCCTGGCAGTGGTGGATTTCAGTCCGCAATTGCTGCAGACTGCTGATGAGGCCCATGAGCGCCTGCTCCTTGATGCCTTGACTTATACCCTTACCGAATTTGAAAGTATCGACAGGGTCACCCTGTGGGTAAATGGGCATGCCCTGACTAAGATGAGCCATGGTACCCCGGTGGATGCCGTGCTCACCCGGGAACGGGGAGTAAATTCAAGGGTGTCTGCCAAGGGAACCGGAGTAGCAGTAACTATATATTTGGGCATGGACAGCTTGGCCGGCGGCCTGTTTTTGGTGCCAGTGACCCGGCCTGTGGCTTCGGCCGCTGAGCTTGGTTCTGCTGCCCTGGAACAGCTGGTTGGCGGCCCGGCAGCCGGTGAAACCGGTCTTAAGGGGGTCATCCCGGCTACTGCCAGGGTGCAGCGCCTGTCCATGGAGGGGAATACGGCTGTCGTAGATTTTAGCACCGACCTGGCCCAGGCAGAAAAGCTGGATGTGGCAGTGGCGGCAATTGTGCTGACCCTGACGGAACTGCCTAACATAAGCGGGGTCAAGTTGACTGTCGACGGGCAGAACATTACTTTGTCCGACGGCCGGGTCTTGACAGAGCCGGTGCTGCGGCCATTATCTACCAATCCCCTTGCTTTTTAGCAGGGGTTTTTTTTAGGGGGATAACAGACAAGCTAGACAGGGAGGAATGAAAATGAATAAACTAACTGTGCTTTCACCCACGGCCATCCTGGGTTATGGGTTTCCCAAGCAGTCTTTTCTTGAGGGCCTGACCCACAATCCCGATGTCATCGGCGTCGATGCCGGCTCCGTTGACCCTGGCCCCTACTATCTGGGAGCTGGAGTCTCCTTTACCGACAGGGCTGCAGTCAAGCGGGACCTGGCCCTGATTCTGCCTGAGGCTTTAAAGCGCAAGATCCCACTCATGATTGGAACCGCCGGCGGGTCCGGGGCCAGCGTGCATTTGGCCTGGAACCGGGAGATTATCGAAGAAATTGCCGCCGAGCAGAACTTGTCTTTTAAGATGGCTGTGATTCCTGCAGATATTGACAAAGATTATTTGCTTGCCAACCTGGATAAAACCACTCCCTTGGGGCCGTTGCCGGCCTTGACTGCAAAAGATGTGCAAGACTCAACTCACATTGTCGCCCAGATGGGCTGGGAACCTTACAGAGAAGCTTTGGACCAGGGCGCCGACGTAGTGCTGGGTGGACGGACCTATGATCCGGCGGTCTTTGCCGCCCTGGCCCTGAAATTAGGCTTCCCCAGCGGGCCTGCCTTGCACATGGGCAAAATTCTCGAATGCGCCGCCATCGCCGCCGAACCCGGCAGCGGCCGGGATTGCATGGTGGGTATCCTGGATGAAGAGGGATTCACCCTTTTCCCCACCAACCCAGAACGCCGCTGCACGGTAAAATCCGTGGCCGCCCACTCCCTGTATGAAAAGTCCAACCCCTGGCTGCTGCCGGGGCCGGGCGGGGCCTTGGATTTGCGCAATACCCGCTACCAGCAGGTAGATGAGCGCACCGTCAGGGTTACCGGCAGCGTCTTTGTCAAGAACGACTATGCCATTAAGCTGGAAGGTTCCCGGCTCATTGGTTACCGGACCCTGGCCATTGCCGGGGTGCGTGATCCCATCTTCATCAGCCAGCTCCAGCAGGTCCTGGACCAGGTGCGGGCTGCAGTCAAGGACAATTTTGAAGGCAGCGCCAATTACAGCCTGGAGTTTAAAGTCTATGGCCTTAACGGCGTAATGGGGGATCTGGAACCCACTCCCGTTCCCGGCCATGAAGTTGGCATCATTATCGATGCCGTTGCCAGCACCCAGGAGAAGGCCAATACAATTTGCTCCTTCTGCCGTTCGACGCTGCTGCACTATGGTTATGAAGGCCGCATTGCTACTGCCGGGAACCTGGCATTGCCCTATTCGCCGTCTGATGTGCCGGCCGGAGCGGTTTATGAATATTGCATTCACCATTTGCTGCCGTCAGAACCCAATTTCTTTAAGCCAGAATTTGTGGAGGTGGGGAAGAGATGAAAAGCGTACCCATTACAGAATTGGCCCATGTGATCAGAAGCAAAAACTCCGGACCCTTTGAGCTTACCTTTGACATGATCTTTAAGGATGACCAGTCCTTTGACTTGGCCGTCAAGTCCGGAGTGTTTACGCCCCAGCTCTTTGCCGAGCTGTACAAAATCCCCGTTGAAAAAGTCCTTGGCGTAATCGAGTACCCTCCCGCCCGGGCCATCAAGGCCACCATTGCCAGAATCCGTCCCGCCGGTTCTCTGGGAGAAACTGATGTGTACGGCGCTCAGCAGCATGCGCCCCTGTTGACCATAAAAGTGCCTGTAGAATAGGAGGATGAAAAATGAGGATCAAGGCAGAAAAAATTTCTGCGGCTGTGGCCCAGCTGTGCATAGAGGCTAACCGGATGTTGCCTGATGACGTCTGTGCTGCATTGGCCAAGGCCGCAGAAACAGAGGAGTCCCCTGTAGGCCGCCAGATGCTAAGCAGTCTCATGGAAAATGCCCGCATAGCCCGCACCGAACAAATGCCCATTTGCCAGGATACCGGCATGGCTGTGGTTTTTGTGGAGCTGGGCCAGGAACTCAAGGTGGAGGGGGATTTGTACGAGGCAATCAATGCCGGTGTGGCCAAGGGATACACCGACGGGTACTTGCGCAAATCTGTCGTCCGCCATCCCCTGGACCGGGTCAATACTGGTGACAATACCCCAGCCATCGTTCACCTGCGCCTGGTTCCAGGCAATAAAATGAGGATTACCGTCGCCCCCAAGGGATTCGGCAGCGAGAATATGGGGGGCCTTGCCATGCTCAAGCCCGCTCAGGGCCGCAAGGGCGTCGTGGATTTTGTCACCTCGGTTGTGGAGGCCGCCGGCGCCAATCCCTGTCCGCCAATTATTGTCGGTGTCGGTCTTGGCGGGACAATGGAATATGCGACTTATTTAGCCAAAAGAGCCCTGTTGCG
The DNA here is from genome assembly GCA_002408465.1 of Firmicutes bacterium UBA5286. Taxonomy (GTDB): domain Bacteria; phylum Bacillota; class Proteinivoracia; order UBA4975; family UBA4975; genus UBA4975. The sequence continues at coordinate 88,960 of DHSM01000006.1, read as the reverse complement.
GGAGGTGGGGACACCGGCGGCTAATCCCCTGGACCGGGAGCTGGAAATTGAGTTGGAGCGGGAGATTAATAAGCTGGGGATCGGTCCTCAGGGCTTTGGCGGCACTGTGACGACCTTCGCCGTCCATGTGGAAAGCTATCCCACCCATATTGCCGGGCTGCCTGTGGCAGTTAATATTAACTGTCATGCTGCCCGCCACAAAGAAATTGTTCTTGAGGGGGAGGAAGAGTAATGGAGCCTATTAAACTGCAAACGCCGCTGACAGTTGAAGACACCGCAAGACTGCGGGCAGGCCAGACTTGTCTATTAAGTGGAATCATCTATACAGCTCGGGACTCTGCCCACAAGCGCCTGGTGGAGATGCTGGAGAAGGGCGAAAAATTGCCCTTTGACCCTCAGGGACAGCTCATTTACTATGTGGGGCCCTGCCCTGCTCCTCCCGGCCGGGTGATAGGCTCTGCCGGACCCACCACCAGCACCCGCATGGATATTTACACCCCTGCCATGTTGGCTGCAGGCGTGCGGGGAGTCATTGGCAAGGGAGACCGCAGCCAGGAGGTCGTACAAGCCCTGATGCAGCATAAGGCCGTGTATTTCGGGGCAATTGGCGGCGCCGGCGCATTAATCGCCAAATCAATTGTCCAGGCAGAGGTAGTGGCCTTCCCCGATCTGGGTCCGGAGGCTGTCCACCGCCTGCAGGTCAAGGAAATGCCAGTAGTAGTTGTTATTGACAGCCTGGGCCAGAACTTTTACACTTTAGGCCGGGCGGAATATTCTAAACGCTGAAAACTTGGACATATTAGGCTAGGAGAGGGTGAGGCCGAATGTATTCCATCGCTCAGGAGACCTTAATTCATGCCATGTACTTTGCCCCCCGGGGCAAGGCCCGGCTGCAGCTGTTGGGTAATCATTTATCCCAGCGCTATTTGAGTCCCACCGACCGTCTCATCGGCTTTATCGGCGACAGCGGCGCCGGCAAGTCCCTGTTGATCCGGGGCATGTTTCCCGGGCTGGAACTGACCAATGATGATGAAGGCATCAACCTGCGCCCCCTGCCCCTGACCGCCCATTACCAGGGGGGAAGGTTCCTCTCCCATACATATCATGTTGACGCCAGATTTGAGCTGGCCTTTCAGCAGAGCTGGCAGCTGGTGGAGGCCGTCAAGGCTGCTATCCTCCAGAGCAAGAGGGTGGTGGTGGAGCACTTTGACCAGCTCTATCCTCAACTCAAGCTCAATCCCTCCATCCTCATCGGCGTTGGTGAAGAAGTGCTTGTTACCCGGCCAGGGGTATTTGGACCTAAGCCCCAAGAAATTGTCGACGTTGTCTATAAATCCATCCGCTACAGAAAAATGGCCCATACAGCTGAGGATTTGACGGCAAAGGTCCTTGTGGAGATGGGCTATGACCGTCCTCAGTTTCACAGTGATATTCGCCACGGCTTTATCATGGAATTTCAGGAAAGGCCGGATTTTGATTTGGAGTATGTGGAAAAGCGGGTCAGGGAAATGATTGAGGCTGACACGGATATTTATTACCACGACGAAGACCATATCCGGATTGGTCAGCGCACCATCTTCCCCTGCACGGGACCCAGGATTCATGTAGCCAGGACTGGAGAGATTCAAGGGTTTCGCTTGCTCAAAGAGTTTATCTGGGATCCTGTCAAGGAGATATATTATATGGTCGGGTTGGTAGGAGAGTCCCGGCCGGAAGGAGTGTAAATATGCGCAGTGATGGAAGGCAGCTGGACCAGTTGCGTCCGGTGCTCATTACTCCCCATGTGAACAAATATGCTGAGGGCTCAGTCCTTATTGAGTGCGGGGACACCCAGGTTATCTGCACTGCCACCGTTGAGGAAAAGATTCCTCCCTTTTTAAAGGGTCTCGGCCAGGGCTGGGTGACGGCAGAATATTCTATGCTGCCCAGAGCCACAGGCGTCAGGAATGTGCGGGAGGCTGCCAGGGGAAAAATCGGGGGCAGGACCTACGAGATTCAGCGCCTGATTGGCCGGGCTCTGCGCTCGGTGGTAGATCTCTCCCAATTGGGAGAACGCTCGATCTGGCTTGACTGTGATGTCATTCAAGCCGCCGGCGGCACCAGGACCGCTTCCTTGACAGGGGCTTTTGTCGCTATGGCTTTGGCCCTGGAAAAGATGGTGGCCCTGGAAAAACTGGCGTTCGTCCCCATCACCGATTTCCTGGCTGCAATCAGTGTGGGCATCGTCGACGGCAAGTGTATGCTGGATCTGGAATACCAAGAGGATTTCAGGGCCCAAGTGGATATGAACGTTATCATGACCGGCCAGGGGGAATATGTGGAGATACAGGGCACTGCCGAGCAGCAGCCCTTTAATGCCAATGAACTGGCTCAATTACTGGCTTTGGCCAAGGAGGGGATACTGACCCTCATTGACAAGCAGGCCGCAATTCTCCCTGGGCTCAAACTGTGGATTCCCCCTGAGGATGATGAGGAAGATGAAGCTTGAGAAAATAGCTATTGCCACCGGCAATGAGCATAAAGTCGAGGAAATCCGCAGCCTGCTCAGTCCCTTCCGGTTGATGATCATGAGCTTGCCTGCTGGCGGGAGAATGCCGGCGGAAACAGGCGGCGAATTCAGGGAAAACGCCCGAATTAAAGCTCAGTACGGCTTTGAGCTCACTGGACTGCCCACCCTGGCCGATGATTCCGGCCTGGAGGTGGATGCCCTTAAGGGCGCGCCGGGGGTGCATTCTGCCCGCTATGCCGGCGAGGGCGCCGGAGATGCCGCCAACAACCAAAAACTTCTCCTTGCCCTTGAGGGCGTTCAAAATCGCCGGGCCCGCTTTCGCTGTTCCATGGTCCTGGTGATGGAAGACATGACCATTGAGGCCGACGGCACATGTGAAGGCATAATTTTGGACGGGCCCAGGGGAAGGGGAGGCTTTGGCTACGATCCCCTGTTTTGGCTGCCGGATTTAGGGAAAACCATGGCGGAAATTTCTCCCCGAGAAAAAAATAAAATCAGCCATCGGGGACGGGCCCTGGTTAATCTGGTACTTGCCCTTAAGGCCAGGGGGCTGCTCTGATGCTTCTGGCCTTTGGTGACAGCCACCGCTACCCAATTGTGCTGGCAGAAATGGCGGAAATTATTAGGCGGGAACAGCCCAGGCTCTTTGTGCACACCGGCGATAACTACGTTGATTTTCAGCGTTTGCTAAAAAAGACAAAGCTCCCAGGCTACGGCGTGCTGGGAAATTGTGATTCAAGATTTATTACAGGCGCCCAGGAAGAACTAGTCTTTGCTTACCAGGGCTTTAACATTCTTCTGACCCATGGTCATCAATACCGGGCCAAGCATTCCCAGAGCCTGCTGGTGCAGCGGGCCCGGGACTTAGGTGTTCAGGCAGTTATTTTTGGCCACAGCCATGTGCAATTGGCCCGGGAAGAGGAAGGAATATTGCTGGTTAATCCCGGCAGCATTCCCCTGCCCCGTGGGGGCAGTGATGCAGGCTACGCAAAAATTTTTGTTAAAAATGACAAGCTCCTAGTTCAGCTGATTGAAGTATAAACCCCTGACAAGGAGGAATGTTTGTACTGATACGGCTGCTTTATATGTTTTTTAGCATAAATCTTTTTTGACAAAATTTCATTTTCAGCTATAATATAAATTGCGGTTTGGTTTCGGGCGGGTATAGCTCAGTGGCAGAGCTCCAGCTTCCCAAGCTGGCCATGTGGGTTCGATTCCCATTACCCGCTCCATTTATTTTTTGGTTATTGACTAGCATAGGCACGGATGATATAGTTATTGTTGTGTCCGCGACTGGCGGGCGAAAAATACGCCTGTAGCTCAGGGGACAGAGCAACGGACTTCTAATCCGTGGGTCGGGGGTTCGAATCCCTCCAGGCGTGCCACTTTTTAGAAGCAAGAAGCAGGAAATCAGAAACCAGATTATTTATTGCATCCGACTTCCGATTTCTGACTTCTGACTTCCGACTTCCAATTCTCAGACTTCCGATTTCTGACTTCCATTACGTGGTGGGTGTAGCTCAGTTGGTTAGAGCACCAGATTGTGGCTCTGGGGGCCGGGGGTTCGAATCCCCTCACTCACCCCAAATTTACCTTGGGGCGTAGCCAAGCGGTAAGGCACGGGACTTTGACTCCCGCATCGTAGGTTCGACCCCTGCCGCCCCAGCCATTTTTTTATTTTTGGGCCATTAGCTCAGTTGGCAGAGCACCTGACTTTTAATCAGGGTGTCGGTGGTTCGAATCCACCATGGCTCACCATATATGCGAGAATGGTGGAACTGGCAGACACGCTAGACTTAGGATCTAGTGCCGCAAGGTATGAGGGTTCGACTCCCTCTTCTCGCACCATATTCCCAGTATTTTCCTGCGACAGCAGGGACGGACCCTTACTGTCGCAGTTTTTTGTCTGCTACTCTTGGTATCTCCGCATTACCATGACTTGCACTGGTCAAGATAATGTATTTGTTGTAAAATGGTAAACAGTGATTTTTCATATGTGGGAGGATTATAAGTGAAAAAAATAGTTGTTTTTTTGCTAGTATCAGCGCTGGTTTGTTCTATGGCAGGTTGTTCTCATGAGGAAGCCTTTCTAGAGGTTGACGCCGCCACCCGGGAGGATTTGCTGAAGTTTCTTCTGTCTGCCGCCTTGGGCGGAAGCGGAGAATATCTGGTTAATGTTGAGGGCGAGATTGGGGCAGGTTCTGTGGGAAATGTCTCCGGCAGCGTCTCTGCCAATTTAGCTGCTGCCGAAATAGTGTCCATCAGTTTTTTAGAGGATAAATTGATTGAAGTCAGCCGGGCTGAGGTTGCTTCTGATGGCAAATGGGGTCCGCTTCCAATGCTCTATGGCCCCAAAGCTTTTGTGTTGCTGGAAGGCGAAGTGATGAAGGGCTATTATCTCCCCGGACAGCGGTTTGCGGCAGTGCTCGATTCCGCGGCGACTTATTCCGATTTTATCGTCAATCCCAGGGACACTGGCTTGGTTGCTCTTGCTCTCATTCACGGCGGAAAACTGCAGGACGCCGCTAATCTGCTGGCGGGTCTGCAGACAATTCATCCGCTTCTTTCAGGCTTGCCCGCCCAGGCAGATATTTTCGGCCGGCCGCAGGGGGAAGAAGTAGACTATGCCGCCACAGCCTGGGCAGGCTATGCCGCCGCTGCGCTGGCGGCCGCTTCTGACAACCCAGACCTCTGGAACGAAGCTCAGGCTTATGCCTCTTACCTGAAAGACCTGGAACCGCCGGCGGACAATGAAACTCGCCTGGCAGGCTGGCTGTTGTTTTCTGAGCTAAGCCGGAAAAGTCCTGACTATGCCGACCTTACAAAAAAATGGCAGCTTGAGCTTGGGGAAGAATATGATCCTCTGGTGGGCACTTACTTGCTTTTGTCCGGGGGTAAGCTGAAAAAATATGTTGATTTAAATTATACCCCCCATTCCCAGACTGAAAAGTGGATTCACTATAATCTTCTGGCGGTCCTGAACAAATTGCCGGCAGAGCTGGACCTGGCTGTCAGTGATGTGACCGGGGGCAAGGCTGTAGTTGAAGATGGCAAAATTTCCTTGCAGGCTACCAGCTGGATGGTCATCGCTCTGCAGGGAGAGCTGTCAAATTAGTCCTTGACAAGGGCGGCGCGACAGATTATAATGAGCAATGTAAATTGCGGAAGTGGCTCAGGGGTAGAGCATCGCCTTGCCAAGGCGAGGGTCGCGGGTTCAAATCCCGTCTTCCGCTCCAATCAGCAATAACGCCCTTTTGGGCGTTTTTTATAGGTTCATACTTGCCCCGATAGTCTAGTATGTTATAATTAACTGGCATCGGTTGTAGCTTAAGGAGGTCTATTAGACTTGAAAGTTGAAATGACAAAAAAAGAAACTAATGTAATCGAGTTGAAGGTGGAAGTTCCTCAAGACCAAGTGGAACAAGCCATCGCCAAGGCATATGTCAAAACCCGCAAAGACTACTCAGTGCCGGGTTTCAGAAAAGGCAAGGTTCCCCGCAACATATTGGAAAAGCGTTATGGCATTGAAATATTTTACGAAGAAGCTGCCAACATTTTGATTCAGGATACCTATCCTCAGGTAGTTGAGGAACAGAAACTGGAGCCGGTGGATCATCCCGATATTACTGTTGACCAGTTTGACTGTGAGCAGCCCTTTATCTACACTGCTACAGTTACTGTTTGCCCTGAACTCAAGCTTGGCAAGTACAAGGGCTTGAAGATTGTTAAAGAAGAAAAGCAGGTTGCCGACGAAGATGTTGAAGCAGAAATCAAAGCCCTGCAAGACAGCAAAGCCAGGCTCATTGCCCTGGAGGCAGACACCGTCGCCGCTAATGATGATCAGGTTATTATTGATTTCGTTGGCAAGATGGACGGGGAGGAGTTTGAAGGAGGAACCGGCGCCAATTATCCCCTGGCCCTTGGTTCGGGTTCCTTTGTTCCCGGTTTTGAGGAGCAACTCATCGGCGCCAAGCAAGGGGAAAAGGTGCTGGTAAAGCTGACCATGCCCCAGGAGTATCATAGCGAAGAGCTGGCTGGCAAGGAAGTGGAGTTTGAGGTAGAAATCAAGGAAATTAAGCGCAAGGAACTGCCTGCTCTCGATGACGATTTTGCTAAAGAAGTTGGCGATTATGAAACCCTGACTGCATTAAAAGATTTTATCAGGGAAAGACTTGAGGACAGAGCTCGGCAGGAGGCCGCCGACAAATTGCGGCATGATGTGCTGGAAGCAGTTCGGGAGAAGGCCGAAGTTGACATTCCCGGGATTATGATTGAAAATGAAACTAAGGCCATGCTGCGTCAAATGGAAAACCGCTTTTCCCAACAGGGATTAAAGTTTGAGGATTACCTCAGCTACTCCGGCAAATCCTTAGATGACATTATGGCGGAGATGCGCCCAGGCGCAGAAAAAAATGTCAAGACCGAACTATTGTTGGATACAGTGAGCAAAGTTGAGAATATTAGTGTAGAAGAGGCTGAGCTAGAGGAGGAAATTGCCCAGCTGGCTAAAGTTTATGGCCAAGAAGCAAAGGCTGTGCGCTCAGCTCTGGAAAAAAGCGATCAGCTGGCAGCCGTTGAACAGATTATTCTCCATAGAAAAGCCTTGGATTTTCTTGCAGAAGTCAATACTAAGTCGTAATCTGATTGGAGGTTGATTCCATGACATTAGTTCCTATGGTTGTTGAACAATCTAGTCGGGGGGAAAGAGCATATGATATCTTTTCCCGCTTGCTCAAGGACAGAATTATCTTTTTGGGCAGCGCCATCGACGACAATGTAGCGAACCTGGTTATAGCGCAAATGTTGTTTTTGGAAGCTGAAGACCCAGACAAGGATATTTTTATTTACATCAACAGTCCCGGCGGTTCGGTGACGGCGGGGATGGCAATTTACGACACCATGCAGTACATTCGCTGTGATGTCACTACTATTTGCGTAGGACTGGCAGCTAGTATGGGGGCATTTTTACTGGCTGCTGGCGCCAAGGGCAAGCGCTTCTGTCTGCCCAACAGTGAGATTATGATCCATCAGCCCTCTGCAGGCGCCCAAGGGCAAGCTACCGATATGCATATTCAGATTGAACGCCTGCTCAAGGTAAAGAAGCGGCTCAACATGATTCTCGCCCAGAAGACAGGCCAGCCCCTGGAAAAGATTGAGTCAGATGTTGAGCGGGATAAGTATATGGATTCTGACGAAGCTAAAGCATATGGTATTGTAGATAAGATTATGGAGCGCAACGAGACTGGTGAAATAGTGGGGTGAGAATATGAAATACAGTGAGGACTCTGGGCATTTAAAATGCTCTTTTTGCGGCAAACCCCAGGAACAAGTGCGCAAGTTGGTAGCCGGGCCTGGCGTCTACATCTGTGATGAGTGCATTGAACTATGCACTGAGATTATCGATGAAGAATTCAGCGACGCCAGCGAACTAAATCTAGAGGATATTCCTAAGCCCAAGGAGATTAACGACATTCTCGACCAATATGTAATTGGCCAGGACTGGGCCAAGCGCTCCCTGTCCGTTGCTGTGTACAATCATTATAAGCGCATTCGGGCCGAAGGCAGCAGTGATGATGTTGAACTGCAAAAGAGCAACATTCTCCTGCTGGGTCCCACCGGCGTGGGCAAGACTCTATTGGCTCAAACCCTGGCCAAGATTCTCAATGTGCCCTTTGCCATTGCCGATGCTACTTCTCTGACCGAAGCCGGTTATGTTGGCGAGGATGTGGAGAATATCTTGCTCAAGCTCATTCAGGCTGCCGATTATGATGTGGAGAAGGCGGAAAAAGGCATTATCTACATCGATGAGATTGACAAGATTGCCCGCAAGTCGGAAAATCCTTCGATTACAAGAGATGTTTCTGGAGAAGGTGTCCAACAGGCTCTCCTCAAAATTCTTGAGGGCACAGTGGCCAGTGTTCCTCCCCAAGGCGGCCGTAAGCACCCCCATCAGGAATTCATCCAAATCGACACCACTAATATCCTATTTATTTGCGGCGGCGCCTTTGACGGCATCGACAAGATCATCCAAAACAGGATTGGCAACAAGACCATGGGATTCGGCGCAGATTTGCGCAAAAAGCATGAGGCTGATATTGGGGAGATTCTCAAACAAATTCAGCCCACAGATCTGATTAAGTTTGGCCTTATTCCCGAGTTTGTGGGACGGGTGCCCGTTGTGGCCAGTCTCAACGCTTTGGATGAAGAGTCGCTGATCAGGATTCTCACTGAGCCTCGCAATGCCCTGGTCAAGCAGTTTAAAAAGCTGTTCAGCTTGGACAATATAATCCTGGAATTCCAGCCTGAGGCTCTGGAGCTCATTGCCAAAGAGGCAATTGACAGAAAGACCGGGGCCCGGGGGCTGCGTTCAATTATTGAGAATATTATGCTGGACACCATGTATGATCTGCCATCCAGGAATGATATTGAAAAATGCGTCATTACCAAAGAAGCGGTTCTTGGTGAAGCGCCAATCTATGTGGCAAAAGAAAAGCGAAGCAGCAAAAAACGCAATGTAACAGCGTAAGGGCGGGACTAAATCCCGCCTTTTTGTTTTGGATAGATTGCCAGGGCCTTGCCAATACTAAAATGGAAACATTCGTCAAGGGGGCAAGGAATATGAGCAATCTGGCGTTGATTATTACTCTCGTTCAATTTGTGTTTGCAGTCATCATCGGCATCTATTTTTGGAACCTATTGCGCAATCAGCAGGGCCAAAAATCCATCGCCGAACGAGATTCTGCCCGGGAAATGGAGCGGCTGGAGAAGATGCGCGGGATATCGCTTACAGAGCCGCTGGCCGAAAAGACCCGGCCCAAGAATTTTTCCGAGATAATCGGTCAACAGGACGGACTCCGAACATTGAGGGCAGCTCTCTGTGGGGCAAATCCCCAGCATGTGATTATCTATGGTCCTCCGGGGGTGGGCAAGACTGCAGCTGCTCGGCTGGTGCTGGAAGAAGCCAAGGTCAATCCCCTGTCGCCATTTTTGCCAACGGCCAAATTTACCGAAATTGATGCCACCACCGCTCGTTTTGATGAACGCAGCATCGCCGATCCCCTCATTGGCTCTGTCCATGATCCCATCTACCAAGGGGCAGGGGCCATGGGGGTGGCCGGCATTCCCCAGCCCAAGCCCGGGGCTGTGACCAAGGCCCACGGGGGAGTGCTGTTTATAGATGAGATAGGGCAGTTGCACTCCATCCAGATGAACAAACTGCTGAAAGTCCTTGAGGACCGCAAGGTCTTTTTTGAAAGCGCCTATTATAGTCCCGAGGATCAGAACATACCCAGGTATATCCACGATATTTTCACTAACGGCCTGCCGGCAGATTTTCGCCTGGTGGGGGCGACAACATGCATGCCCGAACAGATACCGCCGGCCATTCGCTCCCGCTGTGTAGAGGTGTTTTTTCGCGGGCTCCTGTCCAATGAAGTGGCCCAGATTGCCCGCAATGCCGCTGCTAAAATTGGCCTGCCCATTGCGGCGCAGGCAGTAAAGATTCTGGGAAACTACGCTACCAACGGCCGGGAGGCAGTCAACATTATCCAGATTGCCGCCGGAGTGGTAGTCAATGAAGGCAGGACAGAAATCGGGGTTGAGGATGTAGAATGGGTGGTAAACAGCAGTCAGATTCAGCCTCGGGCAGAGGTCTGCTTGCCTCCGTCGCCTCAAGTGGGTACAGTCATGGGCCTGGCAGTGTATGGTCCCAATCTGGGCTCCCTCTTGGAAATTGAAGCTTCGGCCACGTATAAGGGGACGGGTCAGGGCCGACTGGTCATTACCGGCGTCGTCGACGAAGAGGAATTGGCCGGCGGCGGGGGCCGCACTATCCGGCGCAAGAGCATGGCCAGGAGTTCTGTGGAAAATGTCCTGACGGCCTTGGATAATATATTGGCTGTGGGCTGCGAAGACTATAGCATCCATCTCAACTTCCCCGGGGGCATGCCGGTAGACGGACCTTCCGCCGGGGTGGCGATTGCAGTGGCCATCTATTCAGCTATCAGCGGCAAAAAGGCGGATAATCTATGCGCTATGACGGGGGAGATATCCATTCAGGGAAAGGTAAAGCCGGTAGGGGGCATTGTGGCCAAGGTGGAGGCCGCCTGCCAGGCGGGAGTCAGACGAATTTTTGTACCCCGGGATAACTGTCTGAGTATTTTTGAGAGCTTCAGCAATGTGGAGATTATTTCTGTGGACAATTTGAATGAGCTATTACATCTGGCGCTGCTGCCGGCAGGGGCGGCGCGCATGGACGGCAGCAAAATTCCCGTTTCTGCCCAGGGAGCCAGTTGACTTGTAGGCAGCGCTGTAATAGGTTAATATGTACGTGGGGGTGGCCAAATGAAAGAAAAAACAACTAAAGTCATGCCTTTGCTGGCCTTGCGGGGAATTTTGGTTTTTCCCAACATGATTATGCATTTAGATGTGGGCAGGGAAAAATCAGTTGCCGCACTGGAGAAGGCCATGGTGGAGGACAATGAAATCTTTTTGGTCAGCCAGCGCCAAGCCAATCTCGATAATCCCAAACCCGAGGACTTGTATACTGTGGGTACTGTCGCCAGCATCAAGCAAATTCTCAAACTGCCCGGGGGAACGGTTAGAGTGCTGGTGGAAGGTATTTCCCGGGCAAAAGTCGTCAACTTCCTGGAGTGGGAACCATTATTCCTGGCTGAAATTGAATTGCTGGCAGAAGATGACACTGTGACCTCGGAAACCGAGGTCTATATGCGGGCCTTATTGCATCAATTTGAACGCTACATAAAGATGAGCAAGAAAATTCCCGCCGATACCCTGCTTTCAGTTTCAGAGGTAGAAGAACCTGGCAGGCTGGCGGATTTGATTTCTTCACACCTGTCTTTAAAAGTTGAACAGAAACAGCAGATGCTGGAAGCCATTTCGACCACTCAGCGCCTGGAGCTGCTGACAGAAATCCTGGCCAAAGAAAATGAAATGCTGGAAGTGGAAAGGCGCTTGGGTGCCCGGGTCAGGAAACAGATTGAATCGAACCAGCGGGAATATTACTTGCGGGAACAGATGAAGGCGATCCAAAAGGAATTGGGTGAGAGGGACGGAGCATCGGAAGATGCAGAGCATTTTCGTGAGCTGCTGGCAAAGGCAGTAATGCCTGATGATTCCAGGGCAAAGATTGAAAAGGAAATCGACCGTCTGGAAAGGACTCCGCCTGCCAGTCCCGAGAATGTGGTATTGCGCAATTATCTGGAGTGGACTCTGTCACTGCCCTGGGGGAAGGAGAGCCAGGATCGTCTTGATCTTAAGAAGGCGGCAAATATTCTCGATCAGGACCATTACGCCTTGGATAAGGTTAAGGAGAGAATTTTGGAATTTCTAGCTGTGCGCAAGCTGGCTAAGACCCTTAAGAGCCCAATTATCTGTCTGATCGGTCCCCCGGGAGTGGGCAAGACTTCCCTGGCCAAATCTGTGGCCCGTTCTCTGCAGAGAGAATTTGTGCGTATTTCTCTGGGCGGGGTCAGGGATGAAGCGGAAATTAGAGGCCATCGCCGCACCTATATTGGGGCAATGCCCGGCAGAATTATACAGGGCATGCGCCAGGCGGGCACCGCCAATCCTGTCTTTCTCATGGATGAGGTGGACAAGATGAGCACTGACTTCCGGGGAGACCCTTCGGCTGCCCTGTTGGAGGTGCTGGACCCTGAGCAAAACAGCACTTTCAGCGATCACTATATAGAATTGCCCTTTGACCTTTCCAATGTGCTGTTTATTACCACCGCCAATGCCCAGTATCCTATTCCCCAACCCTTGCAAGACAGGATGGAGATCATCTATCTCTCCGGCTATACCGAGGAAGAGAAGCTGGAAATAGTTCGCCGCCATGTGCTGCCCAAACTGCTCCGGGAACATGGTTTGACCCGGGAACAGCTGAAATTTTCCCCTCAGGCTGTCACCAATGTAATCAGGTTTTATACCCGGGAGGCAGGGGTGCGGGATTTGGAGCGCAACCTGGCCAGAGCCTGCCGCAAGGTTGCCCGGGAAGTGGTTGAGGGCCATGAGGGCTTAATTCGCATTACTGTGCAAAACCTGCATCAGTACTTAGGTGTGCCCCGCTATAAGCGGCATAATCAAGAAATGGAGCCGGCAATGGGAATTGCCACAGGTATGGCCTGGACCCAGTTTGGGGGAGAGGTCCTGCATGTGGAGGCGACAGTGATGCCCGGCAGCGGCCGCCTGACTCTTACTGGCAAGCTGGGAGATGTCATGAAAGAATCTGCCCAGACCGCCCTCAGCTTTGTTCGCTCCCGCAGCGTCAGCCTGGGCGTAAGCGATGACTTCTTCCAAAAGCATGATATACACGTGCATGTGCCCGAGGGAGCGATCCCTAAGGATGGGCCCTCTGCCGGGGTGACAATTGCCAGCGCCCTCTTCTCGGCAATCAGCGGCAAAAAGCTGCGCCGCAACATTGCTATGACCGGGGAGATTACCCTGCAGGGACGTGTGCTGCCAGTGGGGGGCGTTAAAGAAAAAGTGCTGGCCGCTCATCGCTTAGGGATTGGCACGATAATCTTGCCCAGGGAAAATGAAAAGGACGGGGAAGAGATACCTGCTAATATTCGGCGCAAACTTAAGCTGGTCTTGGTGGAAGAAATGGATTCAGTGCTGGATCGGGTTGTCATCGAAGATGCAAATTAACAGTGTGGAGTTTGCCCATTGTGTCGGTCTCAAGTCCCAGCTGCCCCAGCCGGGCTTGCCTGAGATTGCCTTTGCCGGCCGGTCCAATGTGGGCAAATCCTCTCTCATCAATTGCCTGATCAAGCGCAAGGCTCTGGCCCGCACCAGCGGCCAGCCCGGCAAAACCCAGACTCTGAACTTTTATCTGGTCAACGCTAAGATTTACCTTGTTGATCTGCCTGGTTACGGCTTCGCCAAGGTGCCTCCGCAAGTCCGAAGCAAGTGGAAAGAATTGCTGGAGGATTACCTAAGCCAGCGGATGTCATTAAAGGGTGTGGCCCTGGTCATAGACAGCCGCCATGCTGCATCCCCTCTGGATCTGCAAATGTACCAGTGGCTGAAATATTATAATAAGCCTCTGTTGATTGTGGCCACAAAGGTGGACAAACTGCGGAGCAGTGAATACAAACCTTTCCTTCAACGGCTGCAGGCTGCTTACGCCGCTCCTGTCATTCCTTTTTCCAGTGAAAAGGGAATCGGCAGGGAGGAAATCTGGAGACAGGTAGAGAATGTTATGAGAGATTAGGCGGAACTGCCAATCTCTCTTTTTCTATTAAAAATCTTGATGAATGGAGGTACTAGTGTATGGATTTTTCTGCAGCCAACAGCGCCCTTTGGAACGCCGTCCTTCAGTTCGGCCTTCTGGCAGCCCTTTTGCTTTTGGCAAATGTGCTGCGCCGCAAAATTAGTTTTTTCCGCAAAAGCCTGTTGCCAACTGCTGTCCTGGCAGGCTTCCTTGCCCTGATTTTTAGAGTTACAGGCTTGCTCAATCTGGAACTTGGCTTTATGGAGATGATTACTTATCACTCTATTGCCATCGGTTTTATCGCCATGTCCCTGCAGATTCCCGACAAGAATGAGGGCGTGGTTAAGGGAGACTTTACCGCCGCCAAGAGTGGGGCCCTCATCGTATCTACTTATCTGATTCAGGGGCTAGTCGGACTGATCATCACCATCTGCCTGGCTCACACCCTAATGCCGGATTTATTCAAGGCCGCGGGCATTATTTTGCCTATGGGCTATGGCCAGGGGCCCGGGCAGGCCAACAACGTGGGCTCAACCTACGAGGCCCTGGGCTTCGCCGGGGGGCAATCCTTTGGCCTTTCCATCGCCGCCATGGGCTTTCTCTGCGCTTGCATTGTTGGCGTCATTTACTTGAATATCCTTAAACGCCGGGGGAAAATTGCCGTCGCCGACCACAAGGCGGTTGCCGATAAGGTTACTGTGGACAATTTCCAAAGCGAAAACGAAATTCCTATTTCCGAATCTGTGGACAAGTTTTCCGTCCAATTCGCCCTCATCCTTTTAATATATTTAGCTACCTTCCTGGTTTCCAAGGGGTTGACCTATCTGCTGGCAACCTACCTGCCTGGATTGTCCCAAACAGTAACCGCATTGGTCTGGGGATTCAACTTTATCATCGGCTCCCTTTTGGCCATTGTCTGCCGCAATATATTCACACTGATGACCAAAGCCAAAATCATGACCCGCCAGTATCCCAACAACTACCTCTTAAGCAGAATTTCCGGCACCGCTTTCGATTTTATGGTCGTGGCGGGCATCGCCTCCATCGATTTTCAGGATATCAGCAGTCTCTGGCTGCCATTTATCCTCCTGTCAGTGGCGGGAGGGGTTGTCACCCTGGTATGGCTGCAATGGCTGTGCAAGAAAATCTATCCCGATTATTATTACCAGGGACTGCTTTCAATGTATGGAATGCTGACGGGCACCATCAGTTCCGGAGTGCTGCTCTTGCGGGAAATTGATCCCAGCTTCAAAACTCCTGCCGGCAACAATTTATTGACAGGAAGCAGTTTTGCCATTGTCTTCGGCATTCCCATGCTGCTGCTGATCGGGCTGGCGCCGGAATCCGATGCCATGCTCTACCTGACTTTGGGCTTGATTGCAGTATACCTGACCGCTTTAGTGCTCTTTTTGCTTCTGGTCAGGCGCAAAAAATCTAAAGCCGCTTAAACGATAATTACCGGGCAAATGCCCGGTTTTTTTTCTTTATAGGGGAATATATAGGCGGCTCCTAAGGGAAAAATGAAGATAATGATTTAAATGTAAGGAGCGCAGCTGCATGGAAAAAACAAAATCCTACTGGCTGGAATCCACTCCGGCCACCAATTACCCTACCCTGGATAAGGATATCAGTGTAGATGTGGCAGTCATCGGCGGCGGCCTGGCAGGAATCTCTGCGGCCTATTTGTTAAAGCAGGAAGGCCTGCGTGTGGCGGTTCTGGAGGCCGACAGAATCTGCCAGGGCACTACCGGGCATTCCACTGCCAAGATCACTTCTCAGCATGACTTGATCTATGCCTGGCTGGACAAGGAGTTCGGCCGGGAAAGAGCACAGCAATATGCTGATGCCAATGAAACAGCAGTGAAAACCATGGCGGATATCGCTAAGTCGCAAAAAATAGACTGCGATTTTCAGTGGCAGCCAGCCTATGTCTATACCGAGCAGGACAAGTATGTTGAGGAAATTCAAAAGGAAGCTGAAATTGCTGCAGCACTGGGCATAGCTGCCGAGTATGTGCAAGATCCTGGACTGCCCTTTGCCGTCAAGGCGGCCCTCCGCTTTGAAGGCCAAGCCCAGTTTCACCCCCGAAAGTATGTGCTGGCCCTGGCCCAGGCCATTCCCGGCGAGGGTTGTGAGATTTATGAAAACACCAAGGTTGTGGGTATTGAAGAAGGCAAAATCAATTCTATTTCCACCGACACAGACAAAAAAATCAGGGCGGACAAGGTGGTCTTGGCGACACATTTTCCCATCCATGACGCTCTGGGCTTTTATTTTGCCAGAATGTATTCTGAACGCTCGTATATCTTAGGAGTGCGCGCTGAAGGCAAACTGCCCGAAGGGATGTTCATTACGGCAGAATCCCCCGGCCGCTCCTTAAGGACCCAGGCGGCCGAAGAAGGGGAACTGCTGCTGGTAGGGGGAGAACATCATAAAACCGGGGCCGGAGAGGAAGAGCCTCATTTTCAAAAGCTGACAGAGTTTGTTCGCTCCAACTTTGCTGTCTCTGACATTCCCTACCGCTGGTCAGCCCAAGACTATACCACGGTTGATAAAATCCCCTATATCGGCCACATCCGCAAAGGCAAGGAAAATATATTTGTGGCTACAGGGTTCCGCAAGTGGGGGATATCCACCAGCACTGTAGCGGCCTTGATTATTCGGGACTTGATCCTCTGGGGCAACAGCCCCTGGCAGGATGTCTTCAATCCCCAGAGGGGATTTAGCCTCAAGTCGGCAGGCAAACTGATAAGCATTAATGCCGATGTGGCCAAAGAGCTGGTTGCCGGGAAATTGGCCGGTTCAGATCAGGGCCAGGTCCAGCCAGGAGAAGCAAAGGTAGTGCCGGGAGAGGGAACAAAGATTGGCGTTTATCGGGATACTGAGGGAAAATTGCACAAGGTCGACATAACATGCACGCATTTTGGCTGCGAGCTCAAGTGGAACAGCGCTGAAAGAACCTGGGATTGCCCCTGTCACGGCTCCCGCTTTTCCCCCGATGGCTCCGTTGTCGACGGACCTGCCCTCAAACCCCTAAGCGTTCCCGGTGGGGAGGAGAGCGGAGTCGATCCGGACATAATCTGAACATATCTGGGACAAAAGGAACCGTGATATGTTCCCCTTTGTCCCAGGTTTTTTTTGGCATCGGAGGCAGGAAAACGCACTGTCAAAATCGAATTAGTCAACATGCTTTCACATAATTCACTAGGGGGAGAATGACTTGAGTCGAATCAGTGAACACCCAATCCTGAAGTTCGAGGACAAGCCTGTGATCAACTTTACTTTTGAAGGCCGGAAGCTGGAAGGGCGCCAGGGAGACACAATTGCATCTGCCCTTCACGCCAACGGCATTATGGTCCTTAGTCACAGCAGGCGCAACAAACGTCCCCGGGGCTTTTTTTGTGCCATTGGCAAATGTTCGTCCTGCTTGATGACTGTCAATGGCAAAGCCAATGTGCGCACTTGTGTCGAACCGCTGGTGGAAGGTATGGAAATCCTGCGCCAGCCAGCTACAGGAGGTGAACTCAAATGGTAGAAACCCAGCTTCTGGTTGTTGGCGGTGGCCCCGCCGGTCTGGCAGCTGCCAGCGCTGCCGCCTCTTTGGGGATTGAAGTCCTGCTGGCAGATGAAGGTTTGAAACTGGGAGGGCAATTGGTCAAGCAGACCCACAAGTTCTTTGGTTCTCGGGAACATCATGCCGGTGTCCGGGGCATTGATATTCCCAACCTGCTTCTGGAAAACCAGGACAAGGTCAATATTATGAGCAACACCACCATCATCGGCTGTTATGAGGACGGAGTGCTGACAGCTGTTACTGGTGAAGACCAGTATTTTAAAATTAAACCTCAGCGGGTGGTTTTTGCCACGGGAGCCAGTGAAAAATTTCTCTCTTTTCCCGGCAATGACCTTCCAGGGGTATACGGAGCCGGCGCCGTTCAGACCCTGATGAATCAATACGGAGTAGTTCCCGGCAAAAGGGTTTTGATGATAGGAGCCGGCAATATCGGTATCATCGTCAGTTATCAGCTGCTTCAGGCCGGCATTCACGTGGCTGCGGTGGTTGAGGCAGCTCCCAATATTGGCGCCTACCTGGTTCATGCTTCTAAACTCGCCCGGGCAGGAGTTCCCATTCTCACCCGCCATACCATTGTCGAAGCCAAAGGCACAGACTCAGTCCAGTCCGCTGTCATTGCCCAGCTGGATGAAAAATGGCAGGTTATTCCCGGCACTGAGAAAGAATTAGAGGTAGATGTAGTGTGTTTGGCAGTCGGCCTGTCACCGGTGCTGGATCTGCTCAGCCAGATAGGGTGCAGGCGGAAGTACATCCCCGAACTGGGCGGCGATGTACCCTTCAGAGATAAACAGCTCAAGACCAGCATTGACTGGATCTATGTAGCCGGCGACACAGCCGGGGTGGAAGAGGCCAGCGCTGCCATGGTGGAAGGGCGCTTGGCCGGGGCTGCTGCCGCTGCCCAGTTGGGTGCGGACAGCACCGAGGCCGGAAAGATTATTGCCAGCTGCCAGGCCAGCCTGGATTCCCTGCGCCGGGGGCCCGTGGGGGCCAAAATTCGTGCCGGCATTGCCAAACTGGAAGGGGGATGCTGCAAATGCTTAAATCATCAGGCATAGCGCAAAAGAGCGATTGGGAGGCCAAGCTTCCCGATGTTAATAGACGCAAATCCGGTCCCTATGTGGTAATCGAATGTTACCAGAAGATTCCCTGCAACCCCTGTGAGGGCGCTTGCCCAAATAAAGCTGTCACTATCGGCGAAGACATCAACACCATTCCCTGCGTAGAGTACGGCCGCTGCAACGGCTGCGGCATCTGCATTTCCCGCTGCCCCGGCCTGGCCATATTTGTTGTGGATGAGGGCTTTTGCCCGGGATTCGGCAAAATCCTGATTCCCTGGGAATACCTTCCCTTGCCGACAAAGGGCAGTGTTGTAGCCGGCGTCGGCCGGGACGGCAAAGAGCTGTGCCCTGCCGAAGTGGTAGAAGTGCGTATTGCCAAGAATCAGGATCGCACAGCTGTCATCGGCCTCAAAGTTCCTCTTGATTTTGTCAACCAGGTCAGAGGTATCAAACTCGGGGGTGAAGAGAATGGAAGATAAAGATACAATCATCTGCCGTTGTGAAGATCTGACTCGGGAGGACGTGCGCAAACTCATTGCCGCCGGCTACACTACCTTGGAAGAAATTAAACGGATCAGCAGGTGCGGCATGGGCCCCTGTCAGGGAAGGACCTGCCTCCAGCTGCTGGTGCGGGAAATCGCCGAAATGACGGGCAAGGATCCTGCTGAAATTGCACCGGCCAAAACCCGTCCCCCCGTTAAGGGCATCAAACTGGGCACGCTGGAGAAGGGGAGGGAAGACCATGAGTAAGAATACCGCGGAAGTAGTGATCATTGGCGGCGGCATCTCCGGCTGCGCTACCGCTTATTACCTGGCAAAACTGGGTGTCACCGATATTGTCGTAATTGAAAAAGATTTCCTTGCCAGCGGCTCTACAGGCCGCTGCGGCGCCGGCGTTCGTCAGCAATGGGGCTTAAAAATGAACGTCCTCCTGTCCAAGGAGAGCATTAAGGCCTATGAAACTCTTAATGAAGAGCTGGACACCGGCTTGGATATTGAGTTTAAGCAAGAGGGTTACCTGATGTTGGCTTATACTGAAAAAATGGTGGAGCAATACAAAAAAAACGTCGCCCTGCAAAAGGCCTTGGGAATTGAGGTAGAACTCATTACTTCAGAAGAAGCCAAGGAGATTGTCCCATACTTAAATACCGAGGGACTGCTGGCCGCCACCTTCTGCCCCACTGATGGACACATTAACCCCTTTATTACAACTAATTCTTACGCCGAAGCTGCCAGACGCCTGGGGGTGCGGATATTGACGTTCACCGAGGTCACCGGCATCGATGTGGAAAAGGGAAGGGTAGTGGCTGTAGAAACAACCAAAGGCAAGATTTTTACAAATAAAGTCTTGAATGCCGCCGGCGGTTATTCTCGGGAGGTTGCCGCTATGGCCGGTGTGAAGCTGCCCACTCATCCCGAGCGCCATCAGATCCTGGTTACCGAAGCTGTGGCCCCTGTCCAGGGACCCATGGTTATTTCTCTGCATCACGGCATTTATTGCCAGCAGGCGCCCCATGGCAGTTTTATCATGGGTTTTGGCGACCCCAATGAGCTCAAAGAGCATGTCATCACCTCAACCTGGCATTTTCTAGAGGAAATGGCGGCCAAGATTCTGCCTCTCCTGCCCCCCTTGGCAGAGCTGAGAGTGGTGCGGCAGTGGGCAGGCTTGTATAATATGTCTCCTGATGCCCAACCTATTCTCGGAGAAGTCCCCCAGCTCCAGGGCTTCTATAATGCAGTTGGCTTTAGCGGTCACGGCTTTATGCTGGGTCCCGTCACCGGCAGGCTGATGGCTGAGCTTATCAGCGGTCGGCAGCCCCATATGGATATTTCACCTCTGTCTCTCGAACGTTTTGAAAAAGGCGAACTGCTGCGGGAACCCTCAGTAGTATAGGCTTTCAGCGTACAGCCCCTTCTTTTTGGGAGGGGCTGCACGCTGTTGACAAACGGGGAAAACCAGGATATATTCTTACTAGGATTGTGATTTTTTTAGCTATTGTTATTCTGATTAGTGAAACTTTTCACTCGAGCCTAAGGAAAGGGGAATAATTATGGGTAATTGTTGCTGTGGTGGCAATTGTCAAGACGCAAGACTGAAAGAAATACTTGAACAGTATAAGGGAATGGACGGAGTGCTGATTCCCGTGCTTCAGAAAGCTCAGGAACTCCAAGGCTATTTGCCGGAAAAGACGTTAAGGACGATCGCGGACTATTTTGATATGCCTTATAGTGAAGTGTATGGAGTAGCAACCTTTTATGCCCAATTCCGTTTAATCCCCAGTGGCCAAAATGTCATTAAAGTGTGTACGGGAACAGCATGCCATGTGCGGGGAGGTCAAAAGATTTTGGACAGAGTGTGCAGTGAATTAAATATTAAACCTGGTGAGACTTCTGCAGACGGCAAATTTTCTCTCGAACCCGTAGCATGTCTCGGCGCCTGTGGCTTAGCGCCCGTTATGATGATTAACGACAGCACTTTCGGCAGACTTACGCCGGCTAAGGTGTCTGAGATTTTGGCCAAATACTAGACAGGGGGAGTAAAATTGATTATTAAGACTGCTGAGGACTTAAAGAAGGTAAAAGAAGAAGCCCTGGATGAAGCAACAGCAAGAATCAATGATGGCACCCAAATTATGGTTGGCATGGGCACATGCGGCATAGCGGCAGGAGCAAGAGATGTAATGGCAAAAATCATGGAAGAAGTCGGGAAGAGAAATCTTAAAGTCGCCATTACTTGGACAGGCTGTATCGGTATGTGTGAAAAGGAAGTCTTGGTGGATGTAATCAGACCCGACTCCAAGAGGATAACCTACGGTAATGTTACTCCCCAAGTAGTGCAAAGGATTATTACTGAACATGTAATCAATGGCAATATTGTTGAAGATTACGTTGTCGGCAAATTGGACAAGTAGTTAACAGGATTGGAGGGGAGAAAAATGCAAATTTATCGTGGTCATGTGCTGGTCTGCGCTGGCACTGGTTGCGTTTCTTCTGGAAGCCGGAAAGTAAAGGCGGAAATGGAAAAGCAGCTGGAAGCCTTTAAATTGGAGCAGGAAATCAAAGTTGTTGAAACCGGATGCCATGGTTTTTGTGAGATGGGCCCGATAGTAATAGTATATCCGGAAGGAATCTTCTACTGCCAGGTAAAATCTGAGGATGTCAAAGAAATAGTCGAAGAACATTTGCTCAAGGGCAGGCCTGTAAAACGGCTGATGTTCAAAGACCGGATCACCGAAGAAATGGTTCCTCATTACAATGATATTGATTTTTACAAAAAACAAAACAGAATCGTCCTGAGAAACTGCGGATTTATCAATCCCGAGAATATTAAAGAGTATATCGCCAGGGGCGGTTATGAAGCTCTCGCTAAAGCCTTAACAGAGATGACTCCTGAGCAAGTAATCGAAGAAGTCAAGGCTTCAGGGCTCAGAGGCCGCGGCGGCGGCGGTTTCCCCACTGGTTTGAAATGGGGATTCGCCAGAGCGGCCAAAGGTGATAAGAAATATGTCATCTGCAATGCTGACGAAGGGGACCCGGGTGCTTTTATGGACCGGAGCATTTTGGAAGGAGACCCCCATGCTCTGATCGAAGGAATGGCTATAGCCGGCTATGCCATTGGCGCTGATGAGGGCTATATCTATGTCAGGGCTGAATATCCTTTGGCAATAAAGAGGTTGAAGATTGCCATCGCCCAAGCCCATGAGATGGGCTTGCTAGGAGAAGATATTTTTAGATCGGGCTTTAACTTTAAACTGAATATTAAAGAGGGTGCGGGCGCATTTGTCTGCGGCGAAGAAACCGCTTTAATCGCCTCAATTGAAGGAAGAAGAGGAGAACCAAGGGTGCGGCCGCCATTTCCTGCAAATAAGGGTCTGTGGGGAAAACCCTCTAATGTAAATAATGTTGAGACCTTTGCCAATGTGTCCAAGATAATTGCCAAAGGCAGCCAATGGTATGCCAGCATGGGAACGGAAAAGAGCAAGGGCACCAAGGTATTTGCCTTGACAGGTAAGGTTAAAAATACCGGCCTGGCGGAAGTTACCATGGGCCTTACTCTCCGGGAAATCATCTTCGACATCGGCGGCGGCATTATTAACAATAAAAAATTTAAGGCCGTCCAGATTGGCGGTCCCTCCGGCGGATGTATTCCGGAAGAACTTTTGGATTTACCCATTGATTATGACTCCCTGATTCAGGCAGGTGCCATGATGGGTTCCGGCGGCTTGGTGGTAATGGACGAAGATACCTGTATGGTAGAACTGGCCAGGTTCTTCCTGAACTTTACCCAGTTGGAATCCTGCGGCAAATGCACTCCCTGCCGGGAAGGCACCAAGATCATGTTGGATATCTTAGAGAGAATTACAAAGGGTGAGGGAAAAGAGGGGGATATTGAACTGCTGCAGTCTTTGGCAGAAACGATAAAGTCCACAGCCTTGTGCGGCTTGGGACAGACAGCGCCCAACCCTGTGCTTGCCACCTTGAGATATTTCCGGGATGAATATGAAGCTCATATCAAGGAAAAGAGATGTCCTGCTGGCGTATGTTCTGCTCTCACCAGCTACACCATCTTGGAAGACAAGTGTAAGGGCTGCACAGCCTGCGCCCGGGTCTGTCCTGTTCAGGCCATCAGCGGCGAAGTCAAAAAGCCACATAAGATTGACAGCTCTAAATGTATCAGATGCGGCGCCTGCATGGAAACCTGCAAGTTCAGCGCTATTATAAAGAAATAGCGAAAGGAGGAGAGGGAAAATGACTATGAGTATTAACATTGCCATAAACGGACAGAAACTGACGGTGCCTGAAGGTACCACAATTTTGGAAGCAGCGAAACAGATAGGCATAGAAATTCCCACCTTGTGCCATCTTAAAGATACCAATGAAATTGGCGTCTGCAGGGTTTGCGTTGTCGAAGTAAAGGGAGCAAGAAACCTGGTGCCCTCCTGTATTACCAAAGTAACCGAGGGCATGGAAATCACAACAAACTCGCCCAAGGCCAGAAAAGCCAGAGAAATGGTGATGAATTTAATTCTTGCCACTCACCCCAAGGACTGTTTGACCTGTGACAGGAACGGGGATTGTGAACTGAGGACCCTGGCAGACAAAATGGGAATCAGGAAGATTGACTTTGGCGCTCCTGTTAAGGACCTGCCCTTAGATGATTCCAACCCTTCTATTATCAGAGATTCATCCAAATGCATTCTTTGCCGCAGATGCGTCAGCGTCTGCAATGAAGTCCAGAAAGTTTCGGCCATCGGTCTGATAAACCGGGGCATCGGGACCACTGTTGGGACAGCTTTTGACCGCGGTTTGGCTGATTCCCCCTGTGTTTTCTGCGGCCAGTGTGTCAGCGTCTGTCCTACAGGGGCTTTAACTGAACGCTTTAACCTCCGGGAAGTCTGGCAGGCATTAAACGATCCTGACAAGCATGTAGTTATTCAGACAGCTCCAGCTATCCGGGTTTCCCTAGGTGAAGAGTTAGGGGAAGAACCAGGCACAATCGTCACCGGCAAAATGGTTGGCGCTCTGCGCAAAGTTGGCTTTGACAAGGTTTTTGACACAGACTTTACCGCCGACCTTACGATTATGGAAGAAGGCCATGAATTCCTGCAGCGCTTGACTGAAAAGGGTAAACTGCCCCTGATTACCTCCTGCAGTCCTGGGTGGGTAAAATATGTTGAAACTTTCTACCCTGAATTTCTTGACAATGTTTCTTCCTGCAAATCTCCTCAGCAGATGTTTGGAGCGATAATTAAGACCTACTATGCTGAAAAATATAAGATTGATCCGGCTAAAATTTACACTGTCTCGGCAATGCCCTGCACAGCGAAAAAGTTCGAGGCCAACAGGCCGGAAATGAACAGTTCCGGATATCGGGATGTGGACGCAGTCTTGACAACAAGGGAATTAGGCCTACTGATCAAAGAGGCTGGCGTCGATTGGGCAAGCGTCGAGGATTCGCAATTTGATCAGCCCTTTGGCGAGGGCACCGGCGCCGGCATCATCTTTGGCTCCTCCGGCGGCGTTATGGAAGCAGCCTTGAGAACCCTAAGCGAAGTAGTGACAGGCAAGGAATTGAAGAACCTGGATTTCAAAGGCGTCCGGGGACTTGAAGGCATTAAAGAAGCGGAAGTGACTTTAAATGGCCAGACCCTCCGGGTGGCAGTCGCAAACGGTTTGGCCAACGCCAAAAAAGTGCTGGATGGTCTAAAGAATAAAGAACTGGATTACCACTTTGTTGAAATCATGGCCTGTCCCGGCGGCTGCATTGGCGGTGGCGGGCAGCCCAGGCCCTCAACACCGGATACTAAACAAAAGCGGATGGAAGCCACATACAGGGCAGATAAGGGTTTGCCCCGGCGGAAATCCCATGAAAACCCTGCTGTGCAGGAGATCTATAAAGAGTTTCTTAAAAAACCCCTGGGAGAAAAATCCCATCATTTATTGCACACCAGTTATACCCCCCGCAATAAATAAAGGAGGTGCTTCGTGAGAAATAGTCTCCGGAAGATTATCCTGACCGCTCTCTTTATTGCTCTGACTGTTGCCATACAGATGCTGGGATTGCATCAGTTTATTACAGGTCCCCTGGTAAACTGCATGCTGCTGCTGTCAGCACTCTTCGCCGGTCCCATCTCCGGCATACTGGTGGGGCTGGTCACGCCCTGGATTGCATTTTTGCGAGGGATACTGATGGCGCCGCTGGCTCCGATGATTCCCTTTATCATGCTGAGCAACGGGGTCTTTGTCCTCTGTTTTTATCTCTGTCACAAGTTTTTGGGGAAAAAAGTCCTTGGATCAGCTGTTGGCATTGCAACTGGAGCAGTTGTCAAGTTTCTCATTCTAAGCGGAGCTGTGCAATTTGTAGTTACAGTGCCTGACAAAATTGCCAAGGCAATGCAGTTTCCTCAATTGCTCACAGCATTAGCCGGGGGTGTAATTGCAGTAATTGCCGCCAGATTAATTGCCCGAGCAGGCAGAAAAGAAGAATTCTAAACTAAACAGGGCTTGCCCTGTTTTTTTATGTACCATAAGAATATGTTATGACCAGGAAAACTTTGCATATACTATGGTATAATGACTACTAACTTTCAAACCTTTGTCAATATATTCAAAAGGAGGGCGTAGAGTGGAGAACTGCTGTTGTGGAGAATCGAAACTGTCAGGAATTCTTGCTCGTTATCAAGGACAAGACGGGGCGCTGATTAAAGCGCTGCAGGACGCCCAGGGGCTTTATGGCTACTTGCCGGAAGAAGTTCTTGCACGCATAGCGGATTACTTCGACCATCCGTATTCTCAAGTTTATGGCGTGGCGACCTTCTATGCCCAATTCCGGCTTAAGCCCCGGGGCGAAAACTTGATCAGGGTGTGCACCGGCACTGTCTGTCATATTATGGGCGGGCCGCAAGTCCTCGCTAAGATTTCAGAAGAACTTAATATCTCCCTGGGGGAGACAACTGAGGATAATAAATTTACTTTAGGGTCTGCAGTATGTTTTGGCGCCTGCAGTCAGGCCCCGGTAATAATGGTCAATGATGATATTTATGGCCGGGTGACGCCAGAAAGAATAGCGGCGATTCTAGCCAGGTACTGCACCGGGGTTTAGCTTCCAAGACCTTTCTTTGTGAAAATTCATCTTCCCGTATAAAAGCCTTTGTCAACAGAGGCTTTTTTTTATGGTATATCTCTATCTCTCTTTGGCAAACAGTGGTAAAATATATTTATTGTTAGGTTTATCTGAGAATTTTGAGAGCGGGGGATTATGTGAAAAAAATATGTCTGTGGGCGGTAAGTTTGCTTTTGCTTCTGGCCCTGGGGGCTTGCGGTGTGAAGGCAACTATTCTGGAAGTGTTTGTGGACGGAGAAAAACTGACATTTTCGGAAGATCCCGAAAAGATAGATGGGAAAGTCTTAGTGCCCGGCCAGGAAATATTGCTTGCATTGTTCGGGGACCCGATATGGGATGCCCAAACTCAGACATTGGGCATTGAGGACGGCAATCTTACCTTTATCCTCCAGGCAGGAAACCCCATTGCCAATATCAATAACCAGCCCCATGACATGAAAATTGCCCCGAAAATGAAGGGTGAGCAACTGCTGATACCCTTGGAGCTGGTGGTGGAAGTCTTGGGGTTGAAGATGGAGACAAAAAAGTCTGTCATCACTATCGTCACCGCTGGCAACAAGGAAAAACCTGCCCCCAACAACCCCCTGATTGGCTTATGGTCCTCAACTCAATACTTTGGAGAGGTTCTTGATGCTGTTACCGGCCTGCCGGTTCAATCAGCATACAGCGGCGAATGGTATCTGTTCCGGGAGGACGGCACCTTCCGCTATGTGATAGCGGGGGCGGGGCAATTTATCAGCGGCACCGTCGTTGATGAGGGGAAATATCGGCTTAAGGGGAATGAGATTGAATTATTCAAGATTAAGCGAAACTGGTTCCCTGATCCCAATCATCCCAGGGAACAGGAGCCTGCATATCGTGGCAAGGCTGCGGAAGACCGAAGCGTCCCGGTCAGCTTTCAAACTGATCCAGGGGAAATAAAGATTGACGGCAGTCTCTTTTACTTCAATCCTTAAGCTTGACATGATTCCCGGGTTGCTGTATTATATCTACAATTATAAATGTAAGAAAGGCTATGATGGAGAGGAGTAAGATGTCCCGCCGCATCAGAGAGGAGAACCCTTGGCTGTAAGGTCTCCCGGAACAGGCATCTGAAGGTCGCTCTGGAGCTGCGCCCGATGGCGCCGGGTCATTGGCCCGTTATTTCAGGAGATTCCAAGTTTCTTTGGAAATTAAGGTGGTACCGCGAGCATTCGCCCTTATGGGTGAATGCTCTTTTAGTATAAGGAGGGTTTTTTATGGAAAACAAAATGAGCACGGCCTATTCCCCTGCGGAAATTGAGCCGAGAATTCGCAAATACTGGCAGGGCAAGTTTGTTGCCCCTGATTCTCCTCCGGGAGAAACTTTTTCTATTGTCATGCCGCCACCCAATGTCACCGGCGCACTGCATATGGGGCATGCCCTAGACAGCGCTTTGCAGGATGTCCTCGTCCGCTGGAAGCGCATGCAGGGCTATGCCAGCCTCTGGCTGCCCGGCACCGACCATGCCGGCATCGCCACCCAGATTAAGGTGGAAGAGAAGCTGCGGGAAGAAGGTTTAAGCCGCCATGATCTTGGTCGAGAAGAGTTTATCTCCCGGGTGTGGAAGTGGAAGGATAAGTATCATGCCAGGATTGTGGCCCAGCTTGAGGAGATGGGGATTTCCTGCGATTGGTCCCGGGAACGCTTTACCCTGGACGAAGGCTGCTCTCGGGCAGTGCGGGAGGTATTTGTGCGCCTGTATGAAAAGGGCTTGATTTATCAGGGGGAGTACATTGTCAACTGGTGCCCCCGCTGTCAGACTGCCCTGTCGGATATTGAAGTGGAACATGAGGAAGCAGAGTCCTCTCTCTGGCATATTAAATATCCCCTGGCTGATGGCAGCGGCCATGTGGTGGTGGCAACCACCCGGCCCGAGACCATGCTTGGGGATACTGCCGTGGCCGTTCATTCCGGAGACAGCCGCTATTCTCAGCTGGTGGGTAAAGAGATTAGGCTGCCCCTGACGGGACGCCTGGTGCCGATAATCGCCGATGATTTTGTGGATCCTGAGTTTGGCACCGGGGCGGTCAAAGTTACTCCCGCTCATGATCCCAACGATTTTGAAATGGGCTTGCGCCATCAGCTTCCCCAGCTGACAGTTATCGATACAGAGGGCAGGATGACCGCTGAGGCCGGTAAATATGCGGGAATGGACCGTTATCAGTGCCGCAAGGCCCTGGTGGCAGATTTGGCTGCCCAGGGCGCTCTTGTCAAGACTGAGACCCATGTCAACGCCACCGGCCACTGTCAGCGCTGTGCCACAGTGGTGGAGCCCTTAGTGTCCAAACAATGGTTTGTGAAAATGAAGCCTTTGGCCCAGCCGGCAATTGAGGCTGTGCGCCAGGGAGATGTGCAATTTGTGCCCCGGCGCTTTGAACGAATTTACTTCAACTGGCTGGAAAATATTCGGGATTGGTGCATTTCCCGGCAGCTGTGGTGGGGGCACCGGATACCGGCTTGGTATTGCCAGTGCGGCGAGACCATTGTGGCCAGGGAAGATCCCCTTTGCTGCCCCAAATGCGGCGGCAAACTGGTTCAGGATCCGGATGTGCTGGATACCTGGTTCAGCTCGGCCCTGTGGCCTTTTTCCACTATGGGCTGGCCCGGAGATGGCGAAGATTTCCGTCATTATTTCCCCACCAGCGTGCTGGTCACCGGCTATGACATTATCTTTTTCTGGGTAGCCAGGATGATCTTTACTTCTCTGGAGTTTACCGGCCAAGCCCCCTTTAAAGACGCATATATCCACGGCCTGGTCCGGGATGAGCAGGGGCGCAAGATGAGCAAGTCTCTTGGCAACGGCATTGATCCCCTGGATATTATTAAAGAATATGGCGCCGATACCCTGCGCTTTACCTTGCTTACCGGCGCTGCCCCGGGGAATGACATCCGCTTTCAGCTGGATAAGGTGGATGCCAGCCGCAATTTTGCCAACAAGATTTGGAACGCAGCACGTTTTGTGCTCATGAACCTTGAGGGAGACACTGAGCCTGTTAAAAAACAGGAGTTAGACATTCCCTCCCGCTGGATTTTGGAGAAGTTCAATATTGCTGTGGCCGGTGTCACCACGAATCTGGAGAAATACGAGCTGGGGGAAGCTGCCCGGACAATCTATGATTTCCTCTGGAATGAGTTTTGTGACTGGTACATCGAGGCGGCAAAACTGGGCCTGGCAGGAGATTCGGGCCAGCGAGCAATGACCCAGGCAGTGCTGAAAAAAGTGCTGACTGGCTCTTTGCAGCTGCTGCACCCGATTATGCCTTTTATCACTGAGGAAATCTGGCAGCAACTGGAGACGGGATCCATTGCCCTGTCCTCCTGGCCTAAGACTGACGGCGCGTATAACGGCAGTCAGTTTGAGACGGTAATGGAACTGGTTTGGGCGGTGCGCAACATCCGCAGCGAGCTAAACTTAAGCCCCGGCAAAAAAATACCTGCCTGGCTCTATGTTGATGCCGACAAGGGCTACAGTGAGCTATCAGCTTTGGTTTGCCATCTGGCCCGGGCCAGCGAGTTCAAGGTCATGGTCCAGGAGACAAAGCCCACAGAGGCAGTGGGCAGGACTCTGGGCTTTGGGGAACTCCTGGTTCCCCTGAAAGAGGTTATTGACATCAAGCAGGAAATGCAGCGCCTGGAAAAGGAAAGGGCAAGGCTGGACAAGGAAGTGGAGCGGATTGAAAAAAAACTGGCCAATTCCGGATTTATTAGCAAAGCCCCCCAGGCCGTAATTGACACTGAAAGGGAAAAGCTTTTGGATTATCAAGGCAAACGGGAGCAGGTCCTAGAGCGGCTGGCCCAGATGAAGAGAGCCGGGAGCTATTGATGCATAAATCCCTTGTCTGGCTGGAAGGGCTGCCCAGGTTCAGCGTGCTAAATTTTAATTTATATCGGGCCTGGCTGCTGTTAAACCATCTGGTGCCGGAATATAGAGATTTTGAAGTGTTTTTCATCGCCGGCAGCAAAGGTAAAGGCACTGTAGCCTCTACTTTGGCCGCCATTCTCGCCCAGGCCGGAATCGCCGCCGGCCTGGTCACCTCACCCCATTTGCTGAACTTAACCGAACGGATTAATTTTAAGGGCGCAGATATTAACGAAGAGACTCTGGAGGGATATGTGGCGGATATCCGGGCAAATTTGCCTGAACTCTCCCAGGAATACGGCGCCTGGATTTTTGGCGAGATAATTTTAGCGGCGGCCCTTATGTGGTTTCGAGACCTGGGAGCAAGGACTATTGTGTTGGAAGCGGGGCTGGGGGGGAGACTGGACGCCGGCAATCTCTTCCGCCGCCCCCTGGCCACCTGCATTACCAATGTTTCGCTGGAACACCAAGGCATTTTGGGCAATACTGTTGAGCAAATAGCCCGGGAAAAGGCGGGAATTATTAAGCCTGCAACTCCCCTGGTTACAGCAGCAAAAGGGGAGGCCTTGACAATACTGAGGGAGAGAGCCGGGCGCCTGGGAGCTCCAGTCTTTGCGGCTGATGAGGATTTTGCCTGGCAGGAGAGAGGCCCACTTGAACTCAGGCTGCCGGGCAAGACCTTATCAGTTGAAACTGAATTTATTACAGATGCCGACAAAAAAAATACAGCTATGGCCGCCTGCCTGGCAGCATTCCACCCCCGTGTCAGCTCTAGGGCAATTATCCAGGGCATCAAGAGGGCGCCCCGGCTGCCGGGACGCTTTGAAGTCTTGCCGGGGAGGCCTGCTTTTGTCTTGGATGTGGCCCATACCCCTGAATCCGTCGCAAACTTGCTGGCGGCCATTGTCCGGCGCCATCCCGGGGGAAAATTAGCATTTGTAGCGGGATTTTTGGCTGATAAACGGGCAACCGAAATGCTGGCAATAATGCTTTCGACAACTGAGCTGGTGTACTGGGCCCCAGTCCTGGACCAGCGCAGCTTTACCCCTGGGGGCTTGTCCGGGGGGATACAGGTTGATTCAATCAGCGAAGGGATAAGAGCGGCAATGTCCCAGGCGGATGTTGTCTGTATCACAGGTTC
This sequence comes from Firmicutes bacterium UBA5286, assembly GCA_002408465.1. Lineage (GTDB taxonomy): Bacteria > Bacillota > Proteinivoracia > UBA4975 > UBA4975 > UBA4975. Next base: position 57,940 of record DHSM01000006.1, on the reverse strand, counting down.
CTTTGCCGCAGTAAGGGAGGCCAGGCTATTTCTCGTCCAGAGGGGGTAATAATACTCTTTCCCAAGTATTCGGGATATGGTATAATGCCTCTAGAGACTGTGGCAGTTCTTATCTTAGCAAAGTGGTCTCTTGAAAAATGTACAGGGCAAAGGCCCATATATATAGTCCATTGAAGTGAAATGTTTCACATAACGGGAAGGAGACAGAATGCATTGAATCTATATGACATAGCTACAAAACTTGATGCCTCTATCTTGACTCCGAAACTGGACCTGTCCCGGCAAGTGCATTGCGCCTACGGCGCAGATCTGCTCAGTGACGTCCTCGCCTTCACACGGCCGTCTACACTTTTGCTGACCGGTTTAATCAATATTCAGGTGGTGCGCACAGCGGAAATGGCTGAGTTAGGTGGGATCGTAGTGGTTAGAGGCAAGCCAGTGCATCGCTCCCTGCAGGAATTAGCCTGTGCCTGCAAAATTCCCCTGCTGCGAACGAGAATGACCATGTTTGAGAGTTGCGGCCGCCTGTATCAGTCTGGCATAAAGCCCTGCATCAAGGACCCGGGATGTGAATGCAATGTCTGCCCCTCTGTGTAAAAAAGAATTCTTTGTTCAGGAATTCGATTTTGAGCATGCGGGAAAGGCTGCCAGTGATATGCGCAAGCTCCTGATGGACTATGGGTTTGATCAGCAAATTGTGCGCAGGCTTGCAATTGCAGCCTATGAGGCAGAGATGAATATGGTAATCCATGGTTTCGGGGGCACCCTGATTATGGAAATCAATTTCGAATATATTGAGCTCGTGGCTAAGGATAACGGCCCCGGCATCTCAGACTTAAAGCTTGCCATGCAAGAGGGGTTTTCCACTGCCAGTGATGAAATTAGGGAAATCGGTTTCGGCGCCGGTATGGGGTTGCCCAATATTAAGAGGTGCGTAAATTTCCTGGGCATAGAAACTAAGCCCGGGCAGGGAACGGTGGTTACTATGCGAGTGGACTTGGGACCGGATGCAATATGAAAAAATTAGATATGTCTCCCACTGCGCCCGCAAGCGCAAACACTGCAAAGGAAGTCTGCTTTCGCGGCTGTATTGTCTGTGATATTTTGAGTTATGCCATCGCCCATGCCGAGAAGGGGCAGATCTGGATAACCCATCATACTCATCCCAACATTATTGCTGTGGCTGTGTTAAAGGAATTGGCAGCAGTAATTGTCGCCGGCGGGAGAAAGCCTGATCCGGAAACAATTAGGCGGGCGGAAGAAGAGGAGATTCCCCTTTATGTTACTTCCTACCAGGCCTATGATCTTGCCAAATGGATTGCCTCCCATGACAAGGAAGCGGATGATATGATAACGGCTGCAGGTGTTTCCGAAAATGAATGATTTTTCTCTGCATATACTGGACCTGACGGAAAACTCTTTGAATGCAGGAGCTGACGACATCATCATCACCTTGGTTACCAAGGGCGGCAAGAAAATTCTGGTCATTGCCGATAATGGCTCGGGCCTGAGAGGCATCGAACCTCGGAAGGTTCTCAGCCCATTTTATACCACCCGCACTACACGCAGAGTGGGATTTGGCCTGGGACTCTTGGAACAGCTGACCCGCCTTTGTGACGGCTGGGTGAAGGTTGTGTCGGCGAAACCCCATGGTCTAATAGTAATTAGCGTCTTCGCCGCCAATCACTGGGACCTGCCCCCTGACGGGGATATGGCTTCTTCTGTAATCACTCTGATGCTAACTAACCCCCAGTGCAGGTTTCGGATCAACTATGGCGGGGAATATTCCATTCATCTAGACAGCTACGATCTTGCCAACCTGGACTATAGTGAAAAAATAAGCAGGCTGACTGACGCGTTTTTGCCAACTGAAAATTGAGGTGCATTCGCCCCTGGGGCGGGTGCTTTTTTACCGTAATGAGAAGTGTGCCGCTTCGGCGGCGATACTATTGTCATTGGCAGCGGAGTTTGCTAGAATAGGTTAGCATTGCCCAGAAGGGTGGGACAGAAATGACCAACAAGGTAATAAATTTTCGTGAAGGTTCAAAGCATTATTTTGAGCTGGGGAACTACTATTATTATAAAAATAATTTGGACAAGGCCCTGACTTATTATGAAAGGGCTTTGGCAGTGGATCCTGCTAATCCCGTAAATCATTTCAATCTCGCTTGTCTGCTCAGCGAGCTGGGCAATTTTAAAAAATCAACTTCGATTTTCAAGCGCATTGTCAAAGAGATGGACAGCGGTTTAAGCGAAAGCTGGTTTTGGCTGGCGATGAATTCTGGCCAGCAGCAGCAATACCGGGAGGCCAGCAAATACTTGCGCAAGTATCTGGAGCAGGAGCCAGAGGGAGACTACAGCTGGCAGGCTGAGGAAATTTTGGACTATCTGCGCACCGATTTGCCCATGCTGAGCCAGTACAAGCGGGATCTAATTGAGAAGTTTAGCGCTCAGGGTGTGGAGCTGGTCAGCAAGGGACTGCTACCGGAGGCAATCAAGTGCTTTACCCGGGCAAGCGCCATCGAGCCGGAGCTGATTGCCCCCAAGAATAACTTGGCCCTGAGCTGGTTTCAAATGGGGAAGATAGGCAAGGCCATTGAGGTGACCCGGGAGGTCCTGGAACGGGAGCCGCAAAATCTTTTTGCCAACTGCAACCTGGCGGCATTCTCTTATATTGTCAATGATGAGTTGGCTGTGCGCCGGCAGATTCAGATTCTCGACCAGCTGTGGAGCGACGATCCTGATGAAATGCTGAAACTGGGAACCACCTACGGACTGTTGGGGCTGGACCGGCGGGCGATGAATTTGTTCCGGGGTCTCCGGGAAACCTGCCCCAGTTATGAAGTCCAGCTTTTATTGGGTATATCTACTTATAACTGCGGCTACCTGGCTGCCGCGGCCGGGATTTTTGCCCAAGCCAATCAAATTGAACCAGAGAGTCCTTATGTGGTCTACATGCAGTATTGTGCCGGAGGCAAAGGTAAAATCCCCTACCACCTGCGCATTCCCAATGAAGCAATCGCCCGCATTCTCGAAGGGAAAGCTGGTCCTGAGGAGTTAAAGACTTTAGAAGAACCGGAAGTCTGGTCCCAGATGCTGTGGGTAATCGAGCATTGCAGCTCCCCAGCTCGGAACAGATTGTGCGCGGCTGTCTTGGATCTAAACTGCCAGCAGTTAATCAACAAGCTCCAGGCTAGAATCTGGCAAAGAGGGGTAGGCAGCCCGCAGAAGGATATATATGATTCTCTGAGGGAACGGGGAATAGACCCTTGGCGGCGTCATTACTGGTGCAAGGGCTTGTCTAGCGGGGCGGCAGCGGTGCTGGAAGGAGCTGTGAGAATCCTTGACCAGCAGGGGTGCGGATATTTTGCCTTGGCCCTTGTCCATAAATGTTGGACATCGTATTGGCTAAAAAATAGGCCGCCAATCCGGAATGTGCAGTTGTGGACCGCCGCTTTGCTGGTGTTTGTCCAGGGACTGGAGAATTTGGAGGCGGTTGCCGGCAAATTTGATCTTGCTCCTGCCAGTCTGGCCAAGGCAGTAAAAAAGTTGACAGTATGTATTTAATATCCGGGGCCGTTCCTCCAATTTGCAAATTCGGGGACGGTCCTCCAATTTGTCTAACGACAAATTGGAGGACCGTCCCCTTTTAATGGCGTATTTTTCCCTCTTTAGGAATATCCTTTTAGCGGGGGGGGATGGAAGGTGGCCTATATCCTCTGCAGTTTCCGGGCGGGAAAAATTGAGGCCCAGGCGAAGAAACCGCGGTTTCCTGGGCTGGAAGGTTTGTACATGGGCAATGGCTGGCGGGGGATTTTGCTGACGGCAGCAGTCATTTTGTATGTCCGGGATCTAGTTATCCCGGGAGTAATAGTGCTGGTGGCAGCGGGACTGTGGAGCTTAATTGATATGGCCGTTAGAAACTGGCGAGAGCTGTACGCAAGACACAATACTTTGCGCCTATTACGGCAGGGCCGCTGGGAGCAAGCTCTGGAGGTTGCGGGTCCCCTTGGGGCCGGCAGCAAATTATGGTGGCAGTTTTTAGGGATTTTCTTGCAAAGCGGCAGCTGGGATAAGGCCCGGCAGTGGCTGGAAGAACATGAGGCAGGGGAAGAGAGGGATTTTTTGCTGGCAGCGGTTCTGCTGGGTCAGGAAAAACCTGCCGATGCACTTCGTCTTTGTCCGCCGCGTCCCCAGGGACCTTGGCAGACCTTGAAAGCGGAAGCTCTCTTCCAGCAGGGGGAATGGAAAAAACTCCTGGCAGTGCTGCGTTCTTCAACCCGCGGCGATAAGCTGGAGCATGATTGGTTGCGGGGGGCAAGTTATTATTATCTCAAACAATATAAGCCGGCGGCAAAGCTGCTGCACCAGGTGGTAGAGCGGGGCGGCGCCGATTATGGCAATGCAGCCCAGTTGCTGGACCGGGCCTTGGCCCGGGTAAAATAGGGGGAGAGGAATAATGAAGAGGCTTGTGTTCCTGATGCTGGCCTTGGCTGCAGTTGCTGGCTGCAGCGCCAGGACCGCTGTTCCGGTTGCCCCGACAGCTCCCGTTGCCGGCAAGGCACCCATTTATTCTGTGGAGAGGGATGACAATAAGGTCGCCATTTCTTTTGATGCAGCTTGGGGAAGTGAGTATACTCGGGACATATTGGATATCCTTGATCAGTTTAATCTTAAAACTACATTCTTTGTGGTAAAATTCTGGGTGGAGGATAATCCCGAAGCTGCCAGGGAGATTATTAATCGGGGTCACGAGATAGGCAATCACTCCGCCACTCATCCGGAAATGGGCAATCTCTCTGCCGCTGCAATTGAAAGCGAGATCATGACCACCCACAATACTATCAAAGATGTAACAGGCTTTGAAGCCAAGCTCTTCCGGCCGCCCTTTGGCCATTATTCTCAGTCGATGCTGTCAACAATTGCCGGGCTGAGCTACTATGCAATCCAGTGGGATGTTGACTCTCTTGATTGGAAGGAGCGTGGAATCGAGGATATAGTGCTGAGGGTCACCGAAAAGACCCGGCCGGGCTCAATAATTCTCTTTCACAATAATGGGAAGTACACTGCAGCTGCCCTGCCTTTAGTCTTGCAGAATTTTAAAGAACGCAATTTGCAAGTGGTTCCCATTTCCCAACTTATTTTTTATGAAAGCTATATTATTGATCATGAGGGCAGACAGCATCAAATAAAAGGCCGGTGAATCTTGCCATAAAAATAAACAATATCTGGCTGCATGTGAAATACAGCCAGATATTGTTGCAGTAAAGACTATGTCATGTTAAAATTTTTACGTGTCCATTATTATTTAAGGGGGGATTGCTATTTGACTGCTAAGTCCCACCGGATACCCGATGTGGTCATTCGCAGGCTGCCTGTTTACCTTCGCTATCTCCAACAACTGCAATATTACGATGTCGATTCCGTGTCCTCTCAGCAAATGGGCCATGATTTAAACTTAAATCCCGCCCAAATTCGCAAGGACTTATCTATTTTTGGAGATTTTGGCATCAAAGGTAAAGGCTACCGGGTTGCTGACCTTTCTGAGAAACTGTCAGGCATCTTGGGACTAGACAAGGAGATACCAATTGTTCTGGTAGGTGTTGGCAATCTTGGCGCTGCCCTGTGCCGGTACAACCGCTATCAACAGACCGCCACCAAGATTGTCGGCCTGTTTGACGGGCATCCTTCAAAAATAGGCCAAGTTCATGGAGCTTATGAAGTTCGGCCTATGGAGGAACTGGTGGGCTTCGTCCGCCAACAGGAGATTAAAATGGCCATCATCGCCGTTCCTGTGGCTGCAGCCCAGTCAGTATGTGATATTCTGGTAGCGGCAGGCATTAGGGCAATCCTGAATTTTGCGCCGGTACTGCTTAATGTTCCCGATGGGGTGCGGGTGCAGAATTCAGATGTCACGGCAGAGCTTCAGGCTCTGGCATACTATCTGTAGTTTCTGAGGCAGGAAGGAATTTTTGGATTCAAGTCGAAGTAGTAAAAAAAGTTTAATAATTCGAGGGAGGATTCATGGTGGTACCTTACAGACGTGAACGTGATCTTTTAGGAGACAGGGAAGTCCCCCAGGATGTTTACTATGGAATTCAGACTGCCAGGGCCTTAGACAACTTTCCTATTACCGGCTATAAACCGCACAGAGAGTTGATTATGGCCCTGGCCCATGTAAAAAAAGCCGCAGCTCAAGCTAATGTCAATGTCAAAAGGCTAAACCCCAGAATTGGCAACGCTATTGTCGCCGCCTGTGATGAAATTCTTGAAGGAAAATTTATTGACCAGTTTGTAGTTGATGTCATTCAGGGAGGGGCAGGCACTTCATATAATATGAATGCCAACGAAGTGGTGGCCAATCGTGCCATTGAATTGCTTGGCGGCAAAAAGGGAGATTATGTCCAGGTTTCTCCTAATACTCACGTCAATATGGCTCAATCCACCAATGATGCTTTCCCCACTGCCATAAAGATTGCTGCCCTTAAGCTGTCAGCTGCCCTAGTCCAGTCCCTTATTGGCCTGGGACAAGCCCTGGAAGAAAAAGAACAGGAATTCGACGGCATTATAAAAATGGGCCGCACCCATCTGCAGGACGCTGTTCCCATCCGTTTGGGTCAGGAATTTGGAGCATGGGCCTGCGCCATCGGCAGAGATATTAAGCGCATTCAAGCTGCCGCCTCCGGATTGCAGACAATTTCCATGGGTGCCACTGCTGTTGGCACTGGGCTTAATGCAGATGTTGAATATATTGATGAAGTTACTGAAATACTGGCCGCCAATACCAAACTTCCCCTTGCGCGGACGGCGAATATGGTGGATTCCACCCAAAACACCGATGTCTATGTGGGGCTTTCTTCGGCCCTAAAAATATGCGCCGTCGATCTTTCCAAGATGGCTAATGATTTGAGGCTGCTGGCTTCCGGTCCCCGCTGCGGCTTAAATGAAATTAACCTGCCTGCAATGCAGCCTGGTTCATCCATTATGCCTGGCAAGGTCAATCCTGTCATGGCAGAAGTTGTCAATCAGGTGGCCTTCCAGGTCATTGGCAATGATTTGACTGTCACATTAGCTTCTGAAGCAGGCCAGATGGAACTCAATGTCATGGAACCGGTGCTGACCTTTAATCTTCTGCAGTCCCTGGACATTCTCAGCAATGTGGTCAAGGTGTTTACAGCTAGATGTGTCAAGGGGATAACCGCCAATGTCCAGCGCTGCCGGCAGATGGTTGAGCAGAGTGTTGGCATTATTACTGCCATCAATCCCCATGTTGGCTACGAAACAGCCACGGTAATCGCTAAAGAGGCCATTACCACAGGCAGGCCTATTCGAGAAATCGTCCTGGAAAAGGGAATACTAACCGAAGAGGAACTGGATATAATCCTCAATCCCCAAGAGATGACCAAACCCGGTATCCCCGGCGCCAATTTGCTCAAATAGACTCTTTTATTTTTGGGCGGTTGTGCCTATACTTAAACTTGTAAGGGGTGATTTTCGTGAAAAAATTTCCCGGGGGTATTCATCCTAAATATAACAAGGAATTAACTGCTGGCAAGCCAATAGTTGACATGCCCCTGCCTAAAACAGTGCGGCTGTTGTTGACGCAACATCTGGGGCCGCCCTGCAGCCCAGTGGTGGCGCCGGGAGATAAAGTCGCAGTTGGACAAAAAATCGCCGATACCGACGCCTTTGTAGCGGCGCCAATTATTGCCAGCGTTGCCGGCGAAGTGACTGCTGTAGATGCTGAGGGCATTGATATTGTTGCTGATCAGGCAAATTCAGGCTTTACGGGACAAGGAAAGATTTATGCCTCTCCAGCCGAACTCCGTCAGCTCATTCGGGAGGCAGGGATTGTGGGCATGGGAGGGGCAACATTCCCCACTCATGTTAAACTAACTCCACCTGAGGGCAAAAGCGTCAGCACTCTTATCTTAAACGGCGCAGAATGCGAGCCCTTTCTTACCACTGACCACAGGCTGATGGTGGAGCAGGGCCAGGAGCTTGTGCTCGGCATTAAGCTGTTAATGGAGGCCTGTGGCGCCAAAACCGCCATCATCGGCATCGAGGCAAACAAACCCGATGCCATTGCCAATATCACTGATTTGACCAGGGAGTTTGACAATATCAGCGTGGTTTCGGTGCCGGTGCGCTATCCCCAGGGCGGTGAGCGCCAGCTCATTAAGACCCTGACGGGAAGAGAAGTGCCGGTGGGGGGATTGCCTCTTGACCTTGGCATCGTCGTCAGCAATGTGGCTACTGCCGTTGCCGTGCATCAGGCTGTTAGCCTGGGCCGTCCGTTAATTGACAGAGTAGTGACAGTATCAGGCAGGGGAATAGCAGAACCCAAAAATGTCAGGGTGCGCCTAGGCACACCCATCGCTGAACTCATTGATTTCTGTGGGGGACTGACTGCCGATGCCATAAAAGTAATCAACGGCGGTCCCATGATGGGCAAAGCGGTTGCCGACCTCAATTCGCCAGTGACCAAAGGCACTTCCGGCATATTGGCATTCACCGAAAAAGAGGCCAGAGAATATGAGGAGAGGACCTGCATTCGCTGTGCCAGTTGTGTGGATGCCTGTCCGCAAAAACTTTTGCCCAATTATCTTGCTCTTTATTCCAGGAAAGTCAAGTTAGATTTGGCAGAGCAATTTCATTTGTTTAATTGTATTGAGTGCGGCTGCTGTTCCTATGTTTGCCCGTCTAGGATTCCCATTGTCAAATATATCCAGACGGCAAAGAATAAAATAAAGCGCCGGCGCCGCAAGTAGCTGTGCAGGGAGGGATAATCTATGTCGGATAAATTCTTGACAGGCCCATCTCCCCACATACTGGGGGGAAAGTCTATCAGCAGCATAATGTGGGATGTGGTAATCGCACTGATTCCGGTTTCTTTGGTTTCAGTTCTCTACTTTGGCCTTCATGCCTTCATTCTGCTTATTACTTCTTTGGTTTCGGCCATGGTTATTGAAGGGGTATTTATGGCAATACGCCACAAAGGCTTTAAACATGCCGGCGTCATCTTTGACGGCAGCGCGGCAGTTACCGGCCTGCTTATTGCTCTGATTATGCCGCCCACAGCCCCCATGTGGCTGGTAGTAATCGCCAATGCCGTTGCCATTCTCCTGGCCAAGCAGGCCTATGGCGGCATCGGCAACAATATCTTCAACCCGGCCCTTGTAGCCAGAGCCTTTGTCTTTATGGCCTGGCCGGTAATAATGACCGCCTGGAGCAATCCCCTGGGCCTTGGCAACTGGTTTGCCGATTTGACAACGGGGGCCACTCCCTTGGGAGGGGCCGAGGCCAGCCTCCTGGAAATGTTTTTGGGCAATACAGGCGGCTGCCTGGGTGAAACCTCAGCCCTGGCCATTAGCATTGGCGGACTCTATTTGCTGCTTAAAGGGCATATTGATTGGCGCATACCTGTTGGCTTCATTGGCGCCGCTGCCCTCTTTGCTTTTTTCAGCAGTCAGTTCTCTCTGTATGACGTGGCCTTTAATTTGCTGGCTGGGGGTCTTCTCTTTGGGGCAGTGTTTATGGCCACTGATATGGTTACTTCTCCTACCACAAAAATCGGACGCCTGATTTTCGGCATTGGCTGCGGTTTGATTACCATGTTTGTGCGAAAATTTGCCAGCGCCCCCGAAGGGGTCACTTACGCTATTTTGTTTATGAACGCATTAGTTCCCTTAATTGATCGCTATACCGTGCCTAAAACCTTCGGGGAGGTGAAGGTGTCGTGAATCAAACCGCAAAGATGATTGTCGTCCTTGGCCTGATTGCAGCTATTTCCGCCGGCTTGCTGGCGGGGGTGAATATGCTGACCAAGGACATTATTGCTGCAAACTCTGAAAAGAGATTGTATGAAACACTTGCCCAAGTCATAGATGCAGATGAATTTATCCGCCAGGAGGAAACCGAACTCGCCCTTTGGCACGCCATGAAGAACGGCGAGCCGGCTGGTTATGTGGTGCGGTTAGTGGGGAAGGGTTACAGCTCCGCCGGGATTGATATGCTGGTAGGTCTGGATTCCGAGGCCAGCGTAACCGGTGTCCTGATATTCAGCCATTCGGAGACTCCCGGCCTAGGCAGCAAAGTCGCCGCTGCCGGCTACCTGGACCAGTTTGTGGGCAAGGGCCTGGAATCCCCCTTTGCCGCCGGTGAAGATGTGGATGCCATCTCGGGGGCTACTTCCTCTTCCATGGCGGTAATTGGCAGTGTGCGCAAGGCCGTTCAATTTGTCGGCGCTTATGCCGGTCTGGTGGAAGACACTAGCATCGACTTTGCCAAAGTCCCTGATGGAGTTTATACCGGCACCGGCCGGGGCTTCGGCGGCGACATTACTGTCAACGTAACCTTTGCCGGAGGCAAGCTCACTGATGTTGAAATCGTCAGTCACAAAGAGAGTCCTAATGTCTCCGACCCTGCAATCAAGCAAATTCCTCAAGCGATGATTGATGAGCAGACTGTTGAAGTGGACGCAGTTTCCGGCGCCACCATGTCCTCTGAGGGGATTAAGGCGGCAGTGCGCGATGCCTTGGCGGAGTTTGGCGGCCAGGCGGATGTTCCCATTGACATCAGCTCCCTACTTCCAGGGAAATACACTGGCACCGCACGGGGATTCAGCAGTGATATTACTGTAGAAGTAACTGTTGCCGGCGGGAAAATTACGGAAATAACAATTATCAGCCAGGATGACACTGCTGAGGTTTCGGGACCAGCTTTTGTAGCTATCATTGCCGCAATAAAACAGGAGCAGAGTCTGGATGTCGACCTGGTCAGCGGCGCTACCTATTCCAGCGAGGGTCTGGTTGAGGCCGTGAAAAATGCCCTCCGTTCCGAAGGTGTCCTGGATCTGAGCTATTTACCTGACGGAAAATATATAGGTGAGGCAGAAGGTTTCAGCCGTGAGCCCATCCGGGTAAGCTTTACCATGAAAGATGGGCGGATTAGCTCAGTGCAGATCCTTACCCACGGCGATACGGTTGGGGTGGCCGAACCCGCATTCAGCCAACTCAGCAGCGCCATTGAAGTTGGCCAGACTCTGGATGTGGATTTGGTCAGCGGCGCCTCCTATTCTTCCCAGGGCATGTTGGATGCAATGATCAACGCTATTAAAGCCGGACCCAGTTCCGGAACAGGCCAATAGGAGGTGGAAGCAAATGTCAATCTTGAAAGAATTGAAGCGGGGAATTTTTCTGGAAAACCCGACTTTTCGGTTGGTCCTGGGCATGTGCCCTACCCTGGCCATAACTACTCTGGCAATTAATGGCATCGGCATGGGCCTGGCCACTACTGCGGTGCTCATTGGCTCAAATGTTGTCGTGGCTGCCCTCAAAAATGTCATTCCCAGTCAGGTGCGCATCCCTAGTTATATTGTCATCATCTCCACATTTGTCACCATCATTTCCATGCTGATGGAAGCATATGTCTATCCCCTTTATGAGGCGCTGGGCATCTTCCTGCCTCTGATTGTGGTTAACTGCATTATCCTTGGCCGGGCTGAGGCCTATGCTTCTAAGCATTCTATAGGCAAATCCGCCTTGGACGGGCTGGCCATAGGCTTGGGCTTTACTCTCAGCCTTACTGTCATCGGCGTCATCAGGGAAATCCTGGGGGCCGGCTCGATATTCGGCTATGCTCTGACAGGTGAAAATGTTTCAATGGCTACGATATTTTCTCTGCCTCCGGGTGCTTTCTTTACCCTGGGAACGCTGATGGCTTTGATTAACGCCCTTACCCGCAAGAAAAGCCCCCGCAAAAAAACTGTTGCGGCAAAAAGGGAGGCGTAAGCAGTGAAACTAGTGATGATTTTCTTTGGCGCCATCTTCTTTAACAACTTTGTCTTTAACCGGTTTCTAGGCATCTGCCCATTTCTGGGGGTATCCAAGCGCCTGGATACTTCTATTGGCATGGGCATGGGTGTTGCCTTTGTCATGACTGTGGCTTCCACCCTGACTTGGTTGCTGCAAAAACTATTGGTTCTTTTGCATCTGGAATATATGCAGACCATAGTCTTTATCTTAGTTATCGCGGCTCTGGTCCAGTTTGTGGAAATGTTCCTGCAGAAGGTCAGCCCGACACTGCACAAGGCTTTGGGTGTCTACCTGCCTCTGATTACTACTAACTGCGCCATTTTGGGGATTGCCATTCTCAACATTGGCTTCGGATACAACTTATTGGAGACCATTATCCACTGTCTTGGCGCTTCTGCCGGCTTTACCCTGGCTATGGTCATCCTTGCCGGTATCCGGGAAAAACTTGAACTCAGCGACGTTCCAGAAGCCTTTACCGGAGTCCCAATTGCTTTGATTACCGCCGGGATTCTCGCCATGGCTTTCTCTGGATTCGTCCTTTAGGCGGTGCTTGAGATGATTGATAAATTCCTTGAGATCTTGATTCCAATACTCTTGCTGACAGGTTTGGGCATCTTTTTCGCCGGGATCCTGGCTTGGGCCAGTGTCAAATTTAAAGTGGAAAAGGATCCAAAGATTGACGAGATTCTTGCCATCTTGCCAGGCGCCAACTGCGGCGGCTGCGGTCATGCCGGCTGTGCTGCTTTTGCGGAGGCAGTTGCCTCGGGCAACGCGCCGGTAAATGGCTGCCCCGTCGGCAGGCAAAAGGTTGCTTCGGAGATAAGCAAAATCATGGGTGTTGCTTTAGATTAATTGAGAGACTGTTGTACCCGGGTGGCGCCTGTCTTCTGACAGGCGCTTGCCTTAATCAGATTTAGGGGGGAGTGCTTTGCTCAGAACTATTTTTTACTGGTTTTGCTTGCTGGGCTTCTGGTTCATGCTGGCGGGAATTTCCCTGGCCAGCGGGGCAGCGGGCGCAGTTGCCACACTGCTGGTCCTCTGGCACAATCGGAATTTGGCGGCTGAGGGGAGAGGGCTATGCACCCCTAAGATTATTAGCTTTCTTTTTCTTGGCCTGTACCTGTTGGGCCAGTTAATCCTTGCCGGGCTGCAAACAGCCAGGCTTGTCCTCAGTCCAAAATTTCAGCTGCAGCCGGTGCTGGTTACCTTTAATCCCGGGTTGAAATCCGGTTTTTTGAAGACGGTATTGGCAAATTCAATTACCCTGACCCCGGGAACTCTGACTGTTGCCGTTAAAGGGGAGAAATTTACAGTTCATGCCCTCAATCTGTCTGCTGCTCAGAAAATCGTTCAGTGGCCGCTGTTAAGTTTTCTGCGGGGAATGGAGGAGGACAATGGCTGAATTATTGCCGGGGTTATGCATCCCTCTTCTCTTCTTGATTTTTGCCTGCCTGGGGCGGGCAGCAACGGGCCCGGCAGCAGTTGACAGGCTGTTGGCCATAAACTCTTTGGGGATAAGAATTGTCGCTTTGCTGGCTGTTAGCGCCTGCATCTTTGAAACTTATTTCCTGGATGCGGCCATCGTCTGCGCTCTCGTCATCTTTGTGACAACAATCAGTGTGGCCAGATACCTGGAAAAGGACAAACTATCTTAGGGGGTGCCGGTATGGGATTTTTGGACATAGGTATAATTCTTCTTCTTGTTGGGGGCATCTTTTTCTTTGGCGCCGGCACTTTAGGGCTGTGGCGCCTTCCCGATGTCTATTGCCGCATTCAAGCTGCAGCAAAGTGTGATACCCTGGGTTGCCTATTGGTCTTTTTGGGCCTGGGGATAGGATTGGGTTTTACATGGAGCACTTTCAAGCTCCTGCTGATTGCAGTCTTAGTGGTGATTACCAACGCCACTGCCGCCCATGCAATGGCCAAGGCTGCAATTCCAGAGAGTATGGCTGAGGGGAGCTGCAAATGGAACTACCAGGGCAAAGGGGAGTAAGCATATGACTGGATTGCTGAATATCCTGCTTCTGCTGTTTTTAGTGGTCTCAGCTCTCATCGCCGTCTGTAGCCGGGATTTGCTCACTGCCGTCATCATCTTCATCGCCTATTCTCTGGTCATGGCCCTGGTCTGGCAGATGCTCCGAGCTCCGGAACTGGCTGTTGCCGAGGCCGTTGTCGGGGCTGGGGCAACAGCACTGCTGTTGTTGGCGGCAATCGGCAAGACCCGGAGACATGAATGATGCGGAAAGTAGTTTCTGTGCTTGCTGTTGCCCTGCTCGGGGCGGTAATGATCGTGGCAGTAGCAGAAATGCCGGCATTTGGAGGCAAGGGGCCCGCCTTTTATCAGGCTTGTGCCCATTATCTGGAGAATGGGGCCAGGGAGACTGGCGCTGTCAACCTCGTTACGGGGATTGCCATGGACTACAGGGCTTACGATACCTTTGGCATATTGATGGTATTATATGCCGGCATGACAGCAGTGGCTGCCATCCTCCATTCCCATCGCAACAGGAGGGATAAGAATGAGTGATATCGTCCTGCAGACAGTGATTAGATTCCTGGCGCCATTTATGCAAGTTTACGGATTGTATCTTATCCTTTGGGGGCATAATTCCCCGGGGGGAGCCTTCGCCGGTGGGGCAATCATCGCTGTCAGTTTTTTGTTCGGTTTGCTGATCCCGGGCCCCCAGTCCAGGTTTTTGGCCTGGCGCCAAACAGTCCAGTGGCTGGCTGCCCTTGGCGGGATGGCTTTCCTGACTTTAGGCATGGCGGGGATTCTTCAGGGGACTGCCTTTTTAACCAACTTTCTTGGGCAGGGACAAAGGCTCTTTAGCGCTGGATTGATTCCCCTCTTGGCTGCATCCATGGGCCTGCTGGTTTTCGCGGCAGTTTTCAGCCTGGTTGCCCAATTGCTAAAGGAATACAAAAATGTTTGACAAACTCTTGGCCAATCTGCATTTTCTCGCGGCCATGCTCCTGTTTATAATAGGCTTTTATACTATGCTTACTGATTCCAACCTGATAAAAAAAGTCATTGGCTTGAATATTATGGACACCGGCATATTTTTGTTCTTTATTTCTCTGGGGTATAGCGGCGGCCCAGCTGGCGGGGAAGCCAATCCCCTGCCTTCAGCCTTGATGTATGGAGGTTTAGCAGCTGCTGTCAGTTTGACAGCCTTTGGACTGGCTATGATTGTCAGACTGTATAAATACTATGGCACCATAGATGCCGATGAAATAATGAGCAAAAGGGGAGAGGCCGAATGAGCCATCTGCCGGTCCTTATTCTGGTGGTGTACTTTGCTGCTGCCTTGCTGCTGCCCCTGCTGGCCAAACTGAAAAATTCTTTTCCGGGATGGGGGGCCCTGGCTGTGACGTCTCTGGCCTTGCTCCTTTCCATTGCCTCGGCTTTATATGTGGGGGAAAATGGACCCTACAGCTATTTCCCTGGGGGGCATGGGGGACCAGGGATTGAAATCACTGTCGACTGGGTCACCGTCCTAATGCATTTAACCATTAACTTGGTGGGGCTGCTGATTTTGGTTTACAGTCTAGGAGATTTAAAGAGTGAGCTGCACCCGGATTCCCTGCCCGCTTACTACTCCATTTATTTGGTGATGCTGGCTGCCTTAAACGGACTGGTCATGGCCGGGGACCTTTTCAATCTCTATATCTTTATTGAAATATGCACGATAGCCGCCTGCGCCTTGGTGGCAATCAAGCCCGGGAAGCTGTGTCTGGAAGCCGGCCTCAAGTACATGTTCCTCAGCACCCTTGGTTCGGGAATGATCTTGTTGGGTATCGGGCTGGTGTACATGGTTACCGGTGAGCTGAATATGGGAGCGCTGTCTGAAGCCATTCCCCTGGCCTTCAGCTCTTATCCCTGGAATATTTATGTGGCCATGTCCCTCTTTATTGTTGGCTTTGGGATAAAGTCGGCTCTGTTTCCTCTGCATGTCTGGCTGCCTGATGCCCATGCTTCTGCGGCGGCGCCTTCAAGCGCTATTCACTCGGGTTTGATTATTAAGGTGTTTATCATTGTAGTCGCCAGACTTATTTTCCAGATCTTCGGCGCAAATCTCTTTGCGGCCATTCCCGCCCCTGAGGTAATTTTGCTGTTGTCGACAATCGGCATATTTGCCGGCTCTGTGCTGGCTATTGCTCAGACTGACATCAAGCGCATGCTGGCGTATTCTACTATCGCCCAGATCAGCTATATATTCATGGGTTTCGCCCTGGCAGTTCCTTCTGGCATCATGGGCGGGCTGCTCCATATTGTCAATCATGGCATAATGAAATCCATGCTGTTTCTAGCGGCGGGCGCAATCATCTACAAGACTGGCATCCGCAAAATTGATGAGCTCAGGGGGATAGGCTTCCGCATGCCCCTGACCATGAGCATTTTCAGCATTGGGGCTCTGTCCATGGTGGGGATTCCGGGTTTCAGCGGGTTTATCAGCAAATATTATTTAGCTTTTGGCGCCCTGGAAGCAGGCAAACCCATTTATGTGGCAGTAATATTGGCCAGTTCTCTGCTTAACGCCATCTACTATCTGCCCATAGTGGTAAGAGCTTTTCTCGGCCACAAAGAGGGCAAGTTTGTCTGGGATCAGCTGCCCTGGCCCATGGCTACGGCCATGGTTATTATGGCTGCGTTCAACCTGTTATTTGGCATCCTGCCTGGCAGCCTGCTGCGGCTTGTCGAACTGGCCGCAACTGCTTTGCTATCCTGATTAACGGAGGTGGAACAATGTGAAAGAGTTCTATAATTACCTGCCTGTTCTGGCTACTTGCTTCCCAATTCTGGCTACTTTGCCCCTTTTCTTCATCCAGCGCTCCTCGGCAAAGCTGCGGGACATTGCCGCCCTGGTCATTGCAGGGATTACTCTGGCACTGGTCGGGTCTATGTACCCCTTTATAAAGTCCCTGGGAACAATCGGCGTCAGTTTCTCCGGCATTTTGCCTCCCTTTGGCATCTCCTTTCGGGCCGACGTGCTCAGTTTTATGCTGGCCCTCATTGCCTCAGCGGTATGGCTGCTGGCCACAATCTATTCCAAGGAATACATGGCTCATGAAGGTCGGCTAAACCGCTATTATCCTTTTCTCCTGCTGAGCCTGGGCGGCTGCCTGGGGGTGTTTCTCACCGGGGATTTATTCAGCCTTTTTGTCTTTTTTGAACTGATGTCTCTGGCTGCCTATGTATTAATTGTCCACGAGGAAAGCCCTTTGGCTATGGCAGCAGGCTATAAATACTTGATTTTAACTTTGATTGGCGGCCTCGCCCTCTTTTTTGGCATTGTCATCGCCTTTGAAGTGGCTGGCAATGTACAAATCGGGCCGGGAAATTATCTTTTTACCGAGGTTAACCGCTTATCCTTTATGGCCTTTATCTCATTTCTTGTGGGATTTGGGATCAAGATGGGGATCTTCCCTATGCATGTCTGGCTGCCTGACGCCCATCCTGTTGCGCCGTCTCCCGCCAGCGCCTTGCTTTCAGGAATCATGCTCAAGACGGGGGCCTACGGGTTGATCCGAATGGTCTACAATGTTTACGGACCTGATCTCATTGCCCAGGCCGGCTGGGATAAAATTCTCTTGGTACTGGCCGGGATCACCATATTTCTCGGCTCGGCTGTGGCCATTGCCCAGACAGATATCAAGCGGCGGCTGGCCTATTCCAGCATCGGTCAGATGGGATATGTGCTTTTGGGGCTGAGCCTTCTTAATGTCAACGGTCTGACAGGCACAATCTTTCACATTTTTTCCCATGCGCTGATGAAATCGACTTTGTTTCTTTGCGCCGGGGCGATGATTTACAAGACCGGCAAACGGCAAATCCGTGAGTTTGCGGGCATCGGCTTCCAAATGCCCATTACCATCGGCTGTTTTACCGTGGCCGCCTTGGCGATGATTGGCATCCCGCCCTTCAACGGCTTTATCAGCAAACTGGTTCTGTCCATAGGGGCCCTGGATGCGGGCAAGCCCGGCTTTGTCTTTCTCCTTGTTCTCAGCAGCCTGATGAATGGAATCTACTATCTGCCTATTATCATCAATGCCTTCCTAGGAGTAGAAAAAGAAAAGCGGGTGTGGGCAAAGCCCTTTACGGAGCTGAAAGCAGGCATGTGGGTGCCTATAGTTCTTTTGGCCCTGGGTTGCCTGATTTTTGGACTCTTCCCCATTAACTATCCTCTGGCCTGGGCGGAATCCGCTGCAAACTTGCTAATGGGAGTGGTCAAATGAATGCCCAGTGGCTGCTGGCGCTGGCGCTGTCTTGCCCCCTGGCGGGGGGGCTGGTTACTTGGCTGGCGCGCACTCAACTTAATAAACGCCTGGGTGCGATCAATCTGACATTTACTGCTCTCAGTCTGATTTGTGTGGCCCTGGCCTGGTTTGGCGGCGGCCGTCAAGCGATAACTTTTCAGCTGCCAGGTTTTATGGCCCTGGGCTTGAATTTTGAACTCAATGGGCTTACAGCTATTTTTGCCCTGCTGTTTTTGGCGGCCTGGACGGCAACCTCGATTTATTGCTTTGGCTATATGGAGAACGAAGGCTCTCCGCGGCGCTTTTATGTCTTTCTCCAACTGACCCTGCTGGGTTGTATTGGAGTTGTTCTGGCTTCCGACCTGATTACCTTATTTTTATTTTTTGAACTGATGACCCTTTGTTCTTATGTGCTGGTCATCCATAAAGAAGATGCGGATGCAATGAGTGCAGGCAATCTGTACTTATTTCTTGGGGTGTTTGGGGGGTTGGCTCTGCTCACAGGCATATTTTTGCTGTATAATGCCACCGGAACGGTGAGTTTTACCGCCATTCCCCCGGCTGTGGCAGAGAACACCGGCTTAGTGGCAGCCATGGGCATTGCTTTTTTACTGGGTTTTGGCATCAAGGCCGGCATTTTCCCTCTGCATATCTGGCTGCCCAAGGCCCATCCTGTCGCTCCCACTCCCGCCAGTGCTTTGCTGTCGGGAATAATGATCAAAACCGGCGCCTATGGTTTATTCCGGGTGTTTTATTCAGTAATTGCCCCGGCAGGGCAAAATGGGGCGGGAGCTGTATTTTTTGGCTCAACTTTGTTGGGCCTGGGTCTGATTACCATGGTTTTGGGGGCCTTTCTAGCCCTGCAGCAGCGCCAGGCCAAGAAGACTTTGGCCTATAGCAGCGTAAGTCAGATTGGCTATATTGTCATGGGCCTGGGCGCGGCTGTCCTGCCCTTTGGCCACGATCTTTATGGAGTTTCCGGCATGCTCTTTCACATCCTCAATCATGCCGTTTTTAAGACCACTTTATTTTTGTGCGTTGGCGCCATCTATGTTTATACTCATAGCCTGGAGTTTGATCAGCTGGGGGGCTTGCTGAAGAAGTATCCTTTGGTGACCTTTGCTTTCGTCATTGGGGCCTTGGGGATTACCGGCATGCCAGGGTTCAATGGCTATGGTAGCAAGACATTTTTGCATCATGCCCTCACTGACTTATACAGCGCCAACCCCTCTTGGCTGCTGTGGCTGGCAGAAAAACTTTTTGTGTTGGCTTCTGCGCTTACAATCTGTTATTTTGTCAAGCTCTTTGTTAATATCTTTTTGGGAGAGAAGGACTGGAGCCGGCTGCCGGCAAGAATGGCCCTGAGTTTACAGCTGCCTTTAGTGTTGGGAGCCGCCGCCGTTATTTATATCGGGATTTTTCCCCAGCATACAGCGAGAGCTGTTATCATTCCCGCCATGAAGGCAATTGGCTTCGATCAAATTTCCCTGGAACATGTTGCCGGGATCAATGTCTGGAATGGGCATGACCTGTCCAGCATGGCAATTACCATTGCCGTAGCCGCGGCAATCCTTCTCTTGGTTTATAGGTTCAAAATTGATAATCTTAAATTTCCCCCATGGCTCAGCTTGGAGCGGCTTTTATACCTGCCTGCGGCCCGGGGTTTTATGGGGTTGTGCCAAGGCCCCGTTGCCTATGCCGACAGCTTGGTCAACGGAATCTACTATGGCTTTGGCGGACTTTTTCTGGGAATTTGCAAGCACTCTGCCAGGATAGACGGGGCGATCGATAGTCTATACCGAAAGGCAGGCACAGGTTCAGTCAAGCTGATTGGTGCCACCGGGCTGCTGGACAAGAGGGTCAATGACTTGTATTCTGTTTTAGGCAAGGGCTCCCTCAAGGGCTTTGGCAAATTGGCTGCCTGGGACCGGAATCTGGATGAACTCTATAAAAATTTGGGTCTGGTCTTTACTCGGGCAATTGGCAAATTGGACGCGGTAGACAGAAAGTTAACTGAGACTCCTGTCCAACCTGAGGATAAACGGGAATGGCTGGGGAGGATGCAAAGGGCTATGGCAAATTTTAGTGGCAAAATTTCCAACCTTAATGTGGAAGTCCTAGTGGCGGCTTTGGCCCTGGGTGTTGTGGTGCTGATTTTTGTCTTCTATGGCTTCTTAGGCGGCAAGATGAATTAGTTGTCCACAGTCCTCTGAAATGTTACACTGATACTGTGCACTGGACAGGAGGTTGGAACCTTGGGAAAGACCAGAATATGGCTGACATTGCTTGTTTTTGGGGTTGTCACTGTCCTGTCCGGCTGTTCTGCCTGTGAAGAGGTTAAGCTGAAGGCTTATGAGAAAACCTTTTTTGTCATGGATACTGTTGTCAGTGTGCAAATCTACACAGATTCTGAGGCAAAAGCCAATCTAGTATTGGACCGGGTTGATGCCAGGATGGAAGAGCTGGAGGGGATTCTCAGCGCCCATTTGCCCGATTCAGATGTGGCCAAGCTTGATGGTTTGGGGGGAATTGAGCCCGTCCCTGTCAATTCTGCAACCTTGGCGGTCATTGGCACTGCCCTGGACTATGCCCAGCGCACAGGCGGCGCCTTTGACATTACACTGGCTCCTGTTTTGCGCCTGTATAATTTTTCCCCGGGCAATGAGCGGAGGCCCTCTCAGACTCAGCTTAAGGAGGCGCTGTCCCTGGTAGACTGGCAGAGGGTAGAGCTAAACCCGGAGGCAGGGACTGTGTATTTGACTGAGGCAGGCATGAATATTGACTTGGGTGGAGTGGCCAAGGGCTATATTATTGACCGTTGCCTGGATATTCTGCGGGAAAACGGGATCGAATTTGGCCTGACCAACGCCGGCGGCGATATCGGCCTGTTGGCGGGCAAGCCAGATGGCAGCCCCTGGCGGGTGGGGCTCAAGAATCCTGAAACCCCCAGCGCAAATTTTGCAATTATCGAAGTCAGCCAGGGAGCAATTGCCACTTCCGGAGATTATGAGCGCTTCTTTATTGAGGGGGGCAAGCGTTATCATCATATTATTGATCCCCGGACAGGGATGCCTGCAGATAAAGTTCGCTCTGTAACCATTCTCGCTGGCAACGCCCAGGTGGCAGACTTGTTGTCCACGGCAGTTTTTGTCATGGGGCCTGAGCAGGGCCTGGCATTTGTTGAAGGACTGCAGGATGTGGAAGCGGTGATTTGGGATAGGGAGGGCAGGGTCCATTGGTCCTCGGGCCTGGTTCGCGTCCCGGGAAGCGGCTCTGTTGATTACTACTTCCGCAGACCCTGATATAATCACTTTGGGGGAAAAGAGGGACAGCTTTGAAACGCGGCGATATAATAATCGTTTTAGTGCTGTTGGCCATTGGGCTGGCAGGTATATACAGTTATTTCTTCGCTTCCGGGGATTCTCAGGGCACCATTGTCATCCAGGTGGATGGGGTTGTAACAAAAACTTATCCCCTTTATCAAGAGGGAAGAGATGAATTTCTTGATATTCAGGGTGTCAACGGCATTACCAGGGTGCATTTGCAAGACGGCAGGGTTTGTGTGGTTGAATCGGCCTGTCCCGATAAGATTTGTGTGGAAACCGGTTGGATCAGCAATTCCGCCAGGCCCATTGCCTGCTTGCCCAACCGGGTGATTGTCAAAATAATCGATTCTAAAGACGGAGATATTGATCTTAGATAGGGCTGAGAACATGAACAGAAATACTGATTCGGTGCGCAGGCTGGTAATTATCTCCATGCTGATTACAATGGCTTCAATTTTGCATGTCATTGAGGGGCTGTTGCCGGCTATTCCCGTGACCGGCGCCAGGCTGGGGCTGGCAAATATCATCACTTTGACTACTATTGTCTACTTCGGTTATGGCAATGCCCTGGCTGTGGCTGTTGGCAGGACAGTGCTGGGTTCACTGTTTGGCCCCGGCCTTATCAGCGTGGGGTTTGCCATGAGTTTTGCCGGGGCGCTGCTGAGCTGGGCCCTGATGTCTCTGGCCCACAAATACGCAAAAAAATATTTTAGCCTCATTGGCCTGAGCTTGGTGGGGGCAATCTCCCACAATATCGCTCAGCTGGCGGTGGCCAGCTTGTTCTTAGAAGAAATTGCTATCATTTCGATGTTTCCTATTCTAATGATTTTTGCAGTGCCTACTGGTATAATGGTGGGGTTAGTGTCCCGTTATCTAACCCAGGCCATGGATAAGATTCCCTACTTCCGCGCATAGGGGGGATGGCTATGTCAATAATACTTGCATCCGCTTCACCCCGTCGCCGGGAATTAATCCGGCTGCTCTTTGCTGATGTCAAAATCTGTCCTGCTGATGTCAATGAAGAAGCGGGCCAGTACCAGACCCCCGCCGAGTATGCTTTGAGCATGGCTTCCCGAAAAGCCCAGTTCGTTTCCAGGCGCTTTTCTGATCCGGTTTTAGGGGCAGATACTGTTGTCTGTCTGGGGGCAAGGATTTTTGGCAAACCCGCCGGCCCGGCGGAGAATATCGCCATGTTGCGGGAACTATCAGGCAAGTGGCATGCTGTTATTACTGGCATAGCCTTGTGGGAAAAGGGTGTGATCGTTGCCGAGGATGTAGTAACTACTAAAGTGCTGTTCGCCTCCATGAATAATCAAGAAATTGCCGATTATGTGCACAGCGGTGAAGGTTTGGACAAAGCAGGAGGTTATGGCATCCAGGGTTTAGCCGGCAGGTATATTGCCGGAATCGACGGATGTTATTATAATGTAGTTGGACTGCCCGTGGCAGCGGTGGCCAGGCTATTTAGGGCCCAGAATTAAAGGGGGTATTTTGTGCGGTATACCATTAAGGATATACCTGCAGACATGCGTCCCCGGGAAAAGCTGCTCCGATATGGTCCTGGAATTCTCTCAGTACAGGAGCTTTTGGCAATTATTATCAGAACTGGATCCAGGGATGCCAATGCAATTCAGTTGGCGGAATCAATATTGTACCAGTTTCAAAATCTCAGAGGCGTCAATAATGCCGGCATTGAAGAACTGTGTGCGGCAGCGACGGGCATAGGCAAAGCCAAGGCTGCTCAGATCAAAGCCGCTTTCGAACTGGGACGGCGCCTCAGTCAGCAAGATACTGAGGTGGTGCGCATCAAATCCCCTCAGGATGTGGCTGCCTGGGTAATGGAAGATTTGCGTTACCTGCAGCAAGAACAGTTCAGGATTTTGCTGCTCAATACCAAGAACGTCATCATTGCCTGTGAAGAGGTTTCCAGGGGAAGCCTTAACTCTTCCATCGTCCATCCCCGGGAAGTCTTTGCCCGGGCTATCAAGCGAAGCGCTGCAGCTATCATTCTGGTGCATAACCACCCCAGTGGCGACCCTACTCCCAGCCAGGAGGATATCAATATCACCCGTCGTCTCGTTGAAGTCGGCCGCCTGGTGGGTATTGAAGTTCTTGATCATCTTGTCATTGGCGATGGTGTGTTTTCCAGCCTTAAAGAAAAAGGCTACGTCTAATTTTCACAGGGCAAACTAATAGGAATCCATATAACAATTGCAGTTTTGACACGAAAGGAGTTTCGAAATTTGGGCGTGCTTAACTTTTTGACCCAAGATATCGGCATTGATTTAGGAACTGCCAACACCTTTGTCTATGTTAAGGGAAAGGGCGTTGTGCTTAGAGAGCCTTCTGTCGTAGCTATTCAGAAGAACAGGGACAAGGATGTCATACTCGCTGTTGGCTCTGAGGCCAAGGAGATGATTGGCCGCACCCCCGGCAATATTGTGGCTATAAGGCCCATGAAAGACGGGGTCATTGCCGACTTTGACATAACTTTGGAGATGTTGCGCTATTTCATCAGCCAGGCTTATCGCCGCAGTTGGTTTCGGCGCAAACCCAGAGTTGTGGTGTGCGTGCCTTCCGGGGTCACTGCAGTAGAAGAGCGGGCTGTCAAAGAGGCATCCATTCAGGCCGGCGCCAGGGAAGTGCATCTGATAGAAGAGCCCATGGCGGCGGCGATTGGAGCAGGTTTGCCTGTTTCAGAGCCTAACGGCAGCATGGTTGTGGATGTGGGCGGCGGCACTACTGACGCTGCAATAATCTCCCTGGGGGGCATTGTTACCCATCGTTCAATCAGGGTTGGCGGCGATGATATAGATGAGAGCATCATGCACTACATCAAGCGCAAGTACAACTTGATGATTGGCGAGCGCACTGCTGAAGATATCAAAATCACCATTGGCTCAGCTTTGCTCGAAGAAGAGAAAAAAACTATGCTTATTCGCGGCCGCGACATGGTTTCAGGGCTGCCCAAAACCTTGGAGCTGTCTGCTGCTGAAATAAATGTCGCCATGCAAGATCCCATTTCTACGATTCTGGAGGCCATTCGCATTACTCTGGAAAAAACTCCGCCAGAATTAGCGGCGGATATTATGGACAGGGGCATCGTTATGACCGGGGGCGGTTCGCTGCTTACTAATCTTGACCGGATGATAAGCAAGGATACGGGAATGCCGGTAGTGGTGGCCGAGAACCCCTTGGACTGTGTTGTCCTGGGCACGGGCAAGGTTTTGGATCAGCTCAAATTGCTCAAGCGCATTTCTCTCAACCGCTAAAATTAGCTAAGGAGGAGGAGACCGTTGTCAACACTGCGAAACAATCGAAAGAAGATATTATCTGCCATTATGGTGGTCCTCCTCCTCAGCATTCTAATGAGCTGGAGCACAAACAATCCTCAGCGCATTCTTTTTCTCGAGAGATTGGCGGCAGAAGCCCTCAGCCCCTTTCAGAAAGCTGCCAGTTCTGTAACTCGATTTTTTACAGATTCTTGGCGGTTCATTGGAGATGTGCGCAATGTCTACAAGGACAATCAGCTTCTGAGAGCAGAATTGGAGAAATACGCCGGCACAGATTTGCGGGTGCTTGAGATTCAGCAAGAAAACCTGCGCCTCAGGGCACTGTTGCAGTTTCAAGAGGCAGTTGAGCATCAGGTGACTCCGGCTCAAGTCATTGGGCGCAATCCCTCCAGCTGGTTTTCAACCCTTACCATTGACAAAGGTTCCAGGCATGGCATAAAAGTGGACATGCCTGTAGTCACAAACCAGGGACTGGTGGGCAAAATAATCGACGTCCAGCCCTCCCATGCGAAAGTGCAGCTCCTTATCAGCACTTCCAGCGGCATCAGCGCAATAGTGCAGCGCACTCGGGACAATGGAGTACTGATAGGCTTGTCTACTCCCAGGGGCTTTACCCGTATTACTCGCCTCAATCAATACGCTGATATTCAGGAGGGGGATGTGATTATCTCCTCGCCCCTTACCGGCATTTACCCAAAGGGGCTGGTTATCGGCCGGGTGGTTGAGGTCTATGACGATCCTGTTTCCCTTGAACGTTCAGCTTTGGTGCGTCCTGAGGTGGATTTCGATCGCCTGGAAGAAGTCTTAATTATAGTAAATTATCATTCGCCTGTCGACGATCCTATTGAGGACGGTGATCAGGAATGAAATACGCATATTCCCTATTATGGCTTACAGGATTGGTTATTTTTCAAAGCACCTTGCTGCCCGTTGTTTTTCCCTGGCTGCCTCTCATGCCTGCCTTTGTCTTCTTGGTGGTTATCTCTCTGCGCCTGGAACGCAGGTTGCTTTTGATTGCAGCGTTGTGGACTGGCCTGATTCAGGATATCCTCTTGGGGGAATTTCTGGGTCTCTTTATGTTGCTGAACTTCATTAGCGCTGCTTTGGTCTGGGAAATAAAAAATGAATTATTTGACAATCTTGTCCTTACAGGCGGCCTGAGACTAATTGCCGCCACTTTGATTCAGGAAATTCTTATGGCTTTTATATTTTATATCAGGGGTACGGCCAATTTGGGTTCAATGTTGCAGGTCAATGCCGGGATACATTTATTGTCCAATTTGCTCCTCTATGTTTTGTTCCTTGTCATCTTTAAATTGCGGCGCCGTCAGGACAATCTAGAAGCTGTACTGGAGGCGAAGCTATGAATTCGACCCTTTGGCGGATCACCCTGCTGAGAATAGTTGCCTTAGTAATTGGGGTTGTTCTCATCTATAATTTATTTCAAATTCAGGTTATTGATGGTGAAAAGTGGGCGAATGTCGCCGACAACAACCGCTTCCGTCACCTGATTGAGCTCGCCCCCCGAGGCAGAATTTACAGCGCCGATGGCCTTGAGTTGGCTGCCAGCATCCCTACCTATGTCGTGGCCCTGGCTGATGAACAGAATAAGGACAGACAGGAGCAGACAATAACCAAGCTGGCCGAGTTTTTGCAGATTGAACCAGAGGAAATCCGTGCAAAATTGAAAAAGCACCGGCGGAAGTTTGAGCCGGCAGTGATTGCTACCAATGTGGATTTTGATACAGTCTTGCAGCTGGAAGAATATCAACACCTCATGCCCAGCCTCGTTATTCAGGTTGTTCCCCAGCGCTATTATCCCGAGGGGGATCTGCTGGCCAACCCCTTGGGACGGGTAAATGAGATTGACCGGTTGGGTGTAGAAGGCCTGGAAAGAAAATGGGATGATTACCTCCAGGGGACAGATGGGTTCAGTGTCATTCAGGTCAACGTAGATAACCGACCAGTGGGAGATGCTGTAAGCAGCACCCGGGCTGTTCCCGGCGACAATCTGCATTTGACCATAGACCCCAAATTGCAAAGGGTAGCGCAAGAATCATTGCGGCGAGTGCTGGAGAAGTTGAGAACCGAGCACAAGTCCAAGGATGCCTGGGCAGGCGCCGTTATAGTCATGGACCCCAATACCGGAAAAATACTGGCTCTGGTCAGTGAGCCTACTTTCGACAACAACTATCGCTATGACAAGGCCTGGTGGGCTGAAAATATGCCGGCAGAAATGCCGGACTGGGCCAAGAAACTGACAGACAGAACCTATCAGTACCGGCGCACGGTGGGCTCAACCTTTAAAATGGTTGTGGGCATGGCTGGCTTGGAAACTGGTGCAATTACTGCTTCTGAGAAGGTCTATGCCGGAGGCAGGACCCGCATTAACAATCAGCCTGTCAACGACTATGGTTTTGCTGTTCACGGCAATGTAGATATGCGCCGGGCGCTGGCGGTTTCCAGCAATATTTATTTTGGCACTGTGGGGTCCCGCCTGGGTGCGGAAAAGATCTATGAATATATTGAGAAATTCGGGATGTCCCGGGAACAAAAAAATGCCGGTTTTGACGACATTGCCTTGGATGAACAGTCCAGTTCACTGGATTACCGAGTGGGCAGGACTTGGGTCGGCGGGCATACCGTTCAAATTTCCTATGGCCAGCTCAACGAATTTACTGCCCTGCAGATGGCCAATTATGTCGCAATGCTGGCCAACGGCGGCA
The DNA here is from genome assembly GCA_002408465.1 of Firmicutes bacterium UBA5286. GTDB lineage: Bacteria > Bacillota > Proteinivoracia > UBA4975 > UBA4975 > UBA4975. Next base: position 30,521 of record DHSM01000006.1, on the reverse strand, counting down.
TTCACTATAAACCCTATCTGGTGGAAAGAATTAGCGATTATACTGGCGAAACCATTCAATTATTTGATCCAGTGATTCTTGATCAGCAGAATTTTAAGCCGGAAAATCTCAAGGTTATTCGCGAGGGCATGCAGCAGTCTGCAAGCAGGTCTCAATATCTGAAGAATCTTCCCTTCGCCGTAGCCGGCAAGACAGGATCTGCCGAACATGACCGCTCCAGCCGAAAAAATCCTGAGAGATGGCGGGATACCCATTCCTGGTGGGTGGGTTATGCTCCTTATGACAATCCGGAAATCGCCATTGTCGTCTTCATGGAATATGCCGGCGCCGGCAGCAGGGGCACTGAAGTTGCCAGAGATATTATTGATTATTATTTTGGCTTGGAAAAGTGAGGTGACCCGGAGCCTTGGGGAAAAAACTCTTGAGGAATTATGATTATGTCCTTTTGCTGACCATTGTCCTCATTTCTGCCTTTGGGGTAATCATGGTGGGCTCTTCCTCTGTTTCCGGCGAGATCTCAATTTCTGCATTATTTTCCAACCGCACTTTTGTTAAACAACTGGTGTGGGCTGTGGGCGGCCTGGTGGGAATGGCGCTGCTCTCCTTCATTGACTACTCCGAGTGGCAGCGGCTGAAGCTGCCGATTTATTTCTTCAGTCTGGCCTTGCTGATTCTGGTTATCTTTAAAGGAACTTCAGCAGGGGGCGCCCAGCGCTGGATTGCCATTGGCAAACTCTTTAATCTCCAGCCATCTGAATTGGCTAAGATTGCAATTATCATCACCCTTTCGGCTACCATGGCCAAGGAAGGGCGTTCGCTGGAGCGGTGGTCGGGATTGATAGTGCCCTTGCTCCATGTGGCTGTTCCCATGCTGGTCATCTTTTTGCAGCCTGATTTGGGCACTTCCCTGATTTTTATGGCCATCACTGGCGCCATTCTCTTCGTTGCCGGCATGCGCTGGCTACATCTGGCGGTTATGGGTGTGGGTGGCATTATTGGCTCGGTCTTAGCCTTTTTATTTGTGCTCAAACCTTATCAAAAAAGCCGCCTGATAATTTTCAGGGATCCTTGGCAGGATCCATTTGATGACGGCTGGCAAATCATTCAATCCAAAGTCGCCGTTGGTTCCGGCCAATTCAGGGGACGGGGATTATTTAAGGGGACGCAGACTCAGCTAGATTTTTTACCTGAGAAAAATACTGACTTTATCTTCAGTGTCATTGGTGAAGAACTAGGTTTTCTAGGGGCTTCCATCTTTCTGCTGGTCTATGTTTTTTTGATCTGGCGGGTCCTGAAAGTGGCCATGGAGGCCAAGGACAGTTTCGGCCGCTATCTCTGCGTGGGTGTTGCCGCCATGCTCTCTTTTCAGTTGCTGGTCAATGTGGGCATGACTATCAGCATAATGCCTGTCACGGGTTTGCCGCTGCCCCTGATCAGTTATGGGGGAAGTTCATTTTTGACAACAATGATTTCTCTGGGACTGGTTTTATCTGTGGCAGCCCATAAAGATACTTCGATTTTTTAGCCCGGCCCGGCCGGGTTTTTTCTTGCATATATCCGCCGCCTGAAAAAATACCTATTAGCGAAGGCGGGTGGATTGAATGGGCAAGCGATTCAAAATATCAATTTTCTTTGTCGTGTTTTTTGCAGCAATGTTGGCCATGGGCCAGATTCGGGATACAATCGGGCTGTTGCTGGCATTAATTATCCACGAGGCCGGACATATTGCCGTGGCGAAAGTGCTGGGCTGCAAAGTGGAAAAGTTGGCAATTCAGCCTCTGGGAGGATATCTCAGTTTGGACCAGCTCCTGGAAGTGCAGCCTGCTACAGAGCTCCGCATAGCCTTGGCCGGTCCTGTTGCCAATCTCCTGACCGCAGCAGCGGCCATGGCCTTGGTTCCCTATTCACCCCAGGGTTATGTCAGTTCTTTTATCCGCGCCAGTCTCACGCTGATGTCTTTTAACCTGCTGCCTGCCTTGCCCTTGGATGGGGGAAGAGTGTTGCGGGGGCGCTTGGCAGGTTGGACTTCCTATTATCGCGCTACTAAAACAGTTATTGTCTGCGGATTTGGTTGCGGTCTCTTCTTGGTAATGCTGGCTATTTGCCGATTTGCGCAGGGGCAGCTAAATCCCAGCATATTTGCGGCGGCAGGTTTTTTGCTATACAATGCCTGGGTAGAGAGAAAACGACTGTTGATTCCTCTGCTTAGATATGTGCTGGCCCGGCAAAACAGCTTGCGCAATAGGAGGCTGATGGCAGCGGATACTTTGGTGGCTGCCCCAGGAGCAAAAGTGAATGAAATTTTGAAGCACATTCGCCCCCAAAAATATTACCAGATTTCGGTGCTGGATGAGACTTACGGACTGGCCGGCACTTTGACGGAACACCAGCTTCTGCGGCAAATTTTAGCGGGAACCGGCCAAAGTTCTCTGCAGGAGGTGGTAAAAGGACTAGGGGAAAGGAAGGATTAGCGTGTGGGATAAGCTGCAGGCAATACTGCCCTATGTAGAGAAACCTGCCAGGTATATCGGCAATGAAATTAATTCTGTCGCCAAAGCCCAAGAAGAGGTACAGCTTCGCTTTGCTTTGGCTTTTCCCGATGTATACGAAATCGGTTTTAGTTATATGGGTTTTCAAATTTTGTACGAGATAATCAATAGCATCCCTTGGGCCCAAGCAGAAAGGGTGTTTGCCCCCTGGCCGGATATGGAAGCAAAGCTGCGGGAACACAAAATCCCCCTCTATGGCCTGGAAACTAAAACCGGGCTCAATGCTTTTGATATTATTGGTTTTACTCTGCAGTATGAACTGGGATATACTAATTTGCTTAATATGCTGGATCTAGCAGGGCTTTCTCCTCATGCCCGGGAAAGAACTGGCTTCCCCCTAATAATTGCCGGGGGGCCCGGCGCCCTTAATCCCGAACCTCTGGCTGATTTTATTGATGCCTTTGTTCTGGGTGAGGGGGAAGAGATCGTCACGGAGATTGCAGAAACGGTGGCAGAGGCGAAAAAGCAAGGTTGGGGCAAGGACAAAACTCTAAAACTTTTGGCGGCGATTCCCGGAATATACGTGCCCAAGTTTTATGCCCCGGCCTATGATGCTCAAGGCAGTTATATAGGGATAAAGCCCCTGGGTTCCTTTCCTGCCCCGAAGAAGCGCATTGTCAGAGATTTTGCCAGCTATCCTCTGCCGCAGAAACTGGTAGTGCCCCTGGTGCAGCCCGTCCACGACCGGGTCAGCATTGAAATCTGCAGGGGCTGTGCCAGGGGATGCCGTTTTTGCCAGGCAGGCATGCTCTATCGGCCGGTAAGAGAGAGGCCGATGGCACAGTTGGCTGAGCAGGGGAGGATGCTGCTGCAGAATACCGGCAGCAGTGAAATAAGCCTTTCTTCCTTGAGCAGCGCCGACTATTCAAAAATTGAGGAACTGGTGCAGACCCTGATGGCTTCAGGGGATACCAGCGTCTCTTTGCCTTCTTTACGGGTGGACAGTTATTCGGTGGAACTGGCCAAGCTGACCAGGGCGGTGCGTAAGACCGGCCTTACTTTGGCCCCGGAGGCAGGCAGCCAGCGCCTGCGCAATGTAATCAATAAAAATGTTAGGGAAGAGGATATTTTTAGTGCCGCCCGGGCGGCCTTTGAAAATGGCTGGGACAGTCTAAAATTATACTTCATGCTGGGCTTGCCCACAGAAACTGATGAAGACATTGAGGACATTGTCAACATGGTCCGCGGACTGGAGCAGTTGTACCGGGAGATCAACGGCAATAACCGGCGCTTGAAAATGACCGTGGCTGTGTCAACCTTTGTGCCCAAAGCCCATACTCCCTTTCAATGGGCCGCCTTTTTGGGGCGGAAAGATGTGGAGAGGCGGCAGCGCCTGCTCCTGGATAAATTGCGTCTGCCAAAGTTCAAGGTCCAGACCATGGACTGGAAGGAGAGCAAACTAGAGGCGCTGCTGGCCAGAGGGGACAGAAAAACCGGCCGGGCTATTTTCCTGGCCTGGCAAAAGGGCTGCCGCTTTGATGCCTGGACTGAACACTTTCGCCCTCAATTATGGGCGGAATCCTTTGCCCAGGCAGGCGTAGATGTTGCGGTCGCTTTAGGGGAAATTCCGCTCACAGCGGCCCTGCCCTGGGACCATATTGATATAGGTGTTTCTAAAGATTACTTAATAAAGGAGTCGGGTCGGGCAAAGGGAGCCGCGGGGACACCGGATTGCACTCTGGACAGATGTTCCGACTGCGGAGTGTGTGCCGCCTTCGCTGTCACCCCGCTTAAGAGAAAGGGGAAAAGCGTATGCGACTGATCCTGAGTTATGCAAAACTGGGGCCCATGGCTTTCATTGCTCATCTGGATTTCCAGCAGTTATGGTGGAGAATTTTCCGGTTGGCCGGCATCACCCTGCAGCTGACCCAAGGCTATAATCCTCGTCCGAAAATGCGTTTTGCTTCGCCCCTGGCTACAGGTTTCCAGGGGGAGAGGGAGTTGCTGGAAGTATTTTTGGGGGAGGGAGAGCAGAATGTGGTGGGGAGGCTAAACTCAATTATGCCTCAGGGCTTAAAAGTTTTGACCGCTACCGAAGTGCCCCTTGCATTCCCTAAGGTTACCGCTCTGGTTGATGCTCTGGCTTATCGGGTCAAGCTGCCTCATTCCCTTGACAGCCTTGAGTGCATTACCCGGGAGGCGGGGGATTATTTGTTGTCTGCCCAGTTAGAGGGGAAAGAACTTAATTTATTGCTGAAAGTTGAAAATCAGCGAACCATCAGGCCGGATATATTGGCAGGGGCGTGTTTTCCTGGATTTGATAAAGCAGGATTTCCCATTATCCGGACGGGGATTTATGCTTATAAAACTGAAAAAACAAGTCCGGTGCCCGCGGGTTTATTCCTCTTGCTTGACTGACCTGGCTGTGGTATTATAGTTTTTGGAGTTTAAACCGCTCGAATCGGGTTTTAAAAGCCTTTTGGCTACCTGGATTTGGCGAGTACGCAGTATTGGAGGTGTAATCTGATGTACGCAATTCTTAAAAACGGCGGCAAGCAATACCGCGTGTGTGAGGGAGATGTCATTTTTTTGGAAAAAATCCAGGCTCAGCCGGGAGAAACCGTTTCATTTAACGAAGTTCTGGCAGTGGGACTGGAAGACAAGCTGATGCTGGGCAAACCCTATGTGGAAAATGCCAGCATTACAGCCAGGATTGTCGACCATGGCAAAGCCAAGAAAGTAATAGTCTTTAAGTATAAAGCAAAAAAGAATTATCGCCGCAAACAAGGACATCGGCAGCCTTTCACTAAAGTTGCCATCGAAAAAATCAATTTGGCCTAAGCATGATTGAGATTAAGATTTTTCGAGATGAGCAATCCATTCTTGGCTTTTCCGCCTCCGGTCACTCAGATTTCAGCGAACGGGGTTCAGATATTGTTTGTTCTGCAATCTCTGCCCTCAGTCAGACCGCTCTCCTTTCCCTTGATAAGGTTGCGGGAGTGGCGCCCGAGTGGAAGCGGAAAGATGGATTGTTGGAATGCCGTTTGCCGGCAGATGTGGTTCAAGGGCGTTTTGTTATCTGTCAGGTGATTTTCAAGACCATTCTTACAGGCATAGAAAACATCGCCGGGCAGTATCCGGATTTTGTCAAGGTAAGCAATGAGGAGGTGTAACTGATGTTTAGAATAGATTTGCAATTATTTGCCTCTAAAAAAGGCGTTGGCAGCTCCAAGAACGGCCGGGATTCTATTGCCAAGCGCTTGGGTGTCAAACGTCAGGATGGCCAGTATGTTACTGCCGGCTCGATTTTGGTGAGACAGCGGGGGACAAGAATTCATCCCGGTATAAACGTCGGCATTGGCGGTGACGATACCTTATTCGCTAAGATTGATGGGGTAGTTGCTTATGAAGGCAATGGCGCCAGAGGCCGCAAAAGAGTCTGTGTTTATCCTGATGCTGAAGCAGCTATCTAGAACTCCGGGTTTTCCGGAGTTTTTTTTCACAATTGGGTTCATAATAAAAAAAAATGCAGGTGATGGCAGTGTTTATCGATTACGTCACCATTGAGGTGGAAGCAGGTAAGGGTGGCAATGGGGCGGTGGCCTTTCGCCGGGAGAAGTTCGTCCCTCGGGGCGGCCCTGACGGCGGTAATGGCGGCCATGGGGGCAATGTAATTGTTGAGGCCAGTCCAGATTTCAATACTTTGATTTCCTTTCGCTATCAAAAGGTTTTTCGGGCTGAGAACGGGGTGAACGGCGCCGGCGCCAACCGCCATGGCAAGAATGGCCAAGACTTGGTTATCAAGGTGCCCTTGGGAACGCTGCTGTACGATGAGGAAAAGGGCAGACTCTTGGCGGATTTGGATTACCCCCAGCAATTTGTCCTGGCCAAGGGAGGAAAGGGCGGCCGGGGAAACGCCCGCTTTGCCACAGCTGTAAATCGCACTCCCAGGAATGCCGAAATGGGGTTGCCCGGTCAAAGTCTAAAGGTGCGGATGGAGCTCAAGCTCGTGGCCGACGTTGGCTTAATCGGTTTCCCCAATGTGGGCAAATCCACTTTGTTGGCGGCTATCTCAGCGGCTAAGCCAAAGATCGCTGATTTCCCCTTTACCACCCTCACACCCAACTTAGGGGTTGTGAATGTCACTGGCGCTCAGTCTTTTGTGGTTGCAGATATTCCCGGCCTCATTGAGGGCGCCCATGCGGGCAAGGGATTGGGTCACCGCTTTTTGCGCCATGTAGAGCGGACCCGTCTGCTTGTCCATATCATTGACATTGCTGCCATTGAAGGGCGCAATCCTCTGGAAGATTATCGCAAGATTAATCAGGAGCTGGCCAAGTTTAATTCTCGCCTGGAGGAATTGCCGCAAATTGTTGCTCTGAACAAGGTGGATTTGCTGGCTGACCGTCAACTTGTGGAAAAATTCCAGGAGAGTCTTGAAGGTGTAGAGGTTTGGGAGATTTCCGCGGCCACCGGCAGGGGAACTAAAAGCTTAATTGTTCGCATCGCCCAGCTGCTGGCAGAACTGCCCAAGGTTCCCCTAAATCCTCCTGAACAGGAAGTTGAATTGATTGAGCTCTCTCCCCAACAGGGAATTATCATCAATAAGCTGGCAGATGATGTCTATGCTGTTTCCGGACGCAGGGTGGAAATACTGGCGGCTAAGACCGACTTCAGCAATGATGAGGCTATAGCTAATTTTTACCAAGTTGCCAAGCGCATGGGTGTTTTTGACCTGCTGGGAAAAGAGGGAATTAAGCCAGGGGACACAGTTGTAATTGGGGAGATGGAGTTTACCTATGAATAAAGCTGAAAACATTATTCTTTTCGGCGGCAGTTTTGACCCTCCCCACCTGGGCCATATGATTATAGCCCAGTGGGTTGCTGAGGCTTTGTCCGGGGTCGTAAGCTTCTTGCCCGCGGGCAATCCTCCCCATAAAAAGCCCCAGGGTTCAGGGGAACACAGGTTGGAGATGCTGAAAATCGCCACAGTAAGAAACCCAGGTTTTTTAGTGGATGAGTATGAGTACAGATCCGGAAAAGTCAATTATTCTGTGGAGACCTTGCAAAGATATCACCAAGATTTTGGCGTTTCCAGAGACAATCTTTATTTTGTCTTGGGCAGTGATTCTCTTCGGGATTTGAACACCTGGCGGGACCCCCAGGGGATAGTGAGCCAGGCTACCTTGGTGGCTTTTGCCCGGGAAGCAGTAGACTGGAGAGAGCTTTTGCTGCCTCTGAACAATCTCAAGGCCAAAATAATCCTTTGCAAAGCTCCGATTATTGAAGTATCCTCCACATTAGTCCGGGAAAGGGTTAAACAGGGACTGTCTGTGCGCTACCTGGTTCCCCCTGGGGTTGAGGAATATATTGTAAGAAAAGGGCTGTATCAAGAAGGAATCTAGCCGGTGAATGTGGAAGGTAAAAGCAAGGAGCAAAGGGGGTGGCATTATGCAATATTTACCAAGGTCAAGCCGCTTTAGGCGCAAGCGGAAAGGGGTTAACATCAAAAAGCTGGGAACCATAATTACCCTGGCAGTGTTTTTGATCCTGATTTTTGCCTGTGTCCGGTACTTTTCTCTTTTTAATGCCCTCAAGGGATCGGCAATGCCTGCAATTTGGCGGCCCGATGCTGGAGAGCGGATTCAGTTTTTATTGGCTGGCCGCCTCAATAACCAAATTACAGCCTGTACACTCCTTTCAGTTCCAGCTTCCGAGGATGCCCCGGTTTACATATTGCGCATTCCCCCTGCTGCACTGTTGGGCAATGCAACTGAAGCTGCCGATTCTTTAGCTGCAGTTTATGCTGAACAGGGGATTGAGGCTGCAGTCAAGGGGCTGGATGCTTTGTTGGCCAATAAGCTGCCCATAGACCATTATGTGGTCTATGATGTTCAGGGGATTGCCGAGATTGTTTCAGGCCTTGAAAAAGTTAAAGTAACATTGCCTGAAGGGTTTCAGGTCAGGCACGAGAATACTGATTATATTTTCGCCCCGGGAGAAAACCTGATTTCAGCCGATAACCTAATTCCCTTTATTGCTTCAGATTCAGATTTCGGGGATCAGGCTTTTTGGGCAGAAAAATCTTTGCTGGTTGAAGTGTTTAATCAGCTGTTTACTTTAAAACATATCAGCTATTTTGTTGGCAATATGGGCAGCATTTCTGACATCTGTGAGACGGATATGTCTCCCCGCCAGCTCGCCAGGTTAAGAGATTCTCTGCAAGCATTGGCCTGGGAGGACCGCAGTTACTCGATATTGCCCGGACGCTGGCTGGTTTCAGGGGAGCAGCGCTTCTGGTCCTGCGACCAAAAGCTGATTGAGATGAATCTCAGTCAGATTGCTGACAATATCCCCGGTTATGATAAATCCTTGTTGACAGTAGATATTTTTAACGGCAATGGCGTCAACGGCTTTGCCGCCAATATCGCTGCTAAGCTGCGGGACCGAAATTTTAATATTGGCCGAGTTGATAATGCCGAAACTTCAGAGTTCACCCGCATTTATTATCAGGAAGAGTATCAGTTGGCGGCGATGGAAATTGCTCTTTTTTTGGAGGTGGAGGCTGTTCTCATCCAGGATCATTATTTTGACAGTGAAAATCCTGTGGCTATAATTCTCGGACTTGACCTGGTAGGGAGGTAGCACATGTTCATGCTGAAGGCAGTGAAATTGGCCGGTGAAGCCGCTGAAGAAAAAAAAGCAGCAGACATTAAAATTCTTGATATCAGTTCTCGCTCTTCTTTTACAGATTATTTTATTTTGGCAACGGGGTTAAATAAAATTCACACCAGAGCAGTTGCGGATTTTGTCGAGGAAACCCTGGCCGGGCAAGGCGTCCTTCCTTTCAGCAAAGGGGGATATCAGGAAGGAGAGTGGATTCTCCTGGATTATTTAGATTTTGTAGTGCATATCTTTACCCCCGAGGCAAGAGACTACTATCAGCTGGAAAGGTTATGGCATCAGGACTAATGAGTATTGATACCTATGCTTTGTTAGCAAAGAACTATGATCTCCTCATGAAAGATATTCCCTATCAACGCTGGCTCGACTTTATCTCTGTCTTCGCCGGGAGAATCCGCAAGACTGGTGTAAGAATTGTCGATGCTGGCTGTGGCACCGGCACTGTCGCCCTGGGACTGCTGCAAAGAGGTTTTATGGTCACCGGCCTCGATCGGTCAGCAGAGATGTTGTCCCTTGCCCGCATGAAGGCAGACCAGTTAAATTTAACTCTGCCCCTGCTGCAAGGAGACTTCAGCGATATGCAGCTGGATACAGACATGGTCATATCAACTTGCGACGGCATTAATCACCTCCTTGCCTGCAGAGATGTAATTAAATTTTTTCGCCGGGCTCATGCTTGTCTCAGCCCAGGAGGTTGCCTGCTCTTTGATATTAATACTGAATATTTGTACCGGCGCATTTTAGCGGACAATGTATTTGCCTGGGGTATACAAGAATTGGATCTGGTCTGGCACAACCAATATGTTGCTCCTATCAATTATGCGGAAATTGATATGTACACACCTTTGGGAAAGGGTTGCTGGTCCAAAGCAAATTTCAGCATCATTCAACGTTGTCATCAAGTATCAACCCTGATATACTATTTAGAGCAAACAGGTTTCAGGCTGGAAGGGTTATGGGAGAATTATGGCCGCAGACGCATAACCCATACAGCTCAACGCATCACCTTCGTTGCTCATAAATTATAAGAGGAGTTGTGCTTATGAAATTCACTAAAGAAATGACCATCAGGGAAGCTCTTGAACTTGATCCCAGAAGTGCAGAAATATTCTTCAACTTTGGCATGCATTGCATAGGCTGCCCCACAGCAAGCGGTGAGCCCATTGAAGAGGCTGCAATCGCTCATGGTATCGATGTGGATTCGCTGATAGAGAAGCTTAATGCCCTGTAAAAAAGCGCTGCAAGCGCTTTTTTTATGCAGGATATCAGTCTAAATATGCAGAATTAATGCCCAATGAATCCTTTTGGAGGAGGGTAGAGCGGTGGAGCTTAAAACCAAGGAACTGGCGTATTTAATGGTTCTGGCGGTTTTAATAGCTTCTTTGGGAATGTGCAGCAGCCTCAAGGGCAGGGTATTTTCCGATAAATCCCCCTTGGTCAGTGAGAGCTCAGTTCTGATTGTGCATGTGGCTGGGGCAGTCAAGAGCCCAGGGGTCTACACCCTGCCTGTTGGCAGCAGAATCCAGGATGCCATCGACGCTGCCGGCGGGCCACTGGCGGAGGCGGATATCCATCGGCTGAACCTGGCGGATATTCTTGCTGACGGGAAAAAGGTGCATGTTCCCGCTAAAGACAATAATAAGTCCGAAGAAGATGGGCTTGTCAATATTAATACCGCTGATGCCAATGCATTGGCAACCTTGCCGAATATAGGCCCCGCCAGGGCCCAGAAAATCATTGAATACAGGGAATTGCATGGCCCATTTTCATCTATTGAAGAGATTACCAAGGTCAACACCATCGGGCCCAAAATTTTCGAGAGCATCAAAGATTTGATTACTTTTTAACTTTCGGCGGTGCCGCTATAAAAAAAAAGGCTCGGTCGAGCCTTGAGAGGGGGTTATTTGGCAAAGACATGATTGCCAATTTGGGTTAGAATTTGTCTTGACCTGATCCACTGATTGGTGGCAGTAACTGGGTTGTAGTAGTACAGGGCGCCATTAGTGGGATCAACGCCATTCAGGGCCTGCTGAGCAGCCGTGTAGGCAGTTTGATTGGGGGGCAGCCAGAACTGGCCGTCGCTAACTGCGGTAATTGCCCAGGGCTGGTAGATTACGCCGGCGATGGTGTTGGGAAAGTCAGGGTGTGCAACCCGGTTGAGGATGACTGCCGCCACTGCCACCTGACCCTGGAAGGGTTCGCCTCTGGCCTCACTGTATACAGCTCGGGCCAGCATATTCAATTCTTGAGTTGTGGCGCTAATCTTTATGTCAGAAACATTGGAAACGGCGGGGATTATCAATTTTTGCCCCACATATATAATTGTTCCCTTAATATTGTTGGCTTTGGTAATGGCATCAATGCTTGTCCCATAACGTTTTGCCAAAAGGTAGAGGCTTTCACCCCTTACAACCGTATGCCTTGTGGGAATTTCTATGGTTATACCTGCTATAATGAGATCACTGCGGAGATTATTTGCAGCTTTTAGGCTGTCAATAGACACGGCGTAAGCGCGGGATATTTTCCACAGACTGTCACCAGATTGTATTTTGTACTGCTGTCCAAAGACAGGTGTCGCGAATAACAAACATACACATACCGCCAGCGCGATTGTTTCTGGCATTCGCTTCAGCATTTTTTTCAGCATATCCATCCTCCTATTAAAGTGATACTGCTGATTATATAGGATAATAGTCAATGGCGACAAAGCGCATAATCCGTGAAATTCTATGATTTAGCTTGTCCATAATCGTATTATGTTAACTTACATCTTGCCAATCGCATTATTTCGGGGCAATGGTTAGATCAGCCAATGAAAGGAGGCCAATGATGAAGATAAAAAGCCGCATCCTCGATGCAAACCAAATCGCCCGGACAGTGAGCCGCATATCCCACGAGATAATCGAGCGCAATCAGGGAGCGGAGAATGTGGTTTTGTTGGGAATACGCACTCGGGGAGTGCCCTTGGCCAAGAGAATTGCTGACAGAATCCTGGAAATCGAGGGGATCATACTGCCTGTTGGAGAATTGGACATCACCTTGTACAGAGATGATTTAAGCCCTGAACAGGAGCAGCCAACTGTAGGCCGGATGGAATTGCCCTTTTCTGTGCGGGGAGCTAATGCGGTCCTGGTGGATGATGTGCTCTTCACTGGCAGAACAGTGAGGGCGGCCATGGACGCTGTCATTGATCTGGGACGGCCCAAGAGTATACAGCTTGCGGTTTTGGTTGATCGCGGCCATCGGGAATTGCCCATCCGTGCGGATTATGTGGGTAAAAACGTTCCCACCTCCATACAGGAAAATATACTGGTTAGGTTAGAAGAAACAGACGGCGCCGACGAAGTCCTAATCGCCCAGAGATAGAAAAATGTCTTTGTGGGTATTAGCAGGTTTTGTCCTGGGAATTCTCGGGTCCGAGCTCTTTAATTCATTGATTTTGGGCTGGGTTTGTTTTGGGCTTGGTCTATTTTTGCTGCTGCTAAAGAGGGGGCAAAAAATAGCTCTATTTGTCCTTTTCTTGGGGGCGGGGATGTTGCTGACATTTTTTCGGCTGGAGAGGCTGTATTTACCTGATTATGGCAGTGAAAATTCCTATATCGTTAGGAGCACCAGGCTTGTCCAGGAGGGGGATGATTATTTTGCCTGGCAAGGCAAGGTGCTGGAGCCAAAAAATCTGGCCGGCGCAGTTGTCCTTATTTATTCCGATCAATACCGCCCGGGCGTTTATTCTCTTGTTGGCCCTTTGTATCCCCCGGTTCAGTATCGCAATCCCGGCCAGGGCTGGCATTATAAACGCAGACTGTATGCCGGCGAAATCGGCGTCCTCAACCGCCCGCAAATCCGCTCTTTCCAGGAGCTGCCCTTAAGTCTGATCGAGAAGGCCCGCAGCAGTTACCGCAATAACATTGCCGCTAATATAGCTAATGCCGACAGCGCTGCTCTTGCCTTAGCCCTGACCACCGGCGATCGCAGTCTGTTGCAGGGGGAACTTAAATCCTCAGTTTATATGACGGGTGTAGGCCATGTTATGGCTATGTCCGGCCTGCATGTGGGAATTTTGCTGGGCTTGTCTTTGACCCTGATGCGGCGGCTTGGCCTGAGCAGAGTTTTTTCTGGTTTGGCGGGCTTTGCCTGTATTATTATATTTGTTATTTTCGCGGGACCTTCACCGTCGCTGGTGCGGGCGGTGTTGATGTCGGCCTGGGGAATTGCCGCCTTGATCTGGGGAAGGGAAAAGCAGGGTATGCAAGCCTTGCAGTGGACTGGTTTTTTCATGCTCTTGTATAATCCGCTCTGGCTTTTTGATTACGCTTTTGTCTTTTCTTTTGCAGCCACTTTTGTCTGCCTGGCGACAAGGGGGCGCCTCGACAAATTATTGGCCTTTTTGCCTGAGCTAATTAGGCGGACGGGCTCCATCACCATTATCATACAGCTGGTGGCCCTGCCCCTTACCATCTGCCTTTTTGGCAGCTCTTCCCTGTGGTCCCCCCTGGCTAATATTGTAATTATTCCCCTGATGCCGGTGCTGACCGGTTTCTCACTACTGGCTGGCCTGATTCCAGGAGCCCTGGGAATAATCATCTCTCTGCCGGCAATGTATTTGCTCGGAGGGGTGGCAGAATTCCTGTCCCTGCTTAATCAGTTTCCCCTGCCCATAGAATTTGGCGGGCTGGCATTAACCCTCACCGCTGTAATCAGCGGCGGATTGCTTCTGCATTTGTCAGGTCTGGCAGTTAGAAAAACCGCTTATCTCACAGTTGCAGGCCTGTTGGTCACTGTGTTAATTTATACTTTCATGGCTTATGGGGTGACAACAGTATGGTTTCTCGATGTGGGGCAGGGAGACTCAATTCTCATCAGATCCAGGGGCCAATGGGTGCTGGTTGATTGCGGGGATTATTTTGCTGGCGAGAAGGCTGTGCTGCCAACTCTTCGGTTTCTGGGGGTGGACAAGCTGAAGGCCTTGATTCTTACCCATCCTCATGCCGACCATGTGGGGGGAATGGAGCCGGTGCTAGCAAATATCCCGGTGGAGCAAGTCCTCAGCAGTTTTATGTCAGAATCTGTCGCTGCCACAGTAATCACCCAGGAGGCAAAGGTCCTTGCTGACTTGGAGGTCTTTTCCCATAATCTCAATGTCTCAAATCTCAATGACGCTTCTTTGCTGGTTTCTCTAGGGGGAAATAAGCTGCTTCTCACCGGAGATATTGAAGAGGAGGGGGAAAGGCTGTATTGGCACCGAATTGTCCCCCATCAGGTTCTTAAGGTGCCCCACCACGGCAGCAATACTTCTTCTTCTCCGGAGTTTCTAGTAAAAGTTCAGCCCCAGGCGGCTGTTATCAGCTGCGGCCTGGGAAATCGGTTTGGATTGCCGGGGAAGGTCACTTTGGAAAACCTGGCTCAGGTCCGATCCCAGGTGTACAGAACTGACTTGTCAGGGTTTGTGCGCATTGATTTCTGGCCCTGGGGGACTTTCAGCATAATTACTTTTTTGGGGAGATAGATATGGCTGAAAATTATTTAATTATTGGCGAAGAGGATTATTTGGTTGACGCCAAGGTAAAAGAACTTGCCCACAAGTCTGGCGGACGGGATGATTGGTCCCTGGAGCGATTATCGGGCTGGATTGAGACCAGAGAGAAATTGCTGGACATGCCGATGTTTTCCGGACCCAGGGTCTTTCTGCTTGAATACGACGCCCTTGCCCAAGGAAAACCGGAACCGAAACAGGCAGGGGAACTCTTGGCGTGCCACGAAAATGTCCTCATCATATATACCAGGAACAAGCTGGACAAAAGGTCCCGCTTGTACAAAGAAATCAGCAAAAATGCCAAACTCATCGAGGTCATTGCCCCTAAACGCCATGAGCTGACAAAATGGGTGGTCCACAGGGGGACAGAGCTGGGGGCGGCAAAATTTGAGAGGGGGGCTGCAGACAACCTCATCTTCCTTGCAGGCACAGATATGCTGGTTCTGGATAACGAACTGCGCAAATTAATTAATTACAGCCCGGAAATTAGCATTGAAAATGTGCGCAAGCTGGCAGTGCGAAATCTGCAAACCAGCATTTTTGAGTTGGTGGACGCTGTTGTTGGGGGACAATTGGCAAAAGCTCTGGGGGCTGCAGAAGATATGCTCAGGACTGGCGCTGAAGTGCCTTATGTATTATATATGTTGGGCCGGCAGTACAGGCTGCTCTTCCAATTTCTTTTTTACCGGCAACAGGGCTACGGCAGTTCGGAAATTCAAAGGCTCCTGCCCAATATGCATCCTTACGCTTTTCAAAATCTATGCGCTCAGGCGACAAGTCTCAATTTGAAAGAATGCGCCACAAGCCTCCATACTATCCTCGACGCAGACTATGCGTACAAAACCGGGATGCAACAAGGGGCTGGCCTGCTTCAGATTTTGCTGATAAAATTGGCAAAAAAATAATCCCGGTAAACGGGATCTTTTTACATCTTGGCAGTCAGTCTGGATTTGCGGCGGGCTGCAGCGTTTTGATGGATTATGCCTTTGCTTGCAGCTTTATCCAACATCCCAGAAATTTTGCTGTAAAGGGAAGCAGCAGTATCGGTATTGCCTTCTGTAATGGCGGTTTCATACTTGTGGATATGAGTTTTTATCGAGGATTTGGCGCTGATATTTCTGGCCCTTTTAACCTCGTTAATTTTAACCCTTTTTAATGCAGCTTTACTGTTGGCCATTGGAACACCTCCCTTAATGCCAAATTAGCAACATTAGGATTTTATCATGGGCAATCGATAAATGCAAGCCGGAAAAAGGGAATTATTTTGCTGTTTTCGGTTACTCTAATAGCAAAGGAGGAATCAATATGCTTCGAATGATTATTAGATTTATTGTCTCTGCCCTGGTCTTGATGTTTGTGGGATTTTTGATTCCCGGCTTTGGTCCCATAACCTTTCTCAATGCTCTGATTGCTGCGGTAGTAATCAGCGTCCTGGGCTACGTAATCGAAGCTTTAGTTGGAAAGAATGTATCGCCCCAGGGTCGCGGCATCATTGGCTTTTTGACCTCTGCGGTGGTAATCTACCTGGCTCAATATATTGTGCCTGACTTGGATGTTACCATCATCGGCGCCTTGGTTGCCGCTTTGATCATCGGGATAATCGATGTCTTTGTCCCGACCGAGCTCAGGTAAAGAAAGAGTGGCAAGTTGATAAAAACTGACTTAGTCCTGGAAGCCCATGAAATCTTGCTTCAGACCAGTGAGCTTCCCGAACTGGAGGGAGTGCAAACTGAGTATCAATCCCTGGAAGGGATTGATATTTCAGTTACGAATATTTTAACGCCGACGGCGGCAGAGAAAATCGGCAAAGCTCCAGGCAGATATATCACCATTGAGGCGGCAGGACTGAGAGAAAAAAACGATGAGCTGGAGAAGCGGCTGATAGAAGTGCTGGGCAGAGAGCTGCAAAAGTTGATGAATATTAATAATGATACAACAGTTTTAGTCGTCGGTCTGGGCAACTGGAATGTCACACCTGATTCCCTGGGGCCCAGTGTGGTTGAAAAAATATATGTAACCAGGCATCTCAAGGCTATGTACCCGGACAAAATAGGGCCGGGCTTTAGAAATGTCTGCGCCATTGCTCCGGGGGTTCTTGGGCTGACTGGGATCGAGTCGGGAGATATAATCTTCGGCATAGTGCAGCGGCTTAAGCCTGATATTGTAATAGCAATCGATGCCTTGGCGGCTCGAAGCATGCGCAGGCTAAACACAACAATTCAAATTTCCGATACCGGCATCTATCCAGGGTCGGGAGTAGGCAACAAGCAGCAAGGGATTACCAGAGAAAGTCTGGGCGTCCCTGTTATAGCTATTGGCGTGCCCACAGTGGTTGACGCTGCTACTCTTACCAGTGATGTCCTTGATTTGCTGATTCATGCAGTTCAAAAAGAAGCTAAAATCACTTCGAACCTCAGCAAAATGCTGTCAGCCCTGGACAACTTCGCTCAGGAAGATAAAGAAAAGCTGATCAAAGAAGTGCTGACTCCCGAAGTCGGGGTGCTAATGGTGACGCCCAAGGAGGTCGACAGATTATTAGAGGATATCTCTGATTTGCTGGCCAGTGGGCTAAATGCCGCTCTCCATCCCCGGGTAGCCGAGGAATATCTGCACTGAGAAATCGAGGAGAATTTTCCTTGATTTTTTCTTATTTGCCTCCCGTCTGCATATAGTTTGAAGGGAGGTGTCAGCAACATGGCAAAGAGCAAACCAAAAAAAATCTTATGGATACTGGTAACTTTCCTGTCATTTATTTTATTTGCAATTACAAGCAACTTTCTGGCGCCTCTGGCAGCAAAACATAATACCCTCAATCCATACTACTTGCTGAGCTGGGGCGCTCCAGCGGTCTTTTATGAGGATGTAGATGAAATTGGGGCCAGTTTTAAGTTGGAACCTTGGCGCCTCTTAGGCCTGCAGCTACCAGCTTTCGCCAGCATCAGCCCCGAAGATTGGCAAGAAGTAACCTGGCCTTCTCCAGGAAAGCCGACAAATCCCGCGGCAACTTTACCTCTTCAAGGGGGTGTAGCCATATACCATTCCCATGCCAGCGAAGCCTTCGTCCCTTCTAGCCGCGAGGCAAGGTCGGAGAATTTTTCTCTGACTGTGGTCAAATTAGGACAGGTAATTTCCCATGTGCTGGAAGACAGTAATATTCCTGTCATCCACGACAGCAAATATCATGATCAGGTCTATAATAAGTCCTATGTCGAATCCCGGAAGACAGCGCTGGCGATATTGGAATCTGCGCCAGATACCTGTTTATTAATTGATGTTCACCGGGATGGAGTAGGCAAGACAGCAGAGGCCGGCCGGGAAGTTACCACCGCCACCGTCAACAGCAGACCTGCAGGGAAAATCATGTTTGTCATCAGCTCCGCTCATGAAAACTGGCAAAAAAATAATCGTATAGCCAATGATTTGCATAACCTCCTTGAAGACAAATATCCTGGTCTTTCCAGGGGTATACTAATCCGACTGAACTCAACCTATAATCAGGATTTGCATCCCGGCGCCATTCTTGTGGAGATTGGGGGTCACTGGAATTCTTTGGAAGAAGCAATCTATGGTGCAGAACTCTTTGCAGATATCCTGGCTGTATACTTTGGAGGTGCCCAGTGAAATCAAATTCTGAAAAAAATTTGTACTTCGGCGCAATCATGCTCTTTCTCTTTCTGGTTCTTGGAGGGTTAAATCTGGTGGATGCCAACCTTACCCGCCTGGTTTTGCCGGACACGCCCTTTGCAACTATATCTCTGACATATGAGCATGGTCTGGTGCTTAAGGTGCCGGAAAAACAGTACAATCTTCCTTCGCTGGAAATAGTGACGATAGCGATGGAGGATGGCAGCCTGCTTTTCACCAGGAACGGGGGAGGAGGGGTGAAAGTGCCTAGATTTCTGACTTGGTGGAACATCAAAAAATTGAGGGGTTTGCTGGATGTTGACAAATTGATGCCCTAGTGGTATTTTTTTTATGGGGAATTAGCACTCGATAGATAAGAGTGCTAACAAGAAAGGAGGGTGAATCATTGGATGAGAGAAAGCGCTTGATACTAAATGCCATAATTCAGGACTATATTTGCTCAGCTGAACCTGTAGGTTCAAGAACCCTTGTCAAGCGCCACCGGATTGGCTTAAGCCCAGCCACCATTCGCAATGAAATGGCTGATCTTGAAGATATGGGGTATCTTCAGCAGCCTCACACTTCATCCGGGCGAATTCCCTCGCCAAGAGGCTATAGATTTTATGTCAACTCCATCATGGAAGATTATATACTCACTCCCGCCGAGTTGAACAGAATGGAAAAGCTGATTGCCGCAGTGGGCATTCCCTTTTCCCACAGTCCCCGCCAGCTGGCAAAACTTCTGGCTGCGGTGACCAGTTATATTTCTCTGATAGCAGAACCCTCAGATAACATTCAGGAAATAAGGCATATTAATCTTATTCCCCTGTCTGCTTCCAGCGCCATTTGCATCGTTGTTCTTAGCGACGGCAATGTTAAATACCATGCTGTCAGCATTCCAGAAGGTGTCGGCCCCCAGGAGATTGATGCTTTATCAACGTTTATCAACCGGCGTTTGCAGGGAATCCTGTTGAGTGATGTCAATTCAAAACTGCTCCAAGAACTAAAGGCTGAATTTGCCGGCAATCTTGGCTTAATTGACGAGATTTTTCTTCTGGTAAGACATTTATTGTTCGCCAATACTCAAGAGTTGGTAATGGATGGAGCAACAAACTTGCTCAATGAGCCGGAGTTCAAAGATGTAGACAAGGTGAGAGAACTCTTTAAGACTCTCGAACAAAATGAGCAGATCCTCAAGCTCATGGAAGCGGATTCCCGCCGCCTTGACGACCTTGACATAAAAATCGGGCCGGAAATCGGCCTGGAAAGCTTTACCGACTGCAGCTTGGTGGTGGCCACTTTTACCCTCACCGACCACAAGGTCACCTTGGGTATTCTTGGTCCTTCCAGAATGCATTATGCCAAGACCATTGGATTTATCCGGTGGTTGCGGGAATATTTCAGTAGTGGAGGTAGCTAGGATGACTGAAAAAGAGATTCTTAATCCAGTGGGGCAAGAGCTGCCCCAAGACCCAGCAGCAGAAGGACCTGAGCAAAAATCGCAACAGGAGCTTGAAACCCTTCAGGCTAATTACACCAGACTGGCTGCTGACTTTGACAATTTTCGCAAGCGCACCCAGCGTCAAACCCGGGAGGTGGTTGCCAGGGCAAATGAGAATTTAATTTGCCAGCTACTGCCTGTTTTAGACAATTTCTGCATTGCCCTTGAATCTTTGGCAGACCAATCAGTGCTCAAGGGTATGACAATGATCTACGACCAGCTGCTGGGAGTCTTGGAAGCAGAAGGAGTAAAAGTGATAGAGGCTTTGGGCTGCACCTTTGACCCTCTTGTGCACGAGGCAGTTGCCCATGCCCAGTGCCCTGATTGCCCTGATAATGCAATCGTAGAAGAGCTGCGCAAAGGTTACATGCTGGGAGGCAAAGTAATCCGCCCCTCAGCGGTTAAGGTAAACATAAAGAAGGAGGATGCAATATAAAATGGGAAAAGTAATAGGAATAGACTTGGGCACAACTAACTCAGTCGTCGCCGTCATGGAGGGCGGCAGTCCCGAAATTATTGTCAATGCTGAGGGAGGTCGTCTCACTCCCTCTGTAGTTGGATTTTCTAAAAACGGCGAGCGCTTGGTGGGTCAGACAGCAAAGCGCCAGGCTGTAATCAACCCTGAGCGCACAATCCTCTCAATTAAGAGGCATATGGGAACCGACTTTTCTGTCACTATCGACGGCAAGAAATACACCCCTCAGGAAGCTTCTGCCATGATTTTGCAGAAACTAAAGAAGGATGCCGAGGATTATCTGGGAGAAGCAGTGCACGATGCAGTCATTACAGTGCCGGCGTATTTCAGCGACGCTCAGCGTCAGGCTACTAAGGATGCCGGCAAAATTTCCGGGCTTAATGTTCTGCGCATAATCAACGAGCCGACTGCAGCCGCTTTGGCCTATGGCCTGGAAAAGGATGAGGACCAGACCATTCTCGTCTTCGACCTTGGGGGCGGAACTTTTGACGTCTCTATCTTGGAAATAGGCGACGGGGTTTTTGAGGTAAAGGCCACCAATGGCAATAACCGCCTGGGCGGCGATGATTTTGACTTGCGGGTGGTAGATTACCTAGCAGCAGAATTCAAAAAGGATACGGGCATCGATCTGACCAAGGACAAAACGGCCATGCAGCGCCTTAAGGAAGCAGCAGAAAAGGCCAAGGTTGAGCTTTCTTCCACTCTGCAAACCAATGTCAGCCTGCCCTTTATCACCGCTGACGAGAACGGGCCGCAGCATTTGGATGTCAATCTCACTCGGGCCAAGTTTGACGAGCTCACAGCTGACCTGGTAGAGGCTACAATGGGGCCAACCCGGCAGGCTATTAAAGATGCCAAGCTCAACTCCAAACAAATAGACAAGGTCATCCTGGTAGGAGGCTCCACCCGCATTCCTGCTGTTCAGGAGGCAATTAAGCGGGAAACTGGAGAAGAGCCTCACAAAGGTGTCAACCCCGATGAAGTTGTCGCTCTCGGCGCGGCCATCCAGGGAGCAGTGCTGTCTGGTGAAGTGAAAGATGTGGTCTTGCTGGACGTTACCCCTCTGTCTCTGGGTATCGAAACCCTGGGCGGGGTCTTTACCAAGCTCATTGATCGCAATACCACCATTCCCACTTCCAAGAGCCAAATCTTTTCCACCGCCAGCGACAATCAGCCCAGTGTTGAGATTCATGTCCTTCAGGGTGAAAGATCAATGGCAGCCGGCAATAAGACTTTAGGCAGATTCCATCTGGACGGGATTCCGCCGGCACCCAGGGGCGTGCCTCAGATTGAGGTCAGCTTTGACATTGATGCCAACGGTATTGTCAATGTTTCCGCCAAAGATCTTGCCACCAAGAAAGAACAAAAGATAACCATTACGGCATCCGGCGCTCTCAGCGATGATGAAATTGACAAGATGATGAAAGATGCGGAGGAACATTCTTCTGCAGATTCCGCCCGCAAGGAACTGATAGATGCCAAAAATAACGCCGATTCCCTGGCTTACAGCACCCGCAAGGCTGTGGCTGATTTGGGAGACAAAGTTAACAGCGCTAAAAAACAGGAGATTGAAGATGCGCTCAGCCGCTTGGAAGAGGTAGCTAAAGGCGAGGATGCGGCCAGCATCAAGGCGGAAATTGAGGCTGTCACTAAGATCCTCCATGAACTTTCGACCCAGGCTTATCAGCAGGCCGATTCACAACAGGCGCCTGGCGGTGATTCGACGGTAGACACCGAAGCTACAGATGTGGATGACCAAAATACTGACAATTAGCCTTGAAAGTCAAAGCTATGGTCAAAGCTTTGACTTTTTTACGGAGGTGAAGGCCTGTGGCCGGATTTGATCCCTATTCAATTCTCGGTGTGGGTAGAGACGCCACACCGGAAGAAATAAAAAAAGCCTATCGCAACTTGGCGAGAAAATACCATCCTGACCATAATCCCAATGACAGCACAGCTGAAGAGAAGTTCAAGGATGTAAAAAAAGCCTATGACATTCTCAGTGAACCCAGCAAACGTCAGCAATATGACAATTATGGCTTTACTGGTGATGAACAGCCCGGTGCAGGTGGTTTTGGGGGCGGGAATTTCGGTTTTAATTTTGAAGATATTTTTGATACAATGTTTGGCGACGGCTTTGGCCGTAGCGGCGCAGCCCAGCAGCGCTCCCGCAGGGGAGCCGATGTCAGCATTACTCTTTCCCTGACATTTGAAGAGGCTATATTTGGCACTGAAAAGGAAGTGGCTGCCAGAGTGCTGGCAACCTGTGAAGAGTGCCAGGGAACGGGGGCCAAAAACGGCACAGAACTCAGCAAATGTTCTCAGTGCAACGGCAGCGGCCGTATTCAGACGGTGCAAAATACCATACTGGGCAGAATAGTCCAGCCCAGAGTATGCCCTAAATGCAGCGGCGCTGGCACTGTTATTTTGCAGCCCTGTCCCAATTGCCGGGGACAGGGCAGGGTCGAGGCCACTATCAGGAAAAAGATCAACATTCCCGCCGGGGTAGATAACGGCACCCGCTTGCGGGTATCTGGGGCGGGCCATGCAGGCAGCAATGGCTCTCCGGCCGGCGATCTCTATATAGTTATTAATGTTGGACAACATGAATACTTTGAGCGCAAGGGGCAGCACATTTATCTTACAGTCCCTATCGGCCTAGCTCAGTCCGCCATGGGCGTTGAGCTGGAAGTCCCAACCTTGGATGGCAGCAGGCGACTTAAGGTGCCGGCCGGAACCGGTTCCGGCAGCGTTTTCCGCTTTCACGGCAAGGGAGTGCCCAACCTTAACAGAGGGGGGCGGGGAGATCAGGTGGTCACTGTGGAAATTGAAGTACCCAAGCGCTTAAACCCTGAGCAAAGGGAAGCTTTGCGCAAATATGCCAAAGCTTCAGGCGAAACTGTTGAGAATGTCGACAACAGCCTGGCCAATCGCTTAAAAAAGGTATTTGGCAGGAGGTAAAAAATGGACTGGACCGAGATTCTCATTACCATCAACACTGAGGCCGTGGAAGCGGTGGCAAATTTCGTCCATGAATCAGGGGCAGGGGGTGTAGTTATCGAAAATAACGATAATGGCACCAGCACTGTCACTGCCTACTTTCCTGTGGGTCAGGCTACACAGACTATGCTGGCAAGTTTGGAAAAGTTTTGGTTGAACCTTGAAACCTTGGATTTAAAAGCCGAAGCCAATGTTCGGACTACAGTTATTGCTGAACAGGACTGGGCAGAGGAATGGAAAAAATACTACCAGCCAGTGGAAATAGGGAACATTTATATCTCGCCTTCCTGGCTGGAACCGGCAGCCGCCCCGGGCAGAATCTTTGTGCAGCTGGATCCGGGGATGGCCTTTGGCACCGGCACTCATCCCACAACCAAGATGTGCATCAGAGAAATTGCCGCTCTGGCTCCAGGCAAGACGGTGCTTGACCTGGGCTCAGGATCGGGGATTTTGTCCATCGTCGCCGCTAAATCCGGGGCTGATCGGGTTGATGCCGTGGACAATGACGAGCTGGCGGTAAAAATCGCGGCGGAAAACGCCCGCATTAATCAGTGTACAATTAATCAGCTTCAAGGGGATGCTTTTGCTGAGTTTGCTAACAGCTACCATGACTTAGTGGTTGCTAATATCGGCTATAATGCCTGTGCCCGTTTGGCCGAGATTTTTCTGCAGGGGAAAAACTGCACTTTAATCCTCAGCGGATTTCCCCGGGAAAGACTGGCTGAGTTTGAGGAGCAGTTCGGCGACCTGATTCTCCGAACCCATATCCAGGAAGGCTGGGTATGCCTGGTCCTGGGGGCCAAGTAATTGCGCCGGGTTGTTCTGGCCGGTCCCGTGCAACCGGGACTCGCCATTCAATTAAGTGCAGACCAAAGACATTATCTGATAAATGTCTTGCGCATGCGGGCGGGGGAACAGTTTATTGGCTTGGACCAGGATGGCAAGGCCTTTGTTGTGCAGTTAGAACCCTCGGAGGGCAGGGGAATTGTCATCGAACAGGCGGCGGAAGCAGGGCGAGAACCGGAACTGGCAGTCAGGCTTTTTCTGCCTCTGCTAAAAGGGGATAAGCTGGATTTTGTTGTACAAAAGTCCGTGGAACTGGGTGTGGCAAACATAACCTTCTATTCAGCCCGGCGGGCGGTGGTCAAGGAAGGGAATTTAGACAAGAAAATTGCCCGCCTGCAGCGGATTGCCCAGGAGGCGACTCAGCAATGCAGGCGCCAGCTGGTCCCAGCAGTCAGCGGTTTATTGCCCCTTGAACAAGCGGCGGCCTCCGGCCCAGGGCTCTTTGCCTGGGAACAAGAAGAGAAGCAAAGCCTGAAAGGCTGGCTGCAGGCCAATCCCGGCCAGAGTTTGTCACTGCTTACGGGACCGGAAGGGGGGCTGGCCCCTGAAGAGGCTGTTATTCTTGCCGAGGCTGGCTGGACTGCAGTGACCCTGGGGCCCAGGATTTTACGGGCGGAAACGGCGGCAATTGCTATGTTCACCTGCGTTATGTTTTCCAGGGACGAGATGGGGTGAAAAGGATAAAAGCAGCGTTTACAACCTTAGGCTGCAAGGTCAATCAGGATGAAACCGCGGGCATGCAATCGCTTTTTGAGGCAGCAGGTTTCGAGATTGTAGATTTTGATGAGCTCGCAGATGTTTATATTGTCAATACATGTACGGTCACGCATTTGGCCAGCCGCAAGTCCAGGCAGATGCTGCGGCAGGCCAAGCGCAGAAACCGAGAGGCCCTTGTAGTGGCTGCAGGCTGTTATCCCCAAGCGGCCCCAGAGGAACTGGCAAGGCTCAAAGAAGTAGATTTAATTGTTGGCAACAGCCATAAACCGGACTTGGTAGATTTAGTCCAAGATAACGTGGCCAACAAGGGACGGCGTATTGTCGTTGATGCTTTGACTGAGTTTCCCCAGCTGCCTGTTTCTCGGCTCAGCGAAAGGAACCGGGCCACTCTCAAGATTCAGGATGGGTGTCAAAGGTATTGCACCTACTGCATTATCCCCAAAGCCCGAGGCCCTTTGCGCAGCATGCCCCTGGCTGATGTCCTAGCGAAGGGAAGGGAACTGGCGGCTGCGGGATTTCGAGAAATCGTGCTCACGGGAATCAATCTCACTTCTTATGGCAAAGAAAAAGAGGGTGGCGAGAACCTGTCCAGGGTTGTCAACTCACTGGCCCAAGCTGTCTCTCCCGTGCGAATTCGCATCAGTTCAGTGGAGCCTACGGACTTTGATGCTGAATTAATCGAGGCAGTGGCAGCTAATGCCAATGTGTGCAAGGATTTTCACATCCCCCTGCAAAGCGGCAGCGACGGCGTTCTCAAGCGGATGGGCCGCAAATATTCAGCAGCTGAATTCTTGGCTTTGGCAGACAGCCTGAAACAAAGGTTTGACCGCCCTTCCTTCTCTACGGATATTATTGTCGGCTTTCCCGGTGAAACCGACGCCGAGTTTCAGGAAACCCTGGAACTAGTCAGAAAGGTGGGATTCTGCCGGCTCCATGTCTTTCGTTATTCTCCGCGGGCAGGGACCCCGGCTGCATCATATAAAGATCAGGTGGCGCCGGAGATTGCCGGCAGGCGCAGCCAGCAGTTAATCAAGCTGGGCCACGTGCTCGCCAAGGAATTTGCCCGTGAGCTCATTGGCTGTAACGAGGAAATGCTCATTGAGGAGGCAAGCACCCGTCCAGGAGAATGGGTAGGATACGGGAAAAGATATATGAGGATTCACAGTTCCGCTGATTCAGGGCCAGGTAGCTTGATCAGGGTAGAGATTACCGGGCATTGGGGACTGGATTTGCTGGCCCGGCCCTTGGTCTAAACTCTGTAACAATGGTCATATATATAGACATTCTCAGAATCAGGAGGTATATATATGACCAAGCTGGTGGTGGTTGAAGCCCGTCGCCTCTTGCCTGTTGCTGTGCTGTTTCTGATGCTGGTGGCAGTATCTCTCTACGACGGACTGTCTTCTCCGGCTCAGCCGGTTACAACCCTGCCCAATTCTGTCCCCTACAAGACCCTGGTTCAAACTGCACAGTCAGGAGATGTGCGATCATCTGTAGTGACTGATTTGGATGCCTGGGTTGCCATGCACAACGCCCTGGGGCTGGAACTAAGCGATTATGACTTTGACCCCAAAACAGAAGTTGCAGTATTTCTGGTCAATTGTCAGCTGATCTCCACTCGAGAAGCACAGGGAGTTGTAGAACTTACAATTGTCCCCGATAAGAATAATTGTCAGCTGGTTCTATTTGATAAAAACCATTTGACTGCAAAAGCAAATCCGCAATTTTTGCTGGTTGAAGCCAGCAGCAAAAAATAGCGCTCCGGCAGGAGCGCTATTTTAGAAGGATTTGGGGAATATATGTGGAAGTTATAATAGAAGGAGGTGACTTGATTGTGAATGACTGTCTTTTTTGCAAGATCGCCGCTGGGGAGATTGAAGCAGATATTCTGTATAAGGATGAGCAGATCCTAGTGCTTAAGGATATCAAGCCCCAGGCACCAGTGCATCTCCTGGTTCTGCCTGTTGAACACCACGCCAATCTCGGGGAAGCTGCCGAAAAAGCGCCGGCCCTTTTGACGGCTCTGTTGACTAAATGCGCAGCCTTGGGCCTTAAATTCGGCGGTGACAGGGGCTATAGAGTGGTGGCAAATATTGGCCGAGACGGGGGACAGACTGTTGAACATTTGCACTTTCACCTTTTGGCAGGAAGAGAACTCCTATGGCCCCCAGGTTAATTTATTGACAGGAATATCATTTGAAGGTTATAATAAAATTTGTGCATATAGTGTTGTTTGTTGTGAGGGGAGGGTAGATAGAAATGTCCGAAGTAAAAGTTGGCAAAAATGAATCTCTTGATAATGCCCTGCGCCGGTTTAAGCGTCAATGTCAAAGGTCCGGTGTTCTTTCTGAGGTGCGCAAACGTGAACATTATGAAAAACCCAGTGTCAAGCGCAAGAAAAAATCTGAGGCCGCTAGGCGCAAGAAGAGAAGATTCTAGCATTACTTCCGTTGGTCCCTGGACATTAGCAGCCCCAAAATCGATATTTTTATAACCGGCCTATGGCCGGTTATTATTTTTCAGCAGGATAATAGATAATAAGTGTAGAATAAAAACAAATTAGGAGGTGGAATTATTGACAGGGAAAATCAGAAAAGTAGCCGCTGTTGCAGCTATAATTCTAATCGGGTTGGCACTTTCCCCCCCGGCTCAGGCAGAAAGGCAGGGTCCAGTATTTGTTGTTCCCCTGACCGGAGATATTGACAGCGCTCTCCCGGCTTCGATGAAGCTGGCCTTCGCTGATGCGTCCAAGGCGCAAGCAAGGCTGATCATTCTCAACATAGACACCTTTGGTGGGCTTGTCGACGCATCTGACCGCATCAAGACTATTATTTATGATTCTTCAATTCCTGTCTATGCCTATGTTAAAAAGGCAATATCCGGCGGTGCGTATGTATCCCTGGCTTGTGACCGGATTTACATGCATCCCGGGGCCACCCTAGGAGCAGTTGAGCCAGTAGCAGGCGGTCAGCCGGTTACTGATGAGAAACATCTTTCTGTCATTGAGGGGCAGTTGCGTTCGATGGCTGAACGCCAGGGCAGAGACCCCCAGATTGCCTCGGCGATGGTGCGCAAAGAGATCGCCATTCCGGAAGTGGTGGAGGAAGGCAAGCTCTTAACCCTGACGGCGAAAATGGCAGCAGAAGTGGGCTATGCCGAAGGAATTGTCACCGGCTATGAAGAAATACCCGAACTGGCGGGAATCAACGCTGCTGATTTTATTATTTATAAAGAATCTTGGTCTATTGGTCTGGCCAGGTTCTTAAGCAATCCCTATGTGGCCGCAGTCTTGCTGGCTATCGGCCTGGCGGCCCTGGCCATTGAGCTCTTTACTGCCGGCTTTGGTGTGGCAGGTATTATTTCCCTGATTGCCTTCGCTCTGTACTTTGGCGGCAATTTGTTTGTGGGCTTTGCCCGCTCAGAGTACATTATCTTATTTATCCTGGGGATTGTGCTCCTAGGAGCCGAAGTATTTACTGCCGGGTTTGGCATCTTGGGGATTGGCGGCCTTGCTTGTGTGGCTGTTAGCATTGTCTTGTCTGCCGCCACTTTGACGGAGGGGCTGCTGACCCTGGGCCTGGCCCTGTTTTTGTCGGTAATCATCGTGGTAATAGCCTTTCGCTTCCTGCGCAAAAGTCCCTTGTGGAATAAGCTCATCCTCAGCGACGCTGAGACCAAAGAGCGGGGATATGTGGGGCCCAAGGATCTTAATATCTACTTGGGGGCAGAAGGTGTGGCTATGACCCCCTTGCGTCCCAGCGGAACAGTGCAGTTGGCTAATGGCGCTAAGTTTGATGCTTTGACCCAAGGCAATTATCTTGCTGTTGGCACTGAAGTTGTCGTTATTGGTTTTAGCAGCGGGGCTGTTGTTGTTACCGAAAAATAAATAGGAGTTGATTGTTGATGAATCCGGCATTGCTGATTTTTATTATTGTTACACTGGCAATACTTGCCCTGAGTTTGTTCTTTAGCTTTGTCCCCATTGGCCTGTGGATTTCCGCTTTGGCTGCAGGAGTGAAAGTGGGACTTATGAACCTTGTGGGAATGCGCATCCGGCGGGTCATCCCTGCCAGAATCGTCAATCCCCTGATCAAAGCTACCAAGGCTGGTTTGGACGTAAACACCAATCAGCTGGAAAGCCATTATCTGGCTGGGGGAAATGTAGACAGAGTTGTCAATGCCCTAATCGCTGCCCAAAGGGCAGATATCGACCTTCCCTTCTCCAGGGGCGCAGCCATTGATCTGGCTGGACGGGATGTACTCACCGCTGTTCAGATGAGCGTCAATCCCAAAGTCATCGAAACCCCTATAATCGCAGCTGTGGCCAAGGACGGAATCGAAGTCAAGGCCAAGGCCAAGGTTACTGTGCGGGCCAATATCGACCGCCTGGTTGGGGGCGCCGGTGAGGAAACCATTATCGCCAGGGTAGGGGAGGGCATAGTTACCACCATTGGCTCTGCTGCCAGCCATAAGGACGTCCTCGAGAATCCCGATGCCATTTCTAAAACAGTGCTCAACAGGTCTCTGGATGCTGGGACTGCATTCCAGATTCTCTCTATTGACATTGCCGATGTGGATGTGGGCAAGAATATTGGCGCTCAGCTCCAGACAGACCAGGCAGAAGCAGACAAGCGCATTGCCCAGGCCAAAGCTGAGGAGCGGCGGGCCATGGCGGTGGCCAAGGAGCAGGAAATGAAGGCCATGGTTCAGGAAATGCGGGCCAAGGTCGTAGAGGCCGAAGCAGAAGTTCCCAAGGCATTGGCTGCTGCCTTGCGGGAAGGCAATATAGGCGCCATGGACTTTTATAACCTGCAAAATGTCATTGCCGATACCCAAATGCGGGAGTCCATTGGCAAGGTAACCGGCAAAACACCAGAAAAAGATAAGAAATAATCAACCATGCCACAATTAATCTTGCTTATTGCGGGTGCAATTGTCTGGGGCGTTATCAAAGCCCTTTCCCAGCCTCAGCAAAAGACTCCCCCCGGGCGGCAGTCCCCAAGAACGACATTGTCCCAAGTCAGCTTTGACCAGGAAGATCTAAGATTGGATGCTTCCACTGATTCTTCCCAGCCTTTTTCCGCGCCTTCAGTGGTTCGGACCCAGGCCCGGCCTCAGCCTGCAGTCCGGCCCCAGACAGTAACTGCGGCTCCGGTTGCGGCTGAAACGCCAGAACCTGATTGGCTCACCGCCGACAATCTGGTCCAGGGAGTTATTATGGCAGAACTCCTCAGTCCTCCCCGGGCCAAAAGACGACGCAGACTGTAAAATAATAGGGCTTTCTCATAATGAAATACTCACCCTTCCGGCTCAGACGATTAAGTTTCCGTTTGTCAATCAAAGGGGGAGCATATCAAATATGAGTAAGCCTTTTTTTATGCGGTAAGTTCGCCAAATACCCATCATGTGCCACATGGCAATAGAACATTTGGATGTGATCAGAATCAAAGTCCATCTGGAATCAAAAAATTATTTTTCTCCAATACAGGAAAAAGCATCCTTGTGGCGAAATTATATGCTATTCATATTTTGGAGGGAAGTTAAATGTATTTTCTGCCGAGGAAATCCACTTTCTTTATTAGTAACGTTTTAATTATCACTATTCTCCTAACCTTGGTTCCTCACAACGTTTGCTGATTCTAATCATGAATC
>DHSM01000010.1:141669-161069 GCA_002408465.1 Firmicutes bacterium UBA5286 | reverse complement strand
GGAGAGTAGGACGCTGCCGGATCACAGTTTTTTGCTTTAGCAAAATAACTTACCTTTATTTTTGTTGCATATGCAGCAAATTATATTCCTCAGTAGCTCAAGGGTAGAGCAACCGGCTGTTAACCGGTAGGTTGTAGGTTCGAATCCTACCTGGGGAGCCAGCACTTCAGCCCGGCGGTTTTCCGCCGGGCTTTCGATATTCTTGATTACAGTTATCTAACTAAGAATGAAATGATATTTGTTAGCAGGTATTTCAGGGGTTATTAGCGAAATGGATTGTTAGAGAAATAGGCGGCAGGCAGAATTACATCTTTGGATTTTGTGATAATAACAGGACATACTCTTGGGCAGGCCCATATATTTTATGTTAACCATTCGTCAGTCGCGTCTTCTAATAATGGGGGGATGCACTATGCAGAGAAAGCACAATGATGAATACCCGGAAAAAAGACAACAACAATTTAAATCTTATCGGAAAGATGCGGACTACTCCTATGCTTTGGGCGCCTTCCCCACTTTTGAGCTGATAAACTCCAAACCGGATATTGTCCGGAAGGTATTGGTTCACACAGATTTTACAGATAGTGAAAAGTTAAGCCTGCTCTGTGCTCAAAACCATATTCCCTTTGAATTCAATGATAAATTGATTTCACGGATAAGCAGCAAGGAGAACTGTTATGTAGCTGGCGTTTTTACAAAGTATCAATCGGAGCTTCGAGAGGATAGGCCCCATCTAGTCCTGGTCAATCCAGGCAACATGGGGAACTTGGGCACTATTATTCGCACTGCGGTGGGATTCGGCATTTATGATGCCGCGATTATATTACCCGGTGCAGATATCTTTGCTCCTAAAACAGTCCGCGCTTCGATGGGAGCATTGTTTAAGCTGTCGTTTCAGTTGTATCACAGCTTTGAAGAATACCGACAACAGTTCCGCCGCCATGAAATCTTTACATTTATGACAAATGGGGGGAAGGCATTAAGCCTGAAGAAAATTCCACAAGTTAAGTTGTATTCATTGGTTTTTGGCAATGAAGCCTCAGGATTAGACAATTCATATTTAAAGGTTGGAACCAGTATTTATATTCCTCAAACTCCTGAGGTGGACTCACTGAATCTTACAATTGCTGTGGGAATTGGAATCTTTGCCTTTAAAAGTGTTAACCCTTCGCAAAACATGTGAACCATGTTTTACATGTTTAATCCTTGCTGCAATCCTGATATACTTAATGAGTGTCTAATAAATATCGACTGGGAGAGGGCATATTGAAAACAATAAAAATTGTAATTACCGCTATCGTAGTTTTATTGGTCGTGGGGTGTGTAGCCACTGCTATTGCCTATCCGTTTATTGGCAAAACCACTCCTCCTGATGTTACAGACAATCCTAATCCGGGTAAGGATCCCGGCACTGATGACCCAAAACCTAATCCCCAACCGGAGCCTGAGCCCGAGCCAGAACCGGAGCCTGGTCCCGAGCCGATTCCACGGCCCAAATATGTCCGGGGATTATTCCTCACTGGCCATGGCGCCGGTTCCAAAAAACTGCGGGAGCCGATTATTAAGTTGTTGCGGGAATCTGAACTCAATTCCCTGGTCATCAATGTCAAGGATGATACTGGCTATGTCACCCACGGGCGCAGTGAAATCCCGCTAGTTATTGATGCAGGGGCTAATCAAAAACAATTCGATTTAGAAAGCTTTATGCAACAGCTTCGGGATGAACAGATATACCCCATTGCCCGTATTGTTGTTGCCAAAGATAAACATGTATGCACTGTTAAACCTGATTGGTTTTTGCAGAACGCCGATGGCTCTGTTTGGAAAGATAAAAACGACGTTGCCTGGGCTGATCTGCGCAATAAGGGGTATTGGGATTATCTTCTGGATATTGCTACCGAAGCTGCCCAGCTGGGGTTCAGGGAAATTCAGTTCGACTATATACGCTGGCCATCAGGTGGCGACGGCGAGGTAAAAAACATTGATAATCTACCCCCTGCCAACCTTCACAGCACAGGCGCTTACGAGCGCAGTGAAATTATTGCTGACTTCCTCGCTTATGCCAAAGAGCGCCTGGATCCATTAGGCATAGATGTCTCTGCTGACACCTTTGGCGTCATGGGCACTGCCAAAGATGAGCAAACCGTAGGTCAGCAGTTGGAACTTATGCTTACCAGCGAAATACATGCCATCAGCCCCATGGTTTATCCGAGCCATTATTGGACAGGCTCCTTTGGTTACAAAGTACCTGACCGGGAACCTTATGGTGTTGTTCGTCAGAGCAGCAAAGATCACTTGGTCCGCATGGAAGCCGTTGACTCCAAAATAATTTTGCGGCCATGGCTTCAGGATTTTACCGCATCCTGGGTCAAAGGCTATATTCGCTACGGGGTAGAGGAGATTCATGCCCAGCTGCGGGCTTTGGAGGATTTGGGCATAAAAGAATATCTGGTCTGGAATGCCGGCAACAAATACACTGAGGAAGCATTTAGGACCTGGAAGTCGAATTGATTAAGGTAAACCTGCTCTTGCAGGTTTCTTTTTTTTAGAGATTCTACTATGGTATAATCCGGGTACGTGGAGGTGGGAACAGAATGAAATTTGAAGAAAAGGACAATGTTATCTATAGCTTTTCTGCCCAGCACAATCCTGTGGCCGAGCTTTCACCCGGAGAAATCCTGGTGGTAGAAACAGCAGATTGTTTTAACGGACAGGTACATGAATCAGGCCAAAGTTTGGCGGCAATCGATTGGAACAGGGTCACTCCGGCTACCGGCCCCTTCTACGTAAACGGCGCAGAGCCGGGTGATGCCCTGGAAATAGAAATTCTGGAGATTAAGACTGCTCAACAGGGGATTATGGTGCTGGAGCGGGAAACGGGAATACTGCCCAATGTCAATGTTCCGGAAGTGAAGATTTTTGGGCTTGCTGCTAGCAGCCTCATCTTGGCTGAAGGTTTGAGCGTGCCTGTTCAGCCCATGATTGGCGTAATTGGTGTCGCCCCTTCGGAGGGGGAGGTCAGCAACAAGCTTCCGGGGTCGCACGGAGGCAAGTTGTACGCAAAAGAAATTTGTCCCGGCAGCAGAATCTGTCTGCCTGTCTTTCATGCCGGCGCCCTTTTGGCCTTGGGAGATATCCATCTTCTCATGGGGGATGGAGCTATAAGCGGCAGCGGCATCGGGACCAGCGCTGAGGTCAAGTTCAGGGTGGAAGTACTCAAGGGAATGCAATTGGCGGGACCTTTGGTGGCCACTGAGGCCGGCACTTACTTCCTGGCCAGTGCCCCATCTTTGGCGGAAGCTATCGGGACAGCATGCCGGGCTGGAGTGGATTACATATCTGAAACTGCTGAATTGCCCTTTGCCGAAGCCTACATGGCTGCAGGCGCTGTCGGTCAGCTGGGCTTCTGCCAGGCTGCTGGGTCTCCTTATATTGTTAAATTTTTTGTTCCCCGCTTATTAAAGGTATTGCAAGGGGAATAAACTTAAGGTATAATCAAAGTCAAGGATAGTCAAAGTCAGGGGTGGGATTATGAATCTTGTTGATATCATAGAACTTTATATCAAGACATTGCTGGATGAAAGCATGGATAATATGGTACTGCTCCGGCGCAATGAGTTGGCCCAGCATTTTGGCTGTGCTCCCTCCCAG
This sequence comes from Firmicutes bacterium UBA5286, assembly GCA_002408465.1. GTDB lineage: Bacteria > Bacillota > Proteinivoracia > UBA4975 > UBA4975 > UBA4975. The sequence goes on along the minus strand of DHSM01000010.1, from coordinate 157,418 downwards.
ATTAACTATGTCATCCAAACCAGGTTTAACCCGCAAAGAGGTTATGTCACAGAAAGTCAGCGGGGGGGCGGCGGATTTATTCGCCTCATTCGTCTGGACTTGGACAAACTCGAGATGATATTGCCTGTCTTGGACGAATTGGGGGAGGAGCTCAGCCAGCGCCAGGCTATAGACTTTCTTCACTGGCTTCATGACCAAGGCCTGATTGATCCGAGAGAGGCCCAGATAATGTCTGCAGTTATGGATCCAGCGGTACTGAATATCCCGGCGCCGGCCAGAGGCGAATTGCGCTACAGAATACTGTTGGCCATGGTGGAAGCCATCATTAGGGAGGTATAATCATGCTTTGTCAGAACTGTGGGGAACGGGAAGCCAGAATCAGCATCACGCAAATTGTCAACAACAAAAAAACCGAAATCCATCTTTGCCATCAGTGCGCTCAGCAGAGCGGCCAGGCAGATTCGGTCTTTGCCCTGCATAAGATGTTGGCGGGAATGGTTGACTGGGGCTCTGATTCAGTTGACAAAGGCAAATCTTGTCCCGGCTGCGGCCTGACAGAAGTGGAGTTGCGCCAAAACGGTCGCTTTGGCTGCGGTCAGTGTTACCAGACCTGGGCGACCTTAGTCAATACGATTATCGGCCGGGTTCAGGGCAGAACCGCCCATACCGGCAAAATTCCCCGCAGCGCCGGCGAACGGGCCCGGGCCCAGCGGGAGATGGGTGAACTCAAAGAAAAACTTCAAGTCGCCATCAGAGAAGAGCGCTTTGAAGACGCCGCCAGGCTGCGGGATCGCATTCGCGGACTGCAAAAGGATTAGGGGGGCAGGTATATGAGTCTCGATAATATTCTCAAACAATCGCTGAGCCGATGGATGACCGGGGATGGTCCAAACAATTCTGTGGCCATCAGCTCAAGAGTGCGTCTGGCCAGAAACTTAGCGGAGTACCCATTCCCTGGCCGGGCATCACCTTCTCAGCTGGAAGAGGTAGAACAGAAAGTTCGCCGCTGGTGGAATACCGGCGGGCTGGAATCTCTTGGCATCACTGACTATATTTCTATCAAAGACATCCCTGAAAACGAGCGCCTGGCCCTGGCAGACAAGCACTTAATCAGCCCCAAGCTTGCAAGGCAGGGATACGGAGGCGTCCTGGTCAACAAGGATGAATCGGTAAGTGTCATGGTCAATGAGGAAGACCACCTTCGAATTCAGTCCCTTATGTCCGGATCCCAGTTAAGAGAAGCCTGGAACTTGGCCAGCCAGGTGGACGATCTTTTTGATGCCGGCTTTTGCTACGCCTGGTCTTCCCAAACGGGCTACCTGACTTGTTGCCCCACCAATGTGGGCACCGGCATGCGCGCTTCGATAATGCTGCACCTGCCTGGCCTGGCCTTTAGCGGCCAGCTCGCCTTGGTGTTGGGCACCATATCCAAGGTGGGGGTTATGGTTCGAGGCATGTTTGGCGAGGGTTCAGAAGCCCAGGGCAATGTTTATCAGATTTCCAATCAAATTACTTTAGGACAAAGGGAAGAAGATATCATTGAAGCTCTCAACCGGGTAACTGACCAGGTCATCTGCCAGGAATTAGACGCCCGCCAAAAATTGGCGGGAACCGATAATCTCGCCCTCAGTGACAGGGTGTGGCGTGCCTATGGAATTTTGGCCAACGCCAGGGTGATCACTTCTACAGAAGCAATGGAGTATGTATCTCTGCTGCGCTTAGGACTAGACCTGAACATTTTAGAGGGGCTAAACCCACGGATTTTACAAGAACTGCTGGTTTTTGCCCAGCCAGGATATCTGCAAAAAATATATAACCAGGTTTTGTCCCCCCGGCAACGGGATGTCAAGCGGGCTGAACTGATTCGCGAATTAGTGAAAAAATAATAACAGGAGGCAAAAATATGTTTGATAATTATACAGAACGAGCAAAAATGACAATAATGAAAGCTCAACAGCTGGCAATGCAGATGGGCCATTCAATAGTCGGCACTGAGCACTTGCTCCTCAGTCTCGCCGCCGAGGAACAGGGGGTGGCTGCCAAAGTATTGGCTCAACGGGGAATCTCTGCCCAAGGCCTTTATGCCCAGGTCAAAGAGGTTATGGGCGCAAATCCCCACATTTCCGGCCAGGCTGTGCCTTTTTCGCCCCGGATTAAACGGGTCCTGGAACTGGCAGCTGTGGAGGCCAGAGAGATGGGCCATAACTATGTAGGAACAGAACACCTGCTGTTGGGATTGCTTCGGGAAGGAGAGGGAATCGCCGCCCGCTTGCTGCAGGCAAATAACATCAGCTTGGAGAATGTTTATACAAGTCTGATGGAAGCCATGGGGCAAGCTGCTCCACACGGCTCGGGCCCCATGGGTAAAACCCAGGCTCAGGCAAAAGGCAAGGCAACTCCCGTCCTGGATTCTTTTGGCCGGGACCTGACCAAGGATGCGGCGGAAGGCAAGCTCGATCCCGTAATAGGCAGAGAAAAGGAAGTTGAGCGGGTAATCCAAGTCCTCAGCCGCCGGACCAAAAACAATCCCTGCCTCATAGGCGAACCGGGAGTAGGCAAGACTGCCATTGCCGAGGGCCTTGCCCAGCGCATCAACGCCGGACAGGTTCCCGAGCTGCTGAGAGACAAGCGCCTTGTGACTCTTGAGTTATCTTCGATGGTGGCCGGGACCAAGTACAGAGGCGAGTTTGAAGAGCGGTTCAAGAAGATGATGGATGAGTTAAAGGCAGTTGGCAATGTAATTCTCTTCATCGACGAACTCCATACCCTCATCGGAGCCGGCGGCGCCGAAGGGGCTCTGGACGCCGCTAATATTATTAAACCTGCCCTATCCAGGGGCGAGCTCCAGGCCATTGGCGCAACTACATCGGATGAATATCGCAAGTATATCGAAAAGGATGCCGCCCTTGAGCGCCGCTTCCAGCCCATCACCGTGGGTGAGCCTGCCCCGGAAGAGGCAGTGGCTATACTCAAAGGCCTGCGCGACCGCTATGAGGCTCACCACCGGGTAAAAATTCCCGATGATGCTATTGAGGCAGCTGTCAAGATGTCTGCCCGCTATATTCCCGACCGCTTCCTGCCTGATAAGGCCATTGACCTCATCGACGAAGCCGCTTCCAGGCAACGCTTGCTTATCTATACAGCGCCGCCAGATTTAAAGCAGCTGGAACAGGAGCTGGAAGTTGTTGAAAAAGAAATGGCTGCCGCAGTCAGCAGCGAAGAGTATGAAAAGGCTGCCCAGCTGAGAGACCGCAAACAAAATCTCCAGCAGCAGCTGAAAGAGCGCAAAGATGAATGGGAGAACAGGCAGGTACGGGAGAAGACTGAAATCACCCCTGATGACATCGCCCATATTGTCTCCAGTTGGACCGGAATTCCTGTTACCCGCCTGGCTCAGGAGGAATCTCAGCGTCTGCTTAACCTGGAAGAGGAGCTGCACAAGCGGGTTATCGGCCAGCAAGAAGCAGTGCACTCTATTTCCCGGGCAGTGCGCAGGGCCAGGGCCGGCCTCAAGGATCCCAAACGTCCCATCGGTTCCTTCATCTTTCTCGGTCCCACCGGTGTCGGCAAGACGGAACTGGCCCGGGCCCTGGCCGAGGCCATGTTCGGAGACGAGGATGCTATGATTCGTCTGGATATGTCCGAATACATGGAAAAACACACCACCGCAAGGCTGATTGGCGCTCCACCCGGCTATGTAGGGTACGATGAAGGCGGACAGCTTACTGAAAAAGTGCGCCGCCGGCCTTACTCGGTAATCTTGCTGGATGAAATCGAGAAGGCTCATCCCGATGTGTTCAACACCTTGCTTCAGGTCCTGGAAGATGGCATTCTTACTGATGGTCAGGGCCGGCGGGTAGATTTCCGCAACACCATCATCATTATGACTTCAAATGTCGGCGCCCATCTGCTGCGCCAGGATAAGGTCTTAGGCTTCCGCCCTGAAGGTGAGGGCCAGAATTACGAAAACATGAAGGAACAGGTCACCGGTGAACTAAAGCGCACATTCAGGCCAGAATTCCTCAACCGCATTGACGATGTTATTGTCTTCCACGCCTTGGACCGCCAGCATATTCACAGCATCGTCGATCTGATGCTGGCTGAACTGGCAGGCAAGCTCAAAGAATTAGACTTGACCATTTCCGTAACCGAAGCTGCCCGCAATCTCCTGGTTGACCAGGGGTTTGACCCGACATATGGAGCCAGGCCTCTGCGCCGAGCAATTCAGCGCCTGATTGAAGATGAGATTTCCGAAGAACTTCTTAAAGGCAGCTTTGCCGCCGGCGAGAATATCCTGGTTGATGCTGCCGAGGGCAAACTTATCTTCGGCAAAGACGCTAAAAAAACAGAAGTCTAAGTCCAGAGCCCGTTTCCGGGCTCTTTTTTTGTTTAGCCTGCCGGCCCCCCGTGGATAAAAGGATTTATAATAGCCCGCCTAGAATATAAATGGTATAATCACATGAGGTGTAAATAAAATATGGCGAAAAAAAAGACCATGTTTTTGTGCAATAACTGCGGGTATGAAACCATACGCTGGCTTGGCCGCTGCCCTTCCTGCCAGGAATGGAACAGCTTTGAAGAATTTCGTGTCCCCGATGAAAAGGCGCCTGCAGGCAGGCGAACACATGCCCTTGAGCCGGTGGCGATAACGGAAATAGATATTTCCGGCGACATACGCTTGGTGACAGGCATTTCCGAACTGGACCGGGTGTTGGGTGGTGGAATTATACCCGGCTCTCTGGTTTTGTTTGGCGGCGAGCCGGGAATAGGCAAATCCACTTTGCTGCTCCAGACTGCCCGGGCTCTGGCCGCAGGGGGCAGCGATGTGCTGTACGTTACTGGGGAAGAATCTGTTCAGCAGGTTGGCCTGCGGGCCCGGCGTCTGGATGCTCTTCATCCCTCGATACTGCTGCTGGCTGAGCACAGCCTGGAAATTGTCGAAGATACCATTCGCAGCGCTCATCCAGCCATAGTGATTATTGATTCAATTCAAACGATATTCAGTGACAATCTCACTTCTTCACCGGGCACTGTTTCGCAAATTCGCGAGTGCACTGCCCGCCTCATGCGCCTGGCGAAAGATGCCGGGTGCAGCATCCTTCTGGTAGGTCATGTCACCAAGGATGGAGGGCTGGCGGGGCCAAAAACCCTTGAACATATGGTGGACTGCGTCTTGTACTTCGAAGGTGACCGCCATCATGTCTTTCGTCTTCTGCGCTGCGTCAAAAACAGATTTGGCTCCACCAACGAGATTGGCGTGTTTTTGATGACTGCCGCCGGTCTGGAAGCGGTGAACAATCCATCCCAGCTGTTTCTCTCTCAGGGAGGCAGCCAGCCCGGTGCCGTGGTAACTGCCACCATGGAGGGTTCTAGGCCGCTGTTGGTAGAAATCCAGGCCCTGGTCGCAGCCTCAGGTTTTGCCACTCCCAGGCGGATGGCGGACGGGCTGGACTACAACCGCATGTCCTTGCTCCTGGCGGTTTTGGAGAAAAGAGGAGGCTTGCTTCTGCAGGGGAATGATATATATGTCAACGTAGTTGGCGGCGTGCAAATTAACGAGCCCGCTGTAGACTTGGCAGTTGTTTTGGCTGCAGCTTCGGCCTTCAGGGATAAAAAACTCCTTCCCCAGTTGCTGGCTGTTGGCGAAGTCGGGCTTACCGGAGAAATCCGGGCGGTTTCCCGCTTGGATCAAAGATTGCGGGAGGCAGCAAAGCTGGGGTTCACTACAGCCATAGTCCCAGAATTTAGTGATATGAATCTTCCCGAATCCCTTGCGGTCCACCCGGTTTCAGGCATATCTGAGGCCCTAAAAATAGCATTTGGAGGTGGGGACAATAGCTGAAATTCATTTGCCTAACGATGGCGTACATCAGATTTTGCGAATGGTTGCTCCCGGAACACCTCTCCGGGAAGGGTTAGATAACGTACTTCGGGCCAAGACTGGCGCTTTGATTGTCATTGGGGAAAACCCAGCAATCAATGCCATAGTCGACGGCGGTTTTCGCCTGGACACCGAATTCACCCCTGCCCATTTATATGAGCTGGCAAAAATGGACGGGGCAATTATACTCAGCAGTGATACCAAGCGCATACTGTATGTCAACGCTATGCTGCTTCCGGATCAGTCAGTACTTTCTTCTGAAACCGGCATCCGACACCGGACAGCTGAGCGGGTGGCCAGGTCTACCGGCTTGCTTACAATCTCCATTTCTCAGCGCCGCAACATCATCACTCTTTACAAAGGCAGCATTAAATATTACCTTCGGGATATTGGCCTCATTCTGAGCAAGGCCAATCAGGCAATCCAAACCTTGGATAAGTATAGAATTGTCTTCAATGAGACTCTTGCAAAATTGCTGGTCCTGGAGTTCGAGGATATGGTGCTCCTGGCTGATGTGACCACCGCCTTGCAGCGCTTTGAAATGCTTATGCGGGTAGTCAATGAGATAACAAAGTATATTGTTGAATTGGGAACCGAGGGTCGGTTGGTAAAATTGCAATTGGAGGAACTGGTAGCCGACACCAATCAGGAAGGCTACCTTCTGATTAAGGACTATGTGGCCAGCGGTGAGGACCGCTCTTTAGACACTGTGCTGGCAGGCATGGCTGCCCTTTCTTCAGAAGAGTTGCTTGATCAGACTAATTTCAGCAAAATCTTGGGCTATGGCGGCGGAGTCAGCAGCTTGGACCAGCCTGTCTTGTCCAGGGGACATCGCATTCTCAGCAAGATTCCCCGGCTGCCTCTGCCGGTAATTGATAATGTGGTAGCGGTGTTTGGCACCTTGCAGGATATTCTCACCGCATCCATCGAAGAGCTGGATGATGTAGAAGGCATTGGCGAAGTAAGGGCCAGGTCCATTAAGGAAGGGCTGCTGCGCATGCAGCAGCAGTTGATTGTCGACCGCCATAATATATAGGGGGTTATGTCATGAGATTGGCTTTTTCCCAGGCAAAGGCAGCAGTAATTTTGCTGGTGCTCATCACGGCAATCCTGGCATGGATCTATCCTGTTCTGAGCTTGGTTCCTCTGGCTTTGCTGACGTTCTTATTTTTCTTTTATCGGGATCCCCGCCGGCCGGCGCCGGAAAAAGAAAGTATTATCCTTGCCCCCGCAGACGGGACGGTGACCCGGGTTGCCTCCGTCGATTGCGCTTATGTTGGCGCTGGTGCCTGGCAGGTAAGTATCTTTATGTCCCCCTTAAGCGTCCATGTAAACCGCAGCCCCATAGCTGGGGTTGTGGAGTCAATCAGCCATCAGCCAGGCAAATTCCTGCCTGCTATGAACCCCGAAGCTCCTCTTGTCAACGAAAAGCGCAGTTACTGCATCCAGGGACAAATCAGGGTAAAAGTGATTCAGGTGGCCGGAATAATGGCCCGCAGAACTGTCAATTGGGTTCATAAAGATCAGGAGGTGGCTCAGGGCGAAAAAATAGGCATGATCAAATTGGGTTCTTGCACTCAGGTGACCTTCCCCGCCAATTATAAAGTGCTAGTGGCCGAAGGGGATAAGGTGCAAGCCGGCCTGACCATTATCGGGGAGGTAAATTAATGCTGAGAATAAAAAAAATAGTGCCCAGTTTATGCACTTTGGCCAATTTAATCTTCGGACTGATATCTCTTGTCTTTATCTATAACGGCCGAGGAGATTGGGCGGCCGTGTTCATCGTCATGGGGATGCTTTTTGACGGGTTTGACGGCCGGCTGGCGAGGCTGCTCAAAGTCAGCTCAGAATTTGGCAAGCAATTGGACTCTTTGTCTGATTTAGTTACCTTTGGTGTCGCTCCGGCAATGTTGGCCTACGCCGTCAGCCTTAAGCAGCTGGGAGAGGTATGGGGAATCCTGGCGATGCTGCCCTTTCCCCTGATGGGGGCCTTGCGCCTGGCCCGGTTTAATGCGCTTACTTCTGGCCAGGGCTTCTTTGTCGGCGTTCCCATCACCCTGGCCGGCGGGCTGATGGCCTTGTTCTTGTTGTGCAGTCCAGACCACAGTGTCTGGCTCGTGCTGGCTGTGCTGCTTCTCCTTTCCTGGCTGATGATCAGCACATTTAGATATCCCGATTTTAAGTCCGTCGGCATTCCAAAATTTGTCGTCCTTTTTATAGTGGTAGTGCTGGTGGGGGCAGTGATATTTCTGCGCTGGCGGGCCTCAGCATTTTTTATGGTTCCCTTGGTCATCTATATGCTCCTGGGCATTAAAAATTATCTTGTAGATTTGTGGCAAAAGCGCAAAAAAGCCCGTGCATTCTAGCACGGGCTTTTTAAGTAATTTGATGCCCGGATTGCTGTTGACATGAAATCGCTTGTGTGCTATGATATCAAATTTGACTTTGATTGTCCTTTTATGATAAAATTGTAACATTCAAAGGGGGATTAAGCATGTTCAAAGTCGGTGATAAAGTTGTATATCCCATGCACGGCGCCGGTGTCATCGAGGCCATAGAAACCAAGGAAATCTTGGGCAAGGTTAAGCAGTATTATGTTTTGCGGATGCCCATAGGGGATATGAAGGTTATGATTCCCGTTTCCACTGTGGGCGATGCAGGTCTGCGCCAAGTTATCGATAATGAAACTGTGCAACAAGTCCTCGATGTGCTGCGCAAAAAGCGGGTCGCCAGCACTGCCAATTGGAACAGGCGGTACCGGGCCCATTTAGAAAAAATAAAAACTGGCGATGTCTTCGCTATTGCTGAAGTGGTGAGAAACTTGACTTGCCGTGATAAAGAAAAAGGCTTGTCAACTTGTGAGCGCAAGATGTTGGATACTGCCAGGCAGATTTTAGTCAGCGAGCTCGCCCTTGCTAAAGATATAGATCATGATGGAGCCATGAATTTACTTATCAATACTGTAGAATAGTAGCAGTTAAATAGTGTATACTATATTTTAATATTGCTTCAGGGAGGTGAAAAGTTGTTTTCCAAGGTAATGCGGGCTGTGTTTACTCTAATCGGATTTGCATTTGGCTACACCTTTATTACTAGGATTCACGCTTTACCAGCCCTTACCGCGGGTTTGCCTTCCTGGGGGCAAGCCATCGCTGCTATTATTGGGGCATTATTCTTCGGACTTATTTTCTTTTTAATCACTCCGGCGATTACTAAGGCTGTGCAAAAAAGCAGCCATTGGCTGGAAAAGTACCTGCTGGTCTTGCCCGGTCAGGACTTGGTTGCAGGTTCCGCGGGCATCATTATGGGGTTGCTTATCGGCACCCTGCTCATTTACCCCTTTCGGGAAATTATACCCGTATTTGGCCCTTACCTGGCAATCATCGCGAATATTTTTCTTGCCTGGGTAGGCGCCATTGTCGCCGTGAAAAAGCGTGAAGACCTGGTCGCCGTATTCCGCATGTCCAAAATACCCATGGAAATGGCTGGGGGCAAGGAAAAGGGTGGGGCAATGCCCAAGATCCTTGACACATCTGTTATTATTGATGGGCGCATCGCCGATATCTGTGACGCCGGTTTTTTGGACGGCAAGATTATCATCCCCAGCTTCGTCTTAGAAGAACTCAGGCATATTGCTGATTCCTCTGACACCCTTAAGCGCAACAGAGGTAGGAGGGGCTTGGATATTCTGAATCGCATTCAAAAAGAGATTAACATTCCTGTGCATGTTCTCGATGATACTGAGGATGAAGGCTTGGAAGTGGACAGCCGCCTGGTCAAACTTGCCCAAAGGATTGGGGGCAAGGTCGTTACCAATGACTACAATCTCAATAAAGTCTGCGAACTGCAAGGGGTGCCGGTGCTCAATATCAACGAACTAGCCAATGCTGTAAAACCCGTAGTCCTGCCTGGAGAAGAAATGGACGTCCAGATTATCAAGGATGGCAAAGAATCTGGCCAGGGCATAGCTTACTTGGATGATGGCACCATGATTGTTGTCGATGGCGGACGCTCTTATATCGGCAATGAAATCTCAGTGCTGGTCACCAGCGTGCTCCAGACTGCCGCCGGGCGCATGATCTTTGCCCGACTTAAGCAGGAAAAAATCAGTTGAGGTGCCTAATATGATATCTGCAATAATACCTGCCGCCGGGGAAAGCCGGCGGATGCAAACCAGCATTAATAAACAATTTTTGCGCATTGCGGGTCAACCTGTGTTGACCCGTACGTTGTTATCGCTGCGTGGTTTTGTCGATGAATATATCATTGTCTGCAGGCAGGGTGAAGAGGATCAGTGCCGGACTGCAATCGGCGATGTTCTTGAAGATTATAAATTGCTTCCCGGCGGAGCCAGCCGCCAGGACTCGGTCTATGCCGGCTTACGCCATGCCCGCGGCGACTATGTTCTCATTCACGACGGCAGCCGCCCTTTGGCCAGCCCGGAATTAATCCGGCGGGTAATTGAGGCGGCAAAAGTCCACGGAGCTGCAATTCCAGCCTTGCCGGTGACAGACACTATCAAAGAAGTCGCTGGCGGCATGGTCCAGGCCACCCTGGACAGAACACTGCTCCAGGCCGTGCAAACTCCTCAGGTTTTTCGGCGGGAGCTATTGCTGGCAGCCTATGAACAGGCTGGCAAGGGGCGGCAGCAAGCCACCGATGACGCTTTTCTGGTGGAAGCCTTGGGACAGCCTGTAAACGTAGTCCCCGGCGAGGCAGCCAATTTGAAAATTACTCATCCCCAAGATATACTAAGGGCAACTCAGATTCTCGGAGAAACCATCCGCACCGGCATTGGCTATGATGTTCACCAGCTGGCGCCGGGGCGGGATCTAATTCTGGGAGGGGTGAACATCCCCTTTGCCAAGGGTCTATTGGGCCATTCCGACGCCGATGTCCTCATCCATGCCGTAATGGATGCCCTGTTGGGAGCCGCCGGCCTGGGTGACATAGGCCGGCATTTTCCCGATACTGACCCTGCCTGGGCAGGCGCAGACAGCTGCCGGCTTCTGGCCCATGTGGCCGGTTTGCTGGCGGCTAGAGGCATGCGCATCATCAATATCGATGCGCTGATAATTGCCCAGCAGCCGAAAATCAGTCCCTATATTCCCAAGATGCAGAAAAAAATTGCTGACAGTGCCAAGGTAGAAATCGCCGGGGTTAACATAAAAGCCACTTCTACCGAAGGGCTGGGCTTTGCCGGACGCGGGGAAGGCATTGCCGCCCAAAGCGTATGCACCGTAGCAGCAACCGGCAACAGGAGGTAATGATCATGACAGTAAAAGTACGATTTGCCCCAAGCCCCACAGGTCCCTTACATATCGGCGGCGCTAGGACGGTGCTGTTTAACTGGCTCTTCGCCCGGCGCAACAAGGGCATTTTTGTCCTCCGCAGCGAGGATACGGATCTTGAGCGCTCCAGCGAAAAATGGGAGCGGGATATTGCCGCCAGCTTGCACTGGCTGGGCCTGGATTGGGATGAGGGCCTGGAAGTAGGCGGCCCCAACGGTCCCTACCGTCAGACTGAGCGCCTGGAAATTTACAAAGAATACCTGTCAAGACTGTGGCTGGGGGGACATGTTTATTACTGTTTCTGCACCCCCGAAGAATTGGCCCGGGATAGAGAAGAGGCCATGGCCAGGGGAGACAATCCCGTATACAGCGGGCGTTGCCGCAGGCTGACGCCGGCACAGATTGAAGAAAAACTCCAGGCGGGTCTGAAGCCCACCATTCGCTTTAAGGTTCCCGAAGACACAGAGATTCTCATTGATGACCTGATCCGCGGCCAGGTAAGTTTCCAATCCTGTGATGTGGGCGACTTCATTATATTCAAGTCTGATGGCATACCCACTTATAACTACGCAGTGGTCATTGATGACATTACCATGGGCATTACCCATATCATCAGGGCCAATGAGCACCTAGTCAACACCCCCAGGCAAGTCCTGATTTATCAGGCCCTGGGCGAGAAAATGCCTGAGTTCGGACATGTTTCTGTAGTTTTAGATACCAGCGGCCGCAAGATGAGCAAGCGCATGGGCGATATGTCAGTGGGCAAGTACGCCCGCCAGGGCTACCTGCCCGAGGCAGTGGTGAACTTTATGGCCCTGCTGGGCTGGTCCCCTGAGGATAGCACTGAAATAATGACCATAGAAGAACTGGTGGAAGCCTTTGACCTGTCACGGATTTCTAAGAGCCCCGGCATCTTTGATGCCCAGAAGCTGGACTGGATGAACAATCAGTATATCCGGGCCAGCGATCTGGACAGGCTGGCAGATTTGGCTATGCCTTTTTTGGAAGCCGAAGGCCTGACCCAGGGTCTTTCCAAAGAGTGGCTGAAATATGTTATCGCAGTAGTCAGAGATGAATTGCATTACCTGGCTCAGCTGCCGAACTTCGTCAAAGAATTTTTGGCCGGCATCGTTCAGGTGCAGCCGGAAGCCCTGCCCCCGTTGCAGCTGGAAACCACTGGAATGGTGCTGGACGAGTTCCTGGCTCGCCTGGAGGCGCTGCCTCAGACTGAGGATTTGCCCCTGCAGCAGCAACAGGTTCAGGCCATGCTTAAACAATTGAACAAAGACCTGAAAACAAGGGCCGGCGTCAGCGGCAAGGCAGTATACATGCCTATCCGGGCAGCCCTGACCGGCGCCGTCAGCGGTCAGGAACTATATTACCTTGTACCTATCCTCGGCAAGGAGCGGGCAGTGGCCCGCATCAAGTCCAGTCGGCAGCAGGCCGGGATTTAGGTGGAGCAAATGGAATTCCTGGATGCCAACGCGGCCGCCCTCCTGCCCATTCAGCACCTGGCTTGGATAGGCGATGCCGTCTATGAACTGTATTCCCGGCAGCGGCTGGTGGTGGCGGGGGACACGCAGCCAGGCAAGCACGCCCATCGGGTGTCCGCCGCATTTACCTGCGCCGGGGGCCAGGCCGCTGCTGTGGCCCGGCTGGGGGATTTCTTCAGCCAACAAGAACTGGATTTGCTGCGGCGGGGACGAAATGCCAAGGGGCTTCCCCGCAACAGCGCTGAATATTGTCAGGCCACCGGCCTGGAAGTAGTTGTGGGTTGGCTGTGGCTCAGCAGCCAGCACAGCCGCTTGGAGCAATTGCTCCAACAATCTTTTGACGAGGGTGAAGGATAAATGCAGGTCAAATTGCTGAACTGGACACCAGAGCCTGAGAACACTGTAGCCGCAGCCGCCCGCTTATGCTATTCCAATGCTTCCGTAGCAGAGCTGGTTGACAAGATGCAAGGGGCAGAGGCCAAAAAGCTGATTGAAAAGCTGGTCGAAATGGGCCATCTGTCGCCCCTGGAGCATGTCAGCTTTACCTTTGGCATCCAGGAAGTCAGCCGGGCGCTGACCCATCAGCTGGTGCGCCACCGCATCGCCAGCTACTCGCAAAAGTCCCAGCGCTATGTTAAGGAAGATAATTTTAATTTTGTCATCCCGCCTTCAATTGCTGACAACCCCACCGCCCGGCAAGAATATCTGCGGATCATGGAGAAGATTCGGCGTGCTTATGCCCAGCTGGCAGCGGTGGCAGACAAAGAGGATGCCCGCTACGTCCTGCCTAATGCCTGTCATACCAGCATCATCGTCACTATGAACTGCCGCAGCCTGCTGAACTTTTTTGAACATCGCTGCTGCAGTCGGGCCCAGTGGGAGATTCGCCAGCTGGCCTGGCAGATGCTGGCCTTGGTCAAAGAGCAGGCGCCAGCTCTCTTTGCCCGGGCAGGCGCAAGATGTGATATTGACGGCACCTGCCCTGAAGGAGCCATGTCCTGCGGGAGATGGCAAATGGGGGAAAAGGGCAGTGTCTGAGCTTATTGCTGGCCGCAATAATGTCATGGCCGCCCTGGAGGGGGAGCGCTCCCTGACCAAAATCCTTGTGTCCAGGAGCATCCGCGGCAACATGCAACCTTTGCTTAACCTGGCCAAGGAAAGGGGTTGCCCCCTGCAGTTTGTCCCCAGGGAAAAGCTGGACGAGCTGGCCAAGGGCCTTAACCATCAAGGGATTTTGGCTGAAACTGCCGCCTGGAAGTACTACGATCTGGACGAACTGCTGGCGGATCTAGATGTTAACGACAACCCCATTCTCCTGTTGCTGGCCGGTGTTGAGGATCCTCATAACCTAGGGGCCCTGCTCCGGTCGGGAGAATGCGCCGGGGTAGACGGCGTCATATTGCCTAAGCGGCGCAGCGCGCAGCTTACTGAAACTGTAGCCCGGGTCTCTATGGGCGCCATAGAATCGGTGCCAGTCTGCCGGGTGGGAAATTTGGCCCAAACCGTGGATACCCTCAAGACAAAAGGATTTTGGATAGCCGCCGCCGATATGGGAGGACAAAATTATTGGCAGGTAAAATGGGATTTCCCGGTAGTCCTGATTTTAGGCAGTGAAGGCAGCGGCGTTCCCAGGCTCCTCAAAGAGAAAAGCGATTATATTGTAAGCATCCCTACCAGGGGACGAGTGAATTCCCTAAACGTGTCAGTAGCCGGAGCCGTGCTGATCTACGAGATTCTTCGGCAAAGGATTGCCCCAGATGGCTTATCTGATAATTGACGGCTACAATGTCATTGGCTGCTGGCCTGATTTAAAAAAAATCAAGGAACATGCCCTGGCTGACGCCCGCCACCAGTTGGTGGAGGTCCTCAAGGAATACCATGCCTTTACGGGACAGTACATCATCCTGGTCTTTGATGCCTATCGCAGCAAGGGATTAAAAACAACCGAATATCTTCCCGGCATCGAAATCAGGTATACCGACCACGGTCAAACTGCAGATTCACTGATTGAAAGCCTTGTTGCCAAATTGGCTGACAGCAACCAGGCTGTGGGCGTAGTCACCTCCGACTGGGCCCAGCAGCAGATTGTCCTGGGGAAAGGAGCCAGGCGCTGGTCCAGCAGGGAATTTTATCTGGAAGCGAAAAAGATTGCCGGCCAGATATCAAACGCCGCCGATCGCACTCAAATAGACAGGCCCACCACCGAATTGGGAAACAGGCTGGATAAGAAATCCAGGAAAACTTTGGAGAATATGGCGAACAAGAACGAGCGGTCTTGACGGCTTGTCCCTTGGCGGATATAATTATAAGACAGAAAAATTGGGAGGGGAACTGCATGACTATTGTTGTCACCGAAGACAATTTTGATTGGGACATGCTTGGCGACGAGGAAATTGCAAGGGCAGCTTGTGAAGGCAATTGTCATGCGACTGAGTTTTTAATCAATAAGTATAAAAATTTTGTACGTGCTAAAGCCCGCTCTTATTTTTTGATTGGGGCAGACCGGGAAGACATCATTCAGGAAGGGATGATTGGCCTCTTCAAATCTATTCGTGATTTCCGTGAGGACAAGCTCTCCTCCTTCAAGGCTTTCGCTGAACTGTGCGTCACCAGGCAAATTATCACTGCCATCAAGACGGCCACTCGGCAAAAACACATTCCCCTAAATTCGTATGTTTCCTTAAATAAACCAATTTTTGATGAGGATTCTGACCGCACCCTTATGGACATTATTTCCGGGGCCAAAGTCACCGATCCTGAAGCGCTGACCATCAATCGGGAAGAATATGGCGATATCGAAAAAAAGATGAGTGAAATTCTCAGCAGCCTCGAGCGCAAAGTCCTCATGCTCTACCTGGAAGGCAAGTCCTATCAGGAAATCGCCGTTGAATTGCAGCGCCACGTAAAATCCATAGACAACGCCTTGCAGCGAGTCAAGCGCAAGCTGGAAAGGTATTTGGAAATCAGAGATATTTAATCCTTAAAAATGGATTGTAAAATCTCTTGACCTGGCAGACGCCGCTGTGTATAATGTAGTTTGTGACTATAGTGTCAAGTTAGATGGAGAGGTTCCCGAGTTGGCCA
>DHSM01000010.1:141340-141518 GCA_002408465.1 Firmicutes bacterium UBA5286 | reverse complement strand
GCAGACTGTAAATCTGCTGGCTCAGCCTTCACTGGTTCGAATCCAGTCCTCTCCACCAACTGCGGGTGTAGCTCAATGGTAGAGCTCTAGCCTTCCAAGCTAGTAACGTGGGTTCGATTCCCATCACCCGCTCCAGCGCGGGGTGGAGCAGCTGGCAGCTCGTCGGGCTCATAACCCG
>DHSM01000010.1:97569-141180 GCA_002408465.1 Firmicutes bacterium UBA5286 | reverse complement strand
CAAATCCTGCCCCCGCAACCAACATGCTCACGTAGCTCAAACGGCAGAGCGCATCCTTGGTAAGGATGAGGCAACCGGTTCAATCCCGGTCGTGAGCTCCACAGTTGTACTGGAATTACCTGTCTCTTTCTTCTGCTCACGTAGCTCAAACGGTAGAGCGCATCCTTGGTAAGGATGAGGTAACCGGTTCAATCCCGGTCGTGAGCTCCATCCATGGCGGCGTAGCTCAGCTGGCTAGAGCATGCGGTTCATACCCGCAGTGTCCGGGGTTCAAATCCCTGCGCCGCCACCACATTATGTTTGAGCAGGTATTTTACAGTTAGTAATGGTTAATATAGTTTTCAATAAGGAGGATGAGTTTCGTTGGCAAAGCAAAAGTATGAACGCACCAAACCCCATGTCAACATTGGCACCATCGGTCACGTTGACCACGGCAAAACCACATTGACCGCTGCCATTACATATGTATTGGCAAAGAAGGGATTATCCGAAGTAAGAGCCTTTGATACAATCGACAAGGCTCCTGAAGAAAAGGCCAGGGGAATCACGATTTCCACTTCTCACGTGGAATATGAAACTGAGAACAGGCATTATGCCCACGTTGACTGCCCCGGTCACGCTGACTATGTCAAGAACATGATTACTGGTGCTGCCCAGATGGACGGCGCAATTTTGGTTGTGTCCGCAGCCGACGGCCCTATGCCCCAGACTCGTGAGCACATCCTGCTTGCCCGCAACGTTGGCGTTCCCAACATCGTCGTTTTTCTCAACAAAGTCGACATGGTTGACGACGAAGAACTGCTGGAGCTGGTAGAAATGGAAGTCCGGGAACTGCTTAGCGAATATGAGTTCCCCGGCGATGAAATTCCTATAATCTCAGGTTCTGCCCTTAAAGCTTTGGAAGATCCAGACAGCGAGTGGGGCGACAAGATTATGGAACTGATGAATGCAGTTGATGAGTACATTCCTATGCCTGAGCGTCCAGTCGACAAGCCATTCCTGATGCCCATTGAAGACGTCTTCACCATCACCGGCCGCGGCACAGTTGTCACCGGCCGTGTCGAGCGCGGTTCCGTCAAGGTTGGCGACGAAGTGGAAATCGTCGGTTTGATGGATGCTCCCCGCAAGACAGTGTGCACCGGGGTTGAAATGTTCCACAAGCTTCTTGACTATGCAGAAGCCGGGGACAATGTGGGTACTTTGCTGAGAGGCATTGACCGCAAGGACGTCGAGCGCGGCCAGGTACTGGCCAAGCCAGGTTCAATCAAGCCCTTAACCAAATTCAAGGCCGAAGTATACGTCTTGTCCAAAGAAGAAGGCGGGCGTCATACAGCATTTTTCAATGGTTATCGTCCCCAATTCTACTTCCGGACCACTGACGTCACCGGTGTCATCACCCTTGGCGAAGGCGTGGAAATGGTCATGCCCGGCGACAACGTCAACCTTGATGTTGAACTCATTACCCCAATCGCTATTGAAGAGGGGCTGCGGTTCTCCGTTCGTGAAGGTGGCCGTACCGTCGGTTCCGGGGTTGTAACATCTGCGTTATAGTGACCGCCTGGCGGTCACTTTTTTTTACAGTTTAAGTTTGACAATCGGGGCCCTGTTATGTTAGATTTGATAAGTGACATAATTCCCGGCTGTGTCAGGCAGTAGAGGAGGTGTTCGGCAATGCGGGTAATAATAACGCTGGCCTGTACCGAGTGTAAACAACGGAATTATACGACTAAAAAGAATAAGAAAAACACCCCTGACCGTATCGAATTGCAAAAATACTGCCGGTTCTGCAGGCAGCATACAGTGCATAGAGAAACAAAGTAGCAGGGGGAGAAAAATGAAGAAGTTAATTACTTTTCTTAAGGATGTTCGCCGGGAACTCAAGAAAGTTCAATGGCCCAACAGGCATGAGCTCACAACCTACACAGCGATAGTGCTCCTTTCTGTTGTGGTGGTTGGCGCGATAATCTGGGTTGTTGATCTTGGCTATCAGCAGATTCTCACGCTCATCTTTCAGAAGTAAAGGGGGTAAGATCCCTGAGTTCTGACAGTTCGGAGACAAAATGGTATGTTGTTCATACCTATTCAGGGTATGAAAACAAAGTAAAGGCCAATCTAGAAAAACGTATTGTCCACATGAAAATGGAGGACAGGATTTTTCGTGTCCGTGTTCCCATGGAAGAAGAACGGGATCTCAAGGCGGGTAAGACTGTGCAGAAGAAAATCTTTCCCGGCTATGTCTTGGTGGAAATGATAATGACCGATGAGTCCTGGTATGTCGTGCGCAATACCCCCGGGGTTACTGGCTTTGTCGGTTCTGGGCCCCGGCCGATTCCCCTCTCGGAATCGGAACTTCGCAACATAATGAAGCGTATTGACGATCCCGAACCACTAGTAAAAATCCGGTTTTCGGCTGGAGAGAATGTTAAAATTACTCGGGGGCCCTTTTCCGGAATCGTTGCAGTAGTTCAGGAAGTCCTCCCCGACAAGGGAAAGGTCAAGGTTTCCGTTTCCATCTTTGGCAGAGATACGCCCATGGAAATGGACTTTGATCAGGTAGAAGCCCTTTAACACCCAAGGAGGTGGGAAAACATGCCCAAGAAAATAATTAAAATAATCAAGTTACAGATTCCCGCCGGCAAGGCAAATCCTGCGCCTCCGGTAGGTCCTGCCCTGGGTCAGGCTGGTCTCAACATTATGCAATTCTGCAAGGAATTTAATGAGAAAACCGCCAATCAGGCCGGGCTGATAATTCCAGTTGAAATTTCAGTATACCAGGATCGTTCCTTTTCTTTTGTGCTTAAGACCCCTCCGGCTGCAGTGTTGTTAAAGAAAGCCGCCGGCATCCAAAAGGCTTCAGGAACGCCCAACAAGGAAAAGGTCGCTACTGTTAAACGCGCCAGCGTGCGGGAAATTGCCGAGCTGAAAATGGTTGACTTAAACGCTGCCGACGTAGAAGCTGCCATACGTATGGTAGAAGGCACTGCCCGCAGCATGGGCATTATTGTAGTAGACTAATTCTCAACTATAGTGGGAGGAGCCTCGGCTCCGCCAGTACCACAAGGAGGAAAGCAAGCAATGGCTCACAAATCCAAGAGAATTCAGGAACAACTCAAGAAGTTTGACCGCAGTCAGAGTTATGGACCCAAGGAAGCCCTTTCACTGGTCAAGGAAATGGCTTCGGCAAAGTTTGATGAGACAATCGAACTGGCAGTTAAGCTGGGGGTCAATCCAAAGCATGCCGATCAGCAAATTCGGGGGGCTGTGGTTCTTCCCGCCGGCACAGGCCGCACAGCCAGAGTCCTCGTCTTCGCCAAAGGCGAAAAAGCCTCAGAGGCCGAAAAGGCAGGCGCCGATTATGTTGGTGAGGCTGATATCGTCGAAAAGATTCAAGGGGGCTGGCTGGATTTTGACGTGGCCGTCGCCACCCCGGATATGATGGGCACTGTAGGCAAGCTGGGGCGGATTTTGGGTCCCAAAGGCCTTATGCCCAACCCCAAGACCGGTACAGTGACCATGGATGTTGCCCGGGCCGTAAAGGAAATAAAAGCCGGTAAGGTTGAATACCGGACAGAAAAGGCCGGGATAATCCATGTTCCCCTTGGCAAAGCCTCTTTTGACATTGACAAGCTCATCGAGAACTTTATTACCATGATGGAAGTTTTGATTAAGGCTAAACCAGCAGCCGCCAAAGGCCAGTATTTGCGTTCAGTGACTGTTTCGTCCACAATGGGTCCTGGGGTGAAAGTCAACCCGCAGCAGGCCGCTTCCATGGACAAAGAAGCCTAAGTCTTTAATAAATCATAGATTCTACCGCAGACAGCAGGTGTCCCTTGAGGGGACTTAAATAGCCAGCCGAGGTGGAAAGGAACAGGCCGCTTTTGCGCGTTGCCTTTAACCCTTCCAGCTCGGAAGGGTTTTAATTTACCAGGATGGGAGGTGCATATCTTGAGTTCGCAAGCAGTTCTTGAAAGCAAACAAAAGGTTGTAGAAGAAATCAGCGACAAGTTTCAGCGTGCGGTAGTGGCAGTGCTCACCGATTACCGGGGCCTCAATGTTTCCGAAGCCACTAAGCTGCGCAAGGAACTTCGGGATGCCGGCGTCGAATATAAGGTCCTGAAAAATACTTTGACCAGATTGGCGGCGGAAAAGATCGGCCTTGAAGGCCTCAATCCCCATTTGACTGGACCTACTGCCATCGCATTCAGTTACGATGACCCAGTCGCTCCTGCCAGAATCATGGCCAAGTTTGCCAAAGAGTACAAAAAACTGGTGCTCAAATCCGGTGTTCTGGAGGGCAAAATCATTGATGCCGCAGCCATTGCCGCTCTGGCCGAATTGCCTGGCAGGGAAGTGCTCTTGGCCCAGGTTCTGGCCGGATTCCAGGGACCAATTTCCGGATTCGTCAATGTTATGCAGGGCAATCTGCGCAATTTTGCCTGTGTAATCAATGCTGTTAAAGAGCAAAAAGAACAGGCAGTACAATAAAAAAATCATCCAGGAGGCTTATTGATATGTCAAAAGTTCAGGAAGTAATGGAATTAGTAAAAGGTATGACCGTTTTAGAGCTGTCCGAATTAGTTAAAGCCTGTGAAGAAGAATTTGGCGTAACCGCAGCTGCCCCCATGGCCATGGCCGCCATGCCTGCTGCCCCCGCTGCCGAAGCCGCAGAAGAACAGACCGAATTCGACGCTGTTCTGACAGCTGTTGGCGACCAGAAAATCAAGGTTATCAAAGTTGTTCGCGAAATCACCGGTCTCGGCCTCAAGGAAGCCAAGGATCTGGTAGACGGCGCACCGAAGCCCATCAAAGAAAAGGTTTCCAAAGATGAAGCCGAAGACATCAAGAAGAAAATCAGCGAAGTAGGCGGCAGCGTCGAGGTCAAGTAAGTTTAGGTTTCCAGCGCCCCTGGTAGGGGCGCTATTTTATTTGACAGGAAAATCGATGTATGTTATTATTGTTACTTGCCATGTAATTTACTTTTTTGGTTGAGGGTTATCAGTTGCACCGAATATTTATAAGCTGCAAAGGGTAACCTATTCTGGTATATCTCGGAAAATTCTGGACGAGGGGTGATGATTTTGACCAAGGTAGTTGCATCGGGGGAGGCAGAGCGCAGAAGCTACTCCCGGATAACTGAAGTCCTTGACTTGCCTAACCTGTTAGAAATCCAGAGTGAATCTTACAAATGGTTTCTGGAAGAGGGGCTTAGCGAGATGTTTAAAGACATCTCGCCCATCAAAGATTTTACCGAAGAGTTACTCCTTGAGTTTATCTCATATCATCTGGAGGACCCAAAGTACTCTGTGGATGAGTGCAAAGAAAGGGATGCTACATATTCAGCGCCCTTGCGTGTACAGGTCAGATTGATTAACACCGCTACCGGCGAGGTCAAGGAACAGGAAGTCTATATGGGAGACTTTCCCCTCATGACCAAGAACGGAACCTTCATCATCAACGGTGCAGAGCGGGTTATCGTCAGCCAGCTCGTTCGTTCTCCGGGAGCCTATTTTAATCGTGCAATCGATGCTAGCGGCCGCACTTTGTTTACCGGCACCCTTATTCCCAATCGAGGGGCCTGGTTGGAGTTCGAAACCGACAGCCACAACATCGCCTGGGTGAGGGTGGACCGCACCCGCAAATTGCCTATGACTGTCTTGCTCCGCAGCATCGGTTATGGCACCAATGATGAGATTCGTCAACTCTTTGGCGGCAATCATGAGATTTTGGAAGCCACTTTAGAGAAGGACAGCACCGACTCTTTCGAAAGCGGCCTACTGGAAATATATAAGCGGTTGCGGCCAGGGGAACCAGCTCATGTGGATAATGCCAAGACCCTTTTTGAAAACCTTTTCTTTGACCCCAAACGCTATGATCTGGCCCATGTGGGCCGCTATAAATTAAATAAAAAATTGGGCGCTCGCCGCCGCTTGCGCTATCGTAAACTGAGCGAGCCCGTCATCGACATGGATACCGGCGAAATTCTTGCCGAGGCAGGCGCCGTTTTGGATGATCAACTGTTGGATAGGATCTTTTCACTGGAAAATTCCCCAACAGAATTTAGTGTGTACAACGAAAATAAAGAGTCAATCCGCATTGTCGGCAATGGATTGCCCCCTTACGGCACCAATTGTATTACCCGTCAGGACATTATCGCCGTGATCGGATACCTGCTCAACTTAGCCAAAGGCATCGGCGAGGTTGATGACATCGACCACCTGGGAAACAGGCGTTTGCGCAGCGTGGGCGAGCTTCTGCAAAACCAATTTCGGGTGGGCCTGTCCAGAATGGAACGGGTTGTCAAAGAGCGCATGACTATTCAAGATGTGGATGCCATTACTCCCCAGGCTTTGATTAATATTCGTCCTGTCATTGCCGCCATCAAAGAGTTCTTTGGCAGCAGCCAGCTTTCCCAATTTATGGATCAGACCAACCCCCTGGCTGAACTCAGCCATAAGCGCCGCCTTAGCGCATTGGGCCCAGGGGGGTTAAGCCGCGACCGGGCAAGCTTCGAAGTGCGGGACGTGCATCACTCACATTATGGCCGCATGTGTCCCATTGAAACCCCTGAAGGCCCCAATATCGGCCTCATTGGTTCCTTGAGCACCTATGCCCGCATGAATCGGTATGGATTTCTTGAGACTCCCTACCGCAAAGTACACAGGACCCAAGGTCGGGTGACTAACGAAATCCACTACCTCACCGCCGATGATGAGGACCAGTATGCAATTGCTCAAGCCAACGCGCCTTTAGACGAAAACGGATATTTTACATCTTCCCTCATCAGCGTCCGTTTAGGCAGCGAAATCACCACCCGGCCGCCAAAAGAAATCGACTATATGGACGTCTCTCCCAAGCAGTTAGTCAGCGTCGCCACCAGTCTCATTCCATTTCTAGAAAACGACGACGCCAACAGAGCATTGATGGGAGCAAACATGCAAAAACAGGCCGTGCCCCTGTTGGTGCCTAAAGCGCCAATTGTAGGCACTGGCATTGAAGGCAAAGTGGCCCGAGATTCCCGGGTCATAGTAGAGGCTGTAAACTCAGGAATAGTTGAATCGGTAACTTCCTCAAGAATAGTTGTCAACCGGGGTGACAATCAATTTGATGCCAACATCAGCGGCATGACCGGGGAAAACTTTCCCCTTGAGACCAGCGGCGGCAGGGATTTCTACCACTTGACCAAATTCCACCGCTCCAACCAGGGCACCTGTATCTCCCAGCGGCCTACAGTGCGCAAGGGTGACCAGGTTCAGGCCGGGGATACCCTGGCTGATGGCCCTTCAACAGAGATGGGGGAATTAGCCCTGGGCCGCAACGTGCTGGTGGCGTTTATGACCTGGGAAGGCTATAACTATGAAGATGCCATTTTAATCAGTGAACGCCTGGTCCATGATGACATTTTTACTTCAATCCATATTGAAGAATATGAGGCCGAGGCCAGGGACACAAAACTGGGGCCGGAAGAAATAACCCGAGACATCCCCAATGTGGGAGATGAGGCCCTCAAGAACCTGGACAGCCGCGGCATCATTCGCATTGGGGCAGAAGTCAGGCCCAGTGATATCCTCGTGGGCAAGGTAACTCCTAAAGGTGAAACTGAACTGACTGCTGAAGAGCGCCTCCTCAGAGCTATCTTCGGAGAAAAGGCCAGAGAAGTCCGGGATACCTCGTTGCGGGTTCCCCATGGTGAGTCAGGCATCGTTGTCGATGTCAAGGTCTTTAGCCGAGAAAATGATGATGAACTCTCACCTGGGGTCAATCAGCTGGTCAGAGTCTACATTGCTCAGAAACGGAAAATTTCTGTTGGCGATAAAATGGCAGGCCGCCACGGCAACAAAGGGGTTATCTCTAAGATTTTGCCTGCAGAAGATATGCCCTTTTTGCCCGACGGCACTCCTATGGATATTGTCCTCAATCCCCTTGGCGTCCCTTCCCGGATGAATATTGGTCAGGTCCTTGAAACCCACCTGGGCTGGGCCGCAAGCACCCTAGGCATCAAGGTGGCCACTCCTGTCTTTGACGGGGCGTCGGAGATGGATGTTTTTGCCGCCCTCAAAGAGGCCGGGTTGCCTGAAGACGGCAAGGAATTGCTTTACGACGGCCGCAGCGGCGAACCTTTTGACAATACGGTTACCGTGGGCTATGTCTACATCGTCAAGCTTGCCCATATGGTTGATGACAAAATTCATGCCCGTTCGACGGGACCCTATTCCCTGGTTACCCAGCAGCCTCTGGGGGGCAAGGCCCAGTTTGGCGGCCAGCGTTTCGGAGAAATGGAGGTTTGGGCCCTGGAGGCTTATGGCGCAGCTTACACTCTCCAGGAAATACTCACCGTCAAGTCTGACGATGTGGTTGGGCGGGTCAAAACCTATGAGGCCATTGTCAAGGGAGAAAATATCCCAGAACCCGGTGTGCCTGAGTCCTTTAAAGTATTGGTCAAAGAGCTGCAAAGTCTTGGCCTGGATGTCAAGGTCCTGGGGGAGGATACCGCTGAGGTTGAAATTGGCGAAGATGATGACGAGTCAGGGGAATTAGAAGTTAATCTCGAACAAGATTTGACCGATACCATTGACGTCAGCGAACAAGAAGCAGATTCGGATGAAGGCGATCCTGACGAAATGGAGATTTTGGATGAGGATTTTGAACGGTTTGCCGACATGGAAGATGATTTTGAAGGTGTCAGCAAGGCCCCGCGTAAAAAGGCCAAGCGCACCGCCGCCATCGAGCTAGACGGCGATGATGATGATCTTCCTGATGATTGACAACCAACATCTTAAAAGGGGGAAATACCTTGCTGGATGTCAACAATTTCGATTCCCTGCGGATTGGTTTGGCCTCGCCGGAGCAAATTCGGGCCTGGTCCAGGGGTGAGGTCAAGAAACCTGAAACTATCAACTATCG
The DNA here is from genome assembly GCA_002408465.1 of Firmicutes bacterium UBA5286. GTDB lineage: Bacteria > Bacillota > Proteinivoracia > UBA4975 > UBA4975 > UBA4975. The sequence goes on along the minus strand of DHSM01000010.1, from coordinate 132,279 downwards.
AACTCTCAAGCCCGAAAGGGAAGGCTTGTTTTGCGAAAAAATCTTCGGTCCCCAAAAGGACTGGGAATGCCATTGCGGCAAGTACAAGCGCATTCGCTACAAGGGCGTAGTTTGTGACCGCTGCGGTGTGGAGGTCACCCGGGCCAAGGTTCGCCGGGAGCGCATGGGCCATATCGAACTGGCAGCCCCGGTCTCCCATATTTGGTATTTTAAAGGCATCCCCAGCCGGATGGGGTTATTGTTGGATATGCCTCCCCGGTCTTTGGAGAAGGTCCTCTACTTTGCTAATTATGTGGTCCTGGAACCAGGGGAAACCAATCTTTCCAAAAAGCAGCTGCTTACCGAAGCCGAATACCGTGAGAACTACGAGAAAAATGTCGACCTCTTTCGCAGCGGCCGTGGTTTCCGGGCCGAGATGGGAGCAGAGGCCATCAAGACCCTGTTAGAGGAGATCGATCTCGACGCTCTTTCCGAAGAACTGCGGACAGAGGTCAAGACTTCTACCGGCCAAAGGCATATCCGGGCAGTCCGCCGCTTAGAGGTGGTTGAAGCCTTCCGTAGCTCCAAGAACCGGCCTGAATGGATGATCATGGATGCCGTGCCGGTGCTTCCCCCGGATCTGCGGCCCATGGTCCAGCTGGAAGGAGGCCGCTTCGCCACTGCAGACCTCAACGATCTATACCGCCGGGTCATTAACCGCAACAACCGGCTTAAGCGCCTTTTGGATTTAGGCGCTCCTGACATCATTGTCCGCAATGAAAAGCGCATGCTTCAGGAAGCTGTAGACGCGTTAATCGACAACGGGCGCCGGGGGCGTCCCGTTACCGGCCCCGGCAACAGGCCTTTAAAATCCCTGAGCGACTTGCTCAAGGGCAAGCAAGGCCGTTTCCGTCAAAACCTGCTGGGCAAACGGGTGGACTATTCTGGCCGTTCCGTCATTGTCGTCGGCCCTGAGTTAAAGATGTACCAATGCGGGTTGCCCAAGGAAATGGCCCTGGAACTGTTTAAGCCCTTTGTCATGCGCCGCCTGGTCAATGACGGCGTCGCCCATAATATAAAAAATGCCAAGCGCATGGTCGAAAGAGTAGAAACGGAAGTCTGGGACGTTCTCGAAGAAGTGATCAGAGAGCATCCTGTCCTTCTCAACCGTGCCCCTACCTTGCACCGCCTGGGCATTCAGGCCTTTGAGCCTGTGCTGGTGGAAGGTCGTGCCATTCAGATTCACCCTCTGGTCTGCACTGCTTATAATGCAGACTTTGACGGCGACCAAATGGCTGTCCACGTTCCCCTGTCTTCTGAAGCCCAGGCTGAAGCCAGGCTGCTCATGCTGGCGGCCCATAACATTCTCAACCCTAAAGACGGCAGGCCAGTGGTTACCCCTACTCAGGACATGGTGCTGGGTATTTACTACCTGACCTTGGAGAAACCTAACGACACAGGTGAAGGCAAGGTTTTTGCCGATTACAGCGAAGTGCTGCGGGCCTATCAGGAAAAGACAATTACTCTTCATACCAGGATTGCAGTTTCCCTTAAGGGACTGGCTGGCAAAAACCTGGGCCCCACAGCTCCGGAGCGTGGTTACTTCTTGACCACAGCTGGGCGAATGATCTTTAATGAAATTTTCCCGGCAGATTTTCCTTATCTCAACCGCCCCTCTTTTGAAAATTATGTCTCTGCCTCTGACATTGCCCCGCCTGGCAGCAATATCCCCGATTTAATAGGGAAGCGGGAAGTAGTGCCGGCAATAACCAGCAAGTTTATCAGTAAAATTATCGCCGAATGTTTCCGGCGCTATCAGACTACAGCTACGGCAGAAATACTTGACAAAATTAAGGCAGTGGGCTTTTCCTTTTCCACCAGGGCAGGCATCACCATTGCCGTGTCCGACATCAATGTCCCCAAAGAAAAAGCTGAAATTATTAAAAATGCAGAAGCCAGCGTCGAAAAAACTGAAAAGGATTTTCGCCGAGGCCTGGTCAGTGATGAAGAGCGCTATGAGCAAGTTATAGCTATCTGGAACCAAGCCAAAGATGATGTATCCAGAAGTCTGATGAAGGGTTTGGACCGGTTTAACCCCATCTACATGATGATTGGTTCTGGAGCCCGGGGAAATGAATCTCAGATTACACAGCTGGCAGGCATGCGGGGGCTGATGGCCGACCCCACCGGCAAGGTCATCGAGCTACCCATCAAGGCCAATTTCCGTGAGGGCCTGACAGTTATGGAATTCTTCATTTCCTCTCACGGTTCCCGCAAAGGGTTGGCTGACACAGCCCTCAAGACTGCAGACTCCGGTTATCTTACCCGCCGCCTGGTAGACGTCTCCCAAGACGTTATCGTCCGGGATGTGGACTGCGGCACCGACCGCAGTCTGGCCGTTTCCGATATCCGAGACGGGCGCAATATCATCGAACCCTTGGAAGAGCGTCTGGCAGGGCGCTACGCCGCTGAAGATGTTGTTACTCCCGAGGGACAGGTGCTGGTGGCCAAGGACCAGCTCATTGATCAGGCAATTGCTCGGGAAATCGCTGGCTACGGCGTCATCCTCGCGCCAATGTCAGGCACTGTCACCCTCAAGAAAAACACTCTCACAGTTACCGGAGATGAGGGTGAATCCCATAAATTTAAGCTCTCCGCTCATACCGTTTACGTGGAAGACGGCCAAAGAGTAATGTCTCAACAAAAGCTGGCCGCAATCTTTGATTTTGTCAAAATCCGCACCGTTCTCAGCTGCAAGAGCCGTTACGGCGTGTGCGTAAGATGTTACGGCCAGGACATGGCCACCGGCAAAGTAGTCAATATCGGTGAATCGGTGGGAATCATCGCCGCCCAGTCAATTGGCGAACCTGGCACCCAGCTGACCATGCGGACCTTCCATACCGGCGGCGTTGCCGGTGATGACATCACCTTGGGTCTGCCCCGGGTGGAAGAACTGTTTGAAGCCCGCAAGCCTAAAGGCCAGGCTGTCATTACCGAAGTTGATGGCATCGTCCATCTGGATGAACACAAGACAAAGCGGGAAGTGGAAGTCAAGGCCGCCGACGGCGAGTCCCATGTTTACACCATCCCCTTTGGCGCCAGACTGCGGGCTCGCCAGGGTCAGAGAGTAGAGGCCGGCGACTCCTTGACGGAGGGTTCCATCAATCCCCATGATCTCCTCAGGGTCAAGGGGGCAGAAGCCGTGCAATCCTACCTGACCCAGGAAGTGCAGCGGGTCTATTGCAACCAGGGCGTTGACATCAACGACAAGCATATAGAAGTCATCGTCCGTCAGATGATGCGCAAAATCAAAGTAGTAACTCCCGGAGACACAGGCATGTTGCCTGGCGCCTTCATCGATAATTTTGAGTTTGACGAAGCCAACAGCCAAGTGGTGGCTGAGGGCGGCGAACCGGCTACCGGACGGCCGTTGCTGCTGGGAATTACCAAGGCTTCTCTGGCCACAGATTCTTTCCTCTCCGCCGCATCTTTCCAGGAGACCACCCGGGTGCTGACGGAAGCTTCAATTAAAGGAAAAATCGATCCCTTGCTGGGTCTTAAGGAAAATGTCATCATTGGCAAGCTTATCCCAGCGGGGACGGGCATGACCAGATATAGCAGCATTCAGATTGTCAAAGAGCCGCAAATTGATGAAGCGCAGAAATTGATTGACAGCAGCTCTGGCCGATGTTAAACTAATTAAGTGCGTATTTTTCAATTTACTGGGAGGTTGAGTGTGCTAATGGCCATATCGGGATCAGAATGTGGCACAAGTCTGTCCGTAGGCACTAAGCAGACTAAACTTGCCATTGAAAAAGGCGAGGCCGTCAAAGTATTCATTGCCGGTGATGCCGACGCAAAGTTGGTTGAACCCATAGCTGAACTCTGCAGGGAGCTGGGAATTCCCCTGGTCAGTGTCGTCAGCATGCGTGAATTGGGCAAGGCCTGCGGCATTCAAGTGGGTGCCGCCGCTGCCGCCATGGTTCGCAAATAGCCTATGGGCCCGGTCTTCCCAGGCCGGGCACCTTTACCAATTGAAGGAGGTGTGAGTATGCCAACAATTAACCAGCTGGTCCGCAAAGGAAGGAAGAAAATTGTCAAAAAATCAGCCGCGCCTGCGCTGGAGGGTTCACCTCAAAAGCGGGGAGTATGTACCAGAGTTTCCACCCTTACCCCCAAAAAACCAAATTCGGCGCTTCGCAAGGTTGCCCGTGTTCGCCTGACCAACGGAACTGAAGTGACAGCTTACATTCCCGGCATCGGTCACAACTTGCAAGAGCACTCTGTTGTCCTCGTCCGGGGCGGCAGGGTCAAAGACCTGCCCGGCGTAAGGTATCACATTGTACGTGGTTCTCTGGACACTGCAGGAGTTCAAAACCGCAACCAGAGCCGTTCGAAATACGGTTCTAAAAAACCTAAATCCTAAGAATAAGGGAGGGATAGCGAATGCCCAGAAGAGGTGCAGTTCCCAAGCGGGAGATAATTGCCGACCCCATTTACAACAGCGAACTAATCTCCCGGTTTATTAACGCAATCATGCTTGACGGCAAAAAAGGCGTCGCCCAGTCAATTATGTACGGGGCCCTGGATATCATCCGGACCAAGACTGGCAAAGAACCCATGGATGTCTTCGAGGCTGCCATGAATAATGTCATGCCCGTTCTGGAAGTTAAGGCCCGCCGTGTCGGGGGCAGCAACTACCAGGTTCCCGTGGAAGTTCGTCCCGAACGCCGTCGCACGCTGGCAATCCGCTGGCTGGTTACCTTTTCCCGCAAGCGGGGAGAAAAAACCATGGCTCAGCGCCTGGCCGGTGAATTAATGGATGCCGCCAACAGCACCGGCGCTACCGTTAAAAAGCGGGAAGATACCCATAAGATGGCCGAAGCCAACAAGGCCTTCGCCCATTTCCGCTGGTAATTTATCAGTTTTCATCTGTCCGAAAGGAGGGAATGCTCAATGACTAGAGAATTTGCCTTGGATAAGACAAGGAATATTGGAATTATGGCCCATATCGATGCCGGCAAGACCACGACCACCGAACGAATCTTGTTCTATACCGGCAGAGTGCACAAACTGGGTGAAACCCATGATGGCGCTGCCACCATGGACTGGATGGTTCAGGAGCAGGAGCGGGGGATTACTATCACCTCGGCTGCAACTACTGCCCATTGGAAAGATTACCGTATAAACATTATCGACACACCAGGCCACGTTGACTTCACTGTCGAGGTTGAACGCTCCCTCCGGGTGCTGGATGGCGCCGTCAGCGTCTTCTGCGCCAAGGGCGGTGTAGAGCCTCAGTCGGAAACGGTCTGGCGTCAGGCCGATAAGTACCATGTTCCCCGCATTGCCTATGTCAACAAAATGGACATTACCGGCGCAGACTACTTAAGGGTTGTGGGGATGATCAGGGAGCGGCTGCTGGCCAATGCCGTCCCGGTACAACTGCCTATTGGCAGAGAAGATACCTTTCGTGGGATCATCGACCTGGTAGAAATGAACGCTTTGCATTACACCGATGAATTAGGCACCCACAGTGAAACTGATGCCATCCCCGAAGAGATGCAGAACTTGGCGAACCAGTACCGCGAAAAACTTTTGGAAGCCGTTGCAGATTATGATGAGGAATTAATGGGCAATTATTTGGAAGGCAGAGATATTTCTCCGCAGGATATAAAGAGGGCACTGCGAAAAGGCGTCCTCGCCAATAAGCTTGTGCCGGTCCTCTGTGGTTCATCCTATAAGAACAAGGGTGTCCAGCCCCTTCTGGACGCAGTGGTCGACTACCTGCCGGCCCCAAATGAAGTGGCCGACATTCGCGGCACTGATGTTCGCAGCGGCGAAGAAGTGGTGCGCCGCTCTGATGACAATGAACCCTTTGCCGCTTTGGCATTTAAAGTGGCTGCCGATCCCTTTGTGGGAAAATTGATCTTTTTGCGTGTCTATTCAGGCACTCTCCCCGCCGGCAGCTATGTCTACAATTCTTCTAAGGGCAAAAAAGAACGGGTGGGCAGGCTGCTGCGGATGCATGCCAACCACCGGGAAGAGATCAATGAGATCATGGCCGGTGACATCATCGCCGCCGTCGGTCTCAAGGAAACCTCTACCGGTGACACCTTGTGCTCAGAAAATGGTGCAGTAATTCTCGAATCCATGCAGTTTCCTGAACCGGTCATAGATGTAGCAATTGAGCCCAAGACCAAGGTTGATCAGGAAAGAATGTCACTCTCGCTGCAGAAATTGGCTGAAGAGGATCCTACTTTCAAGACCTATTCCAATCATGAAACCGGTCAGACCATTATTTCCGGCATGGGTGAATTGCACCTGGAAATTATCGTCGACCGCCTCATTCGGGAGTTCAAGGTCGGGGCCAATGTGGGAAAACCGCAAGTGGCTTATAAGGAGACTATCAGCAAGACTGTTGAGGCCGAGGGGAAATTTGTCCGCCAGTCCGGCGGCCACGGCCAATATGGTCATGTTTGGCTAAGGCTTTCTCCTCGGGAGCCAGGCAGCGGGTTTGAATTTATAAATAAAATCGTCGGCGGCGTCGTCCCCAAAGAATTTGTTCCCGCCGTCGAAGCTGGTGTCAAAGAAGCTACCCAGAACGGCGTTTTAGGAGGATATCCAGTCATCGACGTAACGGTTACCATCTATGATGGTAGTTACCATGATGTGGACTCTTCCGAACTGGCTTTTAAAATCGCTGGTTCAATGGGCTTCAAAGCTGGAATGCAAAAAGCCCAGCCCGTCCTCTTAGAGCCGGTAATGAAAGTAGAAGTTACCGTGCCCGAAGATTATTTGGGGGATGTCATGGGCGACATCAACTCCAGGCGCGGCCGTATCGAGGGCATGGAGCCCAATAAAGGCCTCGCAATCATCCGGGCCAAGGTTCCCCTGGCCGAGATGTTCGGCTATGCCACCGAATTGCGGTCCCGGACCCAGGGCCGGGGAGTATTCTCCATGGAATTCTCACATTACGCACCGGTCCCTAAAAGTATTGCCGAAGAGATTATCAATAGGAGTTAGCGCCCTTCAGGGCAAAAGGAGGGAAAGTAATTGGCTGCTACACAAAAAATCAGAATCAGGCTCAAGGCCTTCGACCATAGCGTGCTTGACCAGTCTGCCGAAAAAATCGTCGAGACTGCCCGGCGCACTGGTGCCCAGGTTTCAGGTCCCATTCCCCTGCCCACCGACAAGAGTATTTACACTGTCTTGCGGGCTGTCCATAAATACAAGGACTCTCGGGAACAGTTTGAGATGCGCACCCATAAACGCTTAATCGACATCCTGGAGCCCACCCCCAAAACAGTCGATGCTTTGATGCGGCTGGATCTCCCTGCCGGGGTTGACATCGAACTCAAACTCTAATCATTAAAGTTCTTTATCAGTGTCAAGGAGGTGGCAAACCTAGTGAAAAAAGCAATCCTGGGCAAGAAAATTGGCATGACCCAGTTGTTTGACCAAGCGGGCAATGTGGTTCCCGTAACAGTAATTCTGGCGGGGCCCTGTCCCGTCATTCAAAAGAAAACCGCAGCCACCGATGGTTATAATGCCATTCAGGTTGGCTTCCAAGAGCAAAAAGAGCAACGGCTCAACAACCCCGAGCGCGGTCATTTTAAGCGGGCCAATGTTGCTCCCACTCGCTACCTGGCCGAACTAAGGCTTGAAAATACCGACCAATTTCAAGTGGGTCAGGAACTGCGGGTCGACATGTTTCAGATTGGCGACCACATTGATGTGACCGGCGTTTCCAAGGGCAAGGGCACCGCAGGTTCCATTAAGCGCCACAATCAAAGGCGCGGCCCCATGAGCCACGGTTCCCATTATCACCGGCGTCCTGGTTCTCTGGGTGCTGTCGATGCAGCAAAAGTCTTTAAGGGACGGCCTCTTCCCGGGCGCATGGGCGACGAAAGGATTACAGTCCAGAATCTTGAGGTTGTTCAGGTTGACAAAGAGCGCAACTTGCTCCTGGTCAAGGGTTCTATGCCTGGTATCCGCGGTTCGCTGCTGCGCATCAAAGATTCAGTTAAGAACAGGTAGTAGTTGAAGCGAAAGGAGGACACAGGACATGCCTAAGGTGGCAGTTCATAATAGCAAAGGTGAGCAAGTAGCAGAGATGGAACTCAATCCTGCAATCTTTGCCGCCCCGATTAACCAAGCAGCAATGCATGAAGTGGTAGTTGCCTACCTGGCCAACCAGCGGCGGGGAACAGCTGCGGCCAAGACCCGCGGCTTAGTCAGCGGCGGTGGCCGCAAGCCCTGGCGGCAAAAAGGCACCGGCCGGGCCCGGCACGGCTCCACCAGATCGCCAATCTGGACCGGTGGCGGCGTCGTATTTGGCCCCCATCCCAGAGACTATACAGTGCGGATGCCCAAAAAACTTAAGAGGGCAGCTCTGAAATCAGCCTTGACAAGCAAGTATAACAACAACGAACTCATCGTCCTGGACCAGTTTACAATGGAAGAGCCAAAGACCGCTGAGATAGTCAAGTTGCTAAACAACCTTAAGGTCGAAGGCAAAGCAGTATTAATGACTGCAGAATCAGCGCCGACAGTCTACAAATCGGCCCGCAACATTCCCACGATCAGCACCGGTATGGTGACAAACATCAACACCTACCAGGTGCTCAACAGCGGAGCCCTTATTCTGACCAAAGATGCCGTCGCCAAGCTTGAGGAGGTGTTTGCGTAATGCGTGACCCTCGCGACATTCTCATCAGGCCGGTGATTACCGAAAAGACCAACGACCTCATGGCCGACAAGAAATATACCTTTGTAGTTAAAAGAGATGCAAACAAAATTGAAATTGCCCATGCCGTGGAAAAAATCTTTAAAGTCCAGGTGGAATCAGTTACCACTGCTAATATGCGGGGAAAACTAAAGCGCATGGGTGTCCATGAGGGATACCGCCCCAGCTGGAAGAAGGCCGTCGTTAGCTTGACCGCCAATTCCAAGCCCATCGAAATTTTTGAATAGAACTCTGCTCCAAGGAGGGTGAGTCATGGCTATCAAATCATTCAGGCCTACCTCCCCCGGACGACGGTTTGCTACAGTTTCCTCTTTTCAGGAAATTACCAAGACCCAGCCCGAAAAATCCCTGCTTGCTCCCCTTAAGAAACAGGCGGGCCGCAACAATCAGGGCCGGCTTACCGTTCGTCACCGCGGTGGTGGTCATAAACGCAGTTACAGAATCATCGATTTTCGCAGAAACAAGGATGGTATTCCTGCAACCGTTGTTGCCATTGAATACGATCCCAATCGTTCTGCATATATCGCCCTGCTTCATTACGCAGACGGCGAAAAACGCTATATCCTGGCCCCCAACGGCTTGAAAGTCGGCACAGTAATCCATTCAGGCACCGGCTCCGATATCAAAGTGGGAAACTGTCTGACTCTTAGTGAAATTCCTTTTGGCACAATTATTCATAACCTTGAACTCAAGCCCGGCAAGGGCGGCCAACTGGTGCGGTCGGCAGGCGCCGGCGCTCAGCTTAAAGCCAGGGAAGGCGATTATGCTCATGTGGAATTGCCCTCTGGCGAAGTGCGTCTCATTCATGTCAACTGCCGGGCCACCATTGGCCAGGTGGGAAATTTAGATCATCAGAACCTTACCATCGGCAAAGCTGGACGCTCCCGGTGGCTGGGCAAACGTCCCAGCGTTCGCGGTGTCGTCATGAACCCTGCTGACCACCCCCATGGCGGTGGCGAGGGCAAGGCGCCCATTGGCCGGCCAGCTCCTGTCACCCCTTGGGGCAAACCTACCCTGGGTTACAGGACCCGTAAGAAGAGAAACAAGTCAGACCAATATATTGTCAGACGCCGTAAAGGCTAGCATCTGAAGGAGGGATGGATGCCAAATGAGCAGATCTCTAAAAAAAGGTCCTTTCTGTGAAGAAAGCCTGCTGAAGAAAATCCAGCAGATGAATGAAAAAAGCGAAAAGCGTGTTGTTAAGACCTGGTCCCGCCGCTCAACAATATTTCCGGAATTTGTAGGCCATACCCTCGCAATCTATGACGGGCGCAAGCATGTGCCGGTCTATATTAGCGAAGAGATGGTCGGCCACAAGCTGGGTGAATTCGCTCCCACCCGCACCTTCAAGGGCCACGGTTCCCACACCGAGCGTTCCACGGCCTTGAAATAGTTCCCCAGAGAGGAGGATAAACAATGGAAGTCAAAGCAAGTGCGACGCATGTGCGCATTGCCCCCCGTAAAGTCCGCATCGTAGTCGACCTGATAAGGGGCAAAGATATTGGTGAAGCGCTGGCCATCCTCAGAAACACTCCCAAGGCTGCCTCTCCCCTGGTGGAAAAGGTGCTTAAGTCTGCTGTGGCCAACGCCGAACACAACTTTGAATTAATTGCAGATAATCTTTTTGTGGCCAAAGCCTATGTGGATCAAGGTCCCTCTCTTAAGAGGTACAGACCCCGTGCCCGCGGAATGGCCAGCAGAATCCTCAAAAAGACCAGCCATATTACCCTGATGGTGGCAGAAAAGCAGAAGGAGGGATAATTAGTGGGACAAAAAATTAATCCCATCGGCTTGCGGGTTGGCATCATCCGGGATTGGGAAGCTAAGTGGTATGCTGAGCGCAAGGATTATGTCGATACCCTGCACGAAGACATAAGGGTTCGTAAATATCTCCGCCGCCAACTGGCCAACTCGGGAATATCTCAGATTGAAATTGAGCGGGCAGCCAACCGCTTGCGCGTCTCAATTCATACTGCCAAGCCCGGGGTTGTCATCGGCCGCGGCGGTTCAGGCATCGAACGCTTGCGCAAAGAACTGGATCAGCTGACCGGCAAGCAAACCCATATCAATATTATCGAAATCCGGGTGGCAGAAATGGACGCCCAATTAGTCGCTGAATCCATTGCCGCCCAACTGGAAAAGCGTATTGCCTTTCGCCGGGCCATGAAACAGGCTATGGGCAGAACCATGCGCGTTGGCGCCAAAGGCATAAAAGTCATGGTCAGCGGCCGTCTGGGCGGCGCCGAAATGTCCCGAACCGAATGGTATACCGATGGCACAGTGCCCCTGCATACGCTGCGGGCAGACATCGACTATGGCGCGACCGAAGCCAAGACTACCTACGGCCAGATAGGCGTCAAGGTTTGGATTTACAAAGGCGAGATTCTGCCCCAGCCGAAAAAAGCAAAAGGTGTTGTGGAAGGAGGAGAATAAGCCGTGCTTATCCCCAAGCGTGTTAAGTACCGCCGGCCCCACCGTGGCGGCATCAAGGGCAAGGCCCAGCGGGGCACTGAAGTCATTGATGGCGAGTACGGACTTCAGGCTTTGGAACCCAGCTGGATCACCAACCAGCAGATAGAGGCCGCCCGTATTGCCATGACCAGATATATCAAGAGGGGCGGCAAGGTCTGGATAAAAATCTTTCCCCACAAGCCCATTACCGCCAAACCCGCCGAAACCCGGATGGGCAGTGGTAAGGGTTCTCCTGACAAATGGGTTGCAGTGGTAAAGCCGGGCCGGATTATGTTTGAGCTGGCCGGTGTCCCCGAAGAGGTGGCCCGGGAAGCAATGCGTCTGGCAGCACACAAACTGCCCATAAGGACCAAATTCGTAAAACGTTTTGAAATGGGTGGTGAAGACCAGTGAAAGGCAAGGAAATTCGCGATCTAAGCGCAAACGAACTTCAGATCCGTCTGGATGAGTTAAAAACCGAACTCTTCAATCTGCGTTTTCAACTTGCCACCGGTCAATTAGATAACCCACTGCAGATTAAACGGGTGCGCAAAGACATTGCCCGGGTAAAGACAATTATTCGGGAACGGGAACTCAATATCAACGTGCAATAGTGTTCCGAAAGGAGGATGGTCCAATGACCGAACGTGGTAATCGCAAAGTCCTGGTGGGCAAGGTGGTCAGCAATAAAATGGACAAAACCATTGTCGTAGCAGTCGAAGAACAGCTGCGGCACCCTGCTTACGGCAAGATTATCAAGAGGACCAACAAGTTTAAAGCTCACGATGAAAACAACCAGTGCAGCATCGGCGATGTGGTAGAAATAATGGAAACCAGACCCCTCAGCCGTGAAAAACGCTGGCGCCTGGTGGAAATCCTGCAAAAAGTCCAATAGTTTTATGCGCTGAAAGGAGGGGTATACTGTGATTCAGCAGCAAACGATGTTGAATGTTGCCGACAACTCAGGCGCCAAAAAGATTATGTGCATTCGCGTCCTCGGCGGCACCAGGCGTTATTCGGCAAATATAGGCGACATAATTGTCGCATCAGTAAAAGAGGCAACACCCGGCGGGGTTGTCAAGAAGGGCGAAGTAATTCGGGCTGTTGTGGTGCGCACCAAATCTGGAGTGAACCGCAAAGACGGCTCTTATATCCGCTTTGATGACAACGCAGCTGTTATAATCAACGATGCCAAAAACCCCAGAGGCACAAGGATATTTGGGCCTGTAGCCCGTGAACTGCGGGAGAGGGACTTTATGAAGATAGTCTCCCTGGCGCCAGAAGTCCTCTAAGCTGTGAAGGAGGTGGATTACGTGACATTGACCAAGATACATGTCAATAAAGGTGACAAGGTTAGAATCATGTCCGGCGCTGACAAGGATAAGGCCGGCAAAGTCTTGCAAGTCCTGCCCCGCTCCGGCAAAATTATCGTTGAAGGGGTAAGCATCGTCAAAAAGCATATGCGGCCTACCAGAGATAATCCCCAAGGCGGCATCATCGATAAAGAAGCGCCGATTTTCAGCGGCAAGGCCATGCTTATCTGTCCACGCTGCAACAGACCCGCCCGGGTTGGTCATAAATTCCTGGCCGATGGGCAGAAGGTCCGGTACTGCAAAAATTGCGGCGAGGTCAACGAAAAGTAACTGACCAAGCGGAAGGGAGGTAGACACTCTTGTCTAGACTAAAAGAACTGTATCAGCGGGATATAGTCCCCGCTCTGATGAATAAATTCAAGTACAGCAGCATCATGGAAGTGCCAAAGATTGAAAAAGTCGTCGTCAACATGGGTGTAGGCGACGCCAAAGAGAACCCGAAATTTCTTGAAAATGCAGTGGAAGAGCTGAGCATCATCACCGGGCAGAGGCCGGTAATCACCAAAGCACGCAAGGCCATAGCCGGTTTCAAGCTTCGGGCCGGGATGCCAATCGGCACCATGGTAACCTTGCGGGGCGAGCGCATGTATCATTTTTTGGACCGCTTGCTGAACATTGCCCTCCCCCGGGTGCGTGACTTCCGCGGTGTATCGCCCAAAGCCTTTGACGGCCGTGGCAATTACACCATGGGTATAAAGGAACAGCTGATTTTTCCCGAAATCAATTACGATAAGGTCGAAAAGGTCCGCGGTATGGATATTGTCATCGTCACTACCGCCAAGACCGACGAAGAAGGCCGCGAGTTGCTGACAGGTTTCGGTGTTCCCTTCAAGAAATAAACCTACAAGGAGGGTAAAAACGGGTGGCAAAAAAATCATTGATCGCCAAACAGGGAAGGCAGCCAAAATTTAGCGCTCAGGGTTACAATCGGTGTAAAATCTGTGGTCGCCCTCATGCATATATGCGCAAATTTGGCATGTGCCGTATCTGTTTCCGCACTTTGGCCCACAGGGGCCAAATCCCTGGCGTTAGAAAAGCCAGCTGGTAGCGTTAGGAAAGGAGGTCCATCCAGATGACTATGACAGACCCTATTGCCGACATGCTGACGAGAATCAGGAATGCCAACACGGCGCTCCACACCAGCGTGGAAATCCCGGCATCAAAGATAAAGATAGCGTTGGCCGAGGCCCTCAAAGAAGAAGGTTATATCGCAAACTTTGAGGTAGTGGAGGACAATAAGCAGGGAATTATCAGAATCACACTGCGTTATGAAAATGGCAAGCGCAGGATCATCACAGGAATCAAACGGATAAGCAAGCCCGGCCTGCGGGTTTATGCCAACAAGGACGAGATCCCCAGGGTATTAGGCGGTCTGGGCATCGCCATCATCTCCACTTCCCAGGGAGTAATGGTGGACAGAAAGGCCCGCGCTGCCGGACTGGGCGGCGAAGTCCTGTGCTACGTTTGGTAACCATTGCAACGGAGGTGTAGTCATGTCCAGAATTGGCAAAAAGCCGGTCCCAGTACCTGCAGGCGTTCAGATCACAGTTACAGAGGATAAAGTTGTTACCGTCAAAGGTCCCCTGGGCCAGCTTGAACAGCAAATGCCCCAAGAAATAGACATTAGCGTCGAGGGCGGCCAGGCACTGGTCATTCGCCCGTCCGATGCCAAAGAACATCGCTCTCTGCACGGCTTGACCCGCAGCCTGTTAGCTAATATGGTAGAAGGGGTCACCAAAGGCTATGTCCGCAACCTGGAAATAGTCGGCGTCGGTTATCGTGCCGCCCTTCAGGGCAAGGATATCACTCTGACGGTGGGATATTCCCATCCGGTGATAATCAATCCCCCCCAGGGAATTGAATTTGAAGTCCCCGCCCCCAACAAGATTTCCGTCAAGGGAATTGACAAGCAGGCAGTTGGCCAAATTGCCGCTGAAATCAGAGCGGTCCGCAAACCTGAGCCTTATTTAGGCAAAGGCATTAAATATGAAGGCGAACAGATCCGGCGCATAGTAGGCAAAGCCGGCAAGTAATGCGCGTAAAAGGAGTGAGCCCGGTTGGGTCGCAATATCAATCCGCGTAAACAAAGACACCTGCGGGTACGCAAGAAAGTCGTCGGCACCCCCGAGCGTCCCCGTCTCAACGTCTTTCGCAGCGCAAACCATATCTATGCTCAAATAGTCGATGACACAAATGACCGCACCCTTGTATCAGCCTCAAGTCTAGATGAGGCGTTCAAGGCTGAAGTCAGCTACGGCGGCAACAAAGAGGCCGCAAAGGTTGTAGGCCGGTTAGTTGCTGAAAAAGCAAAACAAGCCGGAATCTCTACCGTAGTATTTGACCGGGGAGGATTTATCTACCACGGGAGAATCAAAGAACTGGCCGAAGCAGCTCGTCAAGCCGGCCTGGAATTCTAGGCAAGGGAGGGATCAGCTTGAAGTCTAAATTTGATACAGCCGCCAGTGAATTCACCGAAAAGGTTGTCAGTATTAACCGAGTCGCCAAAGTTGTCAAAGGCGGCCGTCGTTTCAGCTTCAGCGCTCTTGTAGTAGTCGGCGACGGCAGCGGCCGTGTCGGCACTGGTTTTGGCAAAGCCGGCGAAGTGCCGGAAGCCATTCGCAAGGGCATCGAAGATGCCAAGAAAAATATCGTCCCCGTTCCCGTGGTGGGCACGACCATTCCCCACGAAATCACCGGCAAGTTTGGCGCAGGTGTTGTCCTGCTTAAGCCTGCTTCCGAAGGTACTGGCGTTATTGCCGGCGGCCCGGTGCGTGCGGTATTGGAAGCCGCAGGTTATCGCGACATCCTCACCAAGTCATTGGGTTCCTCTAATGCCATCAATATGGTGGGAGCAACCATGGCAGCTCTCAAGTCCCTGAGGACAGCGGACGAAATTGCCCGCCTGCGGGGCAAAACCGTCGGAGAAATCCGGGGTTAGGAGGGACTAAAATGGAAAAGCAAATAAAAATTCAACTGGTTCGCAGTTCAATCGGCAGACCTAAAGATCAGCGCCTGACCTTAAAGGCCCTGGGTTTTTCAAAACTAAATCAAATTGTCAGCAAGCCTGATAACACCCAGGTCCGGGGCATGATTGCCAAAGTCGCCCATCTGGTTCAGGTTATTGAATAAGGAGGTGCAGATTCGTGAAACTCCATGAGCTAAAACCTGCCAAAGGTTCACGCAAATCCGCAAAGCGCAAAGGGCTTGGCCTGGGCAGCGGCTTGGGCAAGACTGCCGGCCGGGGCCATAACGGCCAGAACTCCCGGAGCGGCGGCGGCGTCCGTCCTACCTTTGAAGGCGGTCAAATGCCCCTGCACCAAAGAATTCCCAAGAGGGGCTTTACCAGCAAGTTCAAAAAACAGTATGCAGAAATCAACATTCAGGACCTCAACCGGTTTGAGGAAGGCACCGTCGTCACCCCACAGCTGCTTCAGGAAGCAGGCATGGTGAAAAATATGGGCGAAGGCATCAAAATCTTAGGCTTTGGCCAGCTCAACACCAAACTGGCTGTGCACGCCCACCGTTTCAGCAAAGGAGCAGAGGACAAAATTAAAGCTGCCGGCGGCAGCGTCGAGGTGATATAATATGCAACTGTTTGCCACATTGCGCAACGCCTGGCATATTAAGGACATCCGGCGGAAATTGCTCTTTACTCTGGCTATGCTCCTGGTCTATCGTTTAGGCTCCTTTGTCCCTGTTCCCGGCATAGACAGCAGCTGGATCCGCGAGAATATCCTGGGCGGCCAGCAAGGCGGCGGCGGGCTCTTTGGCCTGTTCAACGTCTTCACCGGCGGCGCCCTCTCGAAATTTTCGGTCTTTGCCATGGGCATTATGCCCTATATCAATGCATCAATTATCATGCAGCTCCTGCAGGTGGTCATCCCCAAGTTTGAAGAGTGGGCCAAAGAAGGGGCGGAAGGCCGCAAAAAGCTGACCCAGATCAGCCGCTACGGCACCATCGTCCTCGCCCTCATTCAATCTTTCGGCATGTCCATGGCCTTCAGGCAGGCGATCAGCGTCAGCAAGAGCGCCAACCCTTCGGGCTACTATATGACCTTGGTTATTATGGTCCTGTCTCTGACAGCAGGCACCGCCTTCCTTATGTGGCTGGGGGAGAAAATTACCGAAAAGGGTATTGGCAACGGCATTTCCATGATCATCTTTGCCAGTATTATCTCCCAGCTGCCTGTTTCCGTCGTCCAGGCATACGCCTTGTTAAAAGCTGGAGAAATCAACATCATCAACATCCTGGTTATCTTGATTCTGGCTGTTCTGGTTATTGCCGGAATGGTCTATGTCTCAGAAGGGGAGCGCAGAATTCCTGTTCAGTATGCCAAGCGGGTAATCGGCCGCAAAATGTATGGCGGCGCCAGCACTCATATTCCCCTTAAGGTCAACCAGGCTGGCGTCATTCCCGTCATTTTCGCCACCTCCTTGTTGATGCTGCCCCAGACCATCGGCCAGTTTTGGGACAATAGAATCCTTCAAAAAATAGCCGGATTTTTCACCATGGGCACTTGGTCGGGGACTTTATTGGCTGCCATCCTGATTATTTTCTTTGCCTATTTCTACACAGCGATTACCGTCAATCCTTCCGAACTGGCGGACAATATGCGCAAGAACGGGGGCTTTATTCCCGGTATTCGCCCGGGACGTCCCACTTCCAGCTATATTATGCGCATCCTCAACCGGATCACCCTGGTGGGGGCCTTGTTTCTGGCGGTTATCGTCGCCCTGCCCTACGTTATCCAAGGTATGGTAGGGATGAATATTGGCATCGGCGGCACTTCCCTCCTGATTGTCATTGGCGTTGCCCTTGAAACCATGAAACAGATTGAAAGCCAGATGCTCATGCGCCACTACAAGGGCTTCATGTAGGAGGCGATACTCATGCGTTTAGTCTTATTAGGCCCTCCCGGTGCCGGCAAAGGCACCCAGGCCGAATTTATCGCTAAGCATTTTGGCATTCCCCACATTTCCACCGGCGACATGCTCAGGGCTGCCCGCAAGCAGCAGACTCCCTTAGGTCTAGAGGCTGCAAAATTTATGGAAGCAGGCAAGCTTGTTCCCGACGAAATCGTCATTGGCATTGTCGATCAAAGATTGACCGAACCTGATTGCCAGCAAGGTTTTCTCTTGGACGGCTACCCTCGGACACTAGACCAGGCCAACGCATTGGAACATGCTGGACTTACAGCCGTAATCAGCCTGGAAGTTCCCAACGAGGAACTGATTGGCCGCATCAGCGGCAGGCGGATTTGCCGCCAGTGCGAAAAAGCTTGGCACCTTTCCTTTAATCCGCCGCCTCAGGCTGACCTTTGCCAGTGCGGAGGCCAGCTCTATCAGCGCAGTGACGACAGTGAGGCTACTGTCCTTGAGCGCCTTGAAGTCTACGCTGCACAGACCAGTCCTCTTAAGGAGTGGTATGCTCAGCGCAACCTGTTGCTGACCATCAATGGCAACCAGGAAATAGACAAAGTTTTTGCCGACATTCTGGCCGCTTTAGGAGTGCCCAAATGATAATAATTAAATCCCCCCGGGAAATTGAACTGATGGCCAAGGCCGGTAGAATTACCGCCGGCGCTCTTCAAGTGGTCAAGGAAGCAATCGCTCCGGGAATATCTACCAGGGAACTGGATAGATTAGTTGAAGAATTTTTCCGTAAACAGGGCGCAGTCCCGGCCTTCAAAGGCTATGGAGGATTCCCCGCCAGCATCTGTACTTCATTAAACCACCAGGTTGTGCATGGAATACCCTCAGATAAAGTAATTCTTCAACAAGGAGATATCCTCAGTGTTGACATAGGCGCCATTGTTGACGGCTATGTCGGCGACTCAGCAGCTACCTACCCCGTGGGAGAGATCTCTCCCGAATCTGCCGAACTCATTGCAGTTACCGAACGCTCCCTCAGCGAGGGAATTAAGCGGGCGGTGGAGGGTAATCGTCTGTCCGATATTTCCGCGGCAATTCAGCAATGGGCGGAAGCCAATGGTTTTTCGGTGATACGCGATTATGTTGGCCATGGAATCGGCCAAAAAATGCATGAAGATCCCCAGATCCCAAACTTCGGACATCCCGGTTTCGGCCCGCGGCTGACGTCAGGAATGGTGCTGGCAATTGAACCTATGGTCAATGCAGGCAAATACCATGTTAAAACCCTGGCAGATGGCTGGACGGTGGTGACCGCAGACGGAAAATTGTCGGCGCATTTTGAGCATACTGTGGCAGTTACGCCCCAGGGGCCCAGAATCCTGACAACTTTGGACTAGGAGGGATGATGATGCAATTTTCACCGGGAAACATTGTTCGCTCCACTGCCGGTCGTGACAAAAATCATCTGTACGTAGTAGTCACCTTAACCCCTAACCGGGTAATGGTGGCCGATGGGCACAGACGCCGGATATCCGCGCCTAAGCCCAAAAATATCATTCATCTTCAGCTGGTAAGACACCAAGCTGGATGCGTGAGTACAGATGATGAGGTCAGGCATATCCTTCAAAACACTGATTCCCAAGCAGATGAAAAGGGGGGGAACTAAGATGGCGAAACAGGATGTCATAGAAGTTGAGGGCCGTGTCGTTGACGCTCTTCCAAATGCAACTTTCAAAGTGGAGTTGGAGAACGGACACATAATTTTGGCCTACGTTCGCGGCAAACTCCGCATGAACTTTATCAGAATTTTGCCCGGCGACCGGGTTTCGTTAGAACTGTCACCTTACGATCTCACTAAAGGGCGTATAACCTATCGCCACAAATGATTCCGCCCCTCAAAGGAGGTAGAACTATGAAGGTCAGACCTTCAGTAAAACCTATGTGCGAAAAGTGCAAGATCATCCGTCGCAAGGGTACGGTAATGATTATTTGCGAAAACCCAAAACACAAACAAAAACAGGGATAAACCAGGAGGTGTACCGCGTTTGGCACGTATAGCCGGCGTTGATTTGCCCAGAGAAAAACGTGTTGAAGTAGCCTTGACCTATATTTTTGGAATAGGCCCCACACTGTCCAAACAAGTACTGAAAACAAGCGGCGTCAATCCCGACACCAGAGTCAGAGATCTGACCGAAGATGAAATCGGCAAGCTCAGAGAAGCCTTGGACAAGGAATTCCATGTCGAAGGGGACCTGCGTCGGGATGTATCGCTTAACATCAAGCGGCTGATGGAAATCGGCAGCTATCGCGGCATTCGCCATCGGCGGGGACTCCCCGTCCGGGGCCAGAATACCAAGAACAATGCTCGCACCCGCAAGGGTACCAAGCGAACTGTTGGTGTAAGACGGAAAAAGTAACCGCGAAGGAGGGAAAGGAATTTGGCAAAAAAAACTACTCGACCAAAGCGCAGAGAGCGTAAAAATATTGAGCGCGGCATCGCTCATATTCAATCCACATTTAATAACACTGTCGTCACTATCAGTGATGTCAATGGCAATACAGTAAGTTGGTCGACGGCCGGCACCAACGGCTTTAAGGGCTCCCGCAAGAGCACTCCTTTTGCTGCCCAGACTGCTGCGGAAGCAGCTGCCAAGGCCGCTATGGATCATGGCATGCGCAGTGTTGAAGTCATGGTTAAAGGCCCTGGTTCCGGCCGGGAAGCAGCGGTCCGTTCTTTGCAGGCCGCCGGCTTGGAGGTTACTACCATCAAGGATGTTACCCCCTTCCCCCACAATGGATGCCGTCCTCCCAAGCGGCGTCGGATGTAATATACAGGAGGTGTAAATTATATGGCAAGATATACGGGACCAGTTTGTCGTTTGTGCCGTCGGGAAGGGATGAAACTCTTTCTCAAGGGCGAACGCTGCTATACACCCAAATGCTCAGTTGACCGGCGCAACTACCCCCCAGGTCAGCATGGCCAGGCCCGCCGTCGCAACCCTTCGGAATACGGCCTGCAATTACGGGAAAAGCAAAAAGTCCGCCGCATCTACGGAGTGGGCGAACAGCCTTTCCGCAACTATTATGAGGAAGCAGCCCGCCGCAAAGGCGTTACCGGTGAGATACTGCTGCAGCTCTTGGAACTGCGGCTGGATAACATCATTTTCCGTTTGGGCTTTGCCTCATCCCGACCAGAAGCAAGACAACTTGTGCGTCACGGCCATTTCGCCGTCAACGGCCACAAGGTGGACATCCCATCCTTCCAATGCAAGGCCGGTGACGAGATCACTTTGCGTCAGCGTAGTTCCAGTTCAGAAAAGTTCAAAGACATGAGAGAATTAGCCGCCCAGCACACATCACCTGCATGGCTGGATAAGAACGCCGAAACCCTGTCCGCAAAGGTACTTACTATGCCGCGGCGCGAAGATATCGACGATATCCCCATTGCAGAACATCTGATCATCGAGCGTTATTCAAGATAAGCCCCTCGTTGACCAGTAGTGATATAAGGGAGGGTACTTTGTGTTAGAAATAGAAAAACCCCGCATCGAGTGCGTTGAAACTTCAGAGGACAATACTTATGCCCGGTTCACCATAGAGCCCCTGGAACGAGGGTATGGAAATACTCTCGGCAACTCCTTGCGCAGGGTGTTGCTTTCTTCCCTGCCCGGCGCCGCTGTTACCAGCGTCAAAATTGAAGGTGTGCTGCATGAGTTTTCGACTATTCCCGGTGTCGTTGAGGATACCACTGAGATTATCCTCAATCTCAAAAAACTGAGATTTAAAATGCATCAAAATGACGAGGCAACTCTGAGGCTGGAGGCCAGTGCGGAAGGGATTGTCACCGGCGCGGACATCATCGCCGCCGACACGGATATCGAGGTTCTCAATCCCGACCAGGTGATTGCCACCCTGGACAAAAATGGCAAGTTAATGGCAGAGCTTACCGTTGCCTCCGGCCGCGGCTATGCGCCGGCGGAACTGAATAAGACCGAAGATCAGCCAATTGGCGTCATCCCCGTGGATTCCATTTTTTCCCCTGTGCAGCGGGTCAACTTCCGGGTTGAAAACACCCGGGTCGGCCAGGTTACCGACTATGACAAGCTGACTCTGGAAGTATGGACTGACGGCAGCACAACTCCTGAAGAGGCCATCAGCTTATCTGCTAAAGTGCTCATCGAACATCTGGATCTCTTCTATAATCTCAGCAAAAAAGCAGAAGACATCGAAGTAATGGTTGAAAAAGAAGAGGATGACAAAGACAAGACCTTGGAAATGCCCATTGAGGACTTGCCTCTTTCCGTCCGATCCTATAACTGTCTCAAGCGGGCAGGGATAAACTATGTCCATGAGCTGACCCAAAAGACCGAAAATGAAATGGTCAAGGTCCGCAACCTGGGCAAAAAATCCCTGGAAGAAGTGCAGCAAACACTTGCCCAGCTGGGCTTAAGCTTGCGTAAAGAAGAAGAATAAGGAGGGGAGTCATATGGCACTTTCCAAATTCGGCCGCTCCACCAACCAGCGCAGAGCTCTTCTGCGTGGGTTAGCTACAGCGGTCCTGAAAAACGAGAGAATCACCACCACTGAAACCAAGGCCAAGGCTATCCAGCCTATTGTCGAAAAGATGATATCCCTGGGCAAGCAGGGCGACCTTCATGCCCGCCGCCAGGCCCTGAGCTATTTGCTGGAAGAAGATACCGTGACCAGATTGTTTGCAGAAATAGCCCCCCGCTACGCTAACCGTAACGGCGGATACACCAGAATCTATAAGGCCTCCCCCCGGCGTGGCGACGGAGCGCCTCAGGCAATTTTGGAATTAGTATAAAATAAAGCCGAGGACAGGTTATGACAGTTGGGGACAATTAAGTCGCTGACTGTTTGTCCTGTCCTTTTTTAAAGGGAGGGATCTGCCGTGATTCGGCTGGAAGATGTCAGCTACTCCTACCAATCAGGTGAAGAACAGGCCATCAAAGCCGTCAATAATATCAGCATGACCATCGAAAAAGGGGAATTTGTAGCGATAATCGGCCACAACGGCTCAGGCAAATCCACCTTGGCTAAACTCTTAAACGGCCTTCTGCTGCCTCAGGCAGGCACGGTCTGGGTTGGAGGCAAGAGCACCGCCGACCTCGAAGAAAACTGGCGCATCCGTCAGCAAGTAGGACTGGTCTTTCAAAACCCCGACAATCAACTGATTGCCACCATCGTCGAAGAAGACGTAGCCTTTGGCCCCGAAAACCTGGGCCTGCCCTCGACTGAAATTGTCGCCCGGGTCCAAGAATCTCTTGCTCAGGTTGGCATGTCCGAGTTCCGGCAGCATGCTCCTCACCTCCTGTCGGGAGGTCAGAAACAGCGGATTGCCATCGCCGGCATCCTCGCCATGCATCCCCAATGTCTTGTCCTGGATGAGCCCACTGCCATGCTGGACCCTCAGGGCCGCAGAGAAGTCATGGACACAGTGCGCCGCCTCAACAGCGAAGCGGGCATGACTGTGGTCTGGATTACCCATCATATGGATGAGGCAGTCAGCGCCCACCGGGTCATGGTTATGGACCAGGGCCGCATAGCCATTCAAGGCACCCCCCGGGAAGTCTTTCGTCAGACAGAATTGCTGCAGTCTCTCGACCTGGATGTGCCTGTAATCACCCGTTTGGGACAGCTGCTGGCCAAGGATGGATTTGATTTGCCCCCGGATGTGCTGACGGTGGAAGAGATGGTGAGCCTCTTATGTCCATAATCGCTGCCAACCTTACCCATATCTATTCCCCGGACACCCCCTGGACCGCCAAAGCTCTTGATGATGTTAGCCTTGAAATTCAGGACGGCGAAATCATCGGCCTTATCGGCCACACCGGTTCGGGAAAGTCTACCCTCATCCAGCATTTCAACGGCTTGCTCAAACCCACCTCCGGCAGCGTCCAAGTCCAGGGCTTCAAAGTGGAAAAAGGCGTTAATCTGCGACGATTGCGGCAAAAGGTCGGCCTGGTCTTTCAGTACCCCGAGCATCAGCTCTTTGAAGAGACTGTGGCCATCGATGTGGCCTTCGGTCTGAAAAATGCAGGCTTGCCCAGGGAAGAAATTCAGGAGCGAGTGGAACATGCCCTCCGGGCAGTAGGCATCGATTACGAGACTTTTAAGGACCGCTCACCCTTTGAACTCAGCGGCGGACAGATGCGCCGAGTGGCCATTGCCGGCGTTCTGGCCATGCAACCGGAAGTCCTCATCTTGGATGAGCCCACTGCCGGCCTGGACCCCCAATCCCGCAACGATCTCTTGGCGCATTTGCGCCGTATTCAGCAGGAGCGGGGAATAACCCTCATCATCGTTTCCCACAGCATGGATGAAGTGGCAGCCATGGTCAGCCGCATCATCGTTATGGACAAGGGTAGAATCTATGCCCAGGGCCGTCCCGGCGAGATCTTCCGCCATGGACAAGAACTGCGCCAAATTGGCCTTGACGTCCCCCCCCTTACTCAGCTCATGCTCGCCCTCAGGGCCAGGGGTCAGGACTTGCCTACCGACATCCTCAATCTGGAAGAGGCCAGGGCCGCTATCAGCAAGTGGCGCAAGGGAGGTCAGGCCAATGTTTAAAGGTGTTGCCATCGGCCAGTATTATCCAGGCGATTCTTTCTTTCACCGTCTTGAACCCCGGATAAAAATCGGCCTCGTAACCATTTACGTCATCTCTCTGTTCCTTTTGGACAGTTTCTGGGGATACCTGATCATGACTGTGTTTACATTGACAGTAATCATTGCCTCTAGGCTGCCCTTTAAATTGATGTTAAGGGGACTAAAGCCCCTTTACTTCATTCTCGCCTTTACCCTCTTGCTCCACATCTTTTTTACCAAAGGAGGCACAGTCCTCTTCCAGTGGAAAAAGATTTCTATTGAATCAGCAGGCATCATTTCCGGTCTGATGATGGCCTGGCGCCTGATTCTGCTGGTCATGACCTCATCCCTGCTCACCCTTACCACTTCCCCAATCGCCCTTACCGATGCAATAGAGGGCCTGCTCAGCCCCTTAAAGCCAATTGGCGTGCCCGCTCATGAGCTGGCCATGATGATGACAATCGCCCTGCGCTTTATCCCCACCCTCTTGGAGGAAGCAGAAAAGATTATGAAAGCCCAGATGGCCCGGGGGGCAGACTTTGAAAGCGGCAACCTCATCCAGCGGGCCAAATCCATGATTCCCCTGCTGGTGCCCTTGTTCATCAGCTCCTTCCGCCGGGCCGACGATCTCGCTTTGGCCATGGAGGCCAGATGTTACAGGGGCGGCAAGGGAAGAACCCGGATGAAGGTGCACAAGGTCACGGGCAAAGACTGGCTGACCCTGGGTGGCTTTGTCGGAACAATGGCGGTGTTGGTATGGCTGGGAATTTAATTGGCAATACTGCCCTTATCCTTGAATACGACGGCGCAGCCTATGCCGGCTGGCAATATCAGATCAACGCAGATACCGTGCAACAGCAAGTAGAAAGGGCCTGTCAGCGGCTTTTTGGCGTTGCTGTTAGTGTTCGAGGGGCGAGCCGCACCGATGCAGGCGTCCATGCCCGGGGCCAGGTGGCAGCCATAGTCTTGCCCCGGCCCTTTCCTCAGGAAAAACTGCCCTCTGCCCTCAACTGGCATCTTCCCCAAGATATTAGGGTAAAGACGACCTTCAGCGTCCCCGGCAATTTTAATCCCGTAACCTGGGCCGCAGGCAAGATATATAACTACTATATTTTTCAGCGCAGACAGGCCCTGGCCATTGGCGACAAATATTGCTGGCATATTCCCCGGGAGCTTGACATGGCTGCCATGAACAGCGCCTCCCGCTTTTGCCTTGGCACCCATGACTTTGCCAGCTTCCAGGCAGCAGGCTCATCTGTTGTCGACACCCAGCGCACCCTCCGTCACTTTTTCTGCCGGCGCCGGGGAAACTTAATTATTATCACCTGCATTGGGGACGGATTTTTATACAATATGGTCAGAATACTGGTAGGGACATTGGTGGAAGTTGGCCTGGGAAAATTGCCGCCGGACATGATGCAGTCAATAGTCTCAGCCTGTCACCGCCCGGCAGCCGGTCCCACGGCCCCAGCCAGGGGATTATTTCTCGAACGGGTCCTTTACCGCCCATCTCTTGACAGTTACCGCCTACTGTAATAAAATAGTTCAGGATGTGTTAAAATCCGTGAGCCCCGGATTTTACAGGATCTATGCAAGGAGGAAATATTATATGCGTACCACTTATATGGCAAAAACCGCAGAAATTGAGCGCAGGTGGTTGCTCATAGATGCCCAGGGGGAAACCCTTGGCCGTCTGGCAAGTGAAATCGCGTCTCTGCTGCGGGGAAAGCACAAGCCCACATTTACGCCCAACGTAGATACCGGGGACCACGTTATTGTAGTCAACGCTGATAAGGTGGTTGTAACCGGTAACAAGGCACAAGACAAGATGTATTATAGCCATACCGGATATCCCGGCGGTCTCAGGGCTGTCAACTTTGCTACCCTGATGCAGAAAAAACCGGATCAAGCCATTTACTTGGCAGTAAAAGGCATGCTTCCCCATAACAAGCTGGGCCGGGCCATGCTCAAAAAGCTGCGCGTCTATGCTGGCTCCGAGCACGAACACACCGCCCAACAGCCTGAAAAATGGCAACTCAGAGGTTAAGGAAAGGGGGATGCATTGATGGCTAAACTTCAGTATTACGGTACCGGTCGCAGGAAATTTGCAATCGCCAGAGTTCGCCTGGTTCCCGGCGATGGCAGGATTATCATTAACAAACGGGATATCGACGATTACTTTGGCGGCCTTGAAGTCCTCAAACTCATCGTTGCCCAGCCTCTGGTAGCTACACAGACTAATGGCAGATTTGATGTCCTGGTCAGAGTAAATGGCGGCGGCAACAGCGGTCAAGCCGGAGCAATCCGCCACGGCGTTGCCCGGGCATTGCTCAAAGTTGACAGCGAACTCCGTCCCATCCTCAAAAAAGCCGGCTACCTCACCCGGGATCCGCGGATGAAAGAGCGGAAGAAATACGGCCTCAAAGCCGCCCGGCGGGCGCCACAATTCTCAAAACGTTAATTCCCAAACACCTGCAATTTACGCAGGTGTTTTTTTGGGGACATCGGGGGCGGTTCCATTTGTCCCACTCATCTATTCAGGGTATGCAGTTATGCTAAAAGCTGATAGAATAGACGGTGGGATAAACGTCCCAGTTCCCAGGATTCTGTTATCTAGGAGGGTTTATGAGCATTGATTGAGATCAAGGAATTAAGCAAGAGCTTCAAAAAAACCCTTGCTGTGGATGGTATCAGTTTTAGCGTCGCCAAGGGAGAAATTGTCGGCTTGGTGGGGGAGAATGGCGCCGGTAAAACCACTACCTTGCGCATGTTAGCGACTATGTTGAAACCCAGCAGCGGCACAGCTGCCGTCAATGGCTATGACATTCAGCGCCAGCCAAGCCAAGTGCGAGGTGAAATAGGCATCCTCTTCGGCGGCGAGGTGGGGCTCTATGATCGGCTAACTGGCAGAGAGAATATAAGTTACTTTGCAGAACTGAACGGAATGACTAAGGCCGAGACAGCCTCAAGTATTAATGAGCTTGTCAATTTATTGGACATGCAGGAGTACATTGACCGCCGTGTAGGCAAGTTTTCCCGGGGCATGAAACAAAAGGTCGCCGTCGCCCGCTCCATAGTGCACAATCCTTCTGTCATGCTTTTCGACGAGCCCACTGCAGGTTTAGACGTCTCTGCCGCCAGGATTGTTCAGGATTTTATCCTTCATTGCAAGGAAGAGAAAAAGGCAATTATTTTTTCCAGCCACAGCATGTCGGAGGTAGAGAAGCTCTGCGACAGAATTGTCATGATTCACAAGGGCAAAATCGTCGAACAGGGCACAGTGGCGGAGCTAAAAGCGAAATATCGCAATGACAATCTGGAAGATGTCTTTGTGCAATTGGTAGGTGAATCTAATGGGAATTAACGTAATCAAGCTGGTATTTCTCAAGGAGCTTAAGGATATTTTTCGAGACAAGAAGACCATCTTCATGAGTCTCATCATTCCGTTGCTTATTTTTCCCTTGCTTTTTCTTGTCCTCGGCGGCAGCATGGACAAATCCATGAAACAGGTTGAGGAGAATTTGACAGTTGCCATTGTCGACAGCGGCAATAGTTCTCTCAGCCAGTTTCTTCACAACCAGGAGACAATTAAGCTGGTGGAATCCACTGATGTGGAGGCAGACATCAAGAGCGGCAAGATTCTGGTGGCCCTGGAGGTTCCAACTGATTTTGATGAAGGCATCAAGACTGAAAAGCCAGTTGACTTGGTGCTGCTCTATGATAATGCCAGCCAGTCTTCTCAGATGGCATTTTCCGCCGTCAGCGGTATTGTTGATGCCTACTCTAAGGCCGTCATTGAGCAACGCTTGTTGACAAGGGACATTAGCGGAGACCTTTTAACTCCGGTAGTAATTGATGCCAGGACCACTGAAAAAGAAGAAGAGGGTTTTGGCAAGTTTATGCTTTCTCTGATGCTGCCCCTGATGTTGGTTATCTTCAGCATTTCAGGCCCCATGGGTGTGGCCGTTGATTTGGGGGCTGGAGAGAAGGAGAGGGGAACCTTGGAACCCGTGCTGACCACTCAAGCTGGCCGCTTGTCTCTGCTCTGGGGCAAGTTCTTTGCCATCACCGTCATGGGGTTGCTGAGCACTATAGCATCCTTGCTGGGGCTGCTCTTCTCTATGCGGCAGGAAGGCGGATTGTTTCAGGGCTCGGCAGTTTCCATCGAACCCGTAACTCTTGTGCTCATCGGTCTAGTGACCTTACTCCTGACGATGTTCTTCGGCGCTCTGGAGCTGTCAATAAGCATATATGCCCGTTCCTTCAAAGAAGCCCAGACATATATTTCTCCTTTGATGATGATTTCTTTTATTCCAACCTATGCCACTTACATGCTGGATGCTAAAAACATTGAAACCTATTATTTTCACATTCCCCTGGCCAACGTTTCTTGCATCCTTAAGGAATTTCTGGCGGGTATTTATAACTTCACCCACATCGGCATAACCTTCGTCTGGATTATCATCTATATTTTTGCCGCTGTGCTCTTTGCCCGCTACATGTTCAGCAAGGAAGAAGTAATCTTCCGGACTTAAACTGCAGAGATGAGACACGAGAGCCGCCTAATCAGGCGGCTCTATAAATTTGAATCAGGTTATTCCTCCTGCCAGAGGATGCTAGTCGCCAGTACTGGATATGCCCAGGGAATCCTCAACAGCTTTTTTGCTTGCAGGCTGAAGATTAAATGGAGCCTTCCCGTAATCTCAAAGACAGCAGAGACATATACTAGGTTGAGGGGGGCTGCCTATGACAAGTGAGCAATTGCAGAAGAAAATCTATTCCAAGCTGGCAGCGGCGCTGGGCCTGGTGCTTGTTTTGGCCATCGCCGCCACTTTTGGCAAGCAGACTATGCCTCTCACCGGAAGTACAATGGCAGTCCTGGCTCCGGGGGTGGTAATCGACGCCGGTCACGGAGGCTATGACGGCGGCGCCGAGTGGGGCGATGTAATTGAAAAGAATATTAACCTGTCCATTTCCCTGCATCTGCGGGAGATTCTGCTGGCTGCAGGGTACAGGGTTGCCCTGACACGGTATGGGGATTACAGTCTCATTGAACAAGAGACCTCTAACCCCAAAAAGCGGGAGGACATGGCCCGCCGTCTGGCTGTAATTGAACAGAATGCCCCGGACTTTTTCATTGTCATCCACTGCAATGCCATGGCCTCCACTCGCTGGTCGGGGGCTCAGACCTTTTGCCAACATGAATCCGAACAGGGTCAGGAGCTGGCCAAGGATGTGCAGCATTATCTGCGTGAAATTACTGCCACCACCCGTTTCGCCAGTTCACTGGATCACTACTTGCTGCGGGAAAGCAATATTACCGGGTGTTTAGTGGAAGCAGGCTTTCTCTCCAATTCGGTGGAAAGAGAACTGTTGCAGCAAGACAGCCATCAGCGCAGGATAGCTGCGGCCACCTGGTTAGGTCTGGAAAAATATAGCCGCGACAAAGGTGAAAATGTTGAAGGCAACTGAGAGCCCTATTTTGGGCTCTCAATTATTTAAGAACTATGCGGAAAATTGAGAGCTCCCTTTTTGGGCTCTCAATTATTTAAGAACTGTGCGGAAAATTGAGAGCTCCCTTTTTGGGCTCTCAATTATTTAAGAACTGTGCGGAAAATTGAGAGCCCCTGAGCATTCGAATTTTCTCCGGTGCAGGAAATCTTGCACCGGATGGCTAATATATATAAGGAGAAGGATTAGGAGGAGATGCTTATGAGGAACTTGGCCAAACTTACCTCCGGCCTGCCGGTGTTATTGATTCTCGACCAAGCAGGAGTTGTCTGTTACGCCAGCAGAAATTTGGAGGACCTCTTCGGGAACCAAGCAGTTAAGGCAGGCAGTACCCTGCCAAAAAATATGCTGGGCTGGCGGCAAGAATGTCCCTGGGAAACAGAAGTTAATGGGCGCGCCCTCAGTTTTGTCGCCGAGGCCTGGACAGATTATACCCTCTTGCTGGTTACCGACAGCCAGGGGGATTTTTCCGGCGCAGCCACCATCCTCAACTCAATTGACGAAGGCATTCATGTGGTCAACAAGCATGGCCAGACAGTGTTTTACAACCCAACCATGGCCAAGATGGAGGGGATGGACTATAATCAGGTAATCAACAAGGATGTGCTTGCCCTGTTTCCCTCCCTGACCCCTGAGACCAGCACCATCCTCCGGGCCCTGCGCACCCGGGAACCGGTCTATGATCAAGTTCAGACTTACTTTAACAATAAAGGCCAGCGCATCACCTCCCTAAACAGCACAATTCCCCTGTGGAACGGTTCGGATTTTATCGGCGTGTTGGAAGTGGCCAAAGACGTAACTCGCATGGAAGATCTGGCCCTGAAAGTCGTCGATTTGCAGCAGCGGCTGTACAAGCGCCGCCAGGGCAAGGATGAGCAGGCCAAGATGTACAATTTTGCCGACATCGTCGGCAACAGCCCTGCCCTGCACCACCCCCTGGAAATTGCCCGCCGGGCGACCAGAACCACCTCGCCAGTGCTCATCTATGGTGAAACAGGAACCGGCAAAGAATTGGTCGCTCAGAGCATTCACCAGTTAAGCGCCCGGGGAGCAAAGCCCTTTATCGCTCAAAACTGCGCAGCCCTGCCTGGCACGCTGCTGGAGGGGATTCTCTTTGGCACCGTCAAGGGCAGTTTTACCGGCGCCGTTGACCGTCCCGGCCTGATCGAACAGGCCCACGGCGGCACCTTGCTTTTGGATGAAATAAACTCAATGGATATCGATCTGCAGGCCAAGCTCCTGCGGGTGCTCCAGGAGCACCGGGTGCGCCGGGTAGGGGGCCTAAAGGAAATCCCAGTAGATGTGCGGATCATCGCCACTACCAACACCCAGCCCAAGGTAGCTGTCAGCCAGGGCAGCATCCGCCAAGATCTCTATTACCGCCTGGCGGTGGTCAACATCAATCTGCCTCCCCTGAGCCAGCGCCGGGAGGACATCCCCCTCCTCTGCCGTCATTTTGTGGACAAGTATAACCGCAAATTTGACCTGGCCATTCAGGGGGTCACTCCCGAAAGCATGGAAATCTTTTATGCCCATCTCTGGCCGGGCAATGTCAGGGAGCTGGAACATGTCATCGAGGGCGCCATGAACATCATCGGCGAAGAGGAAAAATACATTGACCTCCATCACCTGCCTCCCAACATGGTTCCCCAGCAGCCTGTGGACAGGAATTTGACGGGTTTGGAAAACTGCACCCTGCCTGAAGCTGTAGATCTGGTAGAGCGGGGGATGATCAGACGGGCCATGGATCAGACCGGAGGAAACATCACCCGGGCAGCCCGCCTGCTGGGAATTACCCGCCAGGCCCTGCAATACAAGCTCAGCAAATAAGGGGACGTACCTTTTTGTCGCAATTTCGCGCCGGCCCTATCAGCACAAATATTGACCGGGAATGTGTAAAAGGCAGCCCAGAAAAAACTGGACTGCCTCGTTTGTATCTTGATGCAGGGCATAAATGCGACAAAAAGGTACGTCCCCGCTAAAAGTAGCGCTCTACTCCTTCTACCAGTTCGCCAACATAATCTACAGCTTTGAGGATGGCTTCCGGCCTGGTCATGTCCACGCCGGCCATTTTTGCCAGTTCTACCGGCGGCTTGGAGCCTCCTGCCTTGAGTACCGTCAGCCAGCGGTCTACGGCGTGCCGGCCCTCTTCCTTGATGGCTCTGGCAACAGCAGTGGCCACCGTCAGACCGGCAGAATAGCTGTAGGGGTACAGCCCCATATAGTAATGAGGCTGACGCATCCAAGTCAGGCGGGCGCCTTCGTCAATTTCCACTTCTCCCCCCCAGAATTCTTCCAGGATTTCACCCTGGGTATTGCTGAGGACAGAGGCGGTGATGGGTTGGCCCTGTTCAGCCAGCACATAGGTGCGCCGCTGCAGCTCGCCTTCGATGAGGTGGCGGACAAAATTATGATGGTAGGTCTGCAGCATCTGCATATCCAGCCAGCAGAGCATGCGGGGATCGCTGCTCTCGGACTTGATCTGCTCAGCCACTAACAGTTCGTTGATGGTGGAGGGGGCCTCAACAAAGAATTTCGAATACCCGGTGTTGGCAAAGCACTGGTACCTTTCTGTCAGCACTCCGTGGCCTGCGTGCCCCAGTTCGTGGGCCAGAGTGAGAGTGGTGCGCAGACTGTCGGTCCAGGTGGCGAGAATATAGGGATGGACGCCGGGAACCGTGGCGCAAAAAGCGCCGGTGGATTTGCCAATATTATCTGCCAGGTCCAGCCAGCGATTGTTGAGGCCCTGGCCGATGATGTCGGTATATTCCTGTCCCAGCACGGCCAAGCTCTTAAGAATAATCTCTCCGGCTTGTTTCAGCGAGGTGGCGGGGGCAAATTCCGGATCCAGGGGCGCTTCGATGTCGCAGTAGAGCAGTTTGTCCAGGCCCAGCACCCGCTTGCGCAATTGGGCATAGCGGCGCATGTGGGGGGATAATTCTTTGAGGATAACGTCGTGCAGGGTATGGTAGGCTTCAATGGAAACCTCTTGCTCATGGAGGAGCATATGAGTGGCAGAGGCAAATTTCCGCAGGCGGGCCAAGACCACATTTTTCTTGACCTCGGTTCCCCAAATCGCTCCGTAGGTATTCTCATAAGCCTTAAGCCCTTTAGTGAATGAGGCAAAGGCGTTGCGGCGAAGCACAGTGTCCGGGGAAATTTCATAATCCTCCTCGTATAGGGCAAAGGACATGGGGTAGCTTTTGCCTTGGCTGTCCTCAATGGGGGCAAAACTCATGTCCGAGGACTTGGAACGCTCGTAGACCATGTAAGGTGAATCCAGCACTTCGCTGAGAGAGGCCAGGGACTTTTCGGCTTCAGGATGGAGGACGTGGGGCTTGTCGGCAATGATCTTCTCCAGAAGGCGGGAAAAATCCTTAAATCGTCCGTCCTCATGCAAGTATTGCTCCAGTTGGCCATCGGGAAGAGCTATGAGCTCCGAGCGGAGAGAGGCAATCGCCGCCTGGAATTGTGCCCCCAGGCCGCCGGCCCGGCCCATGGCAGTCTGATTGGCGGGGTCTGTGCCATCACCGGCCAGTTTCAGCGAGGCGTAGCTCATCACCTGGGAAAACCGTTTAATCAGTGTCTCAACATCTTTAAAGCAGTCGAGAACAATTGCCGGGCCTTCTTTCAATTTGCCCTGGTATTTGTCCAGTTTTGACAGTGCAACCCCTATCGCCTTAAACTCCTGTTCCCAATCTTCTTCCCTGGCGAATAAATCCTCTAGCTTCCAAGTCATCTCTGCGGACACTTCGGCTCGGGTCAATCTTTTTTTCATTTTTTATCTCCCTTCCAGGTGTTTATTCAACAATTTCAATGCTGAGAAGGCCTGAGCCCATGGCCAGCCGACGCAGAAGCGGCCAGTACATAGGCGGGCATTTTGCTGCCTTGCCAAGAATATTCAACCCCAGACCCCGGGTCAAACGCCGGTAGCGCCTTAGGACGCCCTCACAGCCTTTATCCAAGGCCCTCGCCAGGGCGAGAGCGCTTCTGAAGGCGTAGCTGATTCCCTCGGCAGAGCTGGGACTGACCCAGCCTGCGGCTTCACCGATGAGGACAACCTGTCCTGCTCCCCTAGACAGACCATGGCCGGCCAGGGGCCGCAGCAGGGAGGTTCCCCGTCTGCGCACACTGTTGCCCAGGTCAAAGCCCTGGCCATGCAGCTTTTGCTTCAAAAGCGCAAATCTGGCTAAAACATCTGTGCCTGCAGGTATAGCGGCTCCCACCAGCAGCATCTGGTCCTTGGGAATCATCCAGGCATAAAAATCGGTAATGGCCGGGTCAAAAACCGCGGAAAAATAAGGCATGGGCTCGCTGACTTCGAACCATTCCTGCAGGGCCACATATGAGCGGGGTTTAGAGCCTGGCCCGAGTCCCGCCCGCACCCTGGAAAGGGCGCCGTCTGCCCCCACTAATATCCGGGTCAGTGCCTTCTGCCGCTGTCCGCCATAAATGTAACTAACCTCAACAGCCTCGGAAACCTGGCTGAAACCTAGAAAATTTGCGCCCCAAAGGCTGTCAACCTGCTGGGGAAGGAGGGAAACCAGCCAGCGGTCAAAAGCCTCCCGGCTGACATTTATATAGTTCCGGGGGTAATAGCGCTGTTGCCCGGAAACCAGGTCGATGGTGCGCACGGCAAAAAGCTGCGGCCCCGTCAACACAGACTTGGGCAGGCCCAAGCCAAAGCGAGCCAGCATTTCCTGGGCATCAGGTGCGAGCAAGCCGCCACAGCACTTTTCAAAGCCCCCGGCAAACGACCTGCCCAAATCCCGCTGGTCCAGAATCAGCCCTTTCAGCCTGTCGCCCAGCAGCCTGGCCAGGGTAGAGCCCGCAGGGCCTCCACCGATGATAATCACATCATACATGCTAGTCCCTCCCGGTTGTATTCCTCTATTGATATTCGCTTTTTTCGGCTGAATTCCTATCTACAAAAAAGAAAAACAGCATATACCCCCCTTTTGGCAGGTATTAAATCGAATAATATATAAAGCAAGAAAGAAGGAGGAATTGCATGAAGAAGTTTTTGGCTATACTGTTTGCTGTCACACTGGTTGTAGCTATGCTGCCAATGGGCATGGCTGCAGCGGAAGAAGGCATACCAGAAGAACCTGTCATCACCGAGCCGGCTACTGAGGACCCGGTAGACCCGGTAGACCCCGAGGACCC
>DHSM01000010.1:57490-97293 GCA_002408465.1 Firmicutes bacterium UBA5286 | reverse complement strand
GGACCCGGTAGACCCTGAGGATCCAGGACTGCTCCCCGACTCGCCCTTTTACTTTCTCAAGCGGTTTGTAGAAAATATTCAGGTATGGTTTACTTTTAACCCTGAGAGGAAGACCGTACTGCTCAGCGAGTTAGTGGATAAGCGCGCAGTGGAACTGCAAGCCCTGGAAGAGAAATTTGCTGAAACTGAGATTACTGAAGATAATCAGGAAATTCTTAAGAAGGCCGCCGAAGATTTAGAAACCGCTGCCGAAGGTCTGTTTGATTTCATGCTCGGTGAAGGCGAGGATTTAGAAAACCTGGAGTTGACTGAAGAGGCCGTTACTCATTTGGAAACTGCCTTGGTCAACTTAGGCCTGGCCCTGGAAAACATAATCGAAGCCGAAGATCCTGAGGACCCCGAAGAAGAGGACGAAGAAGAGGAAGACGGCGAAGGACTGGGACATCTCACCAAGTGGGAGAAGTACCAGCACAGGATTGAACACCTGGAGCAAATTAGGGACAGAAACCCTGAATCTTGCCATAAGGGATTAAATCGGGCCATTGAAAACGCCCACAGGCAGCAGAAACGGTGGGCAGAAAAGAATGGTTACCCCATGCCTGAACCTGAGCCCGAGCCTGAGCCTGGACTCGAGCCCGAACCCGAGCTCGAGCCCGAACCGGAAGAAGTTCTTGAAATCAGCGAAATCGAAGATGAAGATGAAACCAAGGCTGACAACAATGGCAAAGGCAATAAAGATAAAAAAGACAAAAAAGATAAAAGCAATAAAGGTAATAAAGATAAGAAGAACAAAAACAAGCCAGGTAAAAACAACTAGTTCTGCTAGTTTCCTCCCTGCCATCCAAAGATGGCAGGGAGTTTTACATTCTCCTTGGAATGAACAGTTAATGCAAAAAACCTGGCGCCTACCCTGCCAGTTTTTTTGCTATAGGGGGTGAAATCCCGTAGATTTCCCTTGTCGCCTCGGTGGCACGTTTTTTGCATTATTATAAGGGGAAACCTAAAATAAATAATGGCAAAGGAGTGTTGGTTGTGACTGTAAAGGTAATTCACTGGGGCCTTGGCGCCATGGGCGGCGGTATGGCCAAATTGCTTGACACCAAGACTGGAGTGGAATCTGTAGCCGCCATTGATGCCGACCCCAACAAAAAGGGCAAGACCATGGCCCAGCTGCTGGAGGTAAAAAGCAAGGCCGTTATTAACGACGATGCGGCAGCAGTCCTGAAAACAGAAGCCGACGTGGTCATCATTGCCACCGGTTCCTTTACCCGGGAAGTGTTCCCTCAGATCGAGCAGGCCGTCAAAGCTAAGAAGAACGTAATCTGCATCGCTGAGGAGATGTCTTATCCCCGTCAGCAGGAGCCCGAACTGGGTGAAAAGATTCATCAGTTGGCCCTGGAGAACAATGTAACCGTCCTGGGCACCGGCATCAACCCCGGCTTTGTCCTCGACACGCTCATTGTGGCCATGACCGGGGTCTGCTATAACGTCACCGATATCAAAGCTTCCCGCATCAACGACCTTTCTCCCTTTGGCCCCACCGTCATGAAGACCCAAGGCGTGGGAACCACTCTCGAAGAGTTCAACGCAGGCGTCGAAGCAGGCACCATCGTGGGCCATGTGGGCTTCCCCGAGTCCATGGCCATGATCGCCTCCGCCCTGGGCTGGGAACTGGATGAAATCCGTCAGACCAAGGAACCGATTATTGCCAAGAAATACAGAGAAACTCCCCATGTCAAGGTTGAACCCGGCATGGTTGCAGGCTGCCGCCACATCGCCTACGGCATCAAGGACGGCAAGACCCTCATTACCCTCATCCATCCCCAGCAAGTTTGTCCTGAAAACGAAGGGGTTGAGACTGGCGACTTTATCGAAATCCATGGCGAGCCCAACATTAATTTGGCCATCCAACCGGAGATTCCCGGCGGCATCGGCACCATCGCCCTGGCTATAAACTCTATTCCCAACGTAATTAATGCGAAGCCCGGTCTGGTTAACATGACCCAGCTTCCTGTTCCGCCGGCCCTATTGGCTGACGTGCGCACTCTTATCAATAAGTAGGAGGGATAAATGTGACTGACAAAGCGGTGCCCAAGGGCACGTGGGTTCAGATCCACCAACAAATTCTAACTCCAGAGCAGCGGGCTCCACAGGTACCCGAAGATACCGCCAAAGTTCCCCTGGTTATGATAACAAAAGGATTCTTGGAAAAAGAAAGCCAAATGGGACAGACCGTCACCGTCAGGACCCTTTGTGGCCGCACCATTGAAGGCGAACTGATCAAAGTTTTGCCCCGCTTCGCCCATGACTTTGGCGATGCCGTTCCCGAGCTTTTGGAGATCGGTCCCCGGGTGCGCGCCTTGCTGGAAGGGGGAGAAATATAATGACGGATAACAGCTATCAGGCAGTAATGGCTCGCAGCAATGAGATAATGAAAAAAGCCATCGGCATGGACTACAGCCAATTTGCCCGGGGACAGCTAGCCTTTGATTATCAGGCTCTGATGACCGAAGCCGGCTACAGTCTCGAGGAAGTTATCGCCATCCAAAGGGAGACCGGCGTGGGCAATACTCCCCTCTATGAACTAAAAAATCTAACAAAATTGGCCCGCATGACCTCTCCAAAGGGCAAGGGCGCCCGCATCTTTCTTAAGGACGAGGCTTCTAACCCCTCAGGCAGCTTTAAGGCCCGCCGGGCAGCCTTGTCGGTATACCATGCCGCCAAGCATGGCTATAAAGGCGTGGTGGCCGCCACCAGCGGCAACTACGGAGCCGCCGTGGCCTCCCAGGCCGCTATTCGCGGCCTCAAGAGCATCATCGTTCAAGAGGCTTTTGACAGCCGTGGCGTCTATCAGCCGGAAATTGAAGAAAAAGGCCGGGCCTGTGAAGCCTACGGAGCCGAAGTCTTGCAGCTGTCTGTTGGCCCCGAACTGTTTTACGTCTTTCTGCGGGTGCTGGAAGATACCGGCTTCTTCAATGCCTCTCTCTACACTCCCTATGCTATAGCCGGAGTTGAGACTCTGGGCTGGGAAATTGTCCAGCAACTCCAGGAACAATATTCTGTCAAACCTGACATGGTGGTCATCACCAACGCCGGCGGCGGCAACCTCACCGGCACCGCCCGAGGCCTGCGCAAGGCCGGCTCTGATGCCTTGGTGGTTGGCGCCAGCGTCGACCTCAAGGGCCTGCACATGGCCAGCGACAAAGACTTTAACCGCAAGTCCTTTACCACTGGTCACACCGGTTTTGGCGTTCCCTTCACCACTTGGCCCGACCGGGCGGATGTGCCTCGAAACGCTGCCCGCCCCCTGCGCTACATGGACAGGTACGTGACCATCACCCAGGGCGAGGCCTTCTATGTCACCGAACTATTGGCTCAGCTTGAAGGTCTGGAACGGGGTCCTGCCGGCAACGTCTCTTTGGCCGCCGCTGTGGCCCTGGCCCGGGAACTTGATAAGGACCAGGTCCTGGTGGTCCAGGAAACTGAATACACCGGCGCCGGCAAGCATGTCAACGCCCAGCTCAGCTTTGCCAGAAAGAACGGCATTGAAATCTCCGTCGGCAATCCTGCCGACAGCGTGCCTGGCAAGTCCATCATTCTGCCGGAGCATCCCCGCCAGATTCAAACAGTGGATCTGGATATGGATGACTTGCGCCGTTCCTACCTCAACCATGCCCTGGGCACCTTAAACGGCGCCAAACTCCTGCCTGAGGATATTAGCTTCCTTGCGGAAGACTGTCGCGTCACCCCTGAATTTATCGAATCAATTGCTCAAGGAGTGAAATAATGGAACGCAAAGAT
This sequence comes from Firmicutes bacterium UBA5286, assembly GCA_002408465.1. Classification (GTDB taxonomy): domain Bacteria; phylum Bacillota; class Proteinivoracia; order UBA4975; family UBA4975; genus UBA4975. Next base: position 93,492 of record DHSM01000010.1, on the reverse strand, counting down.
GATTTTCAAGAGCGGCGCAAGCATCTGGCCAATCTCAGCGATGAACAGCTTTATCAGCGCTTTTGGGATTTGCTGGACCAGGTTGTCGATCCGCTGGCCGAGTTGGCAAAAACCCATACCTCCCCGGCTATTGAGCGCTCCGTTCTGTTGAGGATGGGCTTCAGCAGCCTGGAGGCCAAAGGAATCGTCGAAAAATGCCAGCAGTTCGGCCTCTTAGGCAAAGGGGCCGGCAATGTAGTTCTCAAGGCCTCGGCAATTTCCGGGCGTCCCTATCGGGAGGCCGGCCTGCAATTGGCAGAGGGAAGACTGTGGTCCCAAGTAGAAGCTGAGTTCGCGGGAGGTGCTAAATAAATGGATGTAAATAAAAAGCTCAACATACCCGAACTGCTTAAGGACCTGGAGCACTATCGTCCCCGCCGCAAAGGCTGGACCTGGCGCAAGCCCCTGCCCCGGGATGCCCAGTTAGGTCCTTTTAAGTATAAGCAAATCTCCGAGTCCCTCAAAAACTATGTCCCCCTGCCTGCAGCCAAATACTTTGGCGGCATCGATCCTCAGCCCGAATGCATCATTACCACCGAAATCGCCTCCGGCCGCTTTGAGGACGACATTCGCCGCATGCGCATGGCTGCCTGGCATGGCGCCGACCATATCATGGTCATCCGCACTGCCGGTCAAAGCCATTATGACGGCTTGATCGAAGGTTCCCCCGAGGGAATCGGCGGCGTGCCCATCACTCGCAAACAGTTGCGGGCCAGCCGCAAGGCCCTGGATATTATTGAAGACGAAGTGGGTCGTCCTATTAACTTCCACTCCTATGTCAGCGGTGTAGCCGGTCCCGACATTGCCGTGCTCTTTGCCGAAGAAGGAGTCAACGGCGCCCACCAGGACCCCCAGTACAACGTGCTCTACCGCAATGTCAACATGATCCGCTCCTTCGTGGATGCCGCTGAGGCCAAGAAACTCATGGCCAGCGTCGACATGCTTCAGATCGACGGCGCCCACAATGCCAACGCCACTGCCAGAGAAGCCTGGAAAGTCATGCCCGAACTAATGGTTCAGCATGGCATCAACTGCGCTTTCTCTCTCAAGGCCGGCATGAAAAAAGACCTTATTAGCCTCTCTACCGTTCCCCCCACAGCGACGCCGGCGCCGGAATTGTTCCTGGACCTTCCTTATGCCGTCGCCCTCAGGGATTTGTTCCAGGGCTTCAAGATGCGGGCTCAGATGAACTCCAAGTACATGGAAGCCGACCCCCGGGAAGCTACCGTCAACCATACCATGAACCTGCTGATTTCCCGGCTGACCAGCGTCGACATCCAGAGCACCATCACTCCCGACGAAGGCCGCAACGTGCCCTGGCACTATAACAACATAGCTGCCACCAACACTGCCAAACAGATGCTCATCGGCCTGGACGGCATCACCGACCTGGTTGAGCTGAAAAAAGACGGCCCTCTCCGGGAGACTGTCCGAGAACTGAAAGAGCGGGCAATTCTCTTCCTGGAAGAGATTATCGAAGTTGGCGGCTATTTCAAGGCTGTCGAAGCAGGCTTCTTCGTAGACTCAGCCCAATATCCCGCCCGCAACTATGACGGCATCGTCCGCCACGCCGACGGCGGCGTTGGACCGGATTCTGTCTTTGCCCGGGATAAGGACTACTTTGCTCCGGTTTGTCACATGTATGGCGACAACCACCTGCCGGCAGGCGCCAAAAAAGCCTGCGACCTCATCGGTGGCTGCACCCTCTGCCATCCCGAAAAGATCATCTACATTGACGAACTTGATGAAGAGGATAACGCCGCCAAGCGCATGGAGACCATGGCAGAACATCGGGCTAAAGGCCTCCTCCGCCCGGAAGTGGAATGGTATGCCGACGGCGTCATCAGCATGCAGCTCTTTTATCCCACCAGCGTCCGGGTCGCCGAATACGCCGCCCTGGCCCTGGCAGAAAAGATGGGGATCAAAGAAGCAGAGGTCATCAACCGCCTGCCCATGCATCCCGCTGAGGGCACATTCCTGGAGTTAAAGGGCAAAATAGATATTGACATTGACCCCAATAAGCTTGATATTCCTGAAGAAGTACCTCTTCTCTCGGAAGAGGAAATCCGCGCCGACGTTAAGAACAAACCCATGACCATCGTCGGGGCCACCGTCGGCCAGGACGAACATTCAGTAGGAATGAGAGAAATCATTGACATCAAGCACGGCGGCATCGAAGGTTTCGGTATTACCTGCCATTACTTGGGAACTTCTGTTCCCCTGGAAAAGGTAGTGGACGCAGCCATCGAAACCGCTGCCGATGCCATCCTCATCAGCACCATCATTACCCACGCTGAAATTCACCGCATCAACATGCGCAAGCTCCACGACCTTTGCAAAGAGAAGGGCATCCGGGACAAAGTCATCCTGGTGGCCGGGGGCACCCAGGTCACTAATGACATTGCCGTGGAAGAAGGCATGGATGCCGGCTTTGGCCGGGGCACCCACGGACACGCTGTCGCCAGCTTCCTGGTCGAAAAGCGCCGCAAGTTGTAAAAGAAGGTGTAGTTTTTGAAACTGGAGATAATCGTGGCCGAAATTGGCAGCACCACTACTGTGGTCAGCGGCTTTTCCGATCTGGCCACTGCCCCGCGTCTTGTGGCCCAAGGCCAGGGTCCCACCACAGTTGAAGCCGGTGATGTGCGCCAGGGCCTGAAATCTGCCCTGGCCGATCTCCGGTCCAATTTAGGGACCGAGGATCTGGAATGGCAGCATATCTATGCCTGCAGCAGCGCTGCCGGCGGCCTCAAGATGACAGTCCACGGTCTGGTCTATGACATGACCGCTCGGGCTGCCCGGGAAGCCGCATTGGGAGCCGGCGCCGTCCTTAATCAGGTAACCGCCGGTCCAATTTCCGCTCTGGACCTGGAAAAAACCAAGGAGATTTCTCCCAATATTATTCTGCTGGCGGGAGGGGTAGATTACGGCGAGCGTCAGATCATCCTGGACAATGCCCGTAAACTGGCAAGCCTGAATATGCCCATTCCTCTGATTTATGCAGGCAATGTGGCCATTCAGGATGAAGTGCGGGCAATCTTTGCCGGCACTCGCTTCCTCCCGACAACTGTTGAAAATGTCTATCCGCATATTGATGAACTCAATATTGAGCCTACCCGGCTAGCCATTCAGCGGGCCTTTGAGGAACATATCATCCACGCCCCCGGCATGGGTCAGATCCGAGAACTGGTTGACGGCCCCATCCAGCCGGTGCCGGGCGCTGTCCTCAATGCCGCCGTTACGCTCTATGGCAAGCTGGGCGATTTGCTTGTCTTTGACGTAGGCGGCGCCACCACCGATTTGCATTCGGTCACCCCGGGCTCCGATGAAGTCAACTCCATTCTCATCAGCCCCGAACCCTTGGCGAAGCGCACAGTGGAGGGGGACCTGGGCGTCTACCGCAACGCCGCCAACCTCATGGGTCTGGCCGGACGGGAAAATTTGGCCGCCGCTCTCAGCGGCAGCCAAATAGACGACCTGGTTGTGCCGATCCCTGAGACAAAGGAGGAAATTGCCTTTGCCGAAGCCCTGACGGCGAAAGCCATCAGCGCTGCCCTGGAGCGCCATGCCGGCCGCATTCGCTATATCTATGGACCCGGCGGCAGGCTCAAGGTTGCCCGGGGCAAGGACCTTACCCGGGTAAAATATGTCATTGGCACCGGGGGAGCCCTGACCCGGCTGCCCCATGGCAAAGAACTGCTGGCGGCAAATTTAAGTTCCCGGGACCCGGCCTTTCTCGGTCCCCCCGCGGAGGCCAAGGTCCTCATTGACCGCCACTATATAATGGCTGCCGCCGGCGTGCTGGCCAGCAGCCACCCCCAGGCTGCCATCGCTTTGATGTTGAAATCTATGGACTTGGAGGGGATAATTGATGTTTCCGAAACTGATAATTGACCTGAAGAAGCTCGAGGACAACTCCCGGCTACTGGCTAATCTCTGCTTTGCCGAGAATATCGAGCCTGTGGGGGTGACCAAGGTAACTTGCGGCGACCCCAAGGTCGCCCGGGCCATGATGGCAGGCGGCATCCGCATGCTGGCAGAATCCCGCATCGAAAATGCCCGCCGTCTACGGGAGGCTGGCATCGATGCACCCCTTTTGCTGCTGCGGCTGCCTATGCACAGCCAGGCAGATGCTGTAGTAGAACTCTTTCAATGCAGCCTCAACTCCGAACTGTCGACCATCCGCGCTCTTGACGCTGCAGCTGCTAAGGCTGGCGTCGTCCACGAAATCATCCTCATGGTGGACCTAGGCGACCTGCGGGAAGGGATTTTGCCCGGCCAGCTGGAGGAAATGGTCCTTGAGATAGCAGAACTCAAGAACATACGCCTGCTGGGCCTTGGCACCAATCTCACCTGTTATGGCGGCGTCATTCCCACCTGGGACAACCTGGGCCAGCTTCTGGAGTATAACCGCAAAGCTGAAAAGCTCTATTCCCATCTCCTGCCGGTAATCTCCGGCGGCAATTCCAGCAGCCTGCCCCTGCTCTTAGAGGCCCACTTGCCTCCGGTTACCCAGCTGCGCCTGGGCGAGAGCATTGTCCTGGGCAGGGAGACTGTAAACCGCCAGCCTATTCCTGGCGCTCATCGCGATTGTTTTCAAATTCAAGCCGAGATTATTGAAATCAGGAAGAAACCCTCAGTGCCCATTGGCAAAATCGGCCAAGACGCCTTTGGCGGCACCCCTGTCTTCGAAGACCGGGGCATCCACCTCAGGGCAATCCTGGCCCTTGGCCGCCAGGACGTAGTTGTCGACGGCCTGGAGACTCCTGAGGGCATAGATATCCTGGGTGCCAGCAGCGACCACTTGCTGCTGGATGTGACTAAGTATCCTAAATCCCTGGCGGTGGGAGATGTGCTGACATTCACTCCCGGTTACGGTGCGCTCCTGGCAGCCATGACTTCCGCGTTTGTCACCAAGGAATACCGCCAGTAATATGGAGGTGAGTCTTTTGTGCCCAATAGTATTTGCCGGCTTCGCCCCCCATCCGCCCCTGCTCATAGAGGGGGTAGGGAATGAGGGCAAAACGGAAGTGGCGCAAACAGACCGGGCATATCGGCAGTTGGCTGCCCGCCTGGCTGAAACCAATCCTGAAACCGTCCTGGTAGTTACTCCCCATGGACCGGTATTTTCCGATGCCTATACCATCGCCGGCTGGGACACCTTGAAAGGGGATTTTACTCCCTTTGGCTCCCCTGTCTCCATGATCTGGGAGGCAGATACGGAATATAGCCGACGGGCAGAAGAGCTGGCTGCAGCCAGAGGGCTGCCCCTGCTTGCCATTAATTCTCGCCAACTGGCCAGCCATCGCTACAGCACTGGGTTGGATCATGGAACCATGGTGCCCCTGTGGTATCTCAGGGAGGCCGGCTGGCAGGGAAAGGTTGTATGCATCCGCATCGGCGGCCTGCCTCCGCGCCAATGCTATGAAATCGGCAAGGTCCTGAGGGATGCAGCGGAAGGGAATGTCGCCGTCATTGCCAGCGGAGACTTATCCCACTGTCTCAGCGAAGATGGACCCTCGCCATACAATCCTGCCGGGGCAGAGTTTGATCACACAATCGCCGCCGCCCTGGGAAAAAGCGATTACCAGGCGGTGCTGTCCATTCCCCCGGAATTCCGGCAGCGGGCCGCTGAATGCGGCTGGCGCCCTCTGGTCACCTTGCTGGGAGCTTTGGACGGCCTGGTCAGCCAGAGTGAAGTCCTCAGCTATCAAGGGCCCTTTGGCGTCGGCTACCTGGTAGCAGCCTTTACCCTGGCGGCAGGGGTAAAGCCCGGGTTTACCTTCCCCCGGGCTCAGCCGGCAGATGCCAGTGCCCATGTGCAGCTGGCCCGGGAGGCAATCCGGCGCTACTTGCTAAGGGGCCAGGCCATGGATCTGCCAAATCCCCCGCCCCCCCTGGACGTTCCGGCGGCTGCTTTTGTCAGCCTCAAGCTGGACGATCAGCTCCGGGGTTGCATCGGCACCATTGAGCCTGAGCACGAGAATTTAGGCAAGGAAATCATTGCCAATGCCATTGCCGCCGCCACCGGCGATCCTCGCTTTGAGCCGGTGACTGCCGAGGAGCTGGAACAGCTGTCCATCAGTGTCGATGTCCTATCGGAGCCTGTTCCCGCCGATTATTCCCAGTTGAATCCCGCTAAGCTTGGCCTTGTGGCCCAGTGGAAGGGGCGCAGGGGCCTGTTGCTACCGGATTTGCCCGGCGTCGACACCCCCGAAGAACAGCTGCAGATAGTCTGCAGCAAGGCCGGCATCCCCTTGGATAAAGCCGGGGAAGCCAAGCTCTTTACCTTTTCGGTCAAAAGGTTTTTCTGAGATGAAAGAGGCTCTGTACTGGGAGAAAAGCGAGGCTGACAAAGTTCACTGCCTTCTTTGTCCCCAGGATTGCATAATTTCTCCTGACGGCAGCGGCCGCTGCCTGGTGCGCAAAAACATCGGCGGTCGCCTCGACGCCATGAATTATGGCGCAGTCAGCGGCCTGGCCCTGGACCCCATTGAAAAAAAGCCCCTCTATCATTTTTATCCTGGCAGCCTGATTCTATCTGCCGGATCCAGGGGTTGCAGCCTGGCCTGCGGTTTTTGCCAAAACTGGTCCAGCGTCCGGGGAGAGGGCCATGCCGAGATAATAACACCCGCGGACCTGGTTGACTTGGCAGAGGCCACCAGAGACCGGGGCAACTGCGGCATTGCCTTTACCTATACCGAACCTCTGGTCTGGTATGAATATGTCCTGGAAGCGGCAAAAGAGGCCCGCAACAGGGGAATAAAGACAGTCTTGGTCACCAACGGCTTTATTCGCCCCCAGCCCTGGCTGGAGTTGTTGGAAACAATCGATGCTGTGAATATCGACCTCAAGGCCTTTAACACCCGCTTTTACCAGGAAAACTGCGGGGGCAGCTTACAGCCAGTGCAGGAGGCTATCGCCCTTGCCGTCGGCAAATGCCATGTGGAGGTCACCACTCTGCTCATTGAGGGCCAGAACACCGGGGAAGATGAGATGCAGGAACTCAGCGCCTTTCTGGCTGGACTCAATCCCCAGCTTCCCCTGCACCTGTCCCGCTATTATCCCGCCCGCCAGTGGCGGCAGCCTGCCACCCCTCCGGAACTAATCCAGCGTTTAGCAGAGGTTGCCCGCCAAAACCTGGACTTTGTCTATACCGGCAACCTTCCCGGCTCCTATGAAGCCGGGACTCATTGCCCAGATTGCGGGCAGCTTCTAATCCAACGGGGATCCGCTACCCACGTGTTTTTAACCAAGGGCCGCTGTCCCCGCTGCAATTATCCCCTTGACATCCCAGCATACGAGGAGTGAATTTATGAGCAAGCGCGTTGTAGTTGCCCTGGGCGGCAACGCCATTCTCCAGCCCAAACAGGAGGGAACAGCTGAGGTCCAATTTGAAAACGTAATCAGTACCTGTATTCAGCTGGCAGACCTGATCAAGGCCGGTTATCAGCTGGTTATCACCCACGGCAACGGACCCCAGGTGGGCAACATACTTTTGCAAAACGAAGAAGCCAAGGATAAGATTCCCCCCATGCCTCTGGACATCTGCGGTTCTCAGACCCAAGGTTTCATCGGCTACATGATTCAGCAAGCCATGAATAATTTGCTTCCCCAGCGCAATGTGGGCACTATCCTTACCCAGGTCCTGGTGGATGCCGGGGACGGCGCTTTCCAAAATCCCACTAAACCCATCGGCCCCTTTTACACCAAGGAGCAAGCGGAACAGCTCATTGCCCAAAAGGGATATACTATGGTGGAAGACAGCGGCCGCGGCTGGCGCCGGGTGGTGCCCTCCCCCGATCCAAAAGCGATAATTGAAAAAGAGCTCATCCAGGCTCTTCTGGAGAGAGACGCAATTGTCATCGCTGCGGGCGGCGGCGGCATCCCAGTGATCAAAGACAGCCAAGGCAAACTCCGGGGTATTGAGGCCGTCATCGACAAGGACCTGGCCGGGGCCCGTCTAGCGGGGGATGTGGATGCAGACATTCTCTTGATTCTCACCGATGTGGAGGCTGTGGCCGTCAATTGGGGGAAACCCGACCAAAGGTTTCTCCATCGGCTGAGTTTGCAAGAAGCCAGGGAACTCATGGCCCAGGGCCAGTTTAAGGCCGGCAGCATGGGGCCAAAAGTGGAAGCCGCCATTCGCTTTGTGGAACAGGGAGGGGAGAAGGCAATTATTGTCTCCCTAAACAAGGCCGCTGCCGCCCTGGACGGACACGCAGGCACAATTATATCTAAATAATTCCCCAATAAGGAAGGAGAAGATCGATTTGGCAGTCAATCTCAAAGGCAGAAGTTTTATTACTCTGTTGGACTTTAGTCCCGAAGAAATCAAGTACCTCCTGGACTTGGCGGCTGAGCTCAAGCGCCTCAAGTATGCCGGCATCCGCCCCCGCAATATGGAAGGCAAGAACATCGCTCTCATCTTTGAAAAGGCTTCCACCCGCACCCGTTGCGCCTTTATGGTAGCTGCAGCCGATGAAGGGGCTCATGCCGACTACCTGGGCAAGGACGACATCCAGCTGGGCAAGAAAGAATCCGTCGCCGACACCGCTCGGGTCCTTGGCCGTATGTTTGACGGCATCGAGTTCCGTGGTTTCGCTCACGAAACCGTCGAGACCCTTGCCAAGTATGCCGGTGTGCCCGTATGGAACGGGCTTACCGACCAGTACCATCCCACTCAGATCCTGGCCGATTTCCTCACCGTCATCGAGCAAAAGGGCCGCCTCCGGGGTATCAAGTTCGCTTATGTGGGCGACGGCCGCAACAACATGGCCAACTCCCTGATGATTGGCGCCGCCAAGATGGGCGTAGATATGAGAATTGTAAGCCCCAAGGAATTGTTCCCCGAAGAGGGCCTGGTTAAGAAGGTCAAGGCAATTGCCGCCGAAAACGGCGCCAAAATCACCGTCACCGATTCCATCAAAGATGGGGTTGGCGGCGCAGATGTAATTTACTCTGACGTTTGGGTAAGCATGGGAGAAGAGGCTCTCTTTGCCGAGCGCATCGCCCAGCTAAAAGCGTATCAGATCAATATGGATATGCTCAAAATGGCTGCCCCCGATGTCACTTTCCTCCACTGCCTGCCTGCCTTCCACGACCGCAACACCACTATCGGCGAGCAGATTTTCCAGGAGTTTGGCCTTCCCGAAATGGAAGTCACCGATGAAGTCTTTGAAAGCAAGCACTCCAAGGTCTTCGACCAGGCAGAAAACCGCCTGCACACCATCAAAGCTGTCATGGTGGCCACACTATAACTGCAGGGGAGCCGTCCCGGCTCCCGGTAACATCAATCTGATCCCTACCCGGCACTGCCGATAAGCCTTAATGTAGGGGAGCCGTTTCGGCTCCCGGTCAACATCAATCTAATCCTTACCCGGCACTGCCGATAAGCCTTAATGTAGGGGAGCCGTCCCGGCTCCCGGTCAACATCAATCTGATCCCTACCCGGCATCGCCGGTAAGAGATAATTTCCAGACTGGTAAAGGAGGATTTTTCGTGTCAATCAAAGTAATTATTATGGGAGCTGCAGGTCGTGACTTTCACAACTTCAACGTCTATTTCCGTGACAACGAAGCCTACGAAGTAGTAGCTTTTACCGCCACTCAGATCCCCGATATCGAGGGCAGGATGTACCCACCTGAGCTGGCCGGCAAACTGTATCCCAACGGCATTCCCATCTATGCAGAGGAAGAACTGCCGGAACTGATTAAAAAACACCATGTCCAGCAAGTAATCTTCGCCTACAGTGACGTTTACTATCCAATCCTCATGAACAAGGCCGCAGCAGTTATGGCTGCAGGCGCTGACTTCCGCATCATGGGGCCAGGCACCACCATGCTCAAGTCCAGCAAGCCCGTTATCGCTGTTACCGCTATCCGCACCGGCGTTGGCAAAAGCCAGACCACCCGCAAAGTCTGTGACACCCTCAAGGCTATGGGCAAAAAGGTCGTCGCCATCCGCCACCCCATGCCCTACGGCGATTTGGCCAAACAGGCCTGCCAGCGCTTTGCCACCTATGCCGACCTGGATAAGCATAAATGCACCATTGAAGAGCGTGAAGAGTACGAACCCCATATCGACCGCGGCATCATTGTCTACGCCGGCGTCGACTATGGCCAGATTCTTGCCGAAGCAGAAAAAGAAGCCGACATCATCGTTTGGGACGGCGGCAACAACGACTTTTCCTTCTACAATGCCGACATGTACATCACCCTGGTTGACCCCCATCGCGCCGGCCACGAAGTCAGCTATCATCCCGGCGAAGTCAACCTGCGCATGGCTGACGTAGTCATCATCAACAAGATGGAAACCGCTTCCGCCGAGGGCATCAATATCGTCCGCGAGAATATCGCCAAATGCGCTCCTAACGCAGTAGTCATCGAAGCCGCATCCCCAGTCTCCGTCAAAGACGGCAACCAGATCAGGGGCAAGAGGGTCCTGGTGATTGAAGACGGCCCCACTCTTACCCACGGCGAAATGACTTACGGCGCAGGCACCGTTGCCGCCCGCAAGTTTGGCGCCGCTGAACTGATTGACCCCCGTCCCTGGGCAGTGGGCAGCATCAAAGACACTTTTGAGAAGTATTCTCACCTCACCAACATCCTGCCTGCCATGGGCTACGGCGAAAAACAGATCCGGGAATTGGAAAAGACCATTAACGCCATTGACTGTGACCTGGTCATCGCCGCCACCCCCATCGACCTTACCCGGGTACTTAAAATCAAACGGCCTGCAGTGCGTGTGGGCTATGAACTCCAGGAAATCGGCAGCCCCACCCTGGACGACGTCCTGGCCAAATTCAAGTAAACCCATCAAGAAGGGAGCCCGCGGGCTTCCTTCTCACCTTTAATTTAGGAACATGCTCTGATCTTGAATGGCCTTGCCTTCACCCTTATTGGGGCATGTTCTCACGAAGTAGGTAAGCATTTTTGAAAAATCGTCTGTAAAGTCGCGGTATGCGGTCTTTTGCTATGGCTGAGGAATATTTTCTTATCCTTTTGCATTTTTTTTCCCATAGAAATATGAAATAATAGTTAGTAAACATATCTGAGGAGGGGAAATATGTTTGCAGATTTTACTGAGATTGTCAACGGCGCTAAAGCCCTAACCACCAAAAGCATAATGGCAGTAGCGGCAGCGGAGGATAAACCCGTGCTGGAATCCGTATTAAAGGCAAAGGCAGATGGCATTGCCGACGCCGTCCTTGTTGGCGACCGCCAGAAGATTGAAGAGATTCTTGGCACGCTGGGTGAGGACCCGGAAGCACATATAATCGAGGCCGCTGCTCCCGGGCAGGCGGGGGAAGCAGCAGTAGCCCTCATTCGCCAAGGCAGAGCCAACTTCCTCATGAAGGGACTCCTGGATACCAAGGACCTTTTGGGTCCCGTGGTCAGAAAGGAGAACAACCTGCGCACCGGCAGGGTAATGTCCCATTTAGCTTTCTACAAGCTGCCCAATTATCCTAAGCTTATCGTCAGCACCGACGGCGGCATGATCCTCTATCCCACCTTGGAGGAGAAGAAGAGCATCATTGAAAACGCTGCCGGCGCTTTGCGGGCCCTGGGCTATCCCTTGCCGAAGATTGCCGTTTTGGCCGGCGTAGAGAAAGTCAATCCGAAGATGCAGGAGACCGTGGATGCCTATTCTTTAGCGCAAATGAACAGGAATGGTGAAATTACAGGCTGCGTTGTCGATGGCCCCCTTTCCTATGATGTGGCCATGAGCGCTGAAATCGCACGGCATAAGGGCGTGGAAGGCCTGCACAGCGGGGATTACGATGTGCTGGTGGTTCCCTCCTTGGCGACAGGAAACATCCTGGGCAAAAGCTGGTCCGTTACAGCCGGCGCTATCATGGCAGGAATGATTGTTGGCGCCAAAGTGCCTATCGTCTTGACCTCCCGCGGGGCGACGGCGGAAGAAAAATACCTGTCCATCGCCCTGGCTTCCTTGACTGTAGCGGGCATGGATGCGGTCAGATGAAAAATAAAGTGCTGGTAATCAACCCCGGCTCTACTTCTACCAAGCTTGCCCTTTACCTCCTGGATGGCGCCAAAGCATGGCAGGAAGAGATTATCCACACTGAGAAGGAGCTGGCAGCCTATCCCACCATCTTTGCCCAGCTGGAGATGCGCCTGAAATTAGTGCTAGAAGTTTTGGCAGCCAAAGGCGATTCTGTGGAAGATTTGGTGACGGTGGTGGGCCGCGGCGGCCTTCTGCCGCCGGTGGCCGCCGGTGCATACACGGTCAATGAGGCGATGCTGGCAGTCCTTGAACATAGGCCCGTTAATCATCATGCCTCCAACCTGGGGGCAGCCCTGGCCTTTCATATTGCGAAAATGGCGGCGGTCAAGGCTTATATCTACGACCCTGTAACAGTCGATGAGATGATTGATTTGGTACGCATCACAGGTTTGAAGGAGATCAGCCGTCATGGCCAGGGACACAACCTGAACATGCGTGCCGCCGCCCTGCGCCTGTGCCGTGAACACAATTTAGTGTATGCAAAACGCAATATCATCGTCGCCCATTTGGGCGGGGGCATCACCTTGAGTTTGCACAGCCAGGGGCGCATCATCGACATGGTCTCCGACGACGAGGGGGCATTTTCCCCGGAACGGGCAGGGGCCCTGCCTACATTCAAGCTGCTCCGACTGGTAGATGACAGGAAGCTGGACTACTCCCGGGCAATGAAGTTGCTGCAGAGAAACGGCGGCCTTAAGTCCCATTTGAATACCACCGATGCCAAAGCCGTGGAGGCCAAGGCCGAAGCCGGTGATCAGGAAGCCAAGCTGGTCTATGAGGCCATGGCTCTTTCCGTGGCTCGGAGCATCGCCAAGCTCGCCGTAGTGGTAAATGGCGCTGTGGATGACATTGTCTTGACCGGGGGCCTTGCCTACTCGAAACTATTTACCGGCTTGGTGCGCCAGCGGGTGGAGTTTATCGCCCCGGTTCATATCTTGCCAGGTGAAAACGAGATGCAGGCGTTGTTTGCTGGGGTCATGCGCGTCCTCTCCGGAGAGGAACAGGCCCGTGAATTTCAGCTGAAGTAGGGGACATGTTCCTGGACCAAGGAATTCTATATATTTAACTGGAATCAAGCATATGCTTCCCTCTCGGCAGGCAGGTAATAATTTATAGCTGTTTGCTTAAAGGGGAGTTTTTTTACCTTGCCGCATATTTTCTAACTTTTTTCCCTCGATTCGTGAACGAAATACATAAAAATTCCCTCTTAGTAGACAGAAGGAGGTGACGGGATGACGGAAGCGGAGTTTTTAGCCCTGCTCAGCCCCCTGGAAGCATATTTGTTCAGGATGGCTTTGGCCATCACCGGTAATTCCCATGACGCCCAGGATGCTCTGCAGGAGGCAGTGCTCTCTGCCTATGTGGCCCGGGACCAGCTTCGGGACAAGCTATATTTTAAGTCATGGATTAAAACCATAGTCGCCCACCAGTGCGGGAGTACGATCCGCCGGCGCGGTAGAGTGGTGCCCATGGCCCGGGGGGAGGAGTTCTCTCAGGACAGTGCCCGCGCCGACCAGGGATTAATCTGGAACCTGGTAGAAGAACTTCCTCAATCCTACGCCCAGATAATAATTCTGCGCTATGCTGCGGACTTGAAACAAGCAGAAATCGCCGAAATCTTGGGTGTGCCTGTGGGAACGGTAAAATCCCGGCTGCACTATGCGCTGAAGAGATTGCGGGCGCAAATCGAAGGAAAGGAGGGCGGGAAAAATGAGATGCCAGGATGTTAGGCTCGAACTGCCTGCGTACTTGGGGGGGGAACTGACGGCGGCCGCGGCCAGGACTGTAAAGGAACATCTCCTGGTCTGTCCTGCATGTTCCCGGGAGTTTGTGGCTGTACAGGCTGTGGAGCGGGACCTGAAAGCGGGGTTAGAAACCCCTTCTCTGGACAGCGGAAATTGGGGTCCTTGGGTCAGCATCCGGGCTGCTGAGCTCAGCCAGGAAGAAATGAACAGAAGAAGGGAATGGGTGGCAGGTTTGTCTGCAGACCAGGCCAGTGCCCCTCAATCCCTCAAGCGGGGCACGAGAAAAACAATGTTCACCAGAACTGGCTTTAAGGCCGTTGCCCTGATGGCAGTATTAGCAGTATTGCTTTTTGCTTTCTTTCCCCAAGTGGTGCGGGCTTCCGCCCAGGTGCCATTTTTGGGTGACTGGGTGCGGCAGTTAATTTTCAAAGACGCGGGGCTGGCCTGGGCATATGAACATGGCTATATCAGCAAACATCAGGATACCGTGTCCAAGGATGGGTTTAAGCTCACCATCCTGGGAACTGTAGCCGACCCCATCCAGACCACGGTCATCTTCTTAGTGGAGGGGACGGATGAAATACCCCCCATTGGCTTATGGTCTGCAACCAGCGAAATATTTACTCTCTATTCATGGACCAACCAGCAGGCCAATACTCCACTGGGTTTTCTGGGCATGGTCCATACCGATCCCCTGCCCCCGGGAGAGCAGCAGCTGAAAATGGAAGTGAAAGAACTGGGCTTGACAATTGACATTCCTGTGACCCGGGAACTTGTCAGCCGGGCATCTCAGGAGTATACCCTGGATTTTGAAGAGACTGTGGGGGAAGCGACGCTTAAGGTCCATCGCCTTATCTATACTCCGACACAGATTAAGGTTGAATATAATGTCTTCAGTAGTGATTATGTCGCGCATTCCAATCAATTTCCCGCACCGGATATGTTCCTAGTCGATGGAAAGGGCAATCGAATGCAGGAAACCAGAAGCACGGTTATTAGCGGGAATAACAACTGGAAAGGCTATTATATCTTTAATCGTCCCCGCAACATGCACAATCTAAGTTTGTTTATTTCTGACTGGGCGATAACCCAGCCTGTAGACTTAGCCTTTACCCCAGGGGAAGTAGGCAAAGTACTGAGCGTCGCCGGTTCAACCTTAACCCTGGTTTCCTGGGAAAGGAACGGCCCGGTTTGGGGTTCAGAAGATATCTTGGAGTTGCAGATTAAGAGTGTCGGCTGGATCCAAGACCTGGCAGAATGGGAGGTTGATGCCCTCGCCCGGCCGACTATGCAAAGGAATGTAAACGGCAATCTTGCCGTAGGCTTTACAGTGCCTGATTGTACCCCCAAAATAATTACCGCCCGTTTGGCTCACCTTTTTGTTCCCGGCAATTGGGAGATTCCTCTTCCGGATGCCGAGTAAGGTTGTGGAGGGATTTTCAGTGATATTTCAAAACAGCCTCAGGCAAGTGGTTAGAACACCTGTCAGAACCAGCCTTTTCGTCGTCCTTCTGACAGCGGTAACAGCTTTTTTGACCATTGGCATCAACCTGCATTTAAGCGCCGCCCTGAGCATTGCCGAGGCCGATGAAGCCTTTACCACCATCGGCACAATCTCCTTTAGGGATCTTGACAATCCGGACTTGAATTTGCCTGACATCATGAACTATGATTATTCGCCTATTGTTGGCTCCAAGCATGTCCGGCTTCTTGACCGCCGCATCATGCTGGCCGGCGTTGCCGACGTAACAACAGTCTTTGATGACGTCTCGGTGGCGCCCTCCAGGATCGGTGTCAGTTACTCGGTGATTGAATTCATTCCCCTTGAATTCACCGTTGACGGCAAGCCGGCTGTCCAGCTGCTAAGGGTGCCACATTCCTATCGTGGTTGTTTCAAGGAGGGCAAGGTAATCACCCTCGTTGCCGGTGGAGGCGAGGCTTATCAGCTTCAGCCCGGAAAGAAATATATCACTAGCGGCTATGAAAGTTTTCAGGGAAAAAATTGCAGCGTATACCCGCTCCTTTCCCAAGCTCTGTTGCAGCATTCAGGGTTTCTTGGGGAGGAGGCTTCTTTTGCCTCAATTATGGAGATTACCTCCGAGGACTTTTGGGAAAGTGAAGACGGGCTGCTCTGGGCCCATCTGGTGGAAATGCTTCAGACTTCTGTACAGACCCTGAATGTGTACACCACCAACGATCTTGCGACCATGCGGATCTTTAATCAGGGCAAAGCTTTAATTGCCAGCGGCAGGCCTTTTACTCAAGCTGAGTATGATGCCGGCGCCAAGGTCTGCATTATTAACGCTGCCACCGCTAAGCGCAACGGCTTGCAGGTGGGGGACAGGATTTCACTGGCAATTTCCGAGCAGCCCCTGATATTTACCGGCGTCGGCAGCATGGCAGAAGATTTTTCAGATGTTGCCGCCAGCAGGGAAGGCTATGAGATTATTGGCCTCTACACCATTATCGAAAATATGGGGGCTGCTTATGGCTTGCACGAAGATACCGTCTTTGTTCCCCAGAGGTCCGTTTCCATCCAGCCTGACAACATAACCGTGGCTGGCACGGACAACAGTAATTCTGTCCGTGGCGACAGCGAAGGCATCAGCGAAGTTTTTTTGCCGGGGTGGGAGAATTTTGTCTCCTTCCGCCTCGTAAACGGCAGCGTCGAAGCGTTTAAAGAGGAGATGGCCCAGCGCGGCTTGTCGGGGCTTAACTTTGCTTACTACGACCAGGGATACAGCAAGATAAGCGGCGCTTTGAGCGGCATGAAAGAAACTGCGGCTATTCTGACGGCAATCTGTGCCGCCGCCGGATTGGGGATTGGGCTTTTGTTTGCTCTGTTATTTGTCGGCAGGCAGCAGCGCAGCATCGCTATCATGTATTCCCTGGGCGCGGGCAGGAAAAAGGCACTGGCCTTCCTTATGTTCAGCGTCCTCTTAGTCGCCGGAATCGCGGTGGGTATTGGCGGTTTTGCTGGGCATATCCTGTCTGATTTCATCTCTGAAGCAGCCTATACAAGCAATGTTGAAACCATGGCGGCGGACACCTCCTACAGCGGCGTCTCTGGCGAAGATCCCGGGGTTGGCTTTCATGTAGTTTCCCCTCCCGGCCATCAGGCTCCACTGGCAGCAGCGGGAATGGTTCTGGCAGTCACCCTGGTTCCCAGCAGCATATTTGCCGCCAGGGTCCTTAAGGCCGAGCCCATACAAGTGCTGACTACAAAGGAGGAATAGATATGTTTTTGGCAGCAGCCACCCTGCGCATGATGACCCGGCGCAAATTCAAGAGCCTGGCGGTAATTGGAGTCTCCCTGGTGCTGGTCTTGTTTATGAATATTTATGCCGAAAGCATTGTCAAACATCAGGCCGCCTTAAACGATCTCCATGCCGGCATTGAAGTGACCGGGAACATTACCAGCCACGAAGGGTCTATCCTCGACGATTTGGACATCAGCGGCGATGTGATTGGGCTGTTGGAACAATCAGGCTTCATAGCCCAGGGGCTGTATACCCGCAATCTTCGCTTCCTGCAGGGGCCCTGGCCCCAGCTGGAGCCTGTTGAGCTTTACGCAATGCTCGTCAGCGCTCCCAAGTTAGTGGGGGCGACGGATATTGCCGCTATCTCCTCATTCGCATCCGAAGGCGCCAGCTTGCCTGAATACATGGAGGGCTATGACCAGGGGCTGTTCTCCTCCCAGGAAAGAGTGTGCATCGCCAGCGGGAATTTTCTCCAAGAAAATGGCCTCGAACTGGGGGATGAGATTAAGCTGACGGTAGCGGAAAACCCCAAAAAAATAAAGGACAACTATTGCCATGGCACAGTTACCCTGCAAATAGTGGGTACCTACCAAAGCAATAAACTTAATAATGATCCCCTTTATTGTCTCGGGGAGGTCATGCAGGAGATCTGCCAGGAGATCGAACTCCCCCCGGCCTGGGACAGCGCCCGCTTTACTATCGCCAATACTCAGCAACTCAATCATTTCAAGGCCCTTCTCCGGCGTCTTGGCTTTGTCAGCCTCAACCAGGTCCAGGGTGAGGAAATAAGCGAAGACAGGCTGGGCTTCATCATCAACGACAGTATTCTTACCGATGCTACCGCCAGCGTCACAGGCTATATCGCCCTCAGCCGCATCCTCTACCCCATAATCTACCTGCTCTGCGCCGGCATTGGCTTCGTCGTCTCCTACCTGCTGGTTCGCCTGCGCAAGCCGGAGTTTGCTATTATGCGCTCCCTGGGAACTAGCAGGGCGGCTGGATTCGTGACCTTGTTCCTGGAGCAGGCCCTGCTCGCCATGATTGGCGCGGGCTTGGGCATCCTTCTCACCCTGGCCATCGTTCAAGGAAATGCCCCCATACAGTTCGCAATTATTGCCGGCTACCTCGTCTGCTACCTGGTGGGGGCTGCAATCGCCATATCAACCCTGAACAGGGTGAACGTCATTCAAATCCTAACGGCAAAGGAGTAGAAAAATGAGCATTCTTGCCTTAGACAATGTTTCCTATACCTACAAAAGCCGGTACCAGGAGGTACAGGCCGTAAAGAACGCTTCTTTCTCTTTTCAGCAGGGCAAGGTCTACGCCTTGGTGGGAAAGAGCGGCAGCGGCAAGACCACTGTGTTGTCCTTGCTGGCGGGACTGGACCTGCCTTCAGAGGGCCAGGTGAATTTTGGGAATACCTCTACTCGCCAACTGGACCGGGACAAGTACCGCCGGGAAGATGTGGCGGTAATCTATCAAGCCTATAACCTCTTCCCCTTGCTCACAGCCCTGGAAAATGTAATGTATCCCCTGGAATTGAAGGGTATTAAGGCAAAGGAGGCCAAGCCCCAAGCCGCGGAGATGATAATTAGTGTGGGGCTCACAGAAGAAGTGTTCAAACGTTACCCGGCCATGCTCAGCGGCGGCGAACAGCAGCGCATTGCAATAGCCCGGGCCTTGGCCTCTCGGCCAAAGGTGATTCTGGCCGACGAGCCTACCGGCAACCTGGACACCGAAAACGGGGCCAATATCGTCAGCCTCCTGAAAAGTCTGGCCCATGAAAAGAACCGCTGTGTCATCATCGTCACTCATGACTTAAGCATTGCCGGCCAGGCCGATGTGGTGCTGCGGATGCATGATGGGGAAGTCGCTTTGGAAGGGTAAGTAAGCAGGAAAGAGTTCCGGGCTAGACCTTTTAGCTGGCAGTCTATAGGGTGAAAGTCCCGATAAAAAGGCTATATTTGCGGTTCCCTCTTGCCCCTGTGGCAAGAGGGAATTTGATTATTGAGTATGCTGTGTTCACACTTTCATGTATAATTTATATAGACCATGCGAGAGGGCGAGAGCTCAGGCCTGTTTATCATGTATGAGGAGAGTGCTTTTCCCAGGCAACCGGAAACAATGTCCGGGAGGTATTTGCCGTAGTTTGGAACCGGAGGAGCGTGCTGACCGTCAGTAAAAAGAAACATATTATTCACCCAGCATTTATCAGCAGTAAGATGAGGGAGGATTTCTGCCTTCATTATTTTCTTTCTCAAGAAGGCTGCAGGCTTCTGCCAGAAACTGTATGGAACTTTTTGGATAAGATACTCAACTGATTGCAGGGATTTTTACCCTCAGCGGCGAAAAAATACAAATGAGGTGAAAACTATGAAACTGCTGGTAAACTGCAAGGATGACTTTGAAGCCCAGTTAATCGAGGGGTTGCTTTCCTCGGCGGGTATTCCTGTGCATAAAGAGTATCGCGGCGCCGGCCAGATTATTAAAATATACGGGGGAACAGGTCAAGATATTGACATCTATGTCCCCGACGATCGCCTGGAAGAGGCCAGGCAGTTGCTGGAAAGTGGCAGTGAATTGGATGATGAATAACAAGTTTCGATAGATAATTGCCTGGGTAATACTATCAACATCCCAGGGGACAAATTGAAGCAGCGGGGGTGACATTCTGGAACAGTTGCTTAAACACGGTTTGGATGCAGCCATGGCTGAAGGTGCGGAATACGCTGAATTGACAGCTGTAGAGATTGAAGAAAAGAAGTTGCGTATGCAAAACTCCCTGCTGGCCAGCAGGGGCAACAAAGAGGCAGGTATTTCTGTACGCCTAATTGCTGCCGGCAGGTGGGGGTTTGCCGCCGGTCCCGCCGCCAGCAAGACTGCCGTCCGCAAGCTGGTCAAGGCTGCCCTTGAGGGGGCCAGGGTGTCGCCTCCCCCCGCATTTCCCGTGGGGCTCAGCACTATTATTCCTGCCCAGGGAAGCTGGACAGGGCCCTGTGCAATCGATCCCTTTGCCATTCCCGACTCTCAGCTGGCAGATATACTGAGTGCCGCGGACCGGGCCATGGATATTGAGGGCATCGGGCAGCGCCTTGGCAGTCTGCATTTCCGGCGGGAACACAAATGTTATGTCAACAGCGAGGGTAGCTCCAACCGGCAAGTCTTTACCCTTTCCGGGGGGGGCATTTGCGCCCTGTCCTTTGGCGAGGGAGAAATTCAGCAGCGGAGTTGGCCTTCCCCGGGCGGAAGCTATTGCGGACGGGGCTATGAATATATTGAAGAACTGGCTCTTCCCGGCCATGGACGCCAGGTTGCCCAGGAGGCTGTGGCCCTGACCAAGTCCCCCCCCTGTCCTCAGGAAGCGCTGGACCTGGTCCTCACAGGGTCTCTGCTGGCCAGCCAAGTCCATTACACTCTTGGGTACAGGCTGCAGCTGGGCACACTTGGCGCCGTGCACCCTCGCCAGGCTCCCAGGCTGCGGCTGAGTTCTCCGGCTGTGACTATTCACGCCGATGCCGCCCTGCCCGGCGGTGCCGGCAGTTTCGGTTTTGACTCTGAGGGCGCCAAGGCTCAGTCCTTCCCCTTAATGGAAAAGGGGCGGATTGTCAGCTTTCTTTCCGGCCGGGAAACTGCAGCTGCTGTTGGCCGCTTCAGTTCCGGGAGCATGCGCTCAGGCAGCTGGCTCAACCCCCCTGTTCCTTGGATGACCAATATTATCCTGCAGCCGGGAACCTGCAGCCTGTCAGAACTGGCCGGGGGGATTGAGAGAGGCCTAATGCTGGATACTCCCCGCTCCTTTGGAGTCAGTCCCAGCCTGCGGGGATTTGCCGCCCAGGCCGAACTGGGCTGGATGATTGAAGATGGAGTCATTACTCATATGGTTAAAAACCCTTTCTACAGAGGCAATTCAAAAGCTTTTTGGAGCGGCTGTGACGCCGCAGCCTCAGTTGCCCATCAAAAAAACCTGGGGCTAATGGACAAAGGGATCGCCGTGGGCCACTTAGTTGTGCCGGTGCGGATCCGCGGTGTGAGAGTTGGTGAAAGCCGATGACCGAGAAGAGCAGACTGGTGAATATCCTGGACAAGGTGCTGCCCAAGGACATCCCCGGGGAAATCATTGTGCTGACTCAGCACCAGCGGGTTTCCCGGATGCGGCAAAACAACCTTGTGCAGGGGAGCGAATGTGAAAAAATGCTGGTTCGCGTCCGGGTTGAAGAAGGGGGACGGGTGGGAGAAGAGGCAACCAATGTCTTCAGCCTTTCCTCCTTGCGCCAGACGGTGGCCCGGGCCCGCAAACGGGCAGAGACTGGTCCGCCGGGTCCCTTGATCCTCAGCGGCTACAAAGGTTACCGGGAAATGTCTCAGGCCCCCGCAGCAACCAGCACCCAAAGCCCTCAGGCCCAGGCGGCTATGCTGGCGCCTCTGGCCGACCTGGCCGGCAAGGCCAACCTCCTTGTTGACGCTTGCCTGTCGGCAGAAATAGGCGAACTGGCAATTGTCAATACCCTGGGCCTGGCGGCACATACGAAAGCAGCCTTTTCTGAAGCAAAGATTTCCGTGGCCAGCACCACAGGTCCTGGCAGAGGTTGCGGCTATGCCTGTGACCGCAACGCCGAGAAACTCGATGTAATTGCGCCTTTCTTTAGGGCTGCCGCCAAGTGTCAGGCTTCTGAGCGGCCGCTGCCTCTGCCGGCAGGGGAATACACAGTGATATTAGAACCGGCGGCGGCAGCCGATCTCATAAGGGTCGCAGCCAAGATATTCTTTGACGGACGGGCCTTTCTCGAGAGAAGGACTCCCTTTGCCCAACTGGGAGCAAGACTGTTTGGCGATCAGCTGAGCATTTGGGATGACAGTCTCGATCCCCAGGGCCTGCAGATGCCCTTCGATTTTGAGGGAGTGCCAAAACAGCGGCTCAACCTGGTAAACAGGGGAATTATTCAAGCTGTTTGCCTGGACAACGAGACTGCCGCCCAGTTAAAAACCGTTTCTACCGGCCATGCAGCGCTGCCGGACAGCGGCTCGGGTCCCATCCCCCGCCATCTGGCTGTGGAGGCGGGCAATGCCATGATAGACGATATGATTGCCAGCACCAAAAGGGGTATACTGGTTTCACGTTTTCATGATATCTCGGTCCTGGATTCCTGCGCAGCTGTAATCACTGGCACCACCGCCTGCGGCACCTTGCTGGTGGAGGAGGGAAAGCTAACTGCCGCTCTTCCCGATCTGCGGTTTGTGCAAAACCTCAGCCGGGCCTTGAGCAACATAGAAATGACCGGCGATGAGACCAAACTCTTTGGCGGACTTTGGGAGGGCCTCTTGGTGCCTGCCCTCAAGCTCAACAGATTCTCTTTTCTCACTGGCAATACCGGGCAAGTCTGAGGAGGGGTAATATGCTGGATAAACTAAAAGAATTGCTGCAACCTACTCCCATTGCAATAGTTGATATTGCAATTGTCCTGTATATAATCTATCGCTTGTATATGACTATTCGGGGAACCAGAGCTGTCCAGCTGCTTAAAGGCCTGATTGTATTAGTCTTTTTCAACCTTATCAGCCAGTTCATAGGCCTCACCGTCACCAATTGGCTGTTAGAACAAGTCATGACGGTGGGAATTGTCGCCTTGCCCATTATTTTTTATCCCGAACTGCGCCGGGCCTTGGAACATATTGGCCGGGGAAGCCTTTTTACGAAATCTTCTTTCCTGGCCGGGGAGGAACGCAGCCACGCTGTGGATGAACTGACCATGGCCCTCATTCAGCTGTCTTCTCGCCGGGTGGGCGCCCTGGTGGTTTGGGAGCAGGATACAGGTCTCAAGGACTGGTGGTCATCAGGGGTGGAAATTGACGCCCTTCTCACTTCCGAGCTGATAATCAATATCTTCGAGCCAAATACTCCCCTCCATGACGGGGCCGTTATTCTCCGGGGGGACCGGGTCCGGGCGGCCAGCTGTTACCTGCCTCTCTCTGACAGTCCCGAGCTCAAGGTGGGATTGGGCACCCGGCACCGGGCAGGAGTGGGCATTACCGAGCAGTCTGATGCCGTGTCCATCATCGTTTCCGAGGAGACGGGAGCCATCTCGCTGGCCCATGAGGGCAAGCTCACAAGGTATCTGGATGAAAAATCTCTGCGGGAATGGCTGGAGAAAAATCTGCATCACCGGCAACAGGACAGTTTTTTTCGGCGCCTGCAGCCTAACGGGAGGGAATGAATTATTATGGCGAAACTATTTGGCACCGATGGCATTCGCGGCCAAGCAAACAGCTGGCTGACCCCTGAACTTGCTCTGGGAGTTGGCCGGGCAGCGGCCTGCTGCCTGGGAGGGGACAGGGGCGGCACAATCCTCATTGGCAGGGACCCCCGCCTGTCAGGGGCCATGCTGGAAGGGGCCCTGGCCAGCGGCATTGCCTCGGTAGGCCTTAATGTGCGCCTGGCTGGCATCATCACCACCCCCGGCCTGGCCTGGCTGACTAAAAAAAACGGGGCGACAGCGGGAGCGATGATTTCCGCCTCTCACAACCCAATGGAGGATAACGGCATTAAATTTGTCAACTCCCAGGGTTTTAAGCTGGAGGATGCCCAGGAACAGGCGATAGAAGAGATATACTTGCGGAACCAGGATCTGCCCCGGCCTGTGGGGGAAAAGGTTGGCCGCATTCTCCGGGACGAGTCCCTTATAGAAAAATACTGCGCTTATCTTCTTTCGACGATTCAGCAACCCTTAAAGGGTATAAAAATTGTCGTAGATTGTGCCAACGGCTCAGCCTCCGGCATCGCCCGCCAGGTCTTCGCAGGGGCAGGGGCTGAGGTGGAGACAATCCACGCTGCCCCGGACGGCATTAATATCAACCGCAACTGCGGTTCAACCCATCCCGCTGCTCTTGCCGCTGCCGTAAAAGCTAAGAAGGCGGACTTAGGCCTGGCTCTGGATGGGGATGCCGATCGCCTCATTGCTGTGGATGCCCAAGGGGAAATAGTGGACGGCGACAAGATTATGTTAATTTGCGCTGGAGCCCTCAAGGAACAGGGGAAACTCCGGGATGACACCTTGGTGGTAACTGTAATGAGCAATTTAGGTTTGCAGCTTGCCGCCAAAGAACTGGGCATAAAGACTGTTGCTACCAAGGTGGGGGACCGCTACGTCCTGGAGGAAATGCTCAGAGGGAACTACAGCCTTGGAGGCGAACAGTCTGGCCATATCATCTTTCGCCAGTTTGCCACCACCGGCGATGGCCTTCTCAGCGCCCTGCAGCTGATGCAGGTCATGGTCCAGACGGGGAAAAGCCTCCAGGAGCTGGCCCGGGTCATGGCTTACCTGCCCCAGGTCTTGGTCAATGTTAAAGTCGCCAGCAAAGAGGGCTGGCAGCATAACCGGCGAATTGCCGCAAAAATCGCCTGGGCAGAAGCAGAACTCCAGGGGCAGGGCCGGGTGCTGGTGCGCCCTTCAGGCACAGAGCCCCTTATCCGGGTCATGCTGGAAGGCCCCCAGAAGGCTCAACTTCAGGCTCTGGCCCAGGCAATAGCCGAAGTAATTAAAACCGAACAAGGCTAAAGATAGTATACTAAATTGGGGCTGTCTCAAAATCAGCGAATAACTGACGAGAGTCAGTCCTTTTTCTTATTCTGAGGGAGCCAAGGGGATGCTGAATTAGCGCCTCATGCCTTTCTCTGCTCGAAATTGCTGCTATAGGCACCAGGAAAACTAGCGGGACAAGGTGACTAAAGGCCTCAAAGACAGCAATAACCAGCACAACCTCGTCTGGATATTCTATGTTATAATAATTATGCAAATCTCGGAAGGGGGCGGGAGGGTATGTACAAAATCTTGATTGTTGAAGACGACAGCACCATTGCTGCCCTCGTTGCCGAAAACCTCGGGCAGTGGGGCTATCAGTCCCAGTGTGTCTCAGATTTTAACAATGTCAGCGCCGAGTTTGAGGCAGTCCAGCCGCATCTGGTCCTCTTGGATATTGGCCTGCCCTCCTTCAACGGGTTCTATTGGTGCAGGGAAATTCGCAAATTCTCCAATGTGCCCATAATCTTCCTCTCCTCCCATACTGAGAAGATGGATATCGTCATGGCCATGAACATGGGCGGCGATGACTACATAACCAAACCCTTCTCCCTGGAAGTACTGATTGCCAAGGTCCAGGCTGTGCTCCGACGGGCATATGCCTTGGGTGCCGAGCCCCAGATCTTGGAGGCGGGAGGCGTAATCCTCAATCTGAATAATACCCAGCTAGATTATCAGGACGTGACGGTGGAGCTGACCAAGAACGAGTTTAAAATTATGCAGCTGCTCATGGAACGCAAGAACAAGGTTGTGACCCGAGAGCAGATGATGCTGCGCCTGTGGGACAGCGACAGCTTTGTGGACGATAACACCCTTACCGTCAATGTCAACCGCTTGCGCAAGAAGCTGGAGGATGCGGGGATCCGTGATTTTATAACCACCAAGAAGGGATTGGGGTACATAGTCAATGATTAGAGAGTACCTGCGCTACCGCAAGTCTGTGCTATTCCTAATCTTAAGTGTACTGGTGTTCTTTCCCCTGGTGCAATTCCTGTCCAAGCTGCCTATGGATTCTATCTCCTACAGCATTACTATTTATACTTTTTTGCTCCTGCTCTGGCTGTTAGCCGACGGAGGACGGTTTTACAAAAGGCATAGGAAGCTCACTGAAATTAGGGCCAATATTTCTGCCAGCAACCATCCCTTCCCTGCTTCAGGAGACGACCTGGAGGAAAAGTACCAAGAGATTATTGAAGAACTCTACCGAATGCTTGAGGACAGCCGCCACAATCTTGAGATTGACCATGCTGACCGAATTGAATATTACACCATGTGGGTGCACCAGATTAAGACTCCCATTGCCGCCATCCGCCTGGCCCTGCAGAGCGGGGACGGCAACCCCCTTATTGAGCAAGAACTTTTTAAAATCGAGCAGTATGCTGAAATGGCCCTGCACTTTGTTAAGCTGGGCAATTTGGAAGCGGACTTGATCATCGGGGAATATATGCTGATAGAAATTGTCAAGGATAGCGTAAAGAAATACGCCCCCCTCATTATTCAAAAGGGTCTCTCTGTCAGCATTGAAGGTCTCGGCCGGCACGTGGTTACAGACAGCAAGTGGCTAGTCTTTATCATTGAGCAGTTGCTGTCCAATGCCATCAAGTATACCAATAAGGGCGGGGTAAGATTCTTTTGGGAGGATGGACTAATTATAGAAGACAGCGGCATCGGCATTGTTGCCGGGGATATTGAGCGGATTTTCGAGAAGGGCTATACCGGCTACAACGGCCGCCTGGATAAACGGGCCAGCGGCATCGGCCTGTACATGGCGAAAAAGGTTGCCGATGCCCTGTCTATACGTCTGCTTATTTCCTCTGAGGTGGGGAAGGGAACCAGGGCAAGGCTGGGTTTCCCTCAGCCCCTGGAAATGATGATGTGACAAAAATGTAAGATTAGGGCCGGGAAATGTAAGGTCATTAGATGGCAGGACATTTCCCGTTCTTTTATGATAAGACTGAGAGCATTAGAAAAGAGGTCTTAGCATGGAACTATTACAAGTACAAAATATAAAGAAGGTTTACACCGCCCGCCTGGGCGGCAAGCAATTCACTGCCTTGAACTCTGTCAGCTTCCAGGTTGCCCGGGGGGAGTATGTGGCAATTATGGGCCCCTCCGGTTCGGGCAAGACCACCCTGCTGAACATCATCGCCTCCCTGGATAAGCACACTGCCGGGGAAGTAATTCTGGAAGGGAGAAGCTTAAAGACCATCAAAGACAGGGAGCTTTCCGCCTTTCGCCGAGAGAACTTGGGCTTTGTCTTCCAGGACTTTAACCTCCTGGACACATTTTCAATTCGGGACAACATTCTCCTGCCCCTGGTTTTATCTAATACCAAGGTGCCGGAAATGGAGGAACGCCTGAAGCCGGTGGCCGAGAGCTTAGGGCTCACTGCACTATTGGATAAATTCCCCTATGAAGTTTCCGGAGGGGAAAAACAGAGAACTGCCGTGGCCCGGGCCATCATCACCCGGCCAAAGTTAATCCTTGCCGACGAACCCACAGGAATGTTGGATTCCAAGGCTGCCGCCAACTTATTGCGGATCTTTGCCGAAATCCACCTGGGGGGACAGACCCTGCTTCTGGTCACCCATAGCTCCATGGCCGCCAGTCATGCCTCCCGTGTCCTGTTCATCAAGGACGGTGAGCTCTTCAGCCAGCTCTATCGCGGTGCTGATACGCAAAAGCAATTCTTTGACAGGATTGTCTCCAACTTGTCGGTGCTCTCCAATGGGGGTGTGGATATTGGCTAGGGGATTTTTTCTCAAACTGGCCCTGACCAATCTCCGCCGGAACCGAAAGCTCACCTTCCCCTACTTCATCGCTTCCACCATCATGGTCGGCGTTTACTTCATGGTAATGATGATTCTGTATTCCCGCAGCATCGGCAACCTGGACTATGGCAAGACCATTCAGCAGATGTTTGGAATGGGACATGTGATCATGACCATTCTCATTGGGACCTTCATGGTGTACATCAACAGCTTCTTGATTAAGGGGCGGAAAAAAGAATTCGGCCTGTACGGCATCTTGGGGCTGGAGAAGCGCCATGTGGGGCGAGTGATATTTTGGGAAAATCTTATCCTCAGCAGCGCCTCTCTGCTTCTGGGAATTCTTGCCGGTTCAGTTTTTTCTAAGCTGGTTTTCTTGCTCCTGCTCTTTGCCTTCCGAGTTGTCGCTGCCGGAACAACCTTCCTTTTGCCCTGGCAGGCCTTCGCCTTCACTGGGGCAATATTTGCCGGTATTTTTATTTTGACCACAGTGATCAACCTGCTCCATATCAGCCTGGCAAATCCCGTGGATTTGCTCCGAGGCAAGCAAAAAGGCGAGAAGAAGGTGCGCTTTGTTATTCCCCAGACATTCATCGGGCTCACCATATTAGCTTGGGCTTATTACATCGCCCTGAGGGTGGATAATCCCCTGGCGGCAATGAACCAGTTTTTTCTAGCGGTGGTGTTGGTTATCGCCGCAACCTACATCCTCTTCCGCAGCGGCAGCGTCTTTCTCCTCAAAATCCTTCGCAACAATAAAAGACTTTACTATAAGCCCAATAACTTTGTCGCCATCTCTAGCATGTTTCACCGGATGAAGCAAAATGCGGCTGGATTGGCCTCTATCTGCATCCTGTCAACCATGGTTCTGGTCACCGTGGCCTGCTCGGCTTCCCTGTTTATCGGGCAGGAAAATATCTTGGCCGATATGTTTAGCTACGATGTAGAGATAATCATGAACCAAGAAATCACCCAGGAGCAGCTGGCAGACTTGAATGAACTAATAGCTTCTCTGGAGAAGAAACACCGCGTACTAGTAGAAGATAGGCATTCTTATACCTTTGGGAAAACCTTCAAAATGCTAAAAAACGGAGAGTTCACCACCCCTGACATCAGGCAGTACCAGACCATCATAAATTACCTGGTTGATATAACAATCATTCCCCTGACTGACTACAACCGATACAGTCCGAACAAAGAGACATTATCTGACAACGAAATCCTCGTCCTCAGCAGCAAAGAAAGCGGGATTCCCGATGTCTTTAATGTGGGAGAGAATCAGTACCGGACCAAAGCGCGAATAGATGATAGTATTTTCTCTCGGGGCAAGGAAGTCTATGGCGGGTCCCCCTATATTGTTGTCCGGGATGAAGACGCCATGGCACAGATGCTTTCCGACTTTAACGAAGATTCACCCCTGAGGGAAACTACCGCCTTCAATCTTCAGGGGAACAATGAAAGGGGTCTGAAGTTCGCCCAGGAACTGCGCCAAGGAATAAGCGCAATTGGCAATGTCCAGAAGATCTCAGATATCTTTACCTACCGAATTGACGGTTATGGCATCTATGGCGGGCTCGTCTTCTTAGGCGGCTTTTTTACCATCCTCTTCCTCAGCGCGACAATCTTGATAATCTACTTCAAGCAGGTTTCCGAAGGCTATGATGACCAGGAACGCTTTGCGATCCTGCAAAAAGTGGGCATGGTTGACCAGGAGGTCAAACGCACCATCACTAAACAAATATTGATTGTGTTCTTCCTGCCCTTGGCTGTCGCTTTTCTGCATATCCTGGCGGCCAGCCCTATGATTATGAAAATGTTGCAGGTGTTCAACCTTTTCAATACTCCCCTGACGGCAACCTGCATTGCCGCAACCTGTCTTATCTTCGCCCTTGTCTATGTTGTGGTGTTTAGGTTGACCGCCCGGACATACTACGGGATTGTCAAGTGGTAGGGATACTTGGGTCTTATACCTTTCAAGGGTAAGGATTTCCTTATGAAGAACGCTTGCTTGAGCGTGGATTATAAGGTTGAATCGTCAATTAGCCTTCGGCATAGAAAAATGGCTGACTCTCGTCAGCCATTCACTGATTTTGGGACAGCCCCAATATTATTGTTGCCAGCGGATAAACAGCTTCTCCAGCAGCACAACCGCCAGGTACATGATGGCGGCAGCCACTCCCAAAATGATGACGCTGGTCATCACCAGGTTGAGGCGGAAGACCTGGCCCCCGTAGACGGCCAAGTAGCCAAGGCCGGCTTTGGATACCAGGAATTCTCCCACGATTACCCCTACCCAGGACAGGCCCACATTGATCTTGAGAGCCGAGATGATTGTGGGTATGCTCCCTGGCAGCACCGCCTTTTGCAGAATCTGCTGTTTCGTTGCGCCAAAAGTCTTCAACAGCTTGATGCGATCGGGATCAACCTGGCTGAAACCTGCATACACCCCTAATATGGTTACTACCACTGACACCAGCAGGGCCATGACGATGATGGCCGGCATGCCGCTGCCGATCCAGACGATGATAATTGGCCCTAGGGCCACCTTGGGCAGGCTGTTGAGGACCACCAGGTAGGGGTCCAGCACCTGGGCCAAGGATTCCGACCACCAGAGAAAGATGGCGACAATGGTCCCCAGGACTGTGCCCAGGGTAAAGCCCACCACGGTTTCCAGCACTGTTACCCCCACGTGGCGAAAAAGGTTGCCGTTGCTGTATAAGCTGACAATTGTCCTCACTATCCCCGAAGGCTGGCTGGTAATAAAGGGGTTGATCCAGCCCAAAGTTGCCGCCAGCTCCCACAGGCCAAGCAAAGCCATAAGCAGCAGGATCTGGCTCAGGAGAATCTTGGCCTTATTGCGGCGCACTCCCTTGAGATAGGCTGCCTGCTCGGGAGAAATGCCCTGATTCTTATTGGACATGAATATCCAGCTCCTTCCATATCCTATTAAAATAATCTCGGAATTCAGGAGCTTCCCTGCACTTGATCGGCGTGTGCTCAAGGCAGGTGAGGACTATTTTGTAGATGCTTTTTATGGTTCCGGGCCGCTTGGTCAGCACCAGCACATGGTCTGACATGCTGATGGCTTCAGAAATGTCATGGGTGACCAAAATCGCAGTCTTGCCTTCCCGGCTGATGATTCCCTTGACCTCATCGGATACCACCAGGCGGGTCTGGTAGTCTAGGGCAGAAAAGGCCTCATCCAGCAAGAGTATCTCAGGGTCTATGGCTAATGTGCGGATGAGGGCCGCCCGCTGCCGCATCCCCCCGGACAGTTGCCGGGGAAAGGCGTTCCGGAATTCCCAGAGGCCATACCGGTCCAGCAGGATTTTCACAGATTCCCTGGTTTCGGCATTTAGTTTGCTCTGCACTTCCAGGCCGAGAAGGACATTTTTCCAGATGGTGCGCCATTCAAAGAGCTGATCAGTCTGGGGCATATAGCCTATCGAGGCGCTTACCCCCTCAACAGGCCGGCCATTAATCGTCACAAGTCCCTGGGTTGGCTTAATCAGCCCGGCCATAATATTGAGCAGGGTGGATTTCCCGCAGCCGCTGGGACCGACAATGCTGATAAACTGACCCTGAAACACATCCAGAGATATGTTCTCCAGGGCAGTTGTCTCTCCCTCCGGGCTGTGGTATTTCATGACGAGATCCTTAACCTGGACTAGAGGCTTTGCCCCCATGGGTCAGTTCCCCCTTTCAGCTGCAGACTATTCGCTGTCTTCCATGGCCTTTTCGGCGAATTCATTGGTGACCAGCTTTTCAAAGGGCGCCCGGGTGTCCAGTTCTCCGGCCAGGACCATTACATCCTGCAGCAGTTCAAAAGCCTCTTGCTTAAAGAGGGGGTCTGGCCGCCAGGCCTCGATTTCCTTGTAGCGGGCAGCCACCAGAGTCAGGGTCTCCAGGTCTGAGTCGGGGAAAGAAGGCTGAATTACTTCGGCTATTTCCGCCGGCGTATGCTCCGCCACCCAAATCTGCCCCTTGTAAATGGCATTGGTAAAGGCCTGGATGATATCCGGATTCTTCTCGATATAGCTCTTGGCTGCCGAGAAAGCCGTATAGGGTATTTCGCCGCTGTCGGCTCCCACCGAGGCCACTACATATCCCTCATTGGCCAATTCCAAGGTGGTGGCTACCGGTTCAAACAGGGTGACAAAATCCCCTTCCCCACCGGTAAAGGCCCCGCCCATGAGGGCAAACTGGATGTGGGTGAGGACCTCTACATCTTCACCGGGAATCAAGCCTTGGTTTTTGAGGACATATTCCAGGGTCATGAGAGGCATGCCCCCGGGCCGTCCCCCAATAATCGACTTGCCCCGCACATCTTCCCAGGTGAAGTCAGGCATGGGCTCCCGGGCAACCAGGAAAGAGCCGTCCCGCTGTGTAAGCTGGGCAAAGTTGATGGCATAATCAGCCTGCCCCTGATTGTACACATAGATAGAGGCTTCAGGCCCCATAAAGCCGATGTCTGCCTGGCCCGACAGCAGTGCCGTCATTACATGGTCTGCCCCCTGGCCGGTAGTGAAATCCAAATCAATGCCCTCTTCGGCAAATAAACCCAGGTTGACGGCCACATACAGGGGCGCATAGAAGACCGAATGGGTAACTTCATTCAGGCGCACCTTGGTCAGGCCCTCAGTATCCTTCTTGCATCCTGGCAGCATTGTCAGCACTAAAGCGATCGCCAACAGCAAGACAGCATAAACTTTAAACTTCCATGCCATACTATTGCCTCCCCGATTTTTCTAGTTCAATATCATAGTATTGACCCAGGCGGCAAATGTGCTAATCTAATGGGCAGAATGCCCTCTCACACTTATGGAATTAGACTAAACCAGAAATAAGTGTAATAATGATACTTAGTACATGCGCATATTAAAGAGAGTCAGCTTTGGAGGGATACAATGAACCCCGCAATTAAACCACGGGTGGCCATCGGCATATTTGTTTTTTTATTAGTAATAGTGCTAACCATTATTGTCGCTGTCCCTGTTCAGAGTGCCTGGAAAATTTGGGGCTTGGCGATAACGGAACTGATGCTCCTGGCCTGTGCCCTAGTCCCGGCGCTGTTGCTGAAATGGGATCTAAAAGAAGTTTTTCCGGTGAAAATACCCTCTCTCCGGCAGTTGTTCGGAGTCTTGGTGTTTCTTGCCGGCAGTTACCTCTCTGTACTGGCCATTAATATGGTTATTTTCTATTTGTTTCCCCAGGGCTTAACCGATGTCAGCAATCAGTTTCTCTATTTGTTTAGAAGTGTTCCCCTGCCTGTGGCCCTGTTTATAGTTGCTGTCATGCCCGCAGTATGTGAAGAGTGCCTGCACCGGGGGTTTATTCTTTACAACTTCCAGGGTGTGGGCAAGTGGGCAACTGTCTTGGCCATGGGATTGATCTTTGGCATCTTCCATTTGGACCCCTACCGGTTTTTAGGCACTGCAGTCCTGGGCGTTCTGCTTACATTCATCATGGTGGAGACAAGGAATTTACTGCTGCCCATGCTCTTTCACCTGCTCAACAACGCCTTCAGTGTCCTGGCTTCCTTAACCTCGGAACCCAGCGCCGAAGTGATTAGCGTTCCCCTTACCGCAGTGGGTGTTTACCTGGTGATGGCGGCAATCATCCCCTTTATCTTTCTTTGGGGCAGCAGACTGCTGAAGAGCAAAGAAGAATGCCGCAATCATCCCCTTAGCAAAAGGGCTAAGCTCTTCGCCATTATTGTTGCCCTTGTCCTCCTCATAAGCGGCATCGCCATTGCCGCCGCAGGCATATTGCAAACGCCGATATTTGAAACAGCTTTTACAGCCTCTGTAGACAAAGATACTCCGCCTAACATACTGGATTTCTCGGTGGAGAAGGACGGCAGCTGTATTATGTTCCTTGACATCCAGGGCAGCGGCGTCATCACTACTATGATCATCTCAAAAGACACCGGCGAAGAAATCTATAACGCCAGTTACGAATCCATATCCCTCGAAGGGGGCATCAGCATAGAAGCAGGCGAATATACGGTGACTTTCAGCTTTCAAACGGACCAGGAGAACGCCCCTGTCAGTGTTAACCTCCTGATTAAATAGGAAATGTTTTCATTCGGGAATAAAACGCAGCCTTAACGGCTGCTTTTTCGGTGGGGGCGGGTCTCCCCGCCCGGCATACCAGCAAAATAAATACCCCACAGGGCTGTGTGCAGGAATAATTGATTTCCATATAGAAATGAATGCTAATGAAGAAATGAGGGAGTGGCTGCAGTGATCAAACCCAAGGGAATGGATTTCTTGGACCAACAGGGGAGGAAGGTGCTCCTCAGGGGGGTAAACCTGGGGGGTAGTTCCAAAACTCCATACAAACCGAATCTGCCCAGCCATATCCAGGATGGGTTTTTTGACCATAGGAATGTCTCCTTTACGGGCCGGCCCTTTCCTCTGGCAGAGGCGGATCGGCATTATGCCCGCCTGCGTTCCTGGGGCTTTAACTGCCTGCGCTTTCTCACCACCTGGGAAGCCATTGAGCATGAGGGCCCGGGCATCTACGATGAAGAATACCTGGACTATTTGTACCAGGTGGTGGCCAAGGCCGGAGAATACGGCTTTTATGTCTTCATTGACCCCCATCAGGATGTATGGAGCCGGTTTACCGGCGGCGACGGCGCCCCCGGCTGGACCCTGGAGGCCGCAGGCTTAGATATGAAAGGGTTCCAGGCCACCGGCGCCGCGATCGTCCACAACACCCAGGGCGACCCTTATCCCCGTATGATCTGGCCGACAAATTACGCCAAACTGGCGGCGGCAACTATGTTTACCCTATTCTTTGCCGGCAACACCTTTGCCCCTAAGACAAAGGTTGAGGGAGTGCCGGTCCAGGACTATCTCCAGTCCCATTATTTTAATGCCATCAGGCGGGTGGCGGAAAAACTCCGGGGGCTTCCCCACGTCCTGGGCTATGACAGTCTCAATGAGCCTTCTCCCGGCTGGATTGGCTGGGGTGACCTTGCTCAGCAGCAGACTCTGGCGAAGATGGGGGATACCCCCACCCCCTGGCAGGCAATGCAGCTGGGGGAAGGAATTCCCCAAGAGGTAGAAACATGGAAGATTGGCCTCAGGGGAATCCGCAAGACCGGCAAGCGCAGAATAGATCCCAAGGGGAAACGAGCCTGGCTGCCTGGGCACAAATGTATCTGGCGTGCTCACGGGGTCTGGGATTACGACAGCACGGGGACTGCCCGCCTGGGCAAGCCTGCTTATTTCTCCCAGGTAGCAGGCCAGCCGGTGGATTTTGCCCGGGACTTCATGACCCCCTTCCTTAAGGAATTCACCTGCCAGATTCGGGGCGTCGACCCGGAGGCCACAGTCTTCATCGAATACGGTGACAAGCCTTCTCTTTGGACTAATGAAGAGGCAAAGAATATGGTCTACGCTCCCCACTGGTATGAGCCGGTGGGTCTGATGCTAAAACGCTACCTGCCCTGGGTAACTTTTGATCAGGAACGGAAGAAGATTGTCTTGGGCAGGCATAGGGTGAGGAAGCAGATGGTAACAGAACTAGCCCGGTTTCAGGAACAGTCTAGGCTGCTGCTAGGCGAGATGCCTGTCCTCATTGGGGAAACCGGCATTGCCTTTGACATGCATAAGGGGAAGGCATACAAGACAGGAGATTTCACAGCCCAAATCAAGGCAATGGACCGCCTGCTCCGGGCTCTGGAGAAAAAATTCCACAACTTCACCCTGTGGAACTATACAGCAGACAACAGCAATGAACGGGGGGACGGCTGGAACGGCGAAGACCTGTCCATCTTCAGTCCCGACCAGCAGCAAGATCCCCAGGACATTAATTCCGGCGGCCGGGCTCTGGAAGCTCTTGTCCGTCCCTGGCCTCGGAGAATTGCCGGGGAGCCTGTCAAGTTAAAATATTATCTTAAAACCAAAAAGTTCAGCTTCCGCTTCCGTCACCAACCTGGACTTGACGCCCCAACTGAGATTTTTATCCCGGCATATCCGTATCCCCATGGCTTCGAGCTCTGGGTATCTGACGGCAGTTTTACCGTAGACACCGCCGCCAGACTGGTGCGCTGGCAGCACAACCCTAACCGAGAGGTGCATACAATTCGGATTTCTCCCCGGCAGCCGAAAATTGATTTCTGACCGCCTTGTGCTTTCTACATGCAGGGCTGCCGCCTATTCCCTGGGACCGATACATTGAATAAGCTGAAGCATGCCCCCGGGGGGGGCAAAAAAAAGAGGTTACACCCAAGGGGCAGATGGGTGTTACCTCTTTGGTTTTGCCTGTTCCTTAAGCCGGTTGGGATGCTGGCACCAGGGGGGATGTTTTTTGCCCCTGTGATGCTCAATACATTCCAGGCATTTGCCGTGGCGGGGACATTTTACCCACTTGCATTTGCAGTTTACTGTTTCTGTCAAAGTACTACCCCTCCCTTAACAGTATGGGATTGACAGGCCTTTTGTCAAAGGCATAACCTGGCATCTAGCCCTCTTCTGGCTGGTATTCCAGGATGTCACCTGGCTGACAATCCAGGGCTTTGCATATTGCTTCCAGGGTGGAGAAGCGGATGGCCCGGACTTTGCCTGTTTTCAGGTTGGA
>DHSM01000010.1:36344-57295 GCA_002408465.1 Firmicutes bacterium UBA5286 | reverse complement strand
TTGCGATGGGCGAGCATGCGGTCCAACCTTGTGATAATAGGCATATTATATCCCCCCTTTACAGGGTTGCGTCGTATTCATTTTGCAAATAGCTCCCGTATTTGAACACTCCGGCCAAAATAAGAACAAGTAGTCCCATAAACAGTATTGTCGAATCGACGATGTTATAAGAAATTGAGATGTTTGGGATGCTGAAGGCAGTGATAATTACCGATGCAGTCACAGTTTCTATTACCTTGAAAATCCAGGAGGCATTTAACAAGACAATCCCAATAATCATAAGTCTCTTGGCGTTTTCATCGGCAAAGGGCCTGTCTTCTTTTACGGTCTTAAGGATACCCGCAAGCTGCCAGCAGATTGCCGCAAATAGGGGAAGTGCAACAGCGCAGGAAATGAGGATTGCCAATAGCACTGGCTTAAAGCTGACGTCCCCCAAATCCCCAATAGAGAAACTGATTGTGCTCCCCAGGGACAGCCGCATTGATTCTATGTTCGCCGTTTTCATTAAATCGCTGGGCAAGAACACAGTCAGCAATGCTCCCAGCGCAAATGCTGCTGCAAAAATAATAGCAGCCCAGAAGAACACCTTGAAAATGATATACAGAGTTCCCGCTAATCCCTTAACCTTCTCTTGTTTATTCATTTAGGCACCTTCTTTCCAATTCAATTAACTATATTATACCCCGCATTTAGCGTGTGTCAATAACTATTTAACGACTATCATTATATTTACTCGGAGAATAATAAATCATACCCTCGGAAAGCAAAAAAAAGCCCCCGGAAGGGGAGTTCAACTTAGGGATTTACGAAAACAAGTAAATTTTTTACGGACTCTCTTCAAGCGGGAGCCAAAAGTTAAGACCACACCGAAGGATTAAACCTTTAGTGTGGTCTTTCTTAATGCGGTAAGTGCTTTTTGATGGTATATGTGAGTGAAAACAACTCAAGTACACTACCGAATGCTATGTAGGGTGTCTGGCTTATTTATGTTTAGGTTACAGATAAAAGGAGTTATCAGCTTCCTATGTTATGTATATATAGTTACTATTTCAACGCTTTTCGCATAACTACCTTACCATCTCGCACGGCGTATACTTCAAATCCACATTTTTCAAACATCGCCATAGGACCCCTGAAATCATGGTCAGTTTCAATAAATTCTTTATTAATATAAGCTTCGACATAATCAAACCCATCGTCTGCCGCATCCTTACAAACACGCTCAACGAGTTGTGTAGCGACGCCGTTTCTTTGCATTTTCGGTGCGATCACAAAACAAAATATAGATTTCACCTTGATGCCCTCGCGGGATTCCTCTATCGGCCAATAGGAACGCAGATAATTAACACAGTCCTGACAATCTGCATTGGCGTTGCACCATCCTACGATCTCATCACCGTGATAGGCAAGATAGCCCTGTAAGCTGCCGGAGCGGACAAATTGGATAGCACGGGTCCTTCTTTCTTCCCGAGTTGGAAACCAGTGGGCTTCTCCGTGGGCATAGGAATCATTGCTACGCCAGGTTATACAATAGCATTTTTTCTCATCGATGTTGACGTCGTGCGGTGTGACATCAAAAAAATACACATAATCCTCTGCAAGGTCAGACGTCAATTTTTTAATTTCAATGTTCATTTTGATACCTCGTAAAATCTATCGAATATTTCTTACCATCATGAAACAGAACCCCAGTTGTCAGCTTAATACAGAGCAGACAGGTATTCGGGTCATTCTCATCAGTATGACCATTGTCATACCACTCTGCAAATACAGTATGAAGCTTTGACATCATCTCCTTATTTTTCTCATCGCGGACATAGCCAAGGTTTTCACCAATATCGTATGCTGTGAACCATTCCCCGCATACGGCAACTTCTCGATTTCTCTTTATCTGCTGAATTTTGTTTGACAGCGCATATGTAACAGTATAAAAAGCACCGTCTTCATAGTAACTGTTCACAATACGCACAGACGGACGATTACCGTCCAGCGTTGCAAGTGATAAAAGCGTATCGTGTCCGAATCGCTCTGTCATAATTGTTAATGCCTTATCATTCATTTCTATTCTCCTCCTTTAGCATATCATCGCTGGCTACTTCTATATCATTCTTCAGGGCCTGGAGTTTGGACGACGACTTTTCAGGGAAGCCATCCAAAATAAGTATGCTCATTAGAAAATCCCTCCTTTTCCATAGTATGGATTATTAGTAAAAAAGTCAAGAAAGGGCGCCCCTCTGGGCGCCCCAAGACTGTCTACCTGCTGCCAAAGAGGAACTTGGCAAAGTCGGAATCGGAATCGATGACCAAAGTGGTATTGTCCTTGAGGGTGGCCCGGTAGGTCTGCAGGGTCTGGTAGAATTCATAGAATTCTGGGTCCTGACCATAGGACTGGGCATAAATCTTCAAAGCTTCTGCTTCACCTTCGCCCCGGATCCGCTCGGCTTCGGCATAGGCCTGGGCCTCAATAATTGTGGCCTCCCGGTCGGCGTCAGAGCGTATCTTCTGGGCTTCTTCCTGGCCTTCAGAGCGGTATTGCATAGCCATGCGCTCCCGTTCCGTGCGCATGCGGTTAAAGATATTGGCATTGTTCTCCTGGGGCAGATCGGTGCGCTTAATCCGCACATCGATAATCTCAATGCCGTAATCTTTGACATCGATATTGGCTTGTTTAACTATCTCAGCAAGCATGGACTTTACATAATCCTTGTCAGAAATCAGAACCTCGGCATTGATTTTGCCGATTTGCTGGTTGAGATTTGAGTAGATAATGTCCTCCAGACGCACATAGGCGTTTGCTTCAGAACGCATAGTCACCCGAAACAGAGCGGGGTTGATGATTTTCCACTGGGCGTAATTGTCGAGAATGACCTTTTTCTTGTCCTTGGTGGTCACTTCTCTGGCATCCACATCATAGGTGATGAGGCGGCTGTTGTAATAATCCACCTTATCCAGGAAGGGCACCTTGAGAAACAGGCCGTTTCCTTCGACGATATTTAAATCCGTAAAGCGGGGGTTGTTTAAAGTACTTTGCAAGGCACTGGCGTCATTGACAACAATCTTATGGATTTCGCCGAAGCGGGTGACAATGGCATGCTCTGTCATTGCAACCTGAAAGGTGAACAGGTTGAATATGATATAGATTCCCAGGGCTGCAGCTCCCAGCAAAAGCCATTTTCTAATGGATTTGTTCAATTGCTGCCACCTCCTTGCATGGGCAGCCATTTGATGGTGCTGCCCTGTTCGTCGACGATATATACCTTAATGCCCGGCAGTATTTCTTCCATCATTTCCAAGTACAGCCGGGTGCGGGTTACTTCCTTGCCCAGCTTGTATTCGGCCAACATGCTGTTGAACAGGGCCACATCCCCGGTGGCCTCGGCTATGCGCCGCTCCTTAAAGGCCTTGGCCTGGTTAATGGCTTCCGCCGCGTTCCCCCTGGCCTGGGGGATTATCTCGTTGGCATAGGTTTCCGACTGATTGATATAGGATGACCTGTCTTCCCGGGCGCTGGCTACGTCCTTAAAGGCATCGTTGACTTCAACGGGGGGATAGACATCCTGCAATTGGACGGCAGTAATCGATATGCCCAGATGGTAACTGTCGCTGATTGCCTGGAGATCGTCCCGAATTTCCTGCTGAATGCTGAGCTTGTCTTCGGTCAGGGCCGCGTCCATTGGGTGGTTGGCAACGACCCTGCGAATAGTAGCTTCGGCCGCAACCCGCAGCGCTTCCTCGCCCTTGGTGACCTCAAAGAGGAATTTCTCGATATCGACAATCCGGAATTGGACAATAGTTTCTACATTGATGAGATTCTCATCGCCGGTAAGCATCAGGGACTCCGCATGCACATCCTGATACTCAGCCGCCGCTCCTTCTTTGATGGTGCGGAAGCCAAATTCCAGGCGCTTGACTTCTGACACCTTGACTTTGTAAACTCGGTCAATAAGAGGGATTTTCCACTTGAGCCCGGAAGTGGTGACGGTTTCCACATGGCTGCCAAACCGCAGCACCACAGCCTCTTCTCCGGAATCTACAGTATAAAAGCCTGTGGCCAGAATGATGATTACCACCGCCAGCACGAAAAGGGGAAAGAGAAACCTGGTCCACACCGGAGCCGGACGGTTTTCTTTAATGTCATAGACGTTGTTCACCTTAAACCACCTCTCCCATAGTTATACAAGTATTATATACTGAATAACTTGGTATGAATACCGCAATTAAAAACAGCCCCCGGGGGGGCTGTCAATTTTCCCCCTGGTAGACTTCGGCGGCGGCCTGTTCGGGGGTAATATAACCATATTCAGCCATGCGGCCTAATACATAGCGCTGTCTTGTTATTGCCAGTTCCCAGTCTACAGTGCACATACTAACAGAGCCGCCGATCTCATTCTCCTCTTCCTACATTGTTGGAGATGATTTTAGAC
This sequence comes from Firmicutes bacterium UBA5286, assembly GCA_002408465.1. Classification (GTDB taxonomy): domain Bacteria; phylum Bacillota; class Proteinivoracia; order UBA4975; family UBA4975; genus UBA4975. Next base: position 52,871 of record DHSM01000010.1, on the reverse strand, counting down.
AAACAATATATAATTCTAAATGCGCTTCTATTTTCCTGCCCGAAAAATCCAGAAAAACATCGGGGTTTGAAGATTAACTGTCGTGATATTATAATAAATAATTAGAATAGCGAATGTATCCGACATTGATTTATTACTGTCGATGATTACTACTTCTAATACACACACAATCTTGAAAAACAGGAGAAGTCATTTAACTTTGGGAGGCCTTTCATCGTAGAATGGATGGTTAGTCATTGGATTATTCAACAAACGCAGTTGCCGCAAAATTCTTGATTCCCAGATTCCATTTAAAGCTAAAGCTAACTGTAATCTTTAATGTAAAAAGGAGGGAGGTGTTATGATGTCCGTATTGCAACTTCAGGGATTAAAGGCTGACGATGGCAATCAAGTGGCTGGCTGGAGCACAATTAGCAACCACTGTGGCAGTTGTACAACTAAGTAAGTCATAGGAGACCAATAGGTATGGGCCTCAGTTATATTACAGTTAGCTTTAGTTATATACTCCAATCCTTAGATGGCTGGTTAAAACTGGCAACAACGTGAAGCCTATGGCAACCAAGACAATTGGCGACTAATCTCGCATCCTTGGTTTCCGAACTCTTATTGTTAGCTATTAGAATATAACGATTGGAGGATGCAAGAGTGACGCTAGATTATTTTTCCTTTTCAAATTATTATTTCTACGATTCACTTGATTCTTACAACGCTAGAGAAGAGTACATTAGCTTACTTAAAGATAAACTATTACACGAATATAAAATATACCAAAATGGTTTTTATGTTTATTCAGATATCGACATGGAAAATTTGCCTAATCAAGGCTGGAAAATACATATCTCTGCAACACTAAAAAATGATGAAGAGGTTCTCATTAAAACTGTAGATATCCTTAATAAATTTAGAACACCGTTTAAGATAATTGCCGACAGGAGACTTTTACAGTGGTCCACCTTAAAAAGTTTTAGCCGTGGCAGTTCGGGAAAATTCATAACTATTTATCCTAAGGATTTTCAGCGCTTTAAAGAGCTATTGAGCGTCTTATATCAAGTTCTAAAAGATTACTGTGGTCCCTATATACTAACTGATAAAAGATATCGAGACTGTAAAGTGCTCTATTACCGCTATGGTGGATTTACATTTAAGTATAAGATAAGTGATGATGGCCACAAAATTGCTCTGATTAAAGATGGAAATGGTAATGTAGTTGAAGATAAACGCCTACCTGTATATAGCGTTCCACAAGGAATTGAGGATTTCTCAACTAATACTAATTCCCCAGTTGAGCATTCTGTTTTGGATCAAAAATATAATATATTTCATGCGTTAACTTTCTCTAATTGCGGAGGAGTTTATATCGCACACAGGAAAACCGATAATCAGAAAGTTATTCTAAAGGAGGCCAGACCTTATACCCATCAAACAGAAGGTAGAAGCATTATTCAGACACGAAGAGATGAATTTAAACTGCTTAAAAAGTTTAGTCGGTGGAAAATTTGTCCTAAAGCATATGAGGAGTTTTTTGAGTGGGAGCACCATTTTATAGCAGAGGAATTTATTAAAGGAGACTCCTTATTTAAATATTGTAGTGACCAGAATCCTCTATACCGTGCAGGCACTACTAGACGTCATTTCTTGGAATACATTTCAACAGTCTTAACCTTTTTTATTAAAATCAGCAAAAATATCGCCATTATTCATAGGCATGGATATATATTTGGAGATTTGTCACCTAATAATATTTTTATTACAGACAATAAACAAGTTAAGTTTATTGATTTTGAGGCCTGTGTAAATAAAGTAGAATATGCCAATTATATGCATACGCAAGGATATTCAGAACCTGTTTCTTCCGGCAATTTTTTCCAATCAGATTATTATTCTCTAGGCTGCCTATTATTTTTTTCCATTGTCGATAGGAATATACTTTTTAATCTCAATAGCAATACAATTACGACATTCCTGAATGAATTGGAAAGAGAGTATTGTATTCCTAACAGGCTTATCAATTTAATCCACTCTCTTACACAATCTGAAGTAGCGTTACGACCTTCGCTAAGCAAGGTTGTTAAGACTTTACAACATTGTATATCCGATGTAAATACTACGTTATTAAAAGACGAAGGTAAACAAAAGGAACTATATCCACACAACCTAAGAGATCTTTTAAGTAGTATTTATTCAAGCATCTTCCGTGTTCGAAACGTAACCAAAAACAATATGTTTCCCGTTTTCCCCATAATTGATAACAAATTAAATATAGCCAATGGCCTTGGTGGTATTTTATATGGCGCATCAAAACTATCTCGAAACATTAAATTTAAAATAGATCTTGAAGAGCTAATTAACGAATGTAAAAATGTTAATAGTGAAGATTATCCCGTAGGTATGTACACGGGCTTGTCTGGCCTCGCCTGGGCTTTAGCAGAGGCAGGCGAAGTATCTGAAGCGATACAAATGTTTAATAATCTAAAAATCGAAACTTGTGATTCTAATGGTCTATTTGCAGGAATAGCGGGCTATGGCCTAACTGCAATAAAAATGTACCTAGTAACAAATGATTTTCATTACTTGGGTTTAGCCGTTAGAATAGGAGAACAGCTAATAGAAAAAGCAAAAACTAAGGGCTCAGAAAAAATCTATTGGCTAAACAACGAATCCTTTAGTGATATCGGCTATAAGAATGGCAATTCCGGCATTTCATTATTCTTCTTGTATCTATTTTTGTCTGCTAACGAACAGAATTTCCTTGATATTGGAATTAAAGCCATAAACTATGATTTATCGTTTAGCGAAATTGATCAATTCGGAAATTATATGTTTCGAAATAATGATAAAGGTGAGGGACCTTTATACCCCTATTTTTTTGAAGGAACTGCGGGTATACTGAGTGTTATGCTACGCTACCACTATGTTTGCCCAAGCGCATTCTCTGAAACTTTAATATATGCACTAGCCAATTCTATTGTTATTAAATATTCCATTTCTCCAAATTTGTTTATGGGTATTGGAGGACTATGCAATACTCTATTGGATTGTTATCAATTGCTACATGATAAACGATTCAAAGAGCAAGTTCTTTATCTATTAAGAGGTATAGAATTGTTTAAAGTAGATTATCAAGACAAAATTTTATTTCCTGCTGACTCCTTAGAAAAATTATCTTGCGACCTCGGTTACGGTTCAATGGGTCTAGCATTGCTTATCAATAGATATTTAAACGATGACAGTAATTTCTGTTTTTTTCTAGATGATCGTTTATTAAAGAAAGGGGTTGTTTGACATGAAACAATATCTTGTTAAAAGAAAAAAAGAACTTGGTATTACCATTCTTGTTACCATCATTTCCGCTGCCATCAATGTCTACGCTGGTTACTCGTTAACATTTTTACTTAGTGATGAAACCCTAGGAGATTTAAATACTCTTATACAGCAAGGGATTATAGTTAGTCTTCTATTTGGTGTTGCAATTCTATCATCCTATTTAAAAGTGCGAGTCGTAGCCAAGACCATTGCTACATTAAACACTGATGTTCGTTCTAGGATATCAGTCAATATCACTAAAATGAATTTCGATGAATATAATCAAAAAGAGACCGGCAATTATGTATCCTGGTACACAAATGATGTGGAAAAGCTTAAAGACGCTGGTTTTTCTCCCTTCTTTGACCTTTTTGAGAATGCTTTTGGCGGGGCCTTCGCCTTAATTGCTATAACCTTGTTAAATAAATATTTGGCGGCAATTTCTATAATATTATTTGCCTTTTTGTTCGTATTCCCAAAAGTATTCGAGAGAATGATATCCAGGGAGGCAGAAAATTTATCCAAGCACCAAGAAAAATTCACCGAAGCTCTAAAAGATATAATTATGGGTGTAAATACCTTGAGGATAATGAATTTAAATCAACTGTTTTTAGACAAGATTCGATTTGCCTCAAAAAAAATAGAGGCGCATAAATGTAAATATATATATCTAGTATTCGGCGTACGATCTTTAAATGGTATAGTCAATGCTATTTCTCAGATTATACTAGTTGTTGTAACTGTATTCCTTGTAACCCTTAACGTGGTCTCCATTGGAGCAGTTATTTCAATTGCAAATTTAAGTGGTGTATTTTTTTCCTCCATCTTGTCTTTTATAAATGGAATTGTCAATATAAAATCGTCTAAGATGATTTTTAATAAATTCAACCCAAAACATGAGCCAGATGTAGAGAAAAGATCATTAGACTGTAGCATTGAAGTAATTGATTGCAAGAATATTTCCTTTAAATATGGAGACAGAGCAATTTTTGAGGACGTCAATCTCAAACTTGAAAAGGGTAGAAAATACGTTGTTGTCGGAGAAAGCGGCGCAGGTAAAAGTACTCTTTCCAAGATCATTATAGGTCTAATTGATAGATATGAGGGAGATATCTTCTACAATGGTATAAATCGCAAAGAAATAAGCGATGTATCAATATTCGACAAGATTAGCTACATTGACCAAGACGTTTATCTGCTTGCAGGAACCATCAAAGATAACATTTGCATGGGGCAAGAGTATACCCAGCAAGAACTACAAGATGTCCTTAATAAATGCCGACTGACTCCTTTTCTGGCAAACAAAGAAATGGGTCTATCCACTATAATTGAAGAAGGGGGAAAAGGTTTATCCGGTGGTGAAAAGCAACGGATAGCATTGGCTCGTATGCTGATACGTAACCCTGAAATTCTACTTATCGATGAAGGATTCTCAGCCATTGATAAACAAAATTCTAAAGAAATCCTGATGTCCCTCATGAACGATTCGCAACTAACGGTATTTATGATTACCCACCATTTAGATAGCGATATCAAAATTTTAGTAGACAATGTATATACCGTTGGGGAAAACAAAGTCTACAGTGAAGTTGGCTAAACCTTTTGAAATAATATATGGGGGGCATATCAACTTACGAGGCCGGGCTTGTTACCCTTTCACTTCTTATTTACCATACAGGACTGCGTAACTTTGGCCACCCAAGTGAGCATGGTGTCCAAAACATTATTACATCTACCTGGCAAAAGAATAAAAGTAAAGGGGCTGTCTCAAATCAGTGAATAGCTGACGAGAGTCAACCCTTTTTTCTATGCCAAAGGTAAATATTAATATAAAAATAGCCATGGGATTCGGTTGTTCTGAATCTTGCTGCCGAGTCATCGGCTGGTATAAGGACTTCTGTTGCGATAGGCAACGCCAGTTGAATTACGGCGCTATTTTTGGTATGGTCTTGATGAAGTTTAGATTGCACAAATATATTCTACAACAAAAAGCAGGTATTTAGTTCCTGCTTTTTGTTATATTCTTGGGTTTTGGGCTAGTCTATTTTGAGACAGCCCCTGCTCTTACTGATAGTTATGGCAGGCCACTAAGTGGCCATTGCCCAAATCCTGCATTTCCGGTATTTCTTCTTTGCAGATGGGGATTGCCCGGTTGCAGCGGGTGTGGAAACAGCAGCCAGGGGGCGGATTAATTGGGCTGGGCACGTCTCCCTCCAGCAGAATGCGCTTGCGTTTCCGTTCCAGGGGTGGGTCGGCAATGGGGACGGCAGACAGCAGCGCCTTGGTATAGGGATGCACCGGATGTGCATACAGTTCCGCGCTCAGGTTTATTTCGACAATCTTCCCCAGGTACATTACCGCCACCCGGTGGGAGATGTACTTGACCATGGAAAGGTCATGGGCAATGAAGAGAAAGGTCAGATGCAAATCTTCCTGGAGCTGCTCCAGGGTATTGACAATTTGAGCTTGGATGGAAACGTCCACGGCAGAAATGGGTTCATCGCAGACGATAAATTTTGGCTCCACAGCCAGGGCCCTGGCAATCCCTACCCTTTGCCTCTGGCCGCCGCTGAATTCATGGGGGTAGCGGTTGATGTGGTCGGGGTTCAAGCCAACCAGATTCAGCAAGTACTGAACCCGCTCTTGATGCTCTTTTTTCCCTTTTGCCAGGTGGTGGATATCTATGGGTTCACCAACGATATCACCGACAGTCATTCGCGGGTTAAGGGAAGCATAGGGGTCCTGAAAGATCATCTGCATTTGGCGGCGGGTTTGAGTTTTTTTGGCTTTTCCGGCAGTGAACACATCAGTCCCCTCAAAGAGAATTTTGCCGGCAGTGGGCTTGTATAACCCGATAACAGTCCTGCCCACAGTGGTCTTGCCGCAGCCGCTTTCACCCACCAGGCCCAGGGTTTTGCCTGCTTCCATAGTAAAGGAGATGTCGTCAACTGCCCTGACCAGTTCTGGAGTCTTAAATAAGCCGCCGCCCAGGGGAAAGAACTTTTTCAGATTAGTTACTTCTACGATTGTGTTATTCATTATCCCACCTCCTGAGGCCGTCGGGTTCTTGGCGCCAGTGGATGCTGCAGCCAGCAGTTGACCGAATGAGAATCTTGCCCGTTAAAGGCCGGCGGCCTGTCCTGGGCGCAGATGCCCATGGCATGCTCACAGCGGGGCAGAAAAGGACAGCGGTCCAGGGGCAGCAACAAATCGGGGGGTTGCCCCCAGATAGGTTTCAATTTATCTTCTGGCCCCATGTTCAGCCGGGGCAGGGAGCGCAGCAGACCCCATGTGTAGGGGTGCAGCGGCTCACAGAGCACTTCGTCTACGGTCCCTTGCTCTACCAGGTTGCCTGCATACATGACCATAACCCGGTCGGCCAGGCCAGCCACCACGCCTAAATCGTGGGTGATGAGAATGATGGCAGTGTTTAATTCTTGGCGGATATTTTTCAGCACTTCAATTATCTGGGCCTGAATGGTCACATCAAGGGCGGTGGTAGGTTCGTCGGCAATGAGGAGCTGGGGATCGCAGGCCAGGGCCATGGCGATCATGACCCGCTGGCGCATGCCGCCGCTGAGCTCATGGGGATAAGCTTTCATCCGGGTTTTCGGTTCGGGAATTCCTACCAGGGAAAGAAGTTCAATTGCCCGGGCATTGGCCTGGGGCTGGCTCACATTTTTGTGCAGCCGCAGAATTTCAGTAATTTGCGTGCGCACGTTGAGGACAGGGTTTAACGAAGTCATGGAATCCTGAAAGATGACACTGATGGCGTTGCCCCGAATCTTTTGCATCTGCGACTCGGTCTTGGCGAGAATTTCCTCGTTATCAAATAAGATAGAGCCTCCCGTTATCCTTCCGGGGGGAGTGGGAATGAGGCGCATGATTGATTGGGCGGTAACGCTTTTGCCGCAGCCGGATTCACCAACGATTGCCAAGACTTCACCGGCCTTGAGGTCGAAGCTGACCTTACGCACTGCTCTGACTATGCCGGCATAGGTCCGAAATTCAACTTCCAAATCCCTTACTTGCAAAAGAGTATTCATCTTATCACCTACTTCCGCATCTTGGGGTCTAAGGCGTCGCGCAAGCCATCCCCGATAAAGTTAAAGGCCAGCAGAGTGATGCAAATGGATATAGCTGGGAATACCAGCAGATGGGGGAAGGATTTTAGCGCCGGCAGGGCATCGGAGGCCAACATGCCCCAGCTGGCCATGGGGGCAGACACGCCAAGGCCGATAAAGCTGAGGAAGGACTCGGTGAAAATGGCTTCTGGGATTGATATGGTAGCAGTGACAATAATCGGACCCATTGCGTTTGGCAGCAGGTGTTGCAGCAAGATTTTCCTTTTAGGAGCGCCGATTGTTCTGGCAGCAAGGACAAATTCCTGCTCCTTGAGGCTTAAGATTTGGCCCCGGACAATTCGGGCCATTGGCAGCCAATAGATAATGCCCAGAGCAAGAAAAATACTGAACAAGCTTACCCCTTTGCTGCCCTCCGGGTCCAAGAGCACGATGAGCATGATCACCCAAAGGAGAAAGGGGATGCTGTACATGACGTCCACGAAGCGCATCATGAGATTATCTACCCAGCCGCCAATCAGGCCGCTGATGCCGCCGAACAATACACCAATTACAAAGGTGGTGATTGCGGCCACAAATCCTACCGACAAAGAAATGCGGGCGCCATATAAAGTTCTCACTAATATGTCTCTGCCCAGGTTATCAGTGCCAAAGGGGTGCGCCCCACAGGGCTTAAGATTGATTTGAGTAAAGTCCTGATCAGAGTAAGAATAGGGAGAAAAGAAGGGACCGACAATTGCTATCAGCAGCAGAAGCACAATGAAGATAAGACTGGCCATTGCCAGCGGGTTTTTTTTCAGGCGCCGCCAAGCATCCTGCCAGTAGGTTATGCTGGGGCGTGCCTCTTCCGGTTGAACGTCACTCTTATCGATAGGCTTAAACAGATTGGGGGATAAAGCCATCGTCCCTACTCCTTTCTTTCCGCTAATTTTATTCTCGGGTCAAACAGGGAATAGGCGATGTCTACCAGCATGTTCAGGCCAATCAAAAAGGTGCTGTAAAATACCGTCATGCCAAGAATTACAGTATAGTCACGGTTATAGATGCTGGTGACAAAGTGCTTACCCAGGCCTGGGACCGCAAAGATATTTTCCACTACAAAAGTGCCGGTAATAATCCCTGCCAGCAGCGGCCCTGAATAGGTGAGGACGGGGATAATGGCATTCTTTATCGCATGAATCCAGACAACTCGCCTCCGTGGCAATCCCTTGGCTTTGGCAGTCTTCATATAATCCTGGTTCAAAACATCCAGCATGCTGGACCGCGTCAAGCGGGCAATATATGCCGTCGGCAGAGCCGCCAGGGAAATAGCCGGCATAATGATATGCAATGGCGTTCCCCATGTGGCTGCAGGCAGCCATCCCAGCCTATAGGACAAAATCAACATGAGCAGTGTGCCTAAAATGAAGCTGGGAATGGAAACCCCCAGGGTGCTGAAGGACATGGTCAAGTAGTCCAGTAATCTTCCCTGATTTAGGGCAGCCAGAATCCCTGCACTGATACCCAAAGTTATGGCGATGGCGAAAGCTACTAAACCAAGTTGCAGCGATACGGGGAACCTGGCGGCAATAATGCCGTTGACAGTCTGACCGCGGTATTTAAAGGAGGGGCCTAAATCGCCTTTGAGCAAGTTGCCCAGGTAGTCCTTGTACTGGACAAGGAGGGGGTCATTTAACTTATACCGTTTTTCAATATTTTCTTTAATTGCTGGCAGCAAGACTTTGTCCTTTTGGAATGGCCCGCCTGGAATTGCATGCATGACAAAAAAGGTAACCGTAATTACTACCCAGATGGCCAGGATCGCCGACAACAGGCGCCTTACCAGAAATTCTAGCATTGGCAGCAACTCCTTAATTTAAAAGATGAGAGGTATACCAAAGCATGTTTGGTATACCTCCATTGCTTTGAGGCTTTATTCAGTGATATATGCAGTTTTAAAGTCTACGCCGCCGATGATGATGGAGCTGTAACCCTTCAGTTTCTGGGAGACCATGGCAGGCAGGGTGTAATAGTAGATGGGCATTATTGACATTTCCCCCATGAAGATGTCTTCCAGCCTGTGTAGTTTGTCATTACGGGTATTCATATTTTTTTCCACCAGACACTCAGCTACCAGGCGGTCGTATTCTGCATTGCTGAAACGGCTGTTATTGTTGCCGTTGCCGGTAGTCCACATATCCAGGAAGGTATTGGGGTCGTTGTAGTCGCCAATCCAGCCGGCCCGGGCAACAGTAAAGGCGCCTTTATCCCGGGAGGTAAGGTAGGTGCCCCATTCCTGGTTAGTCAGGGTCACATTGGTGATGCCCAGATTCTTCTTCCACATTTCCTGAATTGCCTCGGCTATCAGCTTGTGGCCTTCAGATGTGTTGTAGAGAATTTCAAACGCCGGGAAACCTTCGCCGTCAGGATAACCTGCCACAGCCAACAATTCCTTAGCTAAGGCTAAATCTTCCTGAAAATAGTCGCCGCCTTTTTCCCGGAAGTCACTGCCATCAGGCTCCTGAATTCCCGGAGGCACAAAGGCAAAAGCGGGAGGCTGTCCGCCTTGGGTGACATTGTCTACGATGGCCTGACGGTCAATGGCCAGGGTCAAGGCCTTGCGCACCCGGATGTCATCAAAGGGAGGCTTCTCCAAGTTGAAGATGTAGTAATAGGTGCCAAGATAGGGAAAGATTTTTAGTTCAGGCATCTTTTGCAATCTGGGGATTTCTTGTCCGGGAACGGTGTTAGTCATATGGAGGTCGCCATTTTCAAACATGGTCAGCTCGGTGCTGGCGTTTTCCACCATGGTAAAGAGCAGGCGGTCAGCCTTGACAGCGCCGGCATCCCAGTAATGCTCATTGGGGACAAACTCCATTTTGTTGTTGGCCCACTTGACCATTTTAAAGGGACCGTTGCCAACGGTTGTTTCGACACTAAGGTACCAGCCTTCGGGATCTGCCTCAATATTTTTCTTGTATACCGGGTAATATGTCTTAAAGGAAACCAAAGAGAGGAAATAAGGTGTAGGGCCAACTAATTTGACCTTGAGAGTCAGTTCATCCACAGCTTCGATGCTGATGTCGTCAGCGCTTCCTTTTCCGCTGTTATATGCTTCTGCCCCCTTTATGGGGTAGAGCATGTAGGCATAGTCGGCTGCAAGTTCAGGATCCAGAGCCCGCTTCCAGGACCAGATAAGGTCATGGGCAGTAAGGGGTTCGCCGGTTGCCCATTTGGATTCCCGGAGATGGAACGTATATTCCGTCTTGTCCTCGCTAATGTCCCAGCTTTTTGCCAGGGCGGCTTTAGGCTGGCCTAGGGCGTCCATCCTGGTCAGTCCTTCGTAGATTTGAAGCATGATTGTTGCTTCCGGAATTCCAGTAGACAGATGAACGTCCATGGTCTCAGGTTCAGTGCCTACATTGTAGCGAATTTCCATCCCATCATCTTTCTTGCCAGTGCATCCGGCCATACTGGCAACTATAAGCATGATCACAAATAACATTGCCAAGCTTTTCTTCAAGAATATACCCCCTTTATTTTTGATTTGCATCCGCTTTGAATTTGCTGGGTGCATGCTCACCTCCCAAGACTGTTTGTCTTAACGGGACAAATCGCTTTGCCGTGTCAACGCATCTATGTTGTGCCGCTGTACTATTCTATACGCATGCAGAAAATCCTGCATTTTATGGAAGGGGAATCGTTAAATAATAGTTTTTTTACCAAAAACGTGGCAATCAAAAGGCTCCTGGTTACTCCAGGAGCCTTAATTTTGAAGGATTTCCCAACCAAGCAGGGACTGCCACAGCTGAAAATAATCAAAATCCTCGCCCACAGTCTGAGCAATAGTGTCACCGCTCATTTTCCTTGTCGGGAAAAGAGCGGTTTTTTCTTTCTCTCCCTGTCGGCAGCATGTCATAATGATTGGTGGTTGGCTTGCCCATTCCAGCCGCCAATCTTACATAAAGGAGATTCACGGAAATATTAAAAGGGAAAACCCTATCGCTTCGCTAGCACAGGTTTTCCCTTTCCCCAAACACGCCCTAAGGCGTATCCGATTATGATAACATTTGAAAAAGTCGAAGGAGGAAAGATAATGAAATCCAAATTAGTTTCTCTGCTGCTTGTTGTGATGTTACTCATCTCCCTCTTAGGTCATGTCTCTGCGACTTTTCCCTTATCTAATCCAAGTCTGCCGGAAAGCGATTTCGACTTCGCGCTATTCTCAGGCAGCAACCTAGATTCAATTAAAATAAATAGCTCTGCCTGCAACATTACCGGCAATGTTCACTCAAATAGCACCTTCATCTAACGCGGGTCTAATCTGGTTATTGATGGCTTATGCCATACTGTTAGGGGATATCGATGTCAAGGAATCCAAGGTTAATATACGCGACCGTAATACCAATGCTCAAATTATTGAGATGCCCGGACTTATTGATGCTGCAAAAGAAATTGTCCAGGCAGGGGATGCGGAGCAATATTTCGGAAATAAGAAGTACACCGGGTCACAAATCGAATTAAAAAATTCGATTCATGTTGATGGTGATCTATCTTTCAATTGTTCAAGTCTTAGCTCCGAAGGACATATCATGGCATCAGGGGATGTCGATTTTAAGCCGGCTAGATTTGATTCAGAACAGGGGATACTAATTGTCTCTGAAAATGGAGATATAACACTTAATGGTTCAACCCATAATCTTGTTGGCGTAATCTATGCACCTAATGGTACCGTAACTATTAATTCAGCAAATTTTATTTTGCATGGAAGAATCATTGCAGATAATATTGTCATTCGGAGTAGCGGATGTGAGATTATTTCTAGTGATCAGGACCTAAATCTTTTTGACGTAGCAAAATTAGATACCGATAAAGACGGACTTCCTGATATTTTCGAAAGGGAAGTAACCGGGACAGATCCTAATAACTTTGACACAGACGGCGATGGCCTCGACGATAGCTATGAATATTTAGTCCTGGGTACAGTTCCAACTAAAATGGATACAGATAATAACGGTATTCTAGATGGTGATGAGGATTTTGATGGAGGTGGATTAACTAATCTAGAAGAATATATTCTAGGAACTGATCCGCTCAAATCCGATACTGACTCTGATGGGTTAAGTGATTATGATGAACTATATCTGTTTAACACAAATCCTCTAGTATTTGACACTGATGGCGACGGTATTGGTGATGGGGATGAAATTATTCTCGGCTTAGACCCCCTGAACAAGTATTCTCATGCAGGTATACAGGTATATTAGATAGCGATTATAAGGTTGAGCAGGATCTAGCCGCGGATTGTTTCCCAGTCATCAATAGTAAAGAGAATGTCTATGAGCTAACATTGACCATTAATGCGTCAGGTTATGTTGCACGAAATATCATTGAACAACATAGCCTTTATGCTTCCTGCATGAAGGACAACAGGGCAGTTCTAGGAAATATCATGGAGCTCCAATATGATGGCGGACAAGTTGAATCGGCAACTCTCAAGTTTAAGATAGAAGAAGAATACATCAACAATTCGAGCGGTATATACGCATCTACTGACCCCGAGCTTGAGGGGATAAAGCGGTTTGGCGTCTTTAAGTACTTTGAAGACAGCGATATGCTCTTACCGATTGAAACTTATCATGATCCTGGAGAAGGAATTGTTTTAGCCGATGTTGATCAGTTAGAAACCTATTGCTTGATTGACCTGGAGAAATGGTTTTATGATTTAGGCATTAATCCAAAAGAAGAGGATATAGCTGGTGGGCAAGCGTTACTAGAGCAAAGCGATGCGATACCGTCGGACTACACCGAGATATCCCTAGAAGAACTAGTTGTAGCAGTAGAACAGATGAATAAGAATTCTATGGAAAGCCTAACAATACCGTCATCTGTCAATGTACCGGTAGATATAGTTTTTGTGGTAGATACTACTGGCTCAATGTCTAATGCCATTTACAATGTAAAGACAAATATTGGGCTCCTCGTTTCTTCTCTATACAGCCAGGGGATAACCCCATACATTGCTGTGGTTGATTACACTGATTATCGGAATTATGGTGAACGGGGTGCCTTTGTCGTTAAGAAATCTAATGGCGATGTATGGGCTTACAATAAAGAAGAAGCCATGTATTTAGTAAGTAAGCTAGCCCTCAGAGGCGGTATTGATGAAACTCTAATTGATGCCCTGGAAATGGCAAGACGACTTAACTTTAGAAACAGTGCCACTAAATTTATCTTCCTTGTTACAGTTGAGGGATACTATGTTCACAACAGGTATGGTATTAGCAATATGGCTGAAATGGTTGAGTTGCTGGAAGAAGATAAGATTATATCTTCTGTGGTAACCAAGACTGGCCTGAAGACTCTATATCAAGATATTTATCTCGCTACCCAAGGAGCGTGGTTTAATATCTACTCTAATTTCAGCCCTCAGATCAGGGATTTCATCATTACCAGAATAAATGACCAAAATGTATTCCGAGCAGTCTTAAGCTCGGGACTAGGCACCGTAATCTTGGATGCACCGTTGGCGAAAGGCGGTGCTACTGATACTGATGAAGACGGGCTAACTGATAGTCAAGAAGAACTATGGGATCTGATCACTATTGAGGATGGACAAGTTATTTTACCTTTGTTACAGACATGTATTCAGAACCAAAAGGGATATGGGCCTATCGGTCCTTGGATAATTAACATTTTAGATTACTGCAGGAATGTAACTGTTTTGCCGATTAAATCGGATCCAACGCGGAAAGACAGCGATGGAGACGGATATGATGACCCAGAGGATCCCCGACCCTTAAAATCTGATGTAATTGTAACTAAACTATCTGACGAAGAACGATTTGTACCTATACAGTGGGTAGAAACTAGCTATTATTATGGTGGTGATCAAAGCTGGTGTGATATTCATCCATATATACAAGATGGAGGGTGTGGTACAACTGCAGCTGCTAATATTAGTGCGTACTTCGCGTTGCACCATGATGGGTATCAAGAATTATATGGATATGATACCGAACCAATTACGCGAAGTGATTTCACTAATCATATAGTGAAAATGGCCGATTATGTGGCACCAATAGTGTTGTACCATGTCGATCCAACGTACGGAATCATTGTTCCAATTAACATTGGTGTACCATCTCTGTCCTATTTCACACATGGTGTAGAAAAGTATGCCTCCAACCGAGATGTAAGTCTCTCCGGATATTGGAGTTCAGATAAGCCCAATTTTGTGAATGGAGTAAAGTATGTTAAAAGGGGATTATCCAGGAATTCGCCTGTGGCTTTGATTACCTTTTATAACCCCAAGCTTTCCGAAGTCGAGTGGACGAGCCCTTATGGTACAAAGGAAATCCAAAGTTTCAACTGGCATTGGGTGACTATTACCAATTACTGAGGATCTAATTAGCCAGCAGACAACTATCAAAGTGTCTAGTTGGGGAGGTTATGCTATTTTGGATCTAAGGGAGGTTATTGAAGAAGAAACTATATGTTGGGGACTAATGTTCTTTGAACCATAACGGAAATAAGGGTGAGTTATTTGAAAAAAGCATTTAAGATACTGGGTATGTTGTTTTTCGTAATTGTGCTGATAGTCATCATGGTTTTTTCCTTCCGGGGAAAATACCCTGAATGGACTCAATTCCGCAGAGGAATGATGAAAGACTACCCAGAAATAATTAGAATCTACACTATAACTGCTGGGCCTACTTTTATCATTCAAATAGATCAAAATACAGCGCCCACGCTTGATACCTCGAAGGAAATGTTTGAGCGGATAAGAGAGTTCATCTTAAGTGAGCAAGGTTTCGATGTGCTCAAGAAAATAAAAAAGAACGACTTCATCGCCATCGACGTTACCTTTGACAATCCGAAATTAATGGATGATTATGTTGCATTTTACTCCGAGTGCTACAAAAGCGACCGTACCGCCCAAGATTTTTCCCAATGGACTGTTGAGCACAAGGGAGAAACATGGGATTACGATCCATTCGGTGATTAATAATCAACCATTGTCCTGAAGAACTCGATTATTAGAGGTATAAAAACAGGTGGGTTGCGTGGCAACCCACCTGTGCGCTATTCAGACACCCAAAATGCTTCACATTCACTGTCCAGGATTTGAACACCTAATCTAAAAGTGCTGGCCTTGTTTAAACCCCGGAAAGATTCTTCTGCTTCCAGCATGGGTTCCCCTTTACAAAATTCTAAATCCCAATTGTCTTCACCTACCGTCGCTATGTTATCAAAATGGTTCAGGTCGGCGTGAAGCTTCCATATCCGCATTATAGATGCCTCCGTTTCCCAGAAATTCATCTCCAGCATGCTACAATTTACCAGAACGGGATACTCTTTCCCTGAGATTACCTGCCCCCCGGCAGGAAATTCAGGGGGGCGGTAGAATTATCTCATATGTTAGGTTTTCTTTGAACCATCACGGAAATAAGGATGAGTTATTTGAAAAAAGCATTTAAGATAGTGGGTATGTTGTTTTTCGTAATTGTGCTGATAGTCATCATGGTTTTTTCCTTCCGGGGAAAATACCCTGAATGGACTCAATTCCGCAGAGGAATGATGAAAGACTACCAAGAAATAACCAGGATCTATACCATAACTGCGGGACCTACTTTAATCATTAGGATAGATCAAAATACTGCGCCTACATTAGATGCCTCGAAGAAAATGTTTGAGCGGACAAGAGAGTTCATTTTAAGCGAGCAAGGATTTCAAGTAATCCAGGAAATGAAAAAGGGTGACCTCGGCACCATAAAAGTTACATTTTTCAATCCTAAGTTAAAGGGTCGTTATATTTCGTTTTACTCAGAGTGCTACAAAAGCGACTGTACCGCCCAAGATTTTTCCCACTGGACAATCGATAATAACGGAGAAACATGGGATTACGATCCAAATCCAGCCAGTGATTAATAATCAACCATTGTCCTGAAGGACTCGATTATTAGAGGTATAAAAACAGGTGGGTTGCGTGGCAACCCACCTGTGCGCTATTCAGACACCCAAAATGCTTCACATTCACTGTCCAGGATTTGAACACCTTATCTAAAAGTGCTGGCCTTGTTTAAACCCCGGAAAAATTCTTCTGCTTCCAGCATGGGTTCCCCTTTACAAAATTCTAACAATTGTCTTCACCTACCGTCGC
>DHSM01000010.1:32998-36152 GCA_002408465.1 Firmicutes bacterium UBA5286 | reverse complement strand
TCTCCAGCATGCTACAATTTACCGCATCCGCTCTGCGGCATTTTTCCTCATATAGGATATGGTAAGTAATGCTTATTTGTCAACCAAAATAAGCTCCTGGGTTCCTCCGGGAGCAAGATTATAATCCCGCCATATAGCTCTCCAGGGCCAGCTTCAGCTCTTCATAATCCACATTGTCCAGCAGGGTAGATTCGGAGCTCAGGTAATCCATATCCAGGGACTGCCATAACTGCCGCTGAAAAGAGGAATAATCAAAATCATCGCCGACAGTCTGGGCAATTGCATCCTCATACAACAGCAGGGTGTACAGCTTGCGGAGATAATCTTCGCCGCCATCATCGTCATCCTCTGGAGGCTCCTTGAGGACAATCTCCTGACAACCGTGGATATACTCAAGATTGTCCTCAATATCCTCCCGGGTCACAATCCCTGAATGGGAGGATACAATCACCTGGGCCCGCAGTTCCCCCAGGTATTCCAGGGTATCTATATAATTCTCCAGGTCATGCCAGCCAATTGAGGGCTGGGGTTTTTCCACCAGGTCTCCTGCATAGAGAACTAGGTCTCTGTGGTCAAAACAGATGGCCGAGTCCACCGTGTGGCCTGGGGCATAGATGAACTCCACCCCGTCATCAGCGAATAACAAACGGCTGTCAAAGGTCAGGTTGGGGTTTACCAGCTGTATCTCCCCATTCTGGTAGCTGGCGTACCGCTGCAATTCCAGGGGTCCCCGCTGGATAATATTCTGGGCGCAAAGCACATGGCCCACCACCAGAGGGTTGTCAAAGGCGCATACACCCCAGACATGGTCCCAGTCGGAATGGGACAGGAATATTACCAGGGGCTTATTTAGACCCTGGGCCTGCAGGTATTCTTTGATTGGTTCCATGGATTTAGGGCCCAGGTGGGTGTCGCACAGGTAAAGCCTGTTATCGCCGTTAATCAGGTAAACAGAGTACTCGCCCAGAGCAGATTCCTTATCCTCAAAGGTGAATACCGTTCCCCGGCTGCCGATTTTTTCAATCTTCATATCCTCAACTCCTTACAATTAATATAGCAGTACAATTCCCCCGTCCGGGAGATTTAATCATTCTTTAAAAACAAGACAATGCGGTTGGTATTGGTCCCGCCGTCGTTGTTCCGGATTCCCCAGATATTAGCCGTCTTTGTAAACTCCTGGACATTGAGCAATATGCCTGCACACTGGAACCCTGCCTTGATCCCTAAGGGCACAACATGCTCATCCAGACGGATCTTGCCCTTTCTTACCTCACCCACCTCAAAGGCTACCCAGCCTCCCGGGGCAGTCAGCCGGTACAGCTCGACAAACACATCCCCCATGACCCGGCGCCATTCTCCCAGGGAGCGGGCCATAGTCATTTTTTCCCCTGCGGCTTTGGCAGAAATGCCGTTAAACCAGCAGCGCAGCCAATTATCCTTATCATACTGGACCACATCCAAAAAAGGTGGCGAGGTCACCGTCAGCATAACTGAACCCTCCGGGATTTCCGGGGTAAAGCGGGCGTCCCGGCAGAGAAAGAGGGCATCCCTTCCGGCCAGGGCCAGCCGAGCAATCTCTTCTGGGGTCACATTCCTGACCAGGCTGGCGGATTTACGCAGTATCCGGGGGACAATTTCTTTGTACACCGGTACCTGCTTTCTCTGCTCATTTATGAGGATCTGGCGCTCAGGAGTTACCGCCTGGTTAGGGGGGAGGGTATAGACTGAGAAAAAGCCGTCGGAATGTCCGGTGAGGCGGTTGGTGGCCACCATGCGAATCCACTGGTCCAAATGGTCATCTCTGCCCTGGGCCTCACGTTCCAACAGGTAGTTGCGCAGGGCAATAATCTCGCCCTCGGTGCGCCGGTGGTAAAACATCGAGAGGTCAGGCTCCGCCCTGCCCCCCTCTGTCAAGGGGATGGCATCCAGCCTGTCCGCCACCGCATTAGTAGAGGGCACAAAAAACCTGGGTCTGGACAGTAGAGCACTCAAGGGGTTGACGTCATTGGCCGCCACCCGCCGGCCCAGCAGGCCGGCCTCGATGAGGGTGGTTCCCCTGCCGGCAAAGGGATCATAGACCAAGTCTCCCGGAGTAGTCAGGGCCTCAATGAAGAAGCGGGGCAGCTGAGGCTTAAAGCAGGCTCGGTAGGAAATCTCATGGAGAGATGAAGCTTGCCGCTGTCGGGAGGTCCAGAATTCGTTGCTGAACAGGGGGACCTGTCTGCCGTCAATGGCAACATAGTCCAACAGGGTGCTGCCCCCGGCGGTATGCTCATATTCCATGACATATTTGACAAAGGCATCTGCAGTCATAAGCCAACCCCCCATTGCTTCAGTTAGCACAATGATACCATGAACAGGGGGCCTCTTAAAGATTCCAAATAGACTGCAGCTATTTTTTTCTTTTTTTGGCCCATCGTCATCTTAGGATATAATCAAGAAGAAGGAATACCCATTAAGCAGATGAAACGGGAGTGGTAAGCATGCGCTATATTCTCAATGCCGGCAAGGCAGTGACTCCAAGGGGAATACTTCCCGGGGCCAGCATCATCCTTTCAGGAGAAAAAATCGCCGAGGTCAGGTCCCGGCCGACAACAGCCCAGGGCGATGCCCAAGTTATCTCTCTGGATAAGTATACTGTTCTTCCGGGTCTCATTGATCTGCATATCCATGGCGTCAACGGCCATGACACCATGGATGCCAGTTTTGAGGCCCTGAACGGCATGTCCAATTACCTGGCCAGGCAGGGTGTCACTTCTTTTCTTGCTGCCACCGTTACCGCCGGCATGGACAAGATACTTGGGGCGGTGGAGAATATAGCAAATTGCCGGCAACAGGGCCTGCACGGAGCCAGGTTGCTGGGGGCCTATATCGAGGGGCCCTATCTCAATCCAGAAAATTCTGGAGCCCACTGCAAAGACTGCTTACGGGAACTGGACAGCCTAGAGATTGAGGCAATCCTGGCCAAAGCCGGGGGGAACGTCAGGGTGTTTGCCCTGGCCCCGGAGAAGGAGAATGCAATCCCTGTCATACAGGGCCTGACGGGCCGGGGGATCAAAGTGGCCCTGGGCCACAGCAGCGCCACCTACGGTGAAACCAACAGAGCCATTGAAACGGGCGCCAGCATTGCCGTCCATACTTTCAATGGCATGGG
>DHSM01000010.1:7798-32784 GCA_002408465.1 Firmicutes bacterium UBA5286 | reverse complement strand
GCCGATGGGGTGCATGTAGCTTTCCCTGTCATTGAAATCCTGCTCAAGTGCAAGGATAAAGAGGACATCATCCTCATCACCGACTGTATGCGGGCGGGGGGACTGGGGGACGGGGAATACGAATTAGGTGAACTGAAGGTCCGGGTTAAAGACGGCATTGCCAGGACGAAAGAGGGATCCCTGGCGGGAAGCACCCTCAGGCTCATAGACGGCGTCAAAAACCTGGTGCAAAAGGTCAATGTCCCCCTGGCAGATGCCGTCCATATGGCCAGCCTTAACCCGGCTCGGGCCCTTGGCCAATCTGGCCGCCTGGGCAGCATTGAAGAGGGCAAGCAGGCAGACCTCATCGCCATCGACGACGAGTTCAATGTAGTCTTCACCATGGTAGGCGGGAAGATTGTATGTCTTGAGCAGAAGGAATTTTAACAGCGCCGGAAACAGGCGCTTTATTTTTTTTCCTGGGACCACAGTCTTGCCCACCAGAAAAGCATTGCGGCAGGGGGAGTTATCCTTATCTTCATGGCAATAGTCCATTCCCAAAATGGGATTATACTCATACACTAAATTGACTAATTTTCAGGCAAGGGGGGATTCTCCGCATGCAGGCCGTTATCCTCTGTGGCGGGAAGGGAATGCGAATGAGGGATGCAGCTGATCTAACCCCTAAGCCCTTGGTGGAAGTAGGGGGCATGCCCCTTTTGTGGCAGATTATGAGATATTCAAGGCATTTGCCATCAATGACTTCATTGTCTGTTTAGGCTACAAGGGGGAGGCAATCAAAGAGTTTTTTTAAACTCAATTGGGAAAACCATGATTTTCAGCTGACAGCCCAGGGAATCCAGTACTTTCACCAGCCGGAAGGGTGGAATATTACCTTCGCAGATACCGGCCTAAATACCCAGACCGGCGGCAGGATTAAGTGGGATTGAAAAATATATTGATGAAGATGTCTTCCTGATGACATACTGTGACGGCCTTGCAGATATACCCCTGGATAAGCTCCTAGAATTCCATGAGAAAATGGGGAAAATCGCTACTGTTACCGGGATTAAACGCCCTACGGGCTATGGAATTATGGAAGAGGAACAGGGCGTTGTCACCAGTTTCAAAGAAAAGCCCTTGTTAGAGGGATGGGTCAATGGGGGATTTTTCGTCCTCAATAAAAAAGTATTTGAGTATATCCGGGGGGACCAGTGTATATGGGACGGACAAGGGGCGCTGGGCAGACCAAAAATACTTGGACCGCTGGCCCGGCATCACTAACAGTATTGCGGTCACGGAGAATAAGGGGATTAATACCGGTTCCTGGAACATCCGCAAAGGCCACGTTGTTCAGGAGAAAAAAGGCAATTGGTATTTCGAGGGCCATCCTTTGGTCTGCTATCATTTCAGCGGGTTTGAGCTCATAAGCGAAGGGGAAGCTGAGTTATGTAACAGAAAGACCCTGCCGGCCCACGCCGAGAAAATATACACAGCTTACCTAAGGGCTATCGAGAAAGTAATCCGGCAGATTAAGGCAGTCGATGCTGGCTCCATCCCAAGGATGCTAAGAGATAGGGAACCGCTGCAACTCAGAAATTATCGGCGACTTCGGGAGTAGAGGCCATGAAAAGAAAAAAGAGCAAGAACAAGCTAGATAAAATCAATGCCTTGCTCACTGACCCATTCATCGCCCGCCATGTCCCTGAGACCATGGAATATGAGCCGGAAAACCTCTGGAAAATGCTAAGGAAGCATTCTGTTGTGTATGTCAAACCTGTCAAGGAGCACATGGGTCTTGGCATCATCAGGGTGAAAAAGCTCTCTGATGCCAGGTATGAAATTATCTCCGACAACTACCAGCAACATGTAAGGGCCACACAATTGGTTTCGGAACTTAGAGCCCTGCTGGGGGATACCGCATACTTCCTGCAGCAAGGAATTGACTTGGCCACTTACAGGAATTGCCCCTTTGATATTCGCATGGTGCTGCAAAAGCCAAATCAGGTGTGGCGGCTCACCCTGACTTCCGCTAAGGTGGCCCAAAAGGAAAATGCAGTTGTCACCAATGTGGCCAGGGGGGCGAAGGATTACCCTTTGCAGGATATACTGCAGAAATACGATCAGCGGCAAAATCCGTTGGTAACTTTACGGGAGCTGGTAGATCTTGCCCACAAATTGCCAGCGTATTAGGGTCCGCCTTTCCCCTGAAGATTATCGGCCTGGATATGGCCCTGGATAAAAAGGGGAAGATCTGGTTCCTGGAGGGGAATAACCAGCCTCAATGCGCCCGCTGTAAATTAGTCAACGATAAATTATCTCAGGAAAAATATGAAGAAGCCCGCCGCTGGCTTTTAGTCCCGAGTGACCTGGTGAAGGGGCCAGACTTCTAGTATAGGTGGTTCAGGTATTTAAAGTTCCTAGTCTTCGAAGCGAGGGTTATCAAAGTGAATGAGGCAATTGCCAACAAAATTTCTGTAAAGCAAATACACTGGCCTCAACATAGGCCTTGGCTTTAATTAAGTCCTGCAACGCTGGCAGGGTCAGTAATGACAGGAGAAATACCATGTCCTGATTATATAAGGTTCGCAGCAGGCCGACCAGGGCCTTATCCGTCATATCATATTTCAGGGAAAGGGCCCATTTTTTCTCGGCCTTATGTAGATGGTTGTGAATCTCATAGTGCAGGGCAACCTCATTTAGGGATTGGAGATCCTCAGGATAGGCAGCCAGACAGGATTCCAGTAAGGCAGCGGCCTCATCCTCTCGGTCCACCGCCTCCAGGTAACGGGCATGCACCAGTTTGCAATGCAGATACCCTGTCGGCAGCTGTGGAATAAAGGACTCAAACTCTTGGAGGATGCCCGCATCATCAAAAAAGGAAGGGTTCACTCCTCCCTTTCTGGTTTAGGCTGCCACCTTTCAGAGAGGTATTATGGAGCGGGCCGTTTTTTACCTGCTAGGAGCAGTTGGGTGGCCTACTTTTCGTGGGAAGAGAAAAACCTGCACAGCCTGCCATTCCCAAGATATCGCCTGTAATGCTATATCACTTCCCCACTCCAATCAATGAAAAAACGCCTTGACGGCGTTCTTTACATTTCTTCTAATTGTCCTCGATTTATTTGGAATAACCTTTGTGTTCCTTTCCGATTATTCTCCAAATCATGAGTTACAAAAATCAGCATCTTTGTGTTGTCAAGGTAGCTGTATATAATATCTAAGACTAATTCACGATTTTTGCGATCTAGTGACCCAGTGGGCTCATCCGCCAAAATTACTCTCGGCTTATTGACAAGTGCCCGGGCAATCGCCACACGTTGCCTCTCCCCTCCGGATAAATATTTAACTTTTTTACCCATGAGGTTATCCAAACCTACCTGGGTAAGGGACTCGACAATATGTTCCCGATACTTCTGTTTTTCCACATTAGAATAAAGTAGCGGAACTTTCACATTGTCAAAAACGGTCTCGGATTCAAGCAAAGCATATTCCTGAAATATATAACCGAACATATTGTTTCTCATTCGTGCCTGTTCTTTATGTGAATAATCCTTGGCATTTCTACCTGCGATTAAATATTCTCCTTCATATCCACGGTCTAATAGACCAATAATGTTTAACAGGGTAGATTTTCCGGAACCCGATTCCCCGGTTATCATTACTTGATCGCCATCTTGAATATTAATGCTTACATTCGTTAAAGCATGTGTCTTATAGCCGTCTTTCTCATAGATTCTATTGAGGTTTTTTACTACGAGTTTCATAATATATCTCCTCTCAGATTATCAAAGAGATTTGTTCTTTTTAATGCTCTCGCTATATACACCGAAATACTTATTGCAATTATGCAGTAAGAGGTGTAGACTCCCGGTTTTGTAAAAAACGCAATGAATCCGAGACAATATAGAAGCACAAAAGATAAGACAATTATAGAACCGAAAAATACATAAAACCGTAGTAAAACGTCCCTGAACTTGGCGCCACTTTGAATATGAATTGTCAGGTCCCGTTTCATTCCTTGCAGCATGCCTTGAAATATTAGCAAAAATGATAGGACTCCTGTCAACGCCAGGAAAACAACAAGTGGCAAAAGGTATGAAGTTAAAAATCTATCCGGCTCGAATGTTTCCACCCTATAAAAATCTCCCCTTAGTGATAAGCCATCCACTTGTTTCATCACATAATCCTTGTATTCATCTATACGATCGCCGTCATCGGCCCGGATCCATGTTGAACCAACCAGATAATAAAAGATATCGGGATTGCGTTCAGCCATATTGTCTATTGTTTCGATCATTGCATTTCCCTGATAAACTACAAAGATGTTATTGCTATTTTGAAAGTCATCGGTCCAATCATAAAGTACTCTTTCAGAGTAAGGGATTTGCTGAATTGAATAATTAACATCCAATATGTCAATATGACTGATATTACTTGTGTCAAATGCATAAACTGCAATTTCCTCCTGATTTATTATCCCAGGATGTATAAGCGAACCATCCCCGAAAATTAAATAGATAGGGCGTGCGTAATAATTAGACAGTGAACTGGAAAACCAGTATGTAAAGGCATCCTGTGAATTTATGCGTGCAAGGTTTAAAATATCTTCTCTTTTATATGAGAAGTCTTCATATTGGGTGTATATTAGGTCGAAGGTTTCAACCTGCTTTGACTCTATCAAACTTTTAGATATTTGGTCAATGTAAATTGTCATCGTGGACATTATTACTATCATATTGAATATCAAAAGAAAGGCAATGCAAGCTAAAAAAGAGAATTTGTGTTTCCATATATCTCGGAATCCAAGCTTTAGATTAGCGTACATAGATATCATCTCGCTTCTGACTCATAACATAGACTAGGCTGAATGCTAACATGTACAATATGGAAGTTATCAAAACATGAACGCCAAGGAACATCATTAATGAGACATTTGATGTGAACATGTTTCCCATTTTCCGTTGAAAAAGACTGAATATCGTGACTGGAATCATACCAATCAGATTCAAAATGACAAATTGCCATAAATTTATTGCTAAGCTTTTCAGAGTTCCACCATGAAGGAGATGAATCCTAATTTCCTTGCGGTTATTATAGAGGTGCCAGAAAGCAACAACACCGAATAATAAATAAATCACAAGACCAGCAATCATTATAGCTTCGTAGATGTCATGGTTGAAGCTAAATATTGACTCCAAAAGGCCAACGTATTCCAGAGAAAGTTTTCGGTATCCTAAGTTCGTCAATCTCTTTACAATGTTATTTGCTACCTTTTCATTACCATAGTCCAGATAAATATTATTGCCTAAGGTACTTAGTGAAGCCAGATTGACGACTTCTTTTGTGTCTCCGTAATAATTGAAACTACTTTGGGTATCCACACAATACATAAGGTCATCGATATTTTCACTTATGTAGGCTATCTTATCAACAGTAGAATTATCAGTAATCAATATTCCTGATTTTGTCTTATTGATATAGTCATCATAGGAAAAGTAACGTGTTATCCCTAATCCGGACGCAGTGTTCCAAAAAGCCATAACCATGCTTGGGTCATAGACACCTATGGTTTCACTGTTTTCATCATCCCTGCTAATTATTAAGACATCAATATCTTCATCAATATTAATGACATCAGAGAAACAAACCTGCTTTTTCGAATCACTTTTCATAACTATATGATTCTGACCCATGCCAAAGGGATAGGCTTCTTGATAAATAGCCTGAGCCTGAACATAGCTCAACATCATTATGGCGCTTACCGCAACAAACACGCTGATAATACTTATTAACAACTTTTTTTTCAATTTCATGCTCTCACCTCAGCACTAAGGAAGTGTGGGAATGGCGTTCCAATATCTCTTATGCTTTATTCAAGACCTGGCTTTTCTCCCCATGGTTCATCTCCCGGCTTGGTATATATTCTTATGAGATTGATGTTCCAATACACTCTAGTATTATCCCTTCTAGGAACGCTAATAGAATCCCGTCTGACTACATTATCACCCGGACCGCCTGCAACTACTTGTGCAAAAATGTCTGGGTGGTTGGGAATCTTATAAGTAATCTCACTGCTTTGTGGCCAATGCCAATAACCGTCTTCTTTTATTAAGTCTAACCCTCTAACGGAAACATTACCTACATAATAGAATAGCTTTGTTATGTGTTCTACATAAGTGGTGCTGGTATAGTATTTTAGCGCACTTGCGGTTGAAATGACTAACAATGTTATAACTAGCATCCAAAGTATAGTTCCATAGTATTTTTTCATTTGTTCCCTCCAATCATATGGAATTCTGGAATTCTAGCCATCCCCACTTTATGTTATTATAACACACATTATCATAACTGCGAATAGCCTATAAAAATTAGTATAAAACCAAGTTAGTCTATACTCACTGAATACTAAATTCTAAATAAATGCTTTTAAATTGTATGGCAGTTACAGCATTTAAATAATGATTGACCCCCAAAAGGTTATATAGTAAATTTGTTTGCTTCTCTCTGGTATAATTAACTTTGGCCAACTTCTAATTAATGTCAATACTGGAGGGATATAGCATGTTCAAAGAAAGCGAGAAAGTCCGCCAAATCAACATGGATGACCCATATCACTCTTTCCCGAATTACGTCCGGGAGGCCCTGAATAACCGGATATTGCTTCGACGAGATCCGGCTGCCGGCGGAGCTCTCGGTCTTTGGTTGATCCTATTATCGCTCCGCATATCCCGGAAACGATGGAATTCAATGCCGAGAACCTCCGGATAATGCTCAGTGAATTTCCCGTTGTTTACCTGAAACCAGATAAGGGGCAATTGGGCCTTGGCATCATACGGACCAAAAAACTCTATAAAGAAAGGTATGAAATCTCCTCTGGCAACTCCCACTGACAAGTTTCGGGGACAGACGTTGTTTCTGAAATCATGCCGCTGCTGGCCGAGGAAAAATACTTCCTGCAGCAGGGAATTGATTTGGCCACTTACAGGAATTGCCCCTTTGACATTCGCATGGTGCTGCAAAAGCCAAATAAGGTGTGGCGGCTCACCCTGACTTCCGCTAAGGTGGCTCAAAAGGAAGATGCAGTTGTCACCAATGTGGCCAGGGGGGCGAAGGATTACCCTTTGCAGGATATACTGCAGAAATACGATCAGCGGCGAAATCCCCTGGTAACTATACGGGAGCTGGTGGATCTCTCCCACCAAATTGCCAGCGTATTGGGGTCCGCTTTCCCCATGAAGATTATCGGCCTGGATATGGCCCTGGATAAAAAGGGGAAGATCTGGTTCTTGGAGGGGAATAACCAGCCTCAATGCGCCCGCTGCAAATTAGTCAACGATAAATTAGCTCGGGAGAAATATGAAGAAGCCCGTCGCTGGCTTCAGGGAAAAAAGGGCCCGTAGCTTTTGCTGCGGGTCCTTTAGGTTACATGCATTTGAGATGGCTGCGATTGAGCCTGAATCTACCAGGGATTTAGCGGTTTAACAGGATTATCAGCAGGCAAGTGCCCAGGACAAATAGTGATACCAACAGGACCCCAAGATTAAATATCGGCTTTTTGGCGTTTGCCTCCGGCTCGGGAATCAGATTGCTCTTTCTAAACACCTTCACTAAGGGCTTGTACAGCAACATGGTCAGGGCTGCGTTCAGTCCGCTTTTTAAAAGGTTAAAAGGCAGGAAGATTGGCATTAGCATATTAGCTACTGTCTCTCTAGGCACCCCCATATAAATTGGGGTGATTATATAGTTCCAGAGAAGCATGATTCCTGTCATCGCAAGGCTGCCGGCGATCAGACCAATAACAGCCCCTGACAGTGTGCGTTTATGCTTATAGATGAAAGCGGCTGTGCAGGCAAAAGCGCAGGTAGAAATTACATTCATGATCAAACCAATGATGCCCGACTCACTGACTGTCACCATCTCGACAAAAGAAACGACTACAGACATGAGAAATGCAGATAATGGCCCAAATACTAAGCCGCCAATAGCGATAATAATATCTTTAGGATCGTACTTTAAAAATTCGACAGTTGGTATAATTGGAATGCGTCCAACCGCCATGACCACATAGGCAATAGCGCTCAGCATTGCCAAAGTAACAATTTTTTTAGTATTAGTGTTCATTACTTTTCCCTCCTAAAAATAGTAACACCTGAAAGACTGTGTCTTTCAGGTGGATATTATAAGAAAAACTTGCCTTCTTTCATCCAGACTTTACTGTCGGTTTTGGAATCTCACCAAATCTGCGTTGACACGCTCGCGGACTTTACCGCCGGTCGGGAATTTCACCCTGCCCTGAAGACACCAGTATTCAGTTGTCAAGGTTATTATAGCATTTATGAGAAAAAAAACAATGGGGAATCTGCAGCGAAAACTGTCAGCATAATCTTCTGGAATTATCTTTAGCGGCAGGAACTCGCCGCTTATGAAGAACATAAAAAGGTAAATAAATTTGAACGGGAGGTTGTCAGATCTAGTCTTGCTGTTAATGACCTAAGATTACAAGGGTATACTACTTTTTGTGGGAGGACTTAGAATTGGCCTAAAGAAAATTGTGAAAGGCAGCTGTATAATTACTATGCTTTGCGGTATTTGTTTGAACTGAATAGGGAGTACAAGGGCGGCCTTAGTATTTTTAAAAGGCTGGGCTGCCTGTTCAGCGGGTTTTCCAGCGAAAAATATGAGCTCTATAATTTAAAGGAAAACCAGCGCAAGCTGTATCTGACGGACATCCAGCGGCGGAAAACCGCCATGATTAACGGACCCTACAGCATTGTCCTCGATGATAAAAATCTCTTTACCAAGGTCCCGGAGACCATCAAGGAAGGCAAGACCCTGTATAAAGCTTAAGCAAAAAAAGCAAGGCAACACCGATATTTTCCGGGAAATATGAGAGATTATCCCGAAACTTGTTGAACGCTATTAACACAAGAGCTAAGCAAAAAGAGCCCAACCGGGCTCTTTTATACTATGTAGAATAATGGCGAAAAAGGAAAAAATGTTATCCCTGTAGAAATTACTTATACAGAGACAGTTAGCTCCGATGCCAAGTACACGAATCATTAGAGCTTGGATAACAGGTGAAGGCTCATAAATTATGTAAGGGTATCGTGCGGGAGTTATTGCGCTTTTACGAAATGAACATACCGTTCTTCGAGCTTTTCCTGATCCGGCCATAGGCTCTTATTGTGGGGCAAGACTATCTTTTGCGCATGAAGCTGCTGAATCCCGTGTTTCAGCATAGGGCCATCTATTTCTTTCAGGACTTCCTCCTTTACTTTAATCTGGTACTCCGGTGTCACGCCAATGATATTCCTGTCGAATGCAGCATGATGAATCTTGCACAGGGACAGGCCATTGGTAACTGAGGGGATTCCCCTGGGATCTGTATCCGGGATGATATGGGCGGCATCTAGCAGCTCGGGATGCCTCAGCCTGCAAAAGGCACATTGCTCACTGTAAGCCTCCAGGACTCTGACCCGGAAAGCGCTTTGGTGGAGCCGGCTTCTTATTATTGACGTCGTATAATGGCGCCTATAGTCTGCTTCCTCTTGAACAATGTACTCGTTGAAGACATTAGGACTATTTGAGTTCGTGAACTGTCTGGAATATAAGTCAGCTGAACGATGATCATCAAAGGCTATTGTAAAGGATAGCTCTGCGGGATTGTCATTTACGACAAATATCGGCCAGGAGGCGAAGTACTTGCCGTTGCTGATGCCGTGGAAGTATATTAAAGGTACTGTCTGACGCATGGCTTCCCTTAGGCCAACATTATCTCTATGGTAGGGGTCTGTACCACGGTACCGGTAGATTATTAATCCTCTTTCATCAGAGTAGTCATCATATGGTCCATTGGGTGCAGTCGTTATAGATATTGGAATCAAGCGTAACTGCTTAGGTTTCCAAATACCCTGTGGGCCGATTATGGTGACCCTCTCGCCTTGGTAATCAAAGCCCTGTTGCAAAAGCTGATAAGGCAACACGTCTCCGTAGATAGCAGTTTGCTGTTCAAGCCACCTGAAGGCAGAAATACGAATTTGTTCTTCCATGCAATTCACCCCGGCTCTAATATTCTTCGCCTTTGCTTAATTCCCCTTTTTCTTGAGCATATCAACAATCTCTGCCTACAACGCTCAAACCTTTAAATCAGGCAGCAATAATAAGGATAGAAACCGACACGAAAAATCGTCCGCCAACGTTGGCAGGGGATTGCATCTGCTCTGGAGAAGGTTCCTCTATCCTTTATGGGAGGCTGTTGTTAAGAAAGAGAGCCATACCATTTCCGATATCATTTTGCCCATCTATGATGAGCAGGATAAAAATTGCTGTAAATATTAGGAAACGATTCATAGATATCTCACAAGTTTTCAAAGAAATAATCAGAGTTATCGAATGCTGTTGAATATCTGCTTTTTTGTTCTCGAGGGTCTGATGCTATCCACCGAGAAAGGCGAATACAAAATGGCCGCTTTTTTGGATGAACAGCGTATGTCCCGCCTGTTTGAGAAATTCGTATTGGAGTATTACAAACGCCATCATCCGGAACTGGGCTGCAGCTTCACAGGTGGCATGGAACCTTGACGACGGTGTCATAGATTTCTTACCGGTTATGCAGACGGACATCACATTAAGAAAGGGCGAGAAAGTCCTTATTATCGACACCAAGTATTACACCCATACCCTGCAGGTTCAGTATAATAGCAAGACCCTTCATTCTAACAACCTGTATCAGATTTTTACGTATGTTAAGAATCGCGATGTCGGCAACACCGGCAATGTGGCTGGTATGCTTTTGTATGCCAAAACAGAAGAAACTATTACACCAGATTGTGATTTCCAGATGAGCGGCAATAAAATCAGCGTGAAAACACTGGATTTGAATATTGCCTTCGTGGACATCGCCGCACAGTTGGATAAGATTGCTTTGTCGCATTTTGGAGAAGTCAAAGAAGTGTAGTATATGGAGATACAGAAATCTGAACCCTAACAAACGACTTCCTCCGGAAGATGACGTCGAACAGCATTGGGCCATATAGCTAAGAACAGACAAGCCGCGGTGGAAACCATCAAATAAAGAACTTTTCATTGTAGATGCATTGTGAGAAGGGCAAAAACTCATACTTAGCTTTTATCATCCGTGCTAACTCTTTAGGCAATTTATCGGCTCGGTGATCATGTAAATGCGATTATATCCCTCTTGGAGGAAAGCAATATGCGGATAAAACTAAATGCTTCGGGCATTATCTTATACTTTGATGTGTCTTATTACAGTAAGACCACAAAAGATACTTGGGATGAAGAATGGTGTCGCACCGATGGTGCCATTGTGTCGAGGTTCATGAATTATCGCCTTGGAAACAAAATTCTCATGAGCCAGGAGGTTGATGCTCTAGTTGATTTGTTTACAAGGCAAGTCAACGGTGAGATGCAGCAAAAAGAAAAATTTTCGTGCGTTGAGCCAGACCTCACCTTTATTTGCTATCCAGTAACAGATTTACGGAACGACCCAAAATATGCATATGTGCGACCGGGCTGGGAACTGCAGGATATAAAGTTTGAGTTAGTGGTGGGCTTTTGGGATAGCAACAGAGCTTTTACTGACAATGCCATCCACCTTATGTATAACCGTGAAGATATAGAATGTTTACTTTGCTACCTTCGCTATGTGCGGAAAGAACTTAAAGAAGATGACCCACAGGTCATAGCGTTGATTGCAAAAGGTGTGTTCGAGCCAGAACGTGAAAAGTGATGTTAAGCGGAGGGGGAAACTGGTGGACCTGTGCTGACAGCCATGCCAATGGGTATCGATTTTGAAGAGATTTTTCCTGTGCTTGCATCGGCGTTAAGTGCCTAAGAGGCATTCGTTCCGGCGATGGGGAAAAGAGGAAAAAGATGTCGATATATAGAAGTAACAATAGTGTCATAGCCTTATGGTAATATGTACTTTAATCATGCACTCCTAACAAACAAGATATGGACACGGTTTAGCAACTCCCCCATCTAATCTCCAGATTCCTCATCTAATCTAGGCGACCAGCTTGTGTACTTAAAAGGGGTGGTGAGATGTACAATTCCTTTACCGGACGGGACAAGGGATTTCAGTATCGCCAGGGAGGGGTTTCGTGAAATCTTATCCATTAGTACCTGATGCATTGAACAGTAGTCATAATGACCATGTAAAAGAATTTTATGAACCGTGTTTAATGTGGGCTAAGCAATATGATCGAGGTGTAGGGTATTTTACTTCTGGTTGGCTAAAGTGTAACGCGAGAGGTATGGCGAGTTTTGCTTCGAATGGTGGTAAGGCTCGCTGGATAGTGAGTCCTTTAATAGACGAAAAAGATTTTGAAGCTTTTGTAGCAAGCCTGGAACCATCATTACAATATGAAAAATATCAGCAAATCCTAGGCCAAAATGTTGATTTATTAGTAAAGGAAATGGAAAAGGAAACCCTAAATGTTTTAGCTTGGTTAATATATGATAATATAATTGAATTTAAATTTGCAGTTCCTTCAGCAAAGCTAATCGGGGATTTTCATGATAAGTTTGGAATATTCTATGGTGATGAAGATACGACATTATCGTTTAATGGGTCAATTAACGATAGTAGTAAGGGATATACAAACTATGAAAGCATAAAAGTATTTAAATCATGGTCTGGATTATCACACTTTGTAGAATATGATAAAAAAAGGTTTGAGTTGCTATGGAACAACTTGGACCCGAACATCATCGTTTATTCCTTACCAGAAGCCATAAGAAAGCAAATACTAATAAACCGAATACAGGACAGGCCTTATATAATACCAGCTAGCCAAAGTGCAAAATGGAAACATCAAGATGAAGCAGTGCAGCAATTTTTATTGTCTAAAAATGGTGTTTTAGAAATGGCAACTGGCACTGGCAAAACTCGAACAGCCATAAGAATCATCAAAAAGCTATATAGTATGAGAGAAATAAAAAGCATTGTAGTAACTGCATATGGTAATGATCTTTTAGACCAATGGTATAGCGAGTTGTCTCTTGAAACCTCGATGAATGTGTATAGGTATTACAAAAGTTTTAATGAGTTGAGCTCTTATTTGCTTAATACTGAAGGGGCTATTATGCTTGTTTCCCGGGACGCCGATAGATTAAATGAAGTGGTTCGGTTCTTAGATTCTTCTGTCCAGGACATGCTTTTTATTTGCGATGAAGTTCATGGATTCGGGTCGCCATCTCTTGTTGATTCTTTATCAGGGAAAATAAAACGCTTCAAATATCGACTGGGGCTAAGCGCAACCCCAGAAAGGGAGTACGATGAGGAAGGAAATAAGTTTATAGAGAATGAAATAGGCCCAGTTTTATTCGTTTTTCAAATCGAAGATGCGATAAAAAAAGGGATTCTATGCGAATTTGATTATTTTCCCCTACATTATGAATTGACTGAAGAAGACAAGAAGGAAATGAAGAGAATATTTGCAGCTTTTAATGCAAAGAAAAAGCAGGGCTTACATGTAGACGTGAATGATCTATATAATGAACTTGCAAGTGTAAAAAAGAAATCCCGTGCGAAATTGCCTGTTTTTAGAGATTTAATTTCTAAAAGGCAGGTTTTACTGGAGCGATCTTTAATTTTTGTTGCGACTAAAGAATTTGGTATCGACCTCCAAATGATACTGATTAATTATAAACCTGACTACCATACTTATTATGGAGAAGATGACGCAACTAATCTATTAAGGTTTAGTAGAGGAGAGATCGATTGTCTTATAACAAGTAAAAGGTTATCTGAGGGTATCGACATAAAATCTATTACTTCTATTTTTCTTCTTTCGTCTGATCGTGCTAGACTTCAGACTATACAACGTATAGGAAGAAGTTTGCGTATAGATGCTGATAATCAGTACAAAAGAGCTAAGGTTATTGATTTTATATGTTTAGATGGTAGTAAAGAGTATAACGCAGATACCGAACGTGAAGTCTGGTTATCAACTTTAGCAAATACAAGGAGGGACTCGAAGTGAATACTTATAAAGAATTGGATCTTGCACTTGACAAAGTATTGTCATCAGTTCATGAAGATGATCAATTTAAAAGGAGACTGAGGAAACTCATCGCAAACGCCCTCGAAGGCGATTACTTGGAAGACGATGTTAAAAGCATTATGGAGCTTGTTAATCTTGAGGATAATAAATTGCTTGAGGTGCTTTAATCGTGCAAATAACAATTTTAGATTGGAATTATAAAGGGATTAGAGGGGTAAATGACCTATCAATCGAGATTGGTAAAACCCAAATTCCCCCCATAACCTTAATTATGATGCCTAACGGAACAGGTAAAACAACAACTTTAACACTAATGCGGGCTACGCTTGACGGTTCTGCAACAAAATGGAGCAGTGAATATATTCGTCAATTTAGGCCATCTCCTAGCATAAATACTGGTTCTTTCGATATCAAACTTCTAATAGATGAGCCCCCATGTGTTAGGATAGTTGTCGTATAGATGATATCATGTTCTTACGAAAGGTTGTGTCTATACGATGGCAAGAAGAGTATTTACAGAAGAATATAAGAGGCAGATTTTAAAGCAGCTCCAACCCCCTGAAAACAAGACCATATCTGAGATTGCATTGCAGGAAAATATACCTAAAACTACTATTTACGGCTGGGTTGCTAAGGCTCGCAAGGATGGACAGCTAATTCCTAATAACAGCAGCCCATCTAATGACGGCAAATGGAATGACATAGACAAATTGAGGATCGTCATTGAAACCTTTTCCCTGAATGTAGAAGAGCTTGGGCGGTATTGCCGAGAGCATGGATTATACACCACTGACATTCAGCAGTGGCGCCAAACCATGGAATCATCTCTTGGCTCCAATAAATCCCCTAAAGACCTTGAGGCCGAGCTTAGATCGGAAAAACTGCTAAACAAGAAACTTCAGCGAGAACTTAAGTATAAGGATAAAGCCCTGGCCGAGACTGCTGCCTTGTTGGTGCTGAGAAAAAAAGCCAATGCGATTTGGGGGGACCCCGAGGCAGACTGATTAGCGCCTCAGATCGCAAGATGGCAGTCCAGCTAATCAGTGAAGCTAATGCCGCCGGTGCCAGGTTAGAACTGGCATGCAAGGAGCTAGGCATATCTGTCAGGACCTATCAGCGTTGGGTTAAGGAAGGGCCGGACCCCATAGATAAGCGGCCTACAGCCAAGCGGAAGCCTCCAGCGAATAAGCTTAACGAAGAGGAAAAAGCCCAGATAATCAAGATTTGCAACAGCGCAGAGTTTACAGATCTAACGCCCGCTCAGATTGTACCCAAGCTAGCCGACCAGGAAGTATATATTGCCTCTGAATCCACATTCTATAAAGTCCTAAAAGAAGCGAAGCAGAATGCAAGGCGTACTAGGGTAAATCCTCCTAGGACAAGCTCATTGACAACACATATAGCAACAGGCCCCAATCAGGTGTGGTCCTGGGATATCACCTGGCTGCCAGCTGCAGTCAAGGGTTTTTACTTCAAATTGTACCTGGTGCTCGACGTTTTCAGCCGGCTCATAATTCACTGGGAAGTTCATAGGGAAGAATCGTCTCGACATGCTCAAGAATTAATTAAGAAGGCTGTATTCAAACATGGGGTGCTTCACCAACCGTTGGTGCTTCACTCAGATAACGGTAGCCCCATGAAGGCTCAAGATTTTCAGAACCTGCTAGCTCGACTGGGAGTAACTAAGTCTTATTCCCGTCCCAGAGTTAGCAACGATAACCCTTTCTCTGAATCCCTTTTTAAAACACTAAAATACACAAAGGACTTCCCCCTTGAGGGCTTCGGGTCCATTGATGAAGCTAGAGAATGGACATGCAACTTTGTTAAGCTCTATAATACGGAGTTTCTACACAGCGGGATTAAATTTGTGACGCCCCTACAGCGACATACTGGGGCAGATGTCGAAATATTGCGCAAGAGGGATGAGGTGTACAAGGCGGCGAAAGGAAAACGGCCCGAACGGTGGTCAAGAGACACTAGGAATTGGAGCAGGATTGATCAAGTTGCATTGAACCCGACTGCTGAGATGCGTAATACCGTGGAGGAGAAAAAGCGACAACTTCCTTGACAACCACCGAGCAGACTTATTACGTTGTTCTCAATTTAGATTATAAAAAAGGAAAGGCTTATTACCAGACTAGTAAGGTAAGTGTTGTTCACGGAGGGATGGAAGAAGGTTTTCTTTTACCCAGCGAAGTTAGGAGCATGCTAAGTAAGGAATTTGTTAAACGCTTTATTTTTGACGGCGAATTGGCAAACAAAATCTTAACAAGTAGTAGTAAAGAAGCTGAAGAAGCTATTACATACCTTTATCAACTTAATAAAATTTCCGAATTAGATTTAGTTGCCGATAGGATAGTTGAAAGTGCTCAACAGGGACAAAAAGCTACCTCAGCTAAAACAGAAAACAGCTTAAGACGGTTTGTTAGTGAAAGAAATAGTTATCTCGGAGTAAAAACTGCTTTACAAAAAAAAGAGCAAACTTTAAAGAACATGCTAAAAGACAAAGAGGGTAGAGTACAAGAGATAAAGGAAACAATTAGTGCAACTATAAGGGAAAACAATCATTTTAAGGAAGAACTTGTTGTCATTGAAGGAAACATTATCCAATGCGAACGAAAAGTAGTAGCTCAAACATCTTCTGTCCTAAATTTAATACGCAACCCACATCTGCTCCATCCACTTACTACAAAAAGGCTAACGGATTTAGCTAGTCAAATGCAAATACTTAAATTACCCAAGACAATGTCCAAGCAATTTTTTGTCGAGTTATCAGAACAAGATTTTTGTATTTGTGGTCGTCCCTTAAGCCCTAAAGAACAAAATCATATTCGTGAAGTTTCTGAAACTTATTTGGCTGAGGATCAAATTGGAATTCTAAATGCTATCAAAGCGACAGTCCTATCTTCTGTATATAGTGATGAATTGGAAAAAGAAATAAGTGAGCTGGATACGGCTTCTCAAAATTTTTCTAATGCAAAAAAAGACAAAGATAGGATAAAGGTTAGATATAATGCTGATGAAAGTAATAATAGCACAATCAATTTAGATAATGAACAAATCCGTCTTGAAAAAGAGATAGGAGAGATCAAAAAACACTTACATGTACTTACAACAAAAAACAGGACAGAATGGAATCGTTTAGATCCATCTGAGAATATATTTTTTTGTGAAGATAAGTTAAACGACTTAAACATAAAAATTGCTGCCTTATCAAATACGTTAAGTTTAATTGAGCAAAAAAAGATCTTCAGCTCTTACTTAAAAAGGATAGAGAAAGAAGCTTTATTACTATTAAAATCTCGAATAATACAAGAAACCCAAGATAAAATCAAGAGAATTATTAAAAATGAGGAGATCCAGATCGAAAGCATAGATGGGCACATCAAACTGAAGGATAAGTCTGGTGCGAGTGAAGGGCAAACATTAGCCATTGCTTACTCGTTTTTGGGATCTCTTTTTGAGGGTGCAGCACATAAATTACCCTTCGTGGTTGATTCCCCAGCTGGTTCACTGGATCTTTCTGTGAGAAGGGAAGTATCATTAATTTTACCGTGTCTGTTTAGCCAACTAATTATCTTTATAACCTCTGGCGAAAGAAAGGCATTCACAGACTATTTTTACACCCTTGGGGAAAATGAGGTTAAGTTTTTGACAGTATATAGATCTCCCGGCAGTAAAAGGGCTCAATGTATTGAAGGAGTGGAAATGTTTAGCCGGTTCCAGGAAAGCGAGGAAGATATTGTATGACATTTAAAATGCCGAACAATGCTAGGGATTATTTTGGAAATATAAAGGATCTAAAATTTCTTTTCGACTGGTATTACTTTTGTGTAATGCTAGGCCTTGCAAAAAAGAAAATCGGAAATGAGGAAGAAATGGAAAAGGAATATTTTATGGATTCTTTTCCTTCAGTATATTTGGGGGTTAGAGATCAGATTATTGCTCTACTAATAGATGCAGAAATGGAACGACGAGCAATTGAACCAAATGATAGAGATAGTGTACAAAAGTTGATCCTTCAATTAATCGACACTTTTTCCCAAACTAGGCTAAACAAGCAAGGAATTGAGTTATTAAATAGATATGCCGTTACGGGAATGAATTATATTAATGATAGTATTCCTCGTACCACTTCTCTAGATTTGTTCCTTTTACACTATTACAAAGTTTACAGAAGAATTATCGAAGAGCAGGGATAAAAAAGACCGTACAAAGCTACGGTCTAATATATTTTTAAGGAATAAGCTTTTCTCATAAAAATAAGGCTTTGTTCATTCTAGCGCTATTTCAGCGAGTCTATTAACAAAATAAGCTAACTCATCTGGAGTATTATATTTGCCTACGGAAATTCGTATAGATGACCTAATTTGGTCTAGACTCAATCCAATCATTTGCAAAACGTGAGACGGTTTGCTTGCGGAACATGCAGACCCGTTGCTGACAGCTATTTCTTGAGAAAGCTTCTTAATAATTAATTCATTGCTCGTGTTAGGAATTAAAAAATTAGTAATACCAGGAACTCTTGTATGTTTACACCCATTAAACTTGATGTTGTTAAACTTTTGTAGAAGTAAGGAGTGTAATTCCTTGTCAAGCAGCTTTAGCTTACTTTGGTGAGGATCAAAATTCTGAAAAACTATATCTGCTGCTTTCCCTAACCCTACGATATTTGGCACAGCGAGAGTCCCTGCCCTATACCCAAATTCTTGAGAACCTCCGTGTATTATGGGCGTTACCTTTTCCTTTAAACCCAACTTAGTTTTCCGGATGAAACATCCCCCGACTCCTTTTGGGGCATAGATTTTGTGCCCCGAGAAGGATAGAAAATTTATAGGATTTCCTTTTAAGTCGATACGTACTTTGCCAATTGCTTGAGTGGCATCAGTATGAAAAAATACATTATTATCTGCACAAAAGTTGGCCATTGCCGGAATGTCGTTAATTGTACCGA
Source organism: Firmicutes bacterium UBA5286 (assembly GCA_002408465.1). GTDB lineage: Bacteria > Bacillota > Proteinivoracia > UBA4975 > UBA4975 > UBA4975. The sequence goes on along the minus strand of DHSM01000010.1, from coordinate 13,824 downwards.
GCTCGTTGTTTACCCATGATATAGAGGCAAGGATAGTTTTCTCCGTTAGTGATTTTTGGAGAGATTCTACTGTGACGATACCCTCTGAAGTAGGGGGAAGGTAAGTAATGATAAATCCCTTTGTCTCAAGATATCGACAGGTTTCCAGGATAGATGCGTGCTCGATAGCTGAGGTAATAATGTGATTCCCCTTGTCCCGATGTGCATCGGAAACTCCTTTAAGTATAAAGTTATTGCTCTCAGAAGCTCCACTTGTAAATATAATTTCTCCAGGGTCAGCATTAAGCAGTTGAGCGATCTGTTGGCGGCTAGTATTAACAGCTTCTTGAGATTGATGAGCAAGCAAGTATTTACCAGATGGGTTTCCGTATAACTCTTTAAGGTAAGGGAGCATTGCCTCGAGCACTTCTGGGTCAATCATTGTCGTAGCGTTGTTATCCAGGTATATCATTTTGTATGCCACCTCATTCTAACTCACGTAGGTTCAAGATAAGCTTCTCAAAGTTACCGGCGAACTGATACTCATCATTTAACATGTGGACTCCACGTTCGAGATGCATCCTAACATGGTGGGGGAAAAATTCTTCATCAGATAAGTTCTTTTTGGCGTGTTGACACATAAGTACTTTATATAATATTTCATGTTCACCTGTAAGAGTGGGTCTATTAAATTCTAGGCCCAGTGAGTTTGATGGTGGTTGTGTTGGGACAGTACTATCCCGAAGGGAGAGGCCTATGGCTAAGCGTGCCAAAACATTTGGCGTTAGGTTTGTCTTAGCTTGCAGGTCTTTTAGGATCTGCATTGCCTTTAGGGAGGTCTTTAAACGGTACTGCATTACTATTCGCTCCCTTCGTGAAAAAATCTATTGGATATTGAAACTGTCTTATCGGTTGGATTAAACTCCAAAAGATATTTTTGAGATATTAGTGGGGATATCAAATTGTAGTAAGGGGTATCCACCTCAGAATCCGTGCTCAAAATGAGAACCTGATCACTAATGTTTGGGATATATTTTGTAAGAATTCGTTCTTTATGTGACTTATCCAGTCGCCCTAATAGAGTATCAAAGATTAGGGGAATCTTCCTTTGAGACGTTTTTACTACTGCCCAAAGTAAACTTAAAAGATATAATTGTTTTTCACCAGCAGACAATTGGGGGAACGGGAGCTGGTGTCCTGTTTGGTCAAGCATGGTAATTTCAAATGTGTTCCAGTCCAATTTAACTTCTGCTATAAAATGGTCTTTATGATTTAAGTCATTAAAAATATGAATGAACTCTTTCTCGAAATATGAAACTTTTGAGCCAACGCTACACTCAATAAACTCAGTTAGGATTTTGTCAATATTGCTGCAAATTGCAAAAATATTTTCATCCTTTTGGGCTTGATCAAGTCGCTTCTGTGCCTTTACTCGGTCGGCTTCACTTCGGTTTATATTTTCTTGCACCTCTATAATAGAAGCTTCAAGCTCGCTGATCCTATAGCGAAGTTCGATTGCTTCTGCTTGATGGGCATTAATAGCATTAATAATCTTCCCGAAAGATTCATTTCCTTCATTGTTATTAAGGGTGTTTCTGTGTTGCGCAATTTGACTGTTGCATTCAGCTATTTCCTTAAATAGTTCTAGGAATTGATCCTTGCTAAAAGAGCGAAGACTATTTGCGTTAGTTGCAAAGAAATGATATTCCTCGTTATTAAGGTCATGAATTGAATTGGTAGCAATCTCTTTATTGTTGCTGATAGCCGTTAATAGTTGTTTAATAAACTCACTTTTATAGTTAGTTTGTTTTCTAGTTATTTGGACATGTTCTTGTTCAACTAGCTGTTCGAACGCTTCTGTAATCTTGACTTCTGTTAGATACAAAATATCTGAGGTAGCGGAGAGTTGCCGATCTGCTGCAACTTGCTGTTGGCACTCGTTGAGTAGGTTTTCACAAATTAGGAAAGGGAGAACTGTACTAATTGATTCCTTTAAAGTCTCTAGTGCTGCCTTCTTCTGTTGGTCCAACTCAGTAATACTTTGTAGGATTTGTTCCCGCTGGTTGGTTAATATCCCCCCATGAATACTAAGCTCGTTATTGAGATTACTGATAGTGCTTTCGGTGTTTTGAAGTTTGCTTAGGGAAATCTCCAATTGTGTTTTCTGATTTGAAAGGTTTTTGTTTAGGACATCAATGTTGGTGGCTAGAAGTGTATATTCCCTTTCTTCAGTTGATAAGGAGCTGAAGATATTGTCTTGATTCAAATAATTACGGAGATCCAATTTTAATGTCTCGACAATATCTAAATTAAACAGGGTATAAAAAGCGGCTTTAACGTTATTCGCAAATGAATCATTCTCAACTAACTGATTAATTTGTTCCCCATCAAAAAGAACAAAGTCAAATAGGCTAGGCGGAATGAACTTCCTAATATAATTTTCATAGTCGGAGATTTCCTTAGCGTTCATCTTTTTGCCATTTTGCTGGATTATTAAAGTCTCTTGAAGTGTTCCATTTTCTATTAGCCAGCTACGTGAAATTCGAAATGAGCTAATGGTACTTTTATGCTCCATTAACAATTCAACCTGTACATAAGAATCTATGTCGCCATTTATTTTAACAACGTACCTGTTAATCTTATCTTTAATGATACTTTTATAGTTTTCGTTTGCTAATTTATATCCAAAAGCAAAGGGTCCGTATAAGGCAATCTTCACTGCAGTTAGCAAGGTAGTCTTACCAGAACCATTCTCCCCTCCAATAAGGATGAGAGGATGATCCTTATCCGGACTTATATCTAATTTATACTTACCTTTATAAATTCCGAAATTTAATAACCCCACTCTCTTAATAATCATCGGCGTAGACCTCATTTTCTTCCTCAATATGCAACCAGTCTTCACTTAATGCCTTATGAATATCTTTGTATATTCCATAGCGATATTTGAAACCATAATGGTTTTCTTGTATCCTCAACAATTTATGAACTATTTCTAGAGGAACATCGTGCTTTTTGCACAGGGAATCAAGTAACTTGATTTCCTCTTTACTATATAAAGGGCGTTCGCTGTCAGGCCAATCAAGGGCTTGTCCTAATATTTTATCGTATATATCAGGGACAGACCGTTCCCAGTCCCCCCATTCAATCCAAATTTGACTGATTAATTTAAGTTCTTCCTCACTTATAAGTGTAGAACCATAATCTCGTTGAGCACTTAGGAGATTTTTTAGGATTTCTTTACGGGCTTCTAAGGTAAATGGTCCCAATCCAATTCGTCTATCGTCCCCTGAGCCGATATAGTACACACTACCGTTTTGTCGTCTTTTCTCCCTATAGTTAGGATTATTCCTTATGTCCGTAAGCCAGTTGCGGAATTGCAGAAGTGGGATCAATTCTTCATGCCCATTTTCAATAAAACCAATCAAGGCCTTATCTTCCTTTACAACAGTACAAACCCAACACCCAAATCGGCTATTACCACAAGATGGAGTATCCTTATCAATTACAAGAGGGCATTCGCCTGAGGAATCTTTATATAACGAGAGTAAAGAATGATTATCTCCCCCCCAAGGGGATGGGGTCTTTAGAAGGTATGTCCAAACATCATCTACAGTGAAATCTTCGATTGGGGCCAAAACATAAGCATTAGGTAGAGTAGAATGTTTGCGTAACAATTTATTGCCGATTTTGTGGTTAGCTAAAGTTTGTGCCCGACTGGCACTCTCTGACTTTCTTACTCCTAGTATTACAATAACCTCTCCATGCCTGGACACGGTTTCCTTTATAAAACGATTTGACGGTTCAATCTTTAATCGATCTGTACACCATCTAAATTTTTGGCGTGGAGAAGGATATCCTTTACCGATAAGTGTTGCCCAAAAAGAGTTCTCTAACTTGGGCGTCACAATAGTAGCGGTAATAGGTAATCGATTTTTCTTTGAATAAACATTTATTTGATTTATGGAGTCATTAATATGGGCTAAAATAAGTGGAGTTTCTATCAACGTATTGGAGGATATTACGTATATATCTTTGTTTAGATTCTGTTTTGGTAACATTGATAAGGCCTCAAAAATTAATTGAACGACAGCAGTCGAATCCTTACCACCACTATACCCTATAATCCAAGGGCGTGTATCTGCCTGATATACTTGTTGAATAAGTGAAATACTATTTTGCCACTTATCTTTGAACTGCATTAAATATCACCTCTGAAGTTTATATCTACCTCGTCTGTTTCTAACGGAACCTTTAACAACTCTTTCAATCTAATTGTAGTCAGCATGAGATTTGTTTTACTTTTCCTTATACGACCGTTTTTGTCGAAAACTCTTCCTTGCCAATCATTCAGATTTTCCCTGCTCCAGTTAATAAATTTTAGCTGCGCTATTATTGTCGGCCAATCGTATTTTTTAGAATATAAGTAATGAGTCAAGTTTCCAATTGATTCTAAAACAATCCCGTAGGAAATAACATAGTTTCGTCGTAGCTCTGAAGCTGTTAGTTTTTTTTCTTTGACGCGATTCCACTCCAAAATTGTATCACAAAGCAGGTTCCAAAAAGCCCAAACAAAATCTTTATCTTTATTAGTCACTTTTTGACCCTTTTTTAATAGCCTGCAGTTAGTATTATAAATATTACTTAAAGTGAAGATTTTGGGGGAGAATTTAGACAGAGAGGAGTTTTCTTTGTCCGTATACATTGATAGCATTTCGATATTGTTAACTATTTGTTTAGTTAAAATAGCCATTGGATCTCGGGACTCATATAAAATACCAATAGAACGGGTAGTATTAACGGCATGTTTGTTTAAATCAGCAAACATTTGTTGACTTTTTTCAAGCTCATAGTCTTGGAAGAGAACAATGGATATTGTTTCATTTGCTAAATCGGGATTAATCTTAAGAGCTTCTTCTATAGCTGCTTTACGATGTTGGCCGTCATTAAGTAGAAAACGGGAATCCATCGAGATTTTTAATGTACCAAAAGCCATATCATTATAAGGTTCAAATATAAGTTTGCCATCTACGGAAGCAGTCAGAGAAGAAAATACATAGTTGGTGGGATTCCCCAAAATATAATCAGCAATTTCAGGAATCCTTGCTTTATTTAACACTCTCTGTGCACGATATTCAGGTGGCAATTCATCTTCATCAAAATAAAGTAATTTACTAATAAGATTAAGGGGACACATCATAATGAAATATTCCCGACCTGCTTGTCTGCCTTTTATGGCTGGAAAAGAATAATAGAAATTCGATGACATCATACATCACCTACGTACGTAATTATGCTTAATTACATATAGAATATCCTTATCTTGATATCGTGTCAATTGAAAACCACACAATTATTATCGTAAAATAGTAAACCCGATGACCTCCCAGTGTCAGAGATGCAACATGATAGCACTATGCAAGTTGGTTATTTTGCTTTGCGTTATGAAAGTGCTGCTAGAATGAAATAAGGAAGCCGGGTCAGAAAAGGACCGTGAGGCAGCTCCCCACGGTTTTTCAGTTCAGTTTTTACTTAGCCACGATTAGTTGAAATATGGAGGCAATACATATACCAAGACCCTGAAGGCAAGGTTTTTTTACATGAGAGCACGGTCGGCTGTCATAATGTTCACAACTTGATCACTGTATATAATAAGGTGCAATATGCAAAAAAGCAAAGTGAACATTGGAGGGATTCTTAATGAAAGGAAGGAAAATCCTTGCCCTCTTGCTTGTAGTCTATTTGGCATTTTCAGCTGCCGGCTGTGTAATCGAGGGGGTTTCTGAACGCGAGCTGAATTCTCGGTTGTCTTTTGGGAAGATCAGTTGCGGGAGTATATCCGTAGGGCCAGAGTCGATAATGATAACTTGGAAACACTATATCGGGAAATAAGTTCAAGTTTTGTCTTTGTGGTCTATTCCCGGTTGACATACAGAAAGCATATCCGAAAATCATCGGTTATGAATACACTATCGGATTACTTTGATTAATCTACTCCCAAAGATCTCGCAAAGTAATTGAAACCCTTTTAGGCTGATGTTAAAATG
>DHSM01000010.1:0-7653 GCA_002408465.1 Firmicutes bacterium UBA5286 | reverse complement strand
TTTTTAATAAAAAGCAATTTAGAGATAGGAGGAACAAATAGATTTTTTTAAGAATCTATTTGACTCAAACAAATGAATCACACGCGACCATTTCATCCTAAAAAAGCAATTGTTACTGCAGGGATGCCGTACGGCGACAAGGAATTACATTTTGGGCATATTGGTGGGGTATTTGTCCAAGCAGATATTTATACGCGATTTTTACGAGACAGAATCGGTTCCGAAAATGTTATATTTATTTCTGGTACCGATTGCTTTGGTAGTGCAATCGAAACTGGTTACGAAAAAGCGGTCGCTAACGGATTTCAAGGGGATTTGACAGATTTTGTGAACGAAAATTATTTAAAGCAAAAAGAAACGCTTGATGACTATCAAATATCCCTTGACTTATACGGCGCGTCTGCTTTAGGTGAAACGGGGAGAATTCATTCCGCTTTCTCCCAGGATATTTTTATGTGCTTGTATAAACGTGGAGTCTTGAAGTTGGAAGAAACAATTCAATTTTATGATGAAGAAAAAGACGTTTTTCTTAATGGAAGGCAAGTTTGCGGTCGTTGCCCTATACAGGGATGTAAATCTGAAAAAGCTTATGCAGATGAATGTTCGCTTGGGCATCAATATAAAGCAGATGAATTAATTAATCCAATAAGCGTTATATCTGGGAATAAACCGACGCGGGTTACAGTAAAAAATTGGTTTTTTGATTTGCCATTGTTTGAGGACCAACTCAACAGGGTGGTTAATGAATGGGAAAAGAATCCATCATACCGTAAAGATTTGATTGTAATTATGCGAGAATTTTTGAAGAAGCCCTCCGTCTATGTAAAAAAAGAATTGATCGATGAAATTAGTAACATGAAAGATATGCCGTGCTTTCACGTCGTAGAAGATGAAAAGAAATCATCCTGGGAATTAGTATTTGAAAATTTATTCTATAGGGATAGAGCAGTATCAGTATTATCAAAAAATAAAGTACGTTATCGTACCGGAAAAACATTAGTGCCCTTCAGGCTTTCTGGAAATGTAAATTGGGGCATTCCTGTACCTGAGATGGAAGGTGTGGATGGATTAACTTTCTGGGTGTGGCCTGAATCATTATGGGCACCGATTTCTTTTATAAAGGCCTATCTTAACGATGGGCTCGATGGCAGGGAATGGGAAAAGTGGCTGAAATCAGACGAAACCCAAGTATATCAATTCATCGGTGAAGATAATATATATTTTTACGGAATCGCTCAAACGGGATTGCTTTTGGCTTTGGATGAAGTTATTAAATTACCGATTATCATACCTAATCATCATTTACTTTACGGTAAAAAGAAGGCTTCGAGCAGTAGCGAAATAAAGCCACCTAAAGCAGCTAAACTATTGGATTATTATACTTCTGACCAACTGCGTATGCATTTTATGAATGCAAGCCTGGGTGAACGCAGTGTCGGATTTGAACCCAAGGCTTTACTTGAGAAGAATGAAGGATTCGATACAGTTTTATATGAAGGCAATTTAGTTTGCAATATATTCAATAGGTTGGTGCGCTCTTGTTTTTATACGATTCAAAAATATAATGACGGAATTTATCCGGAAGGAAATGTGAGCGAACAAATAATTCAAAAATCCAATGAAGTAATATTATCCTATGAATGTATGATGTTGGAGTTTTCTTTTGAAAAAATATTTGAATTGTTAAATGTCTATCTGCGGAATGCGAATAAAGAATGGTCTGTACGCAGCAAAAGTGATAATATAGCAGATATACTTCAGTTACTGATAGATATGTTTCACATCGTAAGAGTTTGCACGACACTATTTCACCCCATCGTTCCGATGGGATGTGAAATGATACGAAATTACTTATTGATTGATGAGGAAATTTGGGATTGGGAATACATATTCAAACCACTTGCCTACTTTGTTAAACCTGGTCATAAATTTAAACTTCTGGAGTCGCGTGTAGATTTTTTCAGTAAACACCCATCTCAATATTGATAAATGATTGACCATGGGTATGTAGGATAACTGGAATGTACTATATCGGGAATTAGTCCTGGAGCTCTATCTATTCAACGAAAACTTGTCGATAGGGGCAGCATCATTAAACTGACCAAAACCGGGGCCATCTATTATCTCCTTCCTCATAAGACAATTTCTTATAGAAATTGCCTGAGGAAGGAGTTTTTATGATTTGTGTCAGATGCAGAAGCCAAGAGTAAAACAGCTGGCAGCCGTATAATATTTATTTGCTGATATCATCAACTTTCCTAGGCCTATTAGCATCTATAGAGTAGGAAAAGATAATACAGCAGAAAGGAAAATCCAAAGTGGCAGATCGGAGTATTTATAGAAAACCGTTTCGGAAAAGACTAGGGATAAAATGGTTGCTCGCCCTTATTGCCGTTTTAGCGCTTACGGCAATCGTTATGTCCAGGCACGCTGGTTCGCAGGCCTTACCGGCCCTTCCCGTCGATGATGTACCAAAGGATGTGCCGCAGGAGGAAGAAGTGCCTGCCCAGCCTGAACCGCCTAAAGAACCTGAAATTGTCACCTACAATTACAGTTTACCGGTTCCCCGAAGTGAGGCGGTGGACGAAACCTATTTTAATGATGCTATTTTCATCGGCAATTCCAGAACGGAAGGCTTCATTCTCTATTCCGGGTTGGCCAACGCCACTTCTTATACCAGCCGGGGCTTGATGGTCAACACAGTATTCACAGACCGGGTTATTAACATGAATGGCAAAAAAATATCGGTGATGGCTGCAGTCCAGGCAAACCCGAATTTTTCTAAAGTCTATATCATGCTCGGCACCAATGAATTGGGCTGGGTATATAGCAATCTATTTATAAAAAAATACGCTGAAATCATTGATGCTCTGCAAGCTATCAATCCGGACGCGCTTATCTATGTGCAGTCCATCCTTCCGGTGACAAAATCTAAATCAGCTAAGGATAAAATATATAACAATCCAAAGATTAATCAATTCAATGCCTTGCTGAGTAAAATGGCGGAGGAGAAAAAGATTTATTACCTCAATGTGGCGGAGGCTGTCGCCGATAGTAAAGGAAATTTGCCAGAGGGCTCGGCCTATGATGGCGTCCATCTCAAAAAGACCTATTGTCAAAAATGGCTTGAATATCTGAAATGCCATATCGTTGATCTGGAGGCGCATAATTAATATGAAAAGATTTATAATGGGTTTATCTATTTTCGCTCTTGGTTTTTCGCTGCTCGCTTGCAGCCACCAAACCACCGACATAAGTTTGGATGGATTAATCGAAGATATGCTGCAAAATATTGAGTTTCAAGACGAACTTGTAGAGTTAGATGTGGGAGGAATAGATAGGCTCTATTCTTTAGGGGAGGGAGTCTCAGGGAGGGTATTTATCGGCAGCGGCGCCACCGCTGAGGAAATCGCGGTTTTTGAGGCCGGCAGCAAACAAGCTGCGAGACAGATGCGGGAGTACGCCCTTTCGCATATTGATGAACAAAAACAGTCCTTTGCAGGTTACCTGCCCAGGGAACTGAAAAAACTCGACGAGGCCATCGTACTGCAGTATGGTAAATATGTAATTGTATGTGTGACTGACGATGCTGATGCATCAGGAATCATTGAGGCTCATCTCAATTAATATTAGATCCAGGTGCTCCTAAAGGTGGTGTGAGTGTGGCGGGCAAAGCAGAATATGCAGAAGTAATTCCCTTTATCCAAGAAAATCAGGCGAAATTCTATCGTTTAGCATACGGCTATGTAAGGAACCCCGATACCGCACTCGACCTTGTTCAGGATGCTATTGTCCAGGCCTTGCGAAAAATATCTACACTTAGATCCCCGGAATACCTTAAATCATGGTTTTACCGTATTCTCATAAACGAGTGCCTGATGTATTTGCGAAAATCCAAAAAAGTGGTCCTGTTTGACCAGCTGGAAGAGCATATTCCCGCCCCCGAAAAGCCTGTGGATACCGTTGACGCTTTAGAGTTATTAAATGCAATCAGTCATCTGGAACCAATGCTCCAAACCATTATCTTTCTGCGTTTTTATGAAGATATGAAACTAGAGGAAATTGCCAGAGCTACCGATGCCAATCTCAATACCGTAAAGTCGAGACTGTATAAGGCATTAAGACTTTTAAAGCTAGATATGGGCGAAGATGAATAGACCCCACGATTATTAGGAAGGTGTGATTTTAACATGAGCAACAGGGTAGAGGAAGCTTATAACTGCATACCAGTAGCCACAGAGTTGCCCGATGTTGTCAGTCAAGCTCTTCAGCGGGGCCGGAAGATCCAAAAGCGTCGGAGCGTGGTCAAGTATATGGCCACCCTCGCAGCTGTAATTAGTCTTGTTTTCATTACTTTGCTCAATACAACCTCAGTCTTTGCCGCGGCCTATGAGGTGCCTATTCTGGGAGATATATGCAGAATCTTTACCTTTAAAAAAATAGACTTGGAAGACGAAACCAAGATCATTAACGTTAAAGTCCCCAACATTGAAAACACCGGCAACACTGCTCTGGAGCATCGGATTAACCTGGAAATCAGCAAGCTGATCAGTGAAGAAGTTGAGAATGCGAAAAATAGAGCGCAAGAATACTACGATGCCTATCTCTTGACCGGAGGCATACCGGGAGAATTTCTTCCCCTGGAAGTTGTAATAGATTATGACATGAAGTGTTCCGATGCTGAGATTGTTTCTTTTGTAATCTATAAGTTTGAAACAAAGGCAAGTTTTTATCAGGAAAATCGTTTTTATAATATCGATCTGGAGAGTGGGCGCGAACTGACCTTGCGCGATTTATATGGCGGCAATTATAAGGAGATTGTCTCCGCGCGGGTAAGGGAGGGAATCGCGCAGCTAAGCGAGGAAAGAAAGTTTTATTTGTTTGATGATGTGGTCATCGAGGACCTTATCGATACCGACCGTCACTTTTATATTGATAGCGATAAGACCGTGGTAGTGGTTTTTCAAAAATACGAAATTGCCGCTGGAGCCGCAGGTCAACTGGAATTCCCAATTGGACATATTCCGGAGCATAACAATGATTAACTAATTCAATTAAGCAATAAATTATACCGGAGCGAACACTATGGTATTTAGCAGCCTAATCTTTCTATTTGCCTTTTTGCCGTTGGTGCTTTTCACCTACTACCTTTGCCCGCAAAAAATGAAAAACACTCTTCTCTTCTTGGCAAGCCTCGTCTTCTATGCCTGGGGCGAGCCCCGTTACATCTTGATCATGCTCTTCTCCACAGTCTTCGATTATGTAAACGGCCTGCTCATTCAGCAGTATAAAGAAAGAGGAGAGGGCAGAAGAGCCAAGGCAGTCGTGCTTTTATCAGTGATCATAAATCTGGGGATTCTGGGCTTTTTCAAATACAGCAGTTTTGTAGTTGAGAATGTTAATCGTCTGTTTTCTCTTAGCCTCAGTTCCCCAAATATTGCGCTTCCCCTGGGCATCTCCTTTTATACTTTTCAAACCCTGTCCTATACTATCGATGTTTACAGTGGTGAAGTAGAAGCCCAGAGAAACATCATCGACTTTGGGGCTTTCGTCACCCTTTTCCCCCAGTTGGTTGCCGGTCCCATTGTCAGATATAAGACTATCGCCACACAGCTTACCAACCGTCAGGAAAGTGTAGATTCCTTTGCCTATGGCATTGTTCGTTTTGTCACCGGCTTGGGGAAGAAGGTGTTGCTGGCCAATAATATCGGCCAGCTCTGGGCGCAAGTCTCAGCAATCCCAACAGATAGCCTGCCGGTGGTGACGGCGTGGTTAGGCGCAGTCGCCTTCAGCTTTCAGATCTACTTTGATTTCTCAGGGTACTCAGATATGGCCATTGGTCTCGGCCAGATGTTTGGCTTTCGCTTCTTAGAGAACTTTAACTACCCCTACCTGGCCAAAAGCATTACAGAATTTTGGCGGCGCTGGCATATCTCTTTGGGAACCTGGTTCCGAGAGTATGTCTATATCCCTTTAGGGGGTAACCGCAACGGCGCCGCCAAGCAGATCTGCAACCTGCTGATTGTCTGGCTGCTCACCGGCCTATGGCATGGAGCCAGCTGGAATTTTGTGGCCTGGGGGCTGTATTACGGACTACTCTTGATTGTGGAAAAGCGGTTATTCAAGCTGAAATCCCTGCCCAGCGCTCTGTCCCGAGCATACACGCTGATTCTAGTGGTGCTTGGCTGGGTGCTGTTTGCCAGCCCTACGCTATCCGAGGCGCTGGCGTATATCCAGGTCATGTTTGGGCTGGGGGCAACAGAATTTATTAATCAGGAAACCATTTATCTTCTCTACACAAATGCTGTGTTGCTCTTCTTTTTAGTGTTTGCCAGCACGGAAATCCCAAAAAAAATATGGGCCACCTTTACGGACAAGCTAGGCAAAAAAAATATGGCGCCGGTAAAAGATCTGCTCATTGTCCTTGTTTTTCTGCTCTCAGTTGCGTTCTTAGTTGGCGAGTCCTATAACCCGTTTCTATATTTCAGATTTTAGGAGGGAAGCACTTGGAAAACAAAATCACCGTTGGGGTATTCGTTATTTTGCTTTTCTCCCTGAGCATCGGGAATTTGCTTTGCGGCGACAGAATTTTCTCGGACAATGAAAACCGCTACCTAGCCGATAAGCCACCGGTAGCGGTAAGTTCTGTCCTTTCCGGAAATTACACCGAAAAACTGGAAGCATATATTAATGATCAATTTGTTTGGCGCGATGCTTGGATATCCCTGAAGACCAAGGCCCAGATTGCCTTACTGCACAAAGACATCAACGGGGTTTATATGGCTAAAGATGGTTATTTAATCCAGCGGGTTTCCGAACAAGACCTTGATAGGGAACAAATAGAGGAAAATATTACGGCTTTAAATATGTTTTTTGCGAAAACATCCCTGCCAAAAAATAATTTATCCCTAATGATTGTCCCAACTTCCGGACTGATTCTCTCCGAAAAACTGCCTCCCTACGCCCAGATGTTTGATCAGAACGAAATGATCGACAGCATCAAACAATCGGTTCCAAACTGCCTGTTCGTCGACCTGCGTCAGCAACTTCTGGACAAAAAAGGTGAGTACATTTACTACAAAACAGATCACCACTGGACCACAAGAGGAGCCTTTGCCGCCTACTTAAGTTGGTGTGAAACAGTAGGAATTCCAAGTCCAGAAGCTAATTACTCTATCGAGGAAGTGACCGATTCCTTTCACGGCAGCTTATATTCTAAAGTGCTTTACAATGGCGTCCCCTACGACAGTATCAGTATCTTCAGGTATCAGTCACCACACCGTTTCCTTGTGGAGTATGAGGGAGGAAAGAGTCAAAGCGACAGTTTTTATCAGCGGGAACGCTTGCAGGAAAAGGACAAATATGCCGTGTTTTTTGGTGGCAACCATGCCGAATTGAAAATCACAAGTGATAATAAGAATAATAAAAGACTGCTGGTTATTAAGGATTCCTTCGCCAATGCCTTTGTGCCATTCGCGGCGGAGCAGTTTGAAAGCACGCATATGCTAGACTTGAGATATTTTCACGGCAACGTATATGACTATATAACAGACAACGATATTACTGATATCTTAGTCCTTTACAGCACAGTAAACTTCGCCTCTGATCGTAACCTAGACAAGCTGAGGCATTAACTGATTAATTCCGTCGCTT
>DHSM01000015.1:40174-117969 GCA_002408465.1 Firmicutes bacterium UBA5286 | reverse complement strand
TACTTGACAGGGAGCAGTTCACTGGAAGGAGGTGTTTTTTATGCCAAAACTTTTTGGAATAAATATTTTAATCGCCTAATTTTGCCTTGCTGGCCATGCTCAGCATCTCCCGGGCATGCTCAATGGTAGCAGGAGTTACCTCCGCGCCCCCCAGCATCCGGGCCAGCTCCTCCACCCTGCCTTCCATGTCCAACCGGGTGACCTTGGTCAGTGTGCGCTCGCCCCCTTGCTCCTTATAGATATAAAGATGGGTATCTGCCATTGATGAAACCTGGGGCAGGTGACTGACACAGATAACCTGGCGCTGGGCAGCAACTGCAGCCAGCTTTTCCGCTACGGCCTGGGCAGCCCTGCCGCCGATGCCGGCATCAATTTCGTCAAAAATCATAGTGTGGACAGGGCGCAGCTTGGCCAATACGTTGAGGATGGCCAGCATAATTCTTGACATTTCGCCGCCAGATGCAATCTTAGACAAGGGTTTTAAAGGCTCGCCGGGGTTGGGAGAAATCAAGAAGCGCACATCGTCAATGCCGGTTGCCGAAGCAGCCAGCCTTCTGCCCTCCACCGGCAGTCCCTCCTCAGAATTGCATACTGCAAATTCCACTTGGAAACGAGTGTTGGCCATTTGCAGATAAGCCAATTCGCCGACGATTGCCTCTGCCAAATCCCTGCCCGCCTGCTGGCGGAGAGCGCTGAGGGCCAAAGCCTGTTTGCCTGCCTTGGCGGCGGCGGCGTCAATCATTTCTGTCAGCTGGGCATGTCGAACCTCGGTATTGCGAATGCGTTCAATCTCTGCAGATTTCTCATCTCTCCACGCCAGAATCCCCCCAACAGAATCAGCGTATTTGCGCTTTAAATCATAAATAAGTTCCAAGCGCTCCTCCACTTCATTCAGCCGCTCAGGATCATAGGAGAAACCTTCGGCGAAACCGCGCAGCTGCTGAGCTGCATCTTCTACTGAGTACAGGGACTCTTCCAGCTGGGTGCAGGCCTGTTCCAAAGTGCCGTCTAACTCACGAAAGTCCTTGAGGCTGGCCACGACAGAAGCCAATATCTCGATTACAGGGTTCTGGCTCTCAGCCTCGTACAAAGCCTGGTAACTGGAGTGGCAAACTTCCAGCAGCTTGCGGGCGTTTTGCAGCAATTTTTGTTCGGCCAGCAGAGATTCTTCTTCCCCGGGGGTGAGGGCGGCCTGTTCAATTTCATCCACCTGGTACTGAAGCAAATCCAGCAGGCGTTCCCGTTCCCGCTGATCCCCGTGGAGGCCGGCAATTTCTTTTTTCAGGCTGGACAGCTCCTGCCAGGCCAACTGGTATTCACTGCTGACGGCTTGGAGTTCAGCGCCGCCATAAGCGTCCACCATAGACAGATGGGAATTTTCATCCAGCAAAGCTTGATGCTCGTGCTGGCCGTGTATCTCAACCAGCATGCTGCCAATTTCACGGAGCACAGCCAGGTTGACAGGGCGCCCGTCAATGCGGGCCTGACTTTTCCCGTTGGCATAGATTTCCCGCTGCAAGATGACACTGCCCTCCCTGGTCTCCAGACCCAATTCCGCCAAGCGTGCCAGGAGGTTGGGATCGACATCCACTACAGCTGTAACTGAAGCCTTTTCCTCTCCCGAGCGCACCAGTTCCGAAGACGCCCGTTCTCCTAAAACTTGGTTAAGGGCATCGATGATTATTGATTTGCCGGCTCCGGTCTCGCCGGTGAGGATATTCAGTCCGTCTCCGAAGGGCACTGTCAGTTTTTGAATGAGGGCAAAATTTTCTATGTGCAATTCCCGGAGCAAAATCCTCTCCCCCTTTAGCGATTTTGAGCCATTATTTTTTTGGCCAAGATTTCAAAAAAGTTTTTGCCGCTGAGCCGGACCAGGGATGTATGATGCTCTGAGTTTGTGATTTCCAGGCGGTCGGCGCAGTCCAGCATGAAGCTCTGCTGACCGTCAAGAGTCATAAAGGTATCCTGCTGGCAGGTTTTTATATCCACGGTGACCAGAGAATCCCTAGCCACAACAATGGGCCGGACATTGAGGGTGTGGGGGCAAATGGGGGTAATGACAATCAAATCCACATTGGGAGCGACAATGGGCCCCCCAGCCGACAGGGAATAGCCGGTGGAGCCTGTGGGTGTCGCGACAATGAGTCCATCCCCCCGATAGCTGCCAATGCTTACCCCTTCCACCGATACCTCCAGGTGAATGATTCTGGCCAGGGGACCCTTGCCGATAACCACATCATTTAGGACCAGGGCCTGGGATACTGTCTCGCCATGGCGCAGCACCCGCGCCGAGAGCATCGACCGCTTTTCCACCTGATAGTCCCCTTGCACCAGTTTTTCTAATGCCGATTCCAGGTCACCCATCTCAACTTCAGTGAGAAAGCCCAAATGGCCCAAATTTACACCCAGCAGCGGAATTTCCGCAGGGCCATACATTCCCGCCACTGTCAGGAAAGTGCCGTCGCCTCCCAAAACCATAATCAGATCCACTTCGGGGAGAGGCTGCCCCAGGGTAAAACCATGGCCGCAAGCCAGCTCCTGCTGCCCATAGACCCGAATACCGCGGTCCAGAAACCAGGAGCAGATTTCCGCCGATATTCGGCGGACATCGGGCTTTGATAAATTGGCGATTATCCCCACTGCCTTCATTATAAAAACCTCACAAACAAGTAGATTACCGCCCCTAAAGAAACGGCAGCTCCCATAGCCAGCAGAGTATTGAGCCAACGGCGGTTGCTTATTTTTATGATCCGGATTCTCTCCCGGTCCATGTCTACAGTCATGATACCATTGGGGGCAAAGGCAATTTTATATTCCAAAATGCGGCGGCGGATGTCAGCGTTGCGCATACTGCCTGCATCTTTCGCATTTACTTCCACAACATATTTCTTCAGGCCGCTGCGGACAACCAGGTCAGCCTTGACCTTCTGGCGATGAATTTTGCCCTCAATATCAAAATCAATAAATTTAACCGCCGCTCTAGCCTGAACATGGTAGCCCTCTTCCCGCAGCAAGTCAGCGGCCTTTTCGTCAATTCTCCGAGGCACATCTCTGATGCCGTACCAGTCCCGAACGACCTTGTACAGCAAAAGCAAAAAAGCAAAGCTGGCAATGATTATGTAGTCAATAGCAGTGAGCAAGACTATCGCCTCCTGCCTGTATACTTCAACAAAAAAAAAAGATTTCCTGCGCAACAAAAGCGAACCGGCGCAACCGGTTTACTTGAAATATGCATGGGCAGCTTCCACCACCAGCTGGGGTGAAGGGCTGACAGCAGGAAGGCTGTCGGCGAAAAAGCCATGGGCCAGGTACTCGATATTGCCCTGGGGACCCTGAACCGGAGAAAAATCCAGATTCCACAGAGCAAACCCAAGTTCTGCAGCCTTGGCCACCACCTGGTTGATGACCAGGAGATGGACAGCGGGACTGCGGACCACACCTTTTTTCTCCACCTGTTCCCGACTGGCTTCGAACTGTGGTTTTATCAGCATGACCAGCTCCCGGGGGCCCAGCTGAGCAATAACAGGCAAGACAAGGCGCAAGGAGATAAAGGCCACATCGATACAACAAAAGTCCGGCATCCCCTGGGTCAGCTGCTCACTTGTCAGATGTCGGATATTTGTGCGTTCTAAATTTATTACTTTCCTGTTGGTCCTCAGCGCCCATGCCAACTGGCCGTAGCCCACGTCAACGGCATATACCAGTTTGGCCCCGGCCTGGAGACAGCAATCAGTAAATCCGCCGGTAGATGCCCCCACATCCAAAACAATCCTGCCATTCAAATCAATGGCGAATTTGTCCAGAGCCTTTGCCAGTTTCTTCCCCCCTCTGCTGACATAGGGACTGGCCTCCCCCTTTAGTTCCAGCTGAGAATCAACATTTACCAAGGCTCCTGGCTTATCCATCAGCACCTTGTCAACCAGGACCAGGCCGGCCATTATCGTAGTGCGGGCCCGGGCCAGGGTAGTCGCCAGACCACGTTCAACTACCAATAGATCAAGCCTTTTTTTCTCTGCCAATTTGAACCTTCTCCCTGGACAAGAGCTCTTTTGCTGCTGCCACAATATCAGGGGCAGCTATATGACACAGTTCCATGAGTTCAGCATTCTTGCCATGTGGCACGAAACGGTCCCTGATGCCCAACAGCCGAGTAGCGGGCGTAACCCCCAGGGCGCTGCACGCTTCCAGAACAGCGCTGCCCAAGCCGCCGGCGATGACATGCTCTTCGATGATAATCAAGCGGCCGCATCTTGTGGCGAACTGCTTAATCAGCTCCTGGTCCAAAGGTTTGATGAACCTAACATTAATTACGGCAGCGCTGATGCCAAGGCTGGAAAGCTGAGCATGGGCTTGAAGGGCGGGAATAAGAGTGGAACCCAGGCCTAGAATGGCGATGTCCCTGCCGTCCCGAAGCACCTCGCCCTTGCCAGCCTGCAAGGGCAATCCTGACAAAGTCACCGGCAATGCCGCCGAAGATCCCCTGGGGTAGCGGATTGCCACGGGACCTTGCAGGCTGAAGCTCAGATCCAGCATGCCTTCTAACTCTTTATAATCTTTGGGCATCATAATAGTAAGATTGGGGATGTGGCGAAGCATGGCAATATCCAGTATGCCATGATGAGTCTCGCCGTCAGCCCCCACCAAACCTGCCCTGTCCACGGCAAACACCACAGGCAGCTTGGGCAGACAGACATCGTGAACAATCTGATCGTAGGCCCGCTGCAGGAAAGTGGAATAGATGGCCACCACAGGCCGGTAGCCCGAACGGGCCAAGCCCGCGGCCATGGTCACTGCATGCTGCTCAGCAATGCCTACGTCAAAGAATCGCCCGGGAAACCTCTGGGCAAAGGGCCTAAGGCCTGTGCCATCGGGCATAGCGGCGGTGATGGCAACAATCCGCGGATCCGATTGGGCCAGAGCACAAATTTTGTCGGAAAAGACATTAGTATAAGTCTTGGCATTTGAATTAGGTATACCCGTTTCCAAATCAAAGGCGCCGATACCATGGTATTTCGCAGGCTGGGCCTCAGCCGGGCCATAGCCCTTGCCTTTCTTGGTGACCACATGGATGAGAACCGGCCCCTTATAGCTCTTGGCTTGGCGCAGAATTCTCTGGAGGGCGCCAATATTATGGCCGTCAATTGGCCCTAAATAGGTGAAGCCCAATTCTTCAAAGAGCATGCCGCTGACCAGCAAGTACTTAATGCTGGACTTGATTCTTTCGGCGGCCTTATACATTGTATCGCCAATGGCAGGGATTTTTTGCAGAACAAATTTCAAGTCCTCCGACAGCCGGGTATACTTGGGGTCCGTCCTCACCCGGGAGAGATAAGAAGAAAGGCCCCCGACATTGCGGGCAATGGACATTTCATTATCGTTAAGGATAATCGTCAGGTCCAGCTTCTGGGCGCCGGCATGATTCAAGGCCTCAAAGGCCATGCCTCCCCCCAAGGAACCGTCGCCGATTACCGCAACAATATTATATTTGTCCTTATTGAGATCCCGGGCTATGGCCATTCCCATGGCAGTAGATATAGAAGTGCTGCTGTGCCCGGTCTCTGCTATATCATGAACGCTTTCATTGGTTTTCGGAAAGCCCGAAAGCCCTCCGAAACAACGGAGGGTGGCAAAATCCGGTTGGCGGCCGGTCAAAAGTTTATGGATATAACATTGATGGCCCACATCCCAGATAATCTTGTCAGTAGGGCTGTCAAACACTGTATGCAAGGCAAGAGTAAGTTCAACCACACCCAGATTAGAAGCCAGGTGTCCCCCATTTTTACTCACCACTTGCAATACTTCCTGACGCAGTTCTGCTGCCAGTTGAATCAGCTCTCCAGAACTCAATCCCCGGAGATCGTGAGGGCAACTAATGCGGCTTAAGAGTTTCTCGTCCATCTTGGGTAGCCTCACTTTCCGTTGCTGCGCCCTTCTTTGGCCTTGCGGAAAGGGAAAAGTTTTTGGGCGAAGTTTATAATTTTGCCTACAATCATCAAAATCTCGGTAGAATAGTTTATGGCCAGACTCTTGCCAAACCCTTTGCCGCCAACAGTCAAGGAGGCGACAAAGGCCATGGTGATAATATTAATATACCTCTGGTTGGGGTTATTAACAAACAGGTTAAAGACAATGGCTGCAGCAGCAGAACCGCTGATGATTCCACAGATATCCCCCACCACATCATTGCAGAAACTGGCTACCTGTTCGGAATTACGGGCCAGATTGATGGCCTGTTTGGCTCCCACAACCTTTTTCGCGGCCCGGGCATTGAGAGGGGGCATTTTGGCAGCGGTGGCAGCGACGCCAATGATGTCAAAGACTACACCGGTGGCGATAATCATCAAAAGGGTAAGAAGAGAACCGGCAATACCCAAATCCAGCAAAAGTGACTGAGAAATTCCATTAAAGAAAAGAGATAAAAAAAAGGTCCATAACAAAATCCTCCGTATCCAGCCCAGTCGGTTCTTGTTATTGGCCAAGGTTTCACCCCAATATGTATGGGTGGTGGCTACGCAGGTAAATGCTGCGGCTTAGGTCAAGCAGGTTTTCCCCCCGGGACACCATCCGTCGCCGGCATGGCGGTTCCCCATTGAGTCCCGGTTTGCCGTGTCACCATCGGCAATGCTTGATTGCCACTTAGTCCGCACTTTAATCCCAGCGCAACCTCTTGCGAACAGCCTAGGAGATTTCCTCAACAATACAGACCCTGTCCTAGCCTCTTTTGCAGTAAAGGTTTCAAGCGCAGCCAACAACCCGTAGGCCTACGAGTTTCAGGCCGCATTCCGCAATCCACCAATTCCACTTCAAGGCAGGCTACGCTGCACACAACCCCTCTTAATATCGGTCGGGACCGCATGCAGGTTCACCCCAAGCCGTAATAATATGCCCTCTGCATAAAACCACGCACTTGGGTCTCCGCGGAAATGGGGTCAACGCCTACATGCCCTTGCAGATCGCCCCAAATCCTTAACTCCCAGCACCAACCCCTGACGGGGCGTCAAAAGCCGGCACCAGGAACTTCATCGATATGCCCTTTGACGGATTTTTAGGCCCGCCTTCAGACAGGTTGCATTGACTAGGATACTGCACCACCCAAATGAATTAATATTAGTTTATCATGTTTTTTTAAGATTAACAATGTCAAAAAACAGGAAGACCATTGTTCTAGCAGTTCAAACATTTTTGCCGTTTGAAATCAACTACGACCAATTTTTGCCATTTTAAGCATAGCGCCGGCCGATATATTCAGCCAGGTCCTGAAGAAGAGAATAATCTCCCCCCAGGGCTTGCAAGGCCTGGACCGCCCTGGCGGTCTCGGCGGCGGCCATTATCCTGGCCCCCTCCAGTCCATGGACAGTAACAAAGGTCTGCTTGCCTTTTTTCTCGTCGCTGCCGGGATTCTTGCCTAATTGCTGGCTGGTTTCGGTGACATCGAGAATGTCGTCGACAATTTGATAGGCCAATCCCAGAGAGTCGGCATACTGAGTAAGCCCATGGACAACCTTTGCCCCCGCCCCGGCGATAATAGCGCCCATGCGCACTGCCCCCTTGATTAAGGCCCCGGTTTTGCATCTGTGGATGTGATTTACCTGGCTAGCGTCCATTAGGCCAAAGCCGGCAATATCCATGGCCTGCCCGGCTACCATACCAATAGGACCAGCGGCCTTGGCCAGCTCAGCCACTACCGCCAGCCGGCGCAGGGGATCTTCATTCACCCCTTGGGCCGCCACGGAAAAAGCATGGGTGAGCAGGGCGTCCCCAGCCAAAACCGCCATGCCCTCGCCAAAGACTTTATGGCAGGAAGGCTTGCCCCGGCGCAGGTCGTCATCGTCCATGGCAGGCAGGTCATCGTGAATTAAGGAATAAGTATGCACCATCTCCAGGGCCGCCGCCGGAGGCATGGCCGCTTCCAGCCGCCCTCCGCAGCTCTCGGCTGCGGCTAAGACCAAAATCGGCCGCAGGCGCTTGCCCCCTGCCAACAGGCTGTATTCCATGGCCTGCAGCAACACTTCCGGGCAGCTGTCCGGATTGGGCAAAAAATTTTTAAGCTTAGAATCAAAATAGTCACGCCTTGCCGCCATATACTCTTTGATATTCACTAATCTTCTTCTCCTTGGGCATTCAGTTGCTCTAATTTCTGCTCTGCTTCTTTTAATTGCTTGTCACAGACGCGAACAAGGCTGATTCCCTCTTCGAAAAGCTTAAGGGCCTTTTCCAGGTCGGCATCTCCGGCCTCAAGGCTGTCGACTATCTCCTCCAGCCTGGCCAGAGCTGCTTCAAATTTCGGTTCCATCTCCATCCCCTCCCACTGCCAGTATGCTGGCTTGCGCCTGGCCATCCTGCATCTGAATGGTGACCAGTTTGCCCGGCATAAGCTGGCTAATCTTCTTTATTATACCCTTCTCATCCCGGACTATGGAATAACCCCGGCCGAGGACAGAAATGGGGTTGAGATCGGCCAGGCGGGCGGCAGTCCCCCCGAGACCGTGGCGCCGTTGTTCCAGGAGGCGGGTAAAGACTGTTTTAAATCTATAGGCTCCCAAATCAAGGTTCTGGCGAGGCTGCAAGAGGATTTGCAGCGGCCTGGAGAGAATCGGGCGGCTGGCCAGGTGGTCCAGCTTGCTCCGGCGGCTGTCAACTAAGGCAGCCACGGCGGCAGCCAGGCGCCGGCGTTGCCGAGCCAATTCGGACGCCAGGCGCCTGCCATCGGGGATAACCAGACGGGCTGCAGCGGTAGGCGTAGCGGCCCTGGCATCGGCGACAAAGTCGCAGATGGTAAAGTCGGTTTCATGGCCAATGGCGCTGACCACCGGAATGGGGGATGCGGCCACCGTCCTAGCGACAATCTCTTCGTTAAACACCCACAGCTCTTCCAGAGAACCACCCCCTCTGGTGATCACTATGGCATCCAGCTGGCGGCTGTATAAGAGTTCAAGGGCTGCCACCACCGAGGCCGCTCCTCTTTCCCCCTGAACAATGGCAGGAGCCAGCTCAAAGTCCACCGGCCATCCCTGCTGGGAAGCAGTGACCAAAAAGTCCTGGAGGGCAGCGGCCTGGGGAGAAGTGACCAGGCCAATCCGGCGGGGGTACGCGGGCAGAGGGCGTTTTCTTTCGTTTGCAAAGAGGCCTTCTGCCGCCAGCCTGTCCTTTAGCTGGGCAAAGGCCAGGGCAAGAGCGCCCTGGCCGGCTGGTTCCATTGCATATGCGTTGAGCTGATAATTTCCGCCCTTTTTATAGACGACTACATCCCCGCGCACATATACATGCTGTCCGTTTTGGGGGACAAAGGGCAGGCGCCGGTTCCAGGTCTGGAACATTACCCCTTTGATGCTGCAATCCTTGTCTTTGAGGGAAAAATACATGTGACCGGAACTGTGGTGGACAAAGTTGGACAATTCCCCGGCCACTGTAACATCAATGAGCTTAGGATTGGCCTGAATGGCCCGGCTGATATGATCAGTGAGCTGACTTACCGTCAGCAAACGGGAATCTTCTAACATTTTTGGGCAGCAGCCAAAGTGTTCTTCAAGAGCATGGTAATGGTCATGGGGCCAACACCGCCGGGAACAGGAGTAATGCTGCCGGCCACTGCTTTCGCCGATTCAAAATCCACATCACCCACCAGGCCCTGGTCAAGCCTGTTGATTCCCACGTCGATGACCACCGCCCCGGGTTTGATCATGTCACCGGTGATAAAGTTCGGCCGCCCCACAGCCACAACGAGCACATCGGCCTGGCGGGTAATAGCCCCGAGATCAGCAGTGCGGGAATGGCAGATGGTCACTGTGGCATGTTGCTGCAGCAGGAGCATGGCCACGGGTTTGCCCACAATATTGCTGCGGCCGACGACCACTGCCTGTTTACCCTTTAGATCCACGCCCTCATCGGCCAGCAGTTCCATTATGCCATGGGGAGTGCAGGGAATAAAGCTGTCCTGGCCAATGAAGAGATGGCCTGCATTGACGGGATGAAAACCGTCCACGTCTTTGTGGGGATTGATGGCATTAAGGACTTTGGTCTCGTCAATATGCTTTGGCAGGGGAAGCTGAACGAGAATGCCGTGAATTTTTATATCCTGATTAAGCTTCTCCACCAGATTCAGCAGCTGTTCTTCAGATGTGTCGGCAGAGAGGCGGTGGACCTCGGAATACATTCCTGCCTTAACTGTAGACTTTTCCTTGTTGCGCACATAGGTCTGGGATGCAGGGTCTTCACCTACAAGCACTACTGCCAGACCGGGGGTAATCCCAGTCTTGGCCTTAAACTCGGCCACTTCTTCTGTAAGTTGCAGGCGTATTTTTTTGCTGACAGCCTTGCCGTCGATAATTGTGGCGGCCATATTTATTCTTTACCTCCCTTTTTTGACTGGAGAAAAGCATCAATAGCCTCTGCGGCAGCCTTGCCGGCGCCCATAGCCTTAATAACTGTAGCAGCCCCGGTAACCACATCCCCGCCGGCAAAGATTGCAGGCATGGAAGTGGCGCCAGTTTCATCAGCGACAATATTGCCCCATTTATTAGTCTCCAGCCCTTCGGTGGTGCGGGGGATCAAGGGATTGGGACCCTGACCAACGGCGACAACCACCACGTCCATGGGCAGGATGAATTCCGAACCGGCAATGGGCAACGGACGGCGGCGGCCGGAACTGTCCGGTTCCCCCAGTTCCATCTTCAGGCACTTGAGGCCGGTCACCCAACCTTTTTCATCCCCCAGGATTTCCACCGGGTTAGTGAGCAGGCTGAACTTGATTCCCTCTTCCCGGGCATGTTCGATTTCTTCGTTGCGGGCCGGCATTTCTGCTTCCGAACGGCGATAGACAATGTGCACTTCCTCGGCCCCTAGGCGCAGGGCGGTGCGGGCGGCATCCATGGCCACATTGCCCGCCCCCACCACGGCAACCCTTTTGCCGATATGAATCGGGGTGTCCCACTGGGGGAACAAGTAGGCCCGCATCAAATTAGTCCGGGTCAAAAATTCGTTGGCCGAGTAAACGCCGTTGAGGTTTTCTCCGGGAATGCCCAGGAAATACGGCAAGCCGGCGCCGCTGCCCACGAACACTGCCTCGTAACCTTCCTCATTCATCAGTTCATCAATGGTGATAGTCCTGCCCACCACCATGTTGACCTGAACATCTACACCCAATTTTTTGAGGCCATCAATCTCATGCTGCACTATTGATTTAGGCAGGCGGAATTCAGGAATTCCATACATGAGGACTCCCCCGGGCTGATGCAGGGCCTCGAAGATGGTCACTCGATAGCCTTTTTTCACCAATTCCCCGGCTGCCGCCAATCCTGAAGGCCCTGAGCCAACAATTGCCACTTTCGGTCCAGTAAGGGGCACGGGCTCAACTTCTGTATTGCCGTGTTTAGCAGCCCAGTCGGCGGCAAATCTCTCCAGGCGGCCTATGGCCACCGGTTCATTCTTGATCCCGACGACACAGAGCTTTTCACACTGTTCTTCCTGGGGACAGACCCGGCCGCAGACTGCAGGCAGGCTGTTTTTGTCCTTGAGGATGTCAATGGCCCCCTGAAAATCTTCTTCTTTAATTTTGCGGATGAAGCCGGGGATATTGATGCCCACGGGACAGCCCTGGACACATCTTGGCGCCTTGCACTGCAAGCAGCGCTGGGCCTCGCCAATTGCCGTTTCTTTGGTATACCCATAGGGAACTTCGTTAAAGTTTTTGATTCGCTCTGCCGCAGGCTGGGCTGGCATGGGATGCTTGCGTGTTTTTTTCTCGGCCATTACTCTCTAACCTCCTGCTCCTTGTCTTTATACATCGAAAGCCGGCGCGTTTGCTCGTCAAAGTCCAGCAGATGGGCATCAAAGGCGGGTCCGTCAACGCAGGTAAATTTAACCTCACCGCCTACTGTAACCCGGCAGCCGCCGCACATTCCGGTTCCGTCCACCATCAAGGAATTGAGGCTGACGATAGTCTTAATCTGATGCTTGCGGGTCAAATTCGCAACTGCCTTCATCATGGGGATGGGGCCGACGGCAATGACAAAGTCAATGGGCTGTCCTTCGTCGATGAGCTGCTGCAGGATTGTGGTGACAAACCCCTTCTGTCCCTTGCTGCCGTCATCGGTAGCGACATAGAATTTATCGCTGACCCCCGCCATTTCCTCCTCAAAAAACAGGAGATCCCTAGTGCGGGCGCCGATGATGGAAGTTACATGGTAGCCATGCTGGTGCAAACCCTTTGCCTCGGGATAGACGGGAGCGACGCCAACGCCGCCGCCGATGCACACAGCGTATTTTCCCTGGGGATGCTCGGTAGGCTCGCCCAGGGGACCTAGGAGATCAGGGATTGAATCCCCTGGCTGCAACTGGCCCAAAAGGCTTGTAGACTTGCCCACCACTTGGAAGACCAGGGTTATGGTGCCCCGCTCCCGGTCAAAATCGGCTATGGTCAGGGGAATCCTTTCCCCCTGTTCACGAACTTTGAGGATAATGAACTGACCCGGCTGGGCCCGGCGGGCAATCATGGGCGCATCCACGATGAATTGTATCAATGAAGGAGTCAGGTCTCTTCTCTCAATAATTTTATTCAAATTAGTTCCCTCCTTGGCTGCATTTTTTTCAGGTTTGCCCGGGCTTCCGCCGGCTGTCCTGTCTAGGATTGATATTACCACAATCCTACTTTACCATAGATTGACTCAGAGGTGAATAATAAGAAAAACCCTGAAAATGCAGGGTTAATAAATTTATGTCTTTTCAAGGCCAGGGGCCAGCTCCTGCCGCCGCTCCTTAATGCTGTCCAGCACTCCATTGATAAAGGCCGAGGACTCATCCCCGCCATAATCTTTGGCCAGTTTTACAGCTTCGTTGATGGCCACCGCCGGCGGGATATCTGTCCCCAACAGCTCCCAGGCCCCCAAGCGCAGGATGGCCAGGTCAACCCGGGGCAGCCGGTCCACAGACCAGCCTCGAGCATACATTTCTATAACCTCATCCAGGTAGCGGCCCTGGCTGAGCGCCCCATCCACAAGTTGGCGCAAAAAATCAGGATCAACTGGACGCTTAAACTCTTGCATTGCCTGAGAATAATCTGTATCTTGGCCGAAGCCTGCCTGAAAGATCATATAAAAAGCTAGCAATCTGGTTGCGGTTCTGGCCATGTCGTCCTCCTTCGCAAAAAAAAGCGCCTTCCCTTACCGGGAGGGGAATAGACGCCCAAGAAATTCAGAAACTGACTGCTCGCCGTCCAGGCGCTGGCCGATGAAATAGCCCAGACCTACGCATAATACGACAAACACAGCCTTCCAAAACCCCAGGAAAATAAGCATCAGCGAGCCAATGAGGCCTATCAGCGCTCCGATCCATCTGTGGGGAATATGAAAAAAAGAGTTCTCCATTATTTACCCCCCTTTAGCGGAGTTCTATCCGATTGCGCATGCCGACAGCAACATTTTCTACAAGTACTTTTACTTCTTCAATTTTAACGCCAGCGACATTGAGCACATGTTCGGTTACCACCTGCTGCAGTTGGGAGGTCAGTTCAGGTATGCTCTCTTCGGAACTGACGGTAGTCCGGATGTGAACCCCCAGGCCTTCATTGAGGCGGAAAAAGCTGGTCTTGACCTCCCTGACACCCTTAAGCTCGTTAGCTGCCTGCCTGACCAAAGTGTCAATAGCGGCCAGAGCAATGCGCACTTCTCCTCCCTCGGCGTGAAGCACAACCGAGCTTGGCATATGCGGTTTATTAGACCGGAATTGGGAGAAGAACAGCCAAATAGACAGGCCAAGGATTAAAGCAGCAATTGCGGCAAAAGGAAGATTCTGTTCCATAAAACCTACAAAATCTGTAATCATGGCACTGATGTTAGGGACAAAAGGAATCAACATAATTATTGCGGAAATTACAGCGACCATTAGCACCCATAAAGCTGTAACAAAATTCTTCAAAACATAAGCACCCCCTTATTTGCTGGAAAAGGTCAGCGCCGGCCAGCGGCGGAAGCAATCTCGCCTTCAGCTACCGGCTGCAGCTTTATACCCTGAATGTGGACATTCACCTGGACCACGTCCAGGCCTGTCATATTTTCAATGGCAACCTTGACATTTTTCTGCACTTGTTTTGCCACATCGGGAATACTGACACCATAATCAGTGATGATGAAAAGATCGATAGCAGTTTCTGTTTCCCCGACAGCGACTTTAACGCCTTTTGACAAGTTGCGCTTGCCCAAAATCTCGGCAATGCCGCCGACAAATCCACCGCTCATCCCAGCAATGCCGGGAACTTCTATTGTAGCCAAACCGGCAATTATTGACACTACTTCGTCAGCGATCTTGATTGTGCCTTGGCTTAGTTCGCTTAGAATCATATCACGACTCTCTTCCAAAGTTAAAACCTCCCACACAAATTATTCCTGCCTTCCAGTCAATTATACCAGAATGACTGGCTATAACCAACTATTTCCCAAGCTGATTGGAGATTTTTATCTGTGAGTTTCTCAGTCCTGTTGACTGGGCAGCGATTTCAGCTATCAGCAGAATCTGCTCGGAGGACAGCTCCTTGGCATTAACTATGACCAAGGCGCCATCTTCTTGCATGATTAGGATGGCTTGGTCAAAATTCTGGGCACGGATGGCGTTCTCCACCAGCAATTCTATTTCCATCAGTTCCTGAAGTTTTAAGAGCTTCTTCTCTGCTTCAATTTTGCTCTCGCTGGTAACATTGGGATTGTTGATCAGCTGCTGGAGCATGTCAATTTCCCGGCTGCGCATCCGCTCCCTTTCCAGGCGGTACTCTACAAAGAACTGGTTATTGTTGTCCAGCTCCCAGTCAGTGGGATCGCCCACGGCTGTCTCCTCCTCAGAAGGCGGCAGGCCGACGGTTTCGCCTTCTGAATCCGCAGGTTTTTCCTTGCCGCTGCCCAAAGGCAACAAATCGCCAATTCCATCCGCTGTATAAACCATGTACACGGCGGCAACTATCAACACAATCAGAACCAGGTAGGCCGCCAACTTAGGCACCTTTACCATTATTCCTCCTCCTACTCACCTTTTTGGACAGTAATCTTGTATGCAGGCACAGCCAGCACTCCCTGAACAGCATGGGTCAGGCGTTCCCGAATCAGTGGATTATCCGCCCCCGCAGCCACCACCAGCACTCCCCGAACTCGGGGCTTGATAATTTTTTCTATCACCGGTTCCTCCTGATTGCCGGTCTGGACTATTACCAGCTGTCCCCGGGAATCATATTCCAACTGCTGTCGAACCCCTCCCTGGCTGTCTTCTTCACTGGTGGTTCGCCTGCTGGTCTCTTCATTGCTGGCATAGACAATTTCAGCATCATCATCAAGGGTCAGCATAACTGTCACCCGGCCCGCGCCTTCTATTCTCGAAAGGATGCCTTCCAGCTCTCTTTGCAACTGCTGCTGATAATCTATTTCTGGGAGCTTGCTGGTTACAGCCGGCTGCTTGCTGCCGTCCCCGCAGTTTGCAGGCAAGACAAGCATCAAGGCTCCTACCAGGCCCAGTCCCCAAAGCAAAAACTTGTTTTTAGCCGAGTTTTGTTTAATATCCTGAAAAAGACTTTTTAATTTACTCATGGGCACGAACCTCCGTCGGCATATACCCGAAGCTTTAGTTTTGCGGCGGAAATCCCCAAATGCCGGGCCAGATCTTCTGCCAGACCCGGCCGGCCGGAACCTGCCGCCGGCGTATTTTCACCCTTGCCTATGACAACAGGCACTACCGGCACAATTCCTTCAACGGCAGGGCACAGCTCCACCTCCATTCCCCTGAATTCTTTGAGAAAACCGTATTCATCAAAACTGACATCCAGGCTGACATGGACCTGACAATGAGGGTACTCCGAGGCCATGAATTCAGCAACCTGCCGGGCCAGTTCCGCCTCCACCAAGTCCTGGGACTGAGCCTGCACCCAGCCCAGGCCCTGAATATCCTTGCTCTCCGCCTTTTCGATTCCCAGCAAATTCTCCGGCTCAAACCGCAGGCCTCGCAGCAGGGCCAGGGGCTGCAGCATCAAGGCGATTATTACCAAACCCACGGCAAATCTGATGCAGGCGCGAAATTTTCCCGAGGGCAAAAGCAGCTCACAGAAGCCGGCAAAAATCATAACCAGCACCAGTCTTCGCGTCAACTGGATGATAATCTCCACCTTACTCACCTCAGCATGGTCGGAAGATTTGCGGCCGCAACCATGATCGTAATCAGCATAAAAAACATCAGGCCCACCGCCGCCACAGCGCCAATGACGGCATACATATACCGCGCCATTATTTCCAAAGTATCACTGACAGCATCCTCTCCCAAAGGCTGAAGCAATGCTGCTGTTCCCCGATAGATGAGAGTGATTGCAAACAACTTTAAGACCGGGAAGAAGCAGCTTACCACCAGGGCAATTACCCCAAAGAGGCCGATGGAACTTTTTAGCACCAAGGCTGCCCCGGCTACCGTCTCAAAGGCATCGGAAAACATTCCCCCCACCACGGGAATCAAGGTTTTGGCGGCAAACTTGCCAGTGCGCAGGGCAACCCCGTCTGCCACGGCGGCTACTGCCCCGTTGATTACAGTAACCCCCACAAATACCGTCAGAAGAAATCCCAGCAGCCATACCGCTAGGTCTTTAAGTAATCCCGCCAGTTTATTGATTTCAATGCCCAGAACCATTTGATTAACCACAGCCAGCACCGCGGCGGCGAAAAGCAGGGGCAGCACGATATTGCTGACCACCGTCCCCACCAAGGCTGTCGCCGTAAACAGCACCGGTTGAAAGGCTGTAGCTGCAGTCACGCTCCCCAGGGCTACCAACAGCGTGAGCATTACCGGCACCAGAGAGATGATCAGGCCTGTCATCGCCTGGACAGTCTGTCTGGCCAAGTTGACAGCCAGGCTGAAGGAATACGCGCTCATTGTCAGCAAGACCATTATTATCACAGCTCTGCTGACCTGAGCCACCCCCTGGCTGGAGAAGGAAGATTGCAGGTTTTTGATCAAAGCGCTAAGCACCGCCAGAATGACGAGCTGGCCCAACAGACTGGCGTTGGCCCAGACCTGGTGGAACAAGTAACGGGCAAGCCCCGAAACAAGCCCCCGGAAATCCACAGTCGCCCCCAGATCCTGCCAAGAGAATTCCGGCAGGTAATTGCCATACTGCTCCTGCAGCAGCTCCCAGGCCTGCTCTAATTCACTGGTATCCACCGGTTGCTCCTGGGCCACTGCCGCTGCCGGCAGCAAAAGCAAGACTGCCACCAGGACCGCTGCGCCCAAAACCCGGGCTGTCAAGGCAACAGCCTCTCTACTGTATCCACAATTGTCGAAATGATGGGCACAGCCAGAATGAGGATCATCACCTTTCCCGCCAGTTCAACTTTGAAAGCCAGGGCATTTTCGCCGGCATCCCTGCACACCTGGGTGCCAAATTCTGCGATATAGGCAATGCCGATAATCTTGAGCAAGGCGCTCAAAAACACCATATTCAACTGTGCCCGCAGGGCCATGCGTTCCAGAACCTTGATGATTCCCACCAGCTTCCAGACTGCAAATACAAGGATAATGATTCCAGCCACCATAGAAATCTGCAGGGCCAGTTCCGGCCTCTCCTGGCGGATGACAACAATCAAAACCACAGCCACTACTGCCAGCGCTACTATTTGCATGATGCTCATGGGGCATTCACCTCAATAAATATTGAAAATTGAGCGCACGGTGTTAAAGAGATCGCCAATTAGCTTGACAATAAACATCATCACCACTACAACCCCGGCCAAAGTCAATAACTGGGCCTGCTCTTTTTTTTCGGCCTGATTGAGCACCTGGGTAAAAACCATGATGAGAATGCCAATGCCGGCCAGCTTAAAGAGCAAATCTACCTTGACTATATCCACTGCCCATCCCCTCCCGTCAGAGCAATATCAGGACCAAAGCAAGTCCGGAAAACACCCCCAAGTATCGCCAGATCTTTTCATTGGCCGCCCTGGACTGTTCCGCCTCCTGCTCTAATTGACGCAGATGCTCCATGTGCAATTCCAGCTGCCGCCCCTGTTCAGCGATGGTGCCAGCCCCCAGTACCTGGCCCAAATTGGCCAGCAGAGCATAATCCTGGGAAGCCAGAGCCAAACCCGGCCCGGGCTTAACCTGCTGCCAGGCCCAGCTGACACTGCGGCCCTCCGCCCGTTCCAAAACCCTGGCCAGATCGGCAAAGAGCTGGCCAACCGGCCCGCCGGTGGCAGCCGCCATTGCCTGGAGTCCCTGAGGAAGAGGCGTCTGGCGAAAGCGAATTTCGCTGCCCAGAACCGTCAGGGCAAACTGCAGTTGCCGCAGCTGCCGAGGCCTGTGCCGAAACCCTTCGGCCACGGCAAAACCTAAGCCGGCGCCGGAAAATACAATCAAGACCGCAGCCAGCATGCGCAGCATCACATTTCCCCTCTGTATATCAATTTCCCACCGGGCAATTCCGCCACCCCCGCTATTTCTGGCCTGCCCTCCCGGCGGCCGAGAATTACCGCCCGCTGAAAATATCCTTCTGCCAGCAGACCCCGCAGCACCGGACGCTGCCTGGCCTCTGCCAGATCCCTGGCATGGGCGGTAGTCAGCACTGCCACCCCCGCAGCCAAGACATTTTCCAAGGCCCGGGCATCAGCCCTGCGGCCAATCTCATCTGCAGCCACAACCTGGGGCCCCATTGAGCGCACCAGCATTTCCAGTCCCTGGTCCCGGGGGCACCCGTCTAGGACATCGGTGCGCCGGCCCACATCCAGCTGAGGGATTCCCCGGTAACACCCTGCCAGCTCCGAACGTTCATCCGCCACCCCTACCGTCAGCCCGGCCTCGTCGCTAATGAGCCGGATCAGATCCCGGAGGAGGGTAGTCTTGCCGCAGCCCGGCGCTGCCAGAATCAGGGTGTTCAGCAGCTGTCCCCGGGAAAAGAGCCAGGGCAGCGCTGTCTTGCCTGCTCCCTTCACCTGGCGGGCGATGCGGATATTGATCGAGCCCGTCTCAGCCAGGGCCGCTACCCTCCCCTTCTGAACAGTCACCCTGCCGGCAACCCCTATCCGGTGCCCGCCGGCGACAGTAATGTAGCCCCGAGCCAACTGTTCGGCAAAAGCGTAGTAGGAATACTGGCTGAGAATATTCATGGTTTCCAGCAAATCCTCAACATTTACGGTAAGTGGCAGCCAAACTTCCCTGCCCCCGCCCTGAACCAGGAGAGAATGGCCGGGGCGCAGGCGAATTTCTTCCGCCAGCAGCAACCCTTCCTGCTCCATAGATTCCAGGGCCTTGCGAGGCCTGGCCCCCAGCATTGGCAACACTTGCCCCTTAATCAGACTATCTTGGCGGAGCATCAAAAAATACACCCTCCCTTGCAATAATAGATATTGAAGGGAAGGTGTATTTATGCTATTTGGTTTGAAGAAATTTCCAGATTAGTCTTCGTCTTCGTCCCCGTCTTCTTCCTCGGCTTCGCTAGCATCATCTTCGTCAGAGAATATAATCTCGCCGCAGTCAGGACAGCGGATAGCCAGCCCATCATCTGCCGCTTCAGCCAGCTCATCTTCATTGACTGTTACAATCGCATCACAATGAGGGCATTGGATTTCAAATTCTTCCGGGTCATCACAGTGGCAGCTGCATTCATCGTCGTCTTCAAAAACTGCATCCTCAACGTCTGCTAAATCTGCATCCAGAGCCTCCAAAAAGTCTTCGTTTTCTTCAGTCCTGTCGTGAAGATCCTCAATCTCCTCAACCATCTCGTCAGCCAGGTCCAAAATCTGCAACAACAACTTGGTAATGGAATCCTTTTGATCCAGGTCCATTCCCTCAGCCAATCCGTGTATGTAGGCAACCCTTTCTTGCAGCGTCTTCATCAATAGTACCTCCCTTTTATCAATTCGGTCACTACAATATAATGACCGTGAAAACCTGGTTTATTCCTAGACCCGTTCGGAATATTCGCCGGTGCGGGTATCAATGCGCAGCTTGTCTCCCACATTGATAAACAATGGCACCTGCACAACCAAGCCGGTGTCCATAACGGCAGTCTTGGAGCCGCCGGAGGCAGTATCCCCCTTGATGCCCGGTTCAGTTTCCACTACCTCCAGCTCAACCACTACCGGCAAATCAACGCCAATAATTCTATCCTTATAAAACTGCAAATACAGTTCCATATTTTCCTTTAGGTATTTGACTGCATCTCCCAGCTCCTCGGACCCAAGAGCAAATTGATTGTAGTCTTCGGTATCCATAAAATTCCACACGTCATCGCCGGCATAGAGATACTGGGTCAGGCGGCGCTCAATATGGGCCTGTTCAAATTTGTCCTTAGGATTGAAGGTGCGCTCAGTTACGGCGCCGGTTTCGATATTCTTCAGCTTGGTGCGGACAAAAGCCGCGCCCTTGCCGGGCTTGACATGCTGAAAATCGACAATTGTATAGATGCTGTCCTCAAATTCAATGGTTAAACCTGTGCGAAATTCACTAGGGGAGATCATTGCTCAAACCCCTCCTTCTTATTTGATTTCTATCAATTCCTTCGCTGAAGCCATCAGGTTGCGGCAGCCGCCCTCCTGGACAACTACTGTGTCCTCGATGCGCACGCCTCCCCAATCGGGAAGATAGATTCCCGGCTCGACAGTGACCAGGTTATTAACTGCCAGGATGTCCTCACTGGTAGCCCCTGCCCGGGGACTTTCATGGATGGCCAGGCCGACCCCATGGCCCAGTCCGTGGCCAAATTGTTCGCCATAACCTTTGGCGGCGATGATGTCCCTGGCCACGCTGTCTGCTTCCTTGCCGGTGATGCCGGCCCGAATTCCCTCAACACCGGCCAATTGAGCTTCCAAAACAATTCCATAGATTTCTCTTTGCCGGGGGCTGGCCTTGCCCAGCACGACAGTCCGGGTCATATCGGAACAATAGCCCTTATAGACACAACCATAGTCCATGGTGATAAAATCATTTTCCTCCAACAGTTTATCGCTGGCAACACCATGAGGCATGGAGGAGCGAACCCCTGAAGCCACAATGGTATCGAAAGAAGGACCGGAAGCGCCTAAATCCTGCATATGCCTTTCCAGTTCCAGGGCAACCCGGCGTTCGCTTAAGCCCGGCCGGAGAAAGCCCAGGATATGGGTAAAGGCCTTATCGGCAATGGCAGCAGCCTGAGCCAACAGCTCCAGCTCTTCTGGGTCTTTGACCGCCCGCAAGTCCAGCAAAATGTCTTCAAGAGGAATAAGCTCAATTCCTTCCATTTCAGAGGTCCACTTGGTATGCTGGCCCACAGTGATATAGTCTTTTTCAAAACCTAGTTTTTTAATCGCCAGGCGCTCCAGCACGGCCTTGATATCTACCGTCAGTTGCTGGCCATGGCGGACGATTTCATAGCCCTGGCACTGCTTGCCGGCCTGCTGAGTGTAACGGAAATCCGTAAGGAATACTGGCTGTCCCTGGCGCCCCACCACCACGACTCCGCTGCTGCCGGTGAAACCGCTGACCCAGCGCCGGTTTTCCGGCTGCAGCACAATCAAACCGTCAACTTCTTGGGGCATTGCCTCGATGACTCTCTTAACACGCGCTAACAACTAATCACCTTCCTGCTAGAATATTGGCTCTTTAGATTATAAGCTTTCCCCTCCCTGAGTTCGGTCTCAGGGATAATTTTCTATTCTAAGTATACGCTATAATGCCCCGCCTTGGGAAGTCCCCCCTGTGCAATATTGGGCATTGATCTTTTTTATTACGCAGTTTGGCTCCTTTTTATTGTTATTAATAAGCAATTGACGTATACTATGCCGTGAGCACATTTTTGTGCACATGAATCTGCTGGTTAGGAGGACAAATTATGCAGGATTTTTCCAGCTACATAAACCCATGGTTAGGAGAATTGCTAGCCAAATTGCGTTTGGACATCGATTTTCAGAGGGGTGAAGGCTGCTGGCTTTACAGCGGCAGCACCGCTTACCTGGACTGTGTTTCCGCCTATGGTGCGCTGCCCTTTGGCCACAACCCTCCGGAGATTTGGTCAGCTCTCCAACAGGTCATGAACAGGTCCGTCCCCGGATTCGCCCAGCCCTCTGCGATGGCGCCTGCAGCTGCCCTGGCCCGGCGCCTGCTGGAACTGGCCCCGGACAATCTTCAGCATGTGACCTTTACAAATAGCGGCGCCGAAACAGTGGAAGCCGCCATCAAGGCCTGCCGCGCCGCCACCGGGCGCATGACGATTATCTCCGCCACTCAGAGTTTCCACGGCAAGACCCTGGGGGCTCTTTCGGCCACCGGCAACCCCGCCTACCAAAGGGGATTTGGCGCCCCCGCCCCCGGCTTTATACATATTCCCTATGGGGACAGCGCCGCTCTCAATAGGTGCCTTCAAGAACATGCCGCGGAAACCGCCGCCTTTATCATCGAACCCATTCAGGGGGAAGGGGGAGTCATTATCCCCCCCCGAGGTTACTTAACCGCTGTTCAGGCAATCTGCACTAAGTATAATGTGCCCCTTGTCATCGATGAAATCCAGACGGGCCTGGGCCGCACAGGCCGACTCTTTGCCTGCATGGAAGAGGGCGTTAAGCCAGATCTCCTGCTGTTGGCCAAGGCTCTGGGGGGAGGTTTGGTTCCAATCGGCGCAGTCTTGCACAGTTCCAAGATGTACACCAAAGAATTTGGACTCAAGCACTCCTCAACCTTTGCCGGCGGTGCCCTGGCCTGTTATGCAGGCCTGGCAGCCCTGGAAAAGCTTACTGCCAATGACGGCGAAATCCTCAAGCATGTTAACAGCCTCGGCAGTTATATCCAGGGAAGACTGGAAAAGATCTGCGCCCAATATGATTTTGTCAGCCTCCGAGGCCGGGGCCTCATGCTGGGCCTGGACTTTCAGATTACCCGCCGCACCCATCCCGGCAACCTCCTGGGCCTGCTGGCAGAGCAAAAGCTGCTTACCCCCCTCATCGCCAGCTACCTGCTCCACAAGCATCAGCTCAGGGTAGCTCCCACCCTCAACGGGGCCAGCGTCATCCGGGTCCAGGCTCCCCTGATCATCAGCCAAAGGGAAGCAGACTTCCTTATCAAGGCAATAGAACAAACTCTGCCGGTGCTGGATGCCGGCGATACAACGGAAATTTTTTCCCACCTGCTGAATATAAAGCCGTCCCCCCAAAAGCTGGCCCCCCGCAAGCCCGGGAGACAGCTGAAACCCGGAGCCGACCAGACCAGGTTTGCCTTTCTTGTGCACCCTCTGGACGACCACAGCGTCATGGATTTTGACGAATACCTGGCCAAACTGAGCCCGGATAATCTTTCGACAATAGTCAACAGGTGGCTGCCGGAAATGGATCCCTTTGTCATCGGCGAAGCGGTTATCCCCTCAAAGACCGGGTGCTCGGCATTCTGTGAATTTATCAACATTCCCCGCACCGCCAGCCAGCTGCTGGCCATGGACCCCAAAGAAAGCCTCAGCCTTGTCCGTCAAGGAATTGAACTGGCCAAAGAACGAGGGGCCCAGCTAGTGGGACTGGGGGCATATACTTCCGTAGTCAGCTGGGGCGGCATGGGCCTGCGGGAGGCGGGGGTGCCACTGACCACCGGCAACAGCTACACAGTGATTACCGCCTGCCAGGCCACCATCGCCGCCTTAAAACGCCTGCATGTGGACCCAGGCCATACCACTGCCGCAGTAGTAGGGGCGGCAGGCTCCATTGGCCGCTGTCTTGCCCTGCTTCTGGCCCAGTCGGTGGAGAAGATCATCCTCCTGGGCAATCCCGCCAATCCCAGGCGAAGCCAGGCCAAGCTCAGCCAGGTTGGAGCGGAAATCTGTCGGCATCTGTTAGCTTCTGCCCCCGACTCTCCTCTGGGAAAGGAAATTGCCCGCATTCCCGGCTGCCCCGATAGCGCTCAGGATGAAGTTGCTTTTCTCCGCTTTTTTACCGACAATGCCCCCCTGCTTCCAATCACAGTTTCCGTTGATGCAGATACCGAGCTCCCCAAGGCAGATGTGGTGGTAACCGCCACCAGCAGTGTAAGCAACTTGGTTAAGCCGGATAATGTAAAATTCGGCGCCCTCATCTGCGATCTCTCCCGCCCGGCCAATGTCAGCCGGGAAATCAAAAGCCGCCGGCCCGACGTGCTGGTCATCGACGGCGGCGTAGTGGAAGTGTGGAAGCGGCCGGATCTGGGCTGGAACTTTGGCTTTGACCAGGGCCTCTGCTATGCCTGCATGGCCGAAACCATGCTCCTGGCTCTGGACGGGCATCTGGAACATACCAGCATTGGCAGCAGCATCGACCTGAAAACCCTGGACTTGCTCCAGAATCTAGCGGAAAAACATGGCTTTCGCCTTGCCGACCTGCGCAGCTTTGACAAGCCCTTAAGCAAAAAAGACTGGCAGCAGGACATCGCCTCTCGCTCGACAGCAGTGACACGCGACAGCGGGGACGGAGCCTAACTGTCGCAATCTTCATCATAAATTAGCGGTTCCCTTTCAAGGCTCAACCAGCAGCATTCAGCCGCCGGTTGAGCCTGCGTTTTCTCTATCAGCGCCAGCACTCACCGACAGCCAAAAGTCAACTGCTTAAAGGAATCTCCTCTTTAATGTTTATGCCGCCGTTACTTGTGCTAAAATATGGGCAGCACATGTTAAGCGGGGAGGAAAGAGTATGGTGAAAAGGATTTCGCCAAGAGTAGCTGCAGTTCATGATTTATCAGGATTCGGAAGGGTATCGCTTTCAATGGTCATCCCCATTCTCACCACCATGGGAGTCCAGGTTTGCCCTCTGCCTACTGCCGTCCTGTCGACACATACAGGAGGCTTTGAAAACTATAAGTTTATTGACCTTACTGAGCATCTGGAAGCATACATTGCCCATTGGGCCTCAATCGGTGTGGAGTTTGATTGTATTTATTCCGGCTACTTGGGTTCCCCTCAACAAATTGATATTATCTCCCGGTTTATCAATGATTTTCGCAAGGAAGAACAGCTGATAGTCATTGATCCCGTCCTGGGAGACAATGGCGCATTATACAGCTCCTTTGACATGGGTATGGTTACAGAAATGAAGAAATTTATCCATTTGGCCGACATCATTACCCCTAATTTGACAGAAGCCGCCTTCCTCTTGAATAAACCCTACCAGCAAGAAATCGACGATACCCGGATCAAAGAATGGCTATTGGGACTGGCGGCTATGGGGCCCAAAACTGTAGTCATCACAGGAGTGCCCGGCCTCACCTCTGATATGACATGCGTCATGGCTTATAATAGTGAAGACGGGCGCTTCTGGAAGGTAAA
Organism: Firmicutes bacterium UBA5286; assembly: GCA_002408465.1. GTDB lineage: Bacteria > Bacillota > Proteinivoracia > UBA4975 > UBA4975 > UBA4975. The sequence continues at coordinate 92,711 of DHSM01000015.1, read as the reverse complement.
TTGCAGCTATATCCCCGCTCATTTTCCTGGAACCGGAGACGGATTCACCAGCGTGGTGGTAGGCAGTCTCCTTCGAGGAGACAGTCTGCCCATCGCCCTGGACCGGGCAGTGCAGTTTATTCTTTCAGCCATAAGAGCCAGTTACGGCTATCAGTATCCCCACCGGGAAGGTGTATTGCTGGAAAGAGTCCTTGGCAATCTAAACCTGCCGGTGCTCATCAGCACTTCCGAAGCTTTTTAAAGGAAATTTAAAGGAGCTAATGCAAATGCAATACATCTTTGGTCCCGTACCCTCCAGGCGCCTGGGATTATCTTTGGGCATCAGTCCGATCCCCAGAAAGACTTGCAACTATTCCTGCATATATTGTCAGCTGGGCAGGACTGACCGCCTGACGAATACAAGAAAACTATTTTTCCCTGTTGAAGCAATCATTTCCGAGCTGGAAGAGACCCTGCAGGGCCAGCCCGCTTTTGATGTTGCAACAATCGTAGGCGAAGGGGAGCCAACTCTGTATTTAGGCTTAGGCGCTCTCATTGACCAGGTTAAAGCACGGGTGGATAAACCCGTTGCTGTTATTACCAACGGCGCCCTAATGGATGATCCCGAAATACGGGCAGAATTAAGCAAGGCAGATATTGTCTTGTTGTCCATGGATGCTTATGACCAAACTTCTTTTCAAAAGATCAACCGGCCCCATGGAAAAATAAAATTCGCCGAGGTCTATAAGGGACTGCAGATTTTTTCTCAGCAGTACCAAGGGCAGCTGTGGCTGGAGATCATGCTGATGGCAGATAATGCTGATGATGAAGCTCTCGAGAATTACGCCCAATTGCTCAAGGAGCTGAAATATCAGCGGCTGTACCTGAATACCCCCGTAAGGCCGCCTGCAGAACCTGATGTCTATGCCCTGGACCCAGATAGAATGCAAAAGGCTGTTTCAATTCTGGGGGGGATTTCCATTGACTTGCTCCATTCCCAGGGCTTTCACAGTGAAATAGCTGACCACAATGCCGCGATTTTTAGCATCATCAAGCGGCACCCCATGAACCAGTTTGAAATTGAAAGTTTCTTAAAAACCCGGGGCTGTAAGAACATCAAAGAAGTCATGGAAAATCTGCAGCAGGATGACGCTGTGACAGCAATAAAGTATAAAGGCTACACCACCTACAGATTAAAATAAGACGGTCCCAAAAAAGGCTCAACTGGCATCTTAAGTCAGTTGAGCCTTTTCTTTATCTACCCTTGTAATGTAAATAGCCGCCGGCCAGGCCATGAGCAGCCTCTGCTACTGCCTCAGCCAGGGTGGGATGGGCATGGATTATTCCCGCCAGCTCTTGAGCAGTCAGGCGCTGATGCACTGCCACAGCTCCTTCGGCAATCAAATCGGAGGCATGGGGCCCGATGATGTGGACACCGAGGATTTCCCCGTTGGCTGCCGCCACGATTTTGACGACGCCATCCAGATCCCTCTGGGCCAGAGCCTTGCCATTGGCCATGAAGGGGAACTTGGCCACCTTATACTCCAGCTTCCGGGCTTTGGCCTCATCCTCGCTGATGCCGACGCTGGCCACTTCAGGCAGGGTAAAGACGCAGGCGGGAACCACCCGGTAATCCATCTCCGCCTTGCGACCCATAATATTCTCTGCCGCCACAATCCCCTCATGGGAGGCCACATGGGCCAGCATCAAATTGCCCACGCAGTCGCCGATGGCCCAGATGCCGGGGACATTGGTGGCCATGGTCTGGTCAACTTTGATGCCGCCCCTGCGGTCATGGTCAATGCCCAAACCCTCCAGGTCCAGGCCGCCAAAGTTAGGCATCCGCCCGGCTGCCAGCAGAACTTGTTCCACTATAACCTGCTGCTTGCCCTTATTGCCCTCTATCTCCACGTTGAGGCCGTCGGGACATGGGGTTATAGCGCTGACCTTGGCGCCGGTGTGAATTGTCACGCCAGCTTTGCGCAGGCAAACCCCTAAGCGCTTGCCCAATTCCCCGTCCAACGTGGAAAGCAGTCCCGGCAGCATTTCCACCAGGGTTACCTTGACGCCAAAGGAGGCAAAAATGCTGGCAAACTCTGCCCCGACAACGCCCCCGCCCACCACCAGCAGAGACTGAGGCCGGGTCTCGGAAGAAAGGATACCATCGGTATCAATGACGCCGGGGCTGTCGATGCCAGGGATGGGAGGCCTGCCCTGGCTAGAACCAGTGGCGATGATGATATGTTTTGTCTCCACTTCTCTGTCCCCCAGGCGCACCTTGCCCGGAGCGACAATTTGCGCCCGGCACTGGGCCAACTCGATGCCGTTAGCATGCATCAGGCCGCCGATGCCCTGGACCAAAGCGCTGACAACCTGGTCCCGATGTCGGGCCACCCCGGAATAATCCAGGCTGAGGCCGGTAAAGTTCAGACCGATAGCATCCCCATGCAGGGCCGCAGAATAAACTGAGGCACAATGAACCATGGCTTTGGTGGGAATGCAGCCCCGGTTAAGGCAGGTGCCACCCAATTCCCTTTCCTCAGCCAGCAAAACCTTGCCCCCCAGCTGGGAAGCCCGAATAGCGGCTACGTACCCCCCCGGGCCGCCGCCAATTATCACAATGTCATACACTGTATCACCTCGCCACACCGGGGACGGGACTTTTCGTTGCGCCCGGCCCCGGTCATTTTTAGTGTAGATATTTCAAGGGAAAAAATGCGACAACCAGGCTCATTCCCCCAATATCGCAAGAGGGCGCCTACAACCAGCGGAGGATAGGGTTGCGGGCGGCTGCGACTTCGTCCAAGCGGGAAATGGGAGTGGTATGAGGGGCATTGGTGACCTTTTCCGGAGTCTCCTCTGCCTCTTTGGCGATCTGGAGCATGGCATCGATAAAATAATCCAGGGTCTCCTTGCCCTCGGTCTCGGTAGGCTCAATCATCATAGCCTCGTCGACAATCAAGGGGAAGTAGATTGTTGGCGGATGGACGCCAAAGTCCAGCAGCCTTTTAGCGATGTCCAAGGTATGCACGCCCTTGACCTTCTGGTGCTTAGCGGAGATGACAAATTCGTGCATGCACAAGCGGTCATATTCCAGATGATAGGCGCCTTTTAGCCGGGCCTGGAGGTAGTTGGCATTGAGGACAGCATCCTCACTGGCCAATTTCAGGCCCTGGCCGCCCAACATGCGGATATAAGCGTAGGCCCGGACATTGACGGCAAAGTTGCCATAGAAACTGTGGACCTTGCCGATGGATTCGGGACAATCATAGTCCAGGCTGAACTCATTCTCCTTTTTCACCACCCGAGGCACAGGCAGGCAGGGAATGAGCTTGGCCTTGACCCCAACGGGCCCGGAGCCGGGTCCGCCGCCGCCGTGAGGTGTGGAAAAGGTCTTGTGCAAGTTTAGATGGACCACATCAAAGCCGGTATCTCCCGGGCGCACCTTGCCTAGAATGGCATTGGCATTGGCGCCGTCATAGTAGAGCAGGCCGCCGGCCTGGTGGACGATCTCGGCGATTTCGGCGATATTTACATCAAAGAGCCCCAAAGTATTCGGATTGGTCAGCATCAGGGCCGCCACTGTATCATCGGCCTTGGCCCTCAGGTCTTCCAGGGAAACGCAGCCCTTAGCATCAGATTTGACCTGGACGATATTCATGCCCGCCATGGCTGCGCTGGCCGGGTTGGTGCCGTGGGCCGAATCAGGGACGAGAATGGTCTTGCGCTTAAAATCGCCCCTGGCCTTGTGATAGGCGACGATCAGTTTAAGGCCGGTATATTCGCCATGGGCTCCCGCCACCGGCTGCAGAGTTACGGCATCCATGCCGGTTATTTCCGCCAGGTACTGCTCCAGTTCATAGACCAGCTGCAGGGCGCCCTGAGCGCATTTTTCCGGGGCCAGGGGATGGAGCCTGGCAAAGCCGGGCAGCCTGCTCACATTTTCATTGATTTTGGGATTGTACTTCATGGTGCAGGATCCCAGAGGATAGAAGCCGTTGTCGACGCTGTGGTTGAGCAAAGACAAGTTAAGGTAATGGCGGATGACATCGCCTTCGCTTACCTCAGGCAGAGCCGGCGCCGTTTGCCGAATCTGGTCAACTGGCAGCAGCTGGCTAATGTCCTGTTCGGGCACATCACAGTCAGGCAGTGAATAACCCACCCGGCCGGGAACGCTTCTTTCAAAAATCAGGGGAACCAGGGGTTTCACTTGGCTAACACCTCCCGGAGGGCGGCAGAGCAGCCCAGGATTTCATCTTTGCTGCGCTTTTCCGTTACGGCCACCAGCAAATGATCCCTAAGCTCAGGGAAAAAGCGGCCGAGATCTATGCCGGCATGATAACCCTTGCCCAACATGGCCTCAATGACCACGTTGGCCGGCTTGGGGAGGGTAACAACAAACTCCTTGAAAAAAGGCCCGGCAAAAGGCAGCCCCACCCCTGGAATCGCCGCCAGTTGTTCTCTGGCAAAAGCGGCTTTTAAGAGAGACTGACGCGCCACTTCCCTCAAGCCCTCAGGCCCCATCAGGCTCATGTATACAGAAGCCGCCAAGGCGCACAGGGCCTGGTTGGAGCAAATATTGGAGGTGGCCTTTTCCCGACGGATATGCTGTTCCCGGGTCTGAAGGGTAAGGACATAGCCACGGCGTCCATTGGTATCTGTGGTTTGGCCCACAACCCTGCCCGGCATTTTCCGGGTCAGTTTCTCGGTGACCCCCATGAAGCCCAGGAGGGGGCCGCCGAAGCTTTGGCTGAGACCCAGGCCCTGGCCTTCGCCAATGATAACATCGGCGCCCATATGAGCCGGAGCCTCCAAGAGACCTAAGGAGATGGGATCGGCGCTGACCACAAACAGCCCCTTTTCCGGGGCCATTAGCTTGCCCAGGGCGGGCAAATCTTCAATGATGCCAAAGAAGTTAGGGGACTGGACCATGAGGGCCGCCACATCTTTGCCCAGCAGAAATTTAATGGCCTCTATATCCAGTCTTCCCCCCACACATGGAACTTCCACTATCTCGACATCTAAATTCTCCATATAAGTAGCCAAGACTCTGCGGTACCAAGGATGCATGCTCCCCGCCACCAGCAGTTTTCTGTTTCTGGTGGCGTTTATGGCCAAAATGGCCGCCTCAGCTACAGCCGTCGCCCCATCGTAGAGTGAGGCATTGGCGGCATCGGCGCCGGTCAGCTGGCAGATCATCGACTGATACTCAAAAATAGCCTGCAGCGTGCCCTGGCTGACTTCAGGCTGGTAAGGGGTATAAGCGGTATAGAACTCGGAACGGGTGAGCACATGGTCGATGGCAATGGGCGAAAAATGGTCGTAGATGCCGCCCCCGAGAAAATTGACGGCTCCCACGTTGTTTTTGCCCGCAAGCTCTTCCATATGGGCCACAAGGCTGGCCTCAGCCAGGGGATGAGGGAGGTTAAGGGGCCGATTGAGGTGAAGCTTTTCGGGTATGTAGCGGAAAAGCTCCTCCACAGTTTCGGCCCCAATCGCCTCCAGCATCTGCCTGCGTTGTTCCGGGGTATTAGGCAGGTACTGGTTATTCATGAAATTACTCCTCTTCAGCAGCAAACTGCTGGTATTCGGCGGCATCCATCAGGCCGGAGATTTCCTCGTCTTCAGCCAGTTCAAATACTGCCAGCCAGCCGTTGCCATAGGGATCGGAATTAACCAATGACGGGTCATCTTCCAGCTCTTCATTGATTTCCACAACCACTCCGGCCAAAGGCGCATAGACATCGGCAGCGGCCTTGACTGACTCCAGAACGGCAAAGGCGTCCCCTTCGGAAAATTCTTCTTCCAGTTCCGGCAGCTCAACAAAGACAATATCCCCTAACTCATGCTGAGCAAAATCTGTGATGCCTACCTTGACTAAGTTGCCTTCAATTTTAACCCATTCGTGATCCCGGGTGTACTTTAGATCCTGAGGAATTTTCATTTATTTTGCCTCCCTTTGATAAAATGGTAATTTAGTCACCCTGGCCTCCAGGCGGCGCTTGCGCACGCCAACCCAGAGAGCCGTGCCCTCCTGGAGATAATCCCTGGCCACCAGGGCATTAGCAATATTGGCATTAACTGTAGGCGAGAAGGAACCGGTGGTCACAAACCCTACTTCTTCTCCCTGGGCATTAAAAACAGGATATTCCGCCCGGGGGATGCCCTTATCCACCATGGTCAGTCCCACCAGCTGGCGGGGCAGGCCCTTTTCCTTCAGGGCCGCTAATGCAGTCTTGCCGATGAAGTCCGCCTGTTTTTTCAGCTTGACAAAGAATCCCAATCTGGCTTCCAGGGGCGTGATTTCCTGGGAAATCTCATGGCCGTAAAGGGGCAAATGCGCTTCAAATCTAAGGGTATCCCTGGAACCCAGTCCGCAGGGAATTAACCCCTGGTCTTTGCCGGCTGCCATTATCTCTTGCCACAGCTTGACAACATTCCCTGGCTGGCAATAGATTTCAAAGCCGTCTTCGCCGGTATAGCCGGTGCGGGAAACAAGGGCAGGGATGCCGACGATTGCCACGGGATCGGCAAAGCGGAAAAAGCCTATTTCCTCCAGCCTGAAATCCGTAAGCTGCTGCAGTATTTTCTCAGCCAGGGGGCCCTGAATCGCTAACTGGGCAGTGCCGGCAGAGAGATTGTTCAGCACTGCCCCCGGGACTTGGTGACTGACCAGCCATTCCCAGTCTTTGTTGGTGTTGGCTGCATTGACCACCAGCAGGAATTTTTCGGGGCCATAGCGGTATATTAAGAGGTCATCAACCACTCCCCCATGTGGATAACACATAAAAGTGTAGATTACCTGGTTGTCGGTCATTTTGCTGACATCGTTGGTAACGATCCCATCCAGCCAGGCAAGGGCCTGGGGACCCTCAACAGCAATCTCCCCCATATGGGAGACATCAAAGAGTCCGGCCCGTTTGCGCACCGCCTCCACTTCATCCAGAATGCCGGAATACTGCACCGGCAGGGCCCAGCCGCCAAAATCCACGATTTTGCCCCCAGCCGCCACATGTTCCTGGTACAGCGGTGTCTTTAGCAAGTTTTCCATTTTTTCACCTCCATTGATAGTGTATACAAAAAAGAACAGAAAAAGCATTTTGCCCTTCTCTGTCCTGGTACCTGAGAGATATTATCCCCTTTGGTGCGTATACACGCTCTCCAGAGTTGTGTCAGCACAACAGTCTTTTTGCCTGAAAGTTTCGCTGGCAGTCGGCACACTGCTGCTTTCTTCTTCGGCGCCCCTGGGGGACTCTCCCATTGTGCATCATCCACCTATTCTGTTCCGGCGAGTATAGTTCGACCTTCCCCCGGCAAAGTCCTGCAAATGTTACCAAAGTGATATATATAACATATAGTTCGGTAGAAGCAGGTAAAATTGGCAACTATATCGCCTTTAATTGCTCCTTCTTGAGATTTTCTACACAAAGTTTAATCTGGGACTTTAACAGGTTATAGTCTTCCACAAGCTGGTCAAAGGAATCCCCGCTCATCCGCCACTGGGACCAAGGCATGAAGCCGATTTCCACCTCGCCCTGGGGTGTTATGACAACCCTCGCCTCAATATCCACTTCCGCCAGCCTGATCTTGGCAACCAGCTCTTTCTTGACTTCTACGGTAACCACAAAAACACCCCCTGCCAACAACTATGTGACAGGGGATATTTTTATGCCTGTTGCCGGGAGATTTCTTCTCGCCCGCTCCTGACAGACATTTCTGCCCGCCGGACAAGTTCCGCCAGCTCGGCCTTAATGGGAGAGGCGGCGGGCTCCGCCAGCCAGGGCAAATTAATATCCACATTCGCCCGTGCGCCGGTAAAGGCAGTAAACAGCAGCTCTGTCCCCACCTTTAAATCGCTGATGGCGTTGGGATTGCCTTTGGCGGCCAGAGGCGGGATCCGCTCCAGCAGGCTGACACAGACTGCCGCCGTCTCCAGGGGGGTGCGGGTGGCCTCCAGGGTAGCGGCATCAATTGCCTCCTGGCGCCTGGCCTTTTCGGCCTCAGTTTCCCGGGGCAGGCGGTTGGCTGCCACTATTCCTTCATACGCGGCGCTGTCCCTATCCACTAACTGAAGAAGCTGCCCCTTCAGCTCCAGGGCAAAGGCTGCCACAGTTTTCATCTCTTCTTTGACGGCAGCATATTTCTTCCTGCCGGCAGTCAGGTTGCAGAACATAGCAACCAGGGCAGAACCCATGGCGCCGGCCAGGGCGGCAGCGCTGCCACCGCCGGGAGTGGGATTGCCGTCAGAAAGCCGCTGCACAAATTCTTCAATGCTCAACTGTGCAAACATTTCCTCACCTCGTCACTCTATATTCATATGACAAACATCATTAAAACCTTCTACTGCAACCAGTCCCCCTGGCTGCCAACGCATGGGCGTAATGCTGCAGTTGCGGACGAAGAACTTGCCCCTGGTCTTCCAGGATAAACCCAGCAATTTGTTCATCACCGCCCGGATTACGCCCCCGTGACTGACTACCGCCACTTGGTCCGTATCCGCATGGGCTGCTGCAATCTTATCCAGCGCCTCCATACAACGCTTCTGGAAATCCGGGTAGTATTCTCCTCCCGGAGGAGCAGGGGCTTCCGGGGGGCAGGCATGCCACTGCCGCCCCAGCTCCGGCCATTTTTCCCAGATTTCATCCCAGCCCAGGCCGGCCCATTCACCTACATTTATCTCACTTAACTCCACCACCACCTGCACCTCTAAATCATGGCAAGAAGCCACAGCCCTGGCGGTGTCTAGGGCCCGGCTCAAATGGCTGGAATAAATCCCGTCCAAGTGCTTGTCCCCCAGAAAGGCGGCGAGCTGACGGGCTTCAGCCCTTCCTTTTTCGCTTAAGGGAATGTCCATGACCCCCTGAAAACGCCGCTCCCTGTTCCAGATGGTCTCCCCATGGCGGATTAAGAGTATACGGGCCATCAGCTGTTCTCCTCATACTTGTGCTGCAGCTGAAGGCGCCGGTTATGCCAGGCCATGCCTAAGTTGACCAGAGTGTTGACCAGGTCGGGACCGCTGATACCGCTCTGCTCCCACAGCTTGGGATACATGCTGATGGCGGTAAAGCCGGGCATGGTGTTAATTTCATTTATAATGACTTCGCCTCCGGCAGCGACAAACATATCCACCCGGGCCAGGCCCACAGCATCTACAGCCTTAAAGGCCGCCACCGCCAGCTCCCGGGCTCGGGCAATGACAGCGTCACCCAGCTCTGCGGGAATCACCAGGCGGGAGCGCTGGTCAATATACTTGGCCTTATAATCGTAGAACTCGTTGACAGGAATGATTTCTCCCGGCAGCGAAGCCCTGGGGTTTTCGTTGCCCAGGACACTGACCTCTACTTCCCGGCCGCGGATCTCCGCTTCCACCACAATTTTATAATCATAGCGCAGGGCCTCTTCCACGGCCTCGATTAATTCCTGCTCCCGGGCGGCCTTGCTAATGCCTACACTGGAACCAAGATTGGCCGGTTTGACAAAGACAGGCCACCCCAGGCGTTCCTCTATTCTCCGGACAAGCTCCCGCCGGCCCTCCTGCCACTCCCACTGGTAAAAAGAGATATAACTCCCCATAGGCAAATTGAAGTTGCGAAAGGCTGCCTTCATCTGGGCCTTATCCATGGCCAAGGCGGAACCCAGTATGCCCGAACCTACATAGGGGATGCCCGCAAGTTCTAGGGCCCCCTGGATGGTGCCATCCTCACCAAAAGGACCGTGGAGAACCGGAAAGACAATGTCAATGTCCAGGGGCTGGCCGTTGCACATCAAGCCCTGGCCCTGAAAACTAAGGTCCAGAAAAACATTGCTGGCTTGACTCAGGTCCCTGCCCTCAGAGAGCATTGCATGAATGTCAGGATGCTGCAGCCATTGCCCATCATTGGTGATGCCAATGGGCAAGACAGTATGGCCGGCCTCAACCAGGGAATCCATAATATACCGGGCAGAGCGCAAAGAGACCTGATGCTCTCCTGAGCGGCCGCCCATTAGGACTGCTATTTTCATAATTCCACCTCACCCTCAAGATATCCCCGCCCTGCGGGGTCTTCCCGCCCAAAACCCTCGTTCCCTGTAGGGGAGGGGTTTCCCCTCCCCGAATCTGGGTGGCCGGGAGCCGAAACGGCTCCCCTACATGGCGCCCCTCCCAAAACCTGCGTTTCTTGTAGGGGAGGGTTTCCCCTCCCTGAATCTGCGTGGCCGGGAGCCGGAACGGCTCCCCTACAATAATATATTACTCTATTTCCGGTTGTTTACCCCTGCGGGTAACCAATTCGGCGCCAATTATCCCCGCCATAATCAGTCCACTGCCCACAAAGCCCAGCGGCGGCAGCTTTTCCCCCAGCAGAATAAAGGCAAAGACAGCTGCAAACACCGGCTCCAGGGTAAAAACCAGAGCCGCCCTTTCGGGGCTGACCAGGCGCTGGCCCCAGGTCTGGCCGGCAGTGGTTAGAATAGTGCCGACAATGGCCAGGTATAAAAGCCCTGCCCACACTGGCCCGGCGAGACTGACAGGCTCCTCTAACAGCAATGAGGCGGCCCAACAGGCAATTCCCGTAAATGCCACCTGGACCAAGGTCAGCATCAGCACCCGACAGCGGGGAGCGTATTTCCCCAGATTCAAGATATTCACTGCAAAGGCCACAGCGCAGATAAACAAAGACAAATCTCCCTGGTTAAACACAAAAAAACCTGCAGAAAAATCCAGGCTGAGGAGAGCCAGCCCAACAGCCGCCACAGCGGCGAATATGTAGACTGCAAAATGGGGACGCCTGCGGAAAAAGACAGCGCCAAATAAGGGCACCAGCACCACGGCCAGGCCGGTGATGAACCCGGCCTTGGCGGCAGTGGAATAAACCATTCCCACTGTCTGGGCAATGTAGCCAATAGCCATTGAAGCGCCGCTGATTATCCCTCCGATTAGCTCATCCCTGGTGATTGAAGGAATATGCCTCAAGTTGAGGAAGACCAGGCCCAGAGCTGCCAGAGAAAACCGCCAGGCCAGGAAATACAGGGGCGGAACAGAGTCTAGAGAAGATTTGGTCACCGAAAAGGTAGTTCCCCAGATAAGAGTAACCATGATAAGGGCAGAATATCCCATCCATCTTTTTCGTTGCACACAAATACCCCGTTTGCCGAAAGTTTATATTTGCCTTGTACCTTTAATCTGCTTTTGATTATAGCATACGCAACAAAAAAAAGGGCTCAAGCCCTCGCCTTGCCGACAAACAGTATTAACTAAACTCTCTAGGGTGTTGTAAAGCGCACAGCGGTTACCGGATGATCCAGGGAGATAAGGTCTTGTTCCTTGAGATTTAAGAGCAGTACTGAGGATTCCAGTTTATAAGTAAAGGTTCTTTTTGCGGCCTCCAGCTTAAAATTGAGCGTATTGCCATCGAGCTTAAAGACCAGGCCCGAGATGAAATTGCCGGAAAATAACTGCTCGCCTTCTCCATTGACAAAGACGACCACATTATTCACTTCATCAAAATAAATGTAACGGTATCCGGGTTCAGCATCCGCCGGGTTCCAGCTGTCCAACAACTCCAAACTCTTGGCAAAGCGGACTTCCCGGGTAATCCTTTCTGAAGCAATGCGCAGATCGTAATGCAAATCGTTTTTATCCGAGCCGGAACGGTACATTTTATTGCTCATGATGACAAAGGAGTACATTGCGGAAAGCAATAAACCAACTATTGCAACCGTGGCTAAAACCTCAATCAGCGTAAACCCCTGTTTATCACGCCACAATATTATCACCACCCGGCTTTCAATTTAATCATCATCGGCAATGAAAGTGACATAAGTCTCCTTGCCATTAGAACCTTCCTGTTCGATAGTAATTAGTGTGCCGGTTATTGATGCACCAAACACCTCAACAATATAATTTGGCTCCCTGGTAATTGTTACTCCTTCAGGTCCTTCATAATCCGGATCGCTGATTGCTTTTTCCATCTCTTCCTGGAGAGAATAGGTGGCAACGCTTTTTTCCCCTGCGGAGCTGGTAGCCCGTAAGCTTGACATCATTATTCCGCTGATCGCCAAAACAGCTAATAACAGAATAGCGGTTGCGGCCATAACCTCAACCAGGGAAAACCCCTGCTTGCGCCTAAGGAAACTCATGCTCCATCCCTCCTAAAGGCTTTAATTAGTCCAGTCACCGATTTTAAAGCCCACATCGCCACTGTCAAACTCAATGTCGGGAATTGCATTCCAATCCCAGACTTCCTCACCGTCTTTTCTAAAATACACGCTGCCCTGGGTGCCCATAGCAAACTCTCTGCATACAATGGGACCCCGCACTTCGCCTTGGGTAGCCAGGGTAACTGTGGCATTAGGAGCATAAATAGCGCGCACATAAGTAGTACTTTGTGTGGACAGCTTAACCTCCGTTCCGCTGGAAAAAATGCTGCCAATAATATCTCCCTGGGTGGAGAGGTCAATCTTTGCCCGCTCCACATAAATACAACCGTAAAAATCGCTCTGAGCGGAAAACTTCAGCAACTCGCCTTTATAATAAAGCATTACTTTATTGGGGTCGCTATTCCAGTTAAACGAAGTCTGGGAGCACATTTCGAAGTTATCTTCAACATACAGAATGAGCTTGCCGCTGCCTCTGACTGTGACACTGCCCTGACTGCCAACCACAAAATCCTTGACACGTACTCGCAAAGTGCCCGAGCCTACATTGAATGTCAAGCTGCACTGATTGAGGACGTTGATTGTGTCATAATAGCCGTTTTCACTTATGGTGGTTGTACCCATCCTGTTGTTAGCGGTAAGGCTACCTTTATAGGGGAGGTCGGGAAACTCAGGAAATACTGGCATGGGGTAGTGGCGTTCCTCGGGCAAATTGCCTTTATTACCGTTAATCGCTCCCCCAAACCAGCCGCCGTCAGTCTTAATTACCTGATCAGGATCGCCGCCGGGGCCAACATAGACATCGCCGTTGATTTTAGACTGGGTCCCTAAAGTCACGGAATTATTTGCCACTGAATTGGTGCCAACATCCCCATAAATTCTTGTCTGAGTTCCCATTGACATGGCGCCTTCACAAAACACTGCCATATCTAATTCGGGGAAAGCGCCGGGAATCAGAGATAATGACACCTTTTCGGAAAAGTCGCCAGAGTGCCCTCTGGATTCTACCTTAATTTTGCCATCCTCTTCTGTAACGCTGATGATGAATTTGCCATTGCCGATATTTACTTCATCTTCGCCCTGAATGAGGATATCTTGAATTTTGTCCGGGTTTTGCTGCAGGTAATGAGCAACAGCCTCTGCCCCGCTGCGGGCAAAGTAAAACGCCTCGTTGTTTCTATCCTGGCGAACAGCCTGTTTTTTGTCAATGATACTGGAACTCAAGAGAGCTGTGCCCAGGACAGTCAGCGAAAGCATCATAACAAGCACCAAAACAAGAACGGAACCCTGTTGGTTTTTGAGATACATTTACTTCCCCCCCCCCAGTTTTTTATTTAGGAAAATTAATCCAATATCATTATTCACTATAGACCGTGGCCTGTCAAGAAGAACATGATTTATTATGTTAAATTAAGACTACCAGGCCCATAAGAGCAGGGACAGATTGATATAGCAGGCAATCAAATTATCGCCTAAAAACATGGCAATCCATGCCCCTGCGGCCAGGAAAGGGCCGAAGGGCAGGGCCTTGCCCTTTTTTCCCCGTAGCAGCATGCCCACAGCCAAAATGCCCCCGGTAAAAAAGGCTGCAGCCGCTGCCACCAGAGCCAACCGCCATCCCAATGCCAAGCCAATTGCTAGGCCAAGCTTGATATCCCCGCCCCCCATGCCGCCGCGGCTGGCAACAGCAATGAGCAATAGTAGGGAAAAAAGGATGGCGCCACCCAGCAAGCTGCCCCAATTGAAGGTGACCAGGGCAATAAGGCCCAAGACAGCTGCGGCCCCAAGGCTGACCTGATCGGGAATCTCCTGATGGGACAAATCTGTGCCTATGGAAATCACCAGGGCCAAGGAGAGAAGGCAGTACACCAATGTCTCAACTGACAGGCCCCATTGCCAGCCAATCAGAGCAAATAACACCCCGGTGCTCAGTTCCACCAAAGGATAACGGACGGGGATTTTGCCGCCGCACATGCCGCATTTGCCCCGAAGAATCAGCCAGCTAATAATGGGAAGCAAATGCCAAAATTTAAGGGGTTTTTGGCAATGAATGCAGTGAGACGGAGGCCAAACAATGGATTCCTCCCGGGGCAACCGCCAGATGCATACATTAGCAAAACTGCCAAAGATAGAACCTAAAAGGAACAGGACAGCCGCTATAATCTTTTCCATCTTCAATCTATAAAAGGGTTATCCTTGCCCGGTGCCTCAAAAAGCGTAAGCCGGTTGAAATCTTCAGCATATACTGTAAACTGCAAGGCACACTGGACACCCTTGTCCTTATCCTCTTTTATGCTGAAAGCTTGCAGCGAAAGGAGGCGTTCCCCCTCTTCCAAAGCCTGAATATATGAAAACACCGCAGAATAGGACCCGGTAAATTTCAAGGTGAAGTCCATCGCCAGATAGGGGACGAGCTCATAGGGTTCGGAAGCACCAATGTTGCTCAAGGAGACGCCCATTCCCGCAGCCAAAGATTCTAAGCCTGTCAGCAATTCCCGCACCATTCCCTGTTCAGGAAGCTGCAAGGCCAGGGAGTCCTCTTGCGCCTGCAGGGCTGCAGTATCAATAGCATTGAGCTTGGTTAGATTTTGCTCCAATCCTTCCTTTTCCTGTTCTGTCTTAGCCAGCTGATTTTGCGCTGCCTGGATTTTATTCAGAGTAGGAGACAAACCAAAATACCAGACAAGTACGTTTATGAGGACGAAAGCTACCGCCGCCAAAATCCATTTGTTTTGCAGGGTTAATTTATTCATCCTCCGGCACCTCCCGCCTATACCAGTCAAACAAATACAAGCTGAATTTTTCAGGGGGCTCAGCACTGATGAACCGTACAATCTCCACGTCCGTTTCCTGCTGCAGGCTGCCTAGAAAAGCGGCTACGGATTTAAAACTTTCAGTGCTGCCATTAATCTTTATATTGCCGGCTGCACATGTGATTTCCGTAAGTCTAATCTTAGGCACCATAGCATTTTCGATGGCTGTTAATGCCGGATGCCACAATGTTAACTGTGCAAGCTGAGCAGAAATATAATCTGCCTTTTCCTGAACCGCAATTTCCAATTCCGTTTTCCAGTGAGCTTCGTCCACTTGCCGTTGAAGATTGGACACCTGGACTTCCATGGAATTTATGGAGTTGTTGACTTTAATCAGGTTGAGATGCAAAGTCAGCCAATACGAGCTGGTTATTATAAGGTTAAGCATGAGGACAACAGCCAGGACAACCGGCCAGATCCTAACCGGGGGTTTTGGCCTGAATTGGGCTGGAAGCAAGTTTACCTGCATATGCATTTATTTTCCCTCCCACATTCCGGCGCCCAAGGCAACATTGTATATAATCTTATCATGGCGGGGCCTGTAATCTTTGCTGGAAAACTCAACATACCCGGGTTCCACCCCGGTAATCTCCTGGACCAGGGCACTGGTGCCCCGGAGCAAACTGGCGCCGCCGGTCAGCAATATCTGGGAAAAATGATCACTGGCTTTATCGGTAAAATTGCTGCGGTAATAGTCCAGCGACCGCTGCAGCTCCCGGCCCAGTTCCCGAAACCAGGAACTCAGCCAATTCTCCTGATAATCACCTTGAACTTTTTTGGCCTCAGCTTCTGCAAAGGATATGCCATTAGCTGTAGAAATAGCGCTGGTAGCAGCCTCGCCGCCAATATTGAGATTACGGGAGAAAATAAGCTTTGCGCCGCCGTAAAAATGCACCTGGGTGGTTTCCGCACCCACATCAATAATCAAGGTTGTATCTTGAGTATCCTTGAGCAGCCACCGCCCCAGAGCCATGGGGGCAATATCCAGAGCCAGCAGTTTCAGACCGGCATCATTGATTGCCTTGGCATAACGCTCGGCAATCGAATCCCGGACCGCCACTAAGAGGATATCCTGCATTTCCCCTTCATCAATGATAGAAAGGCCATGGCTGACCCAATCCATCTGGGCTTCTTCCAGAGGAAAAGGCAATACCCGCCTGGCTTCCCACTGCACTGCCTCGGCAGTTTCCTTGGCCTTCATCCTGGGCAGCTGAATGTGGCGAAGCACTAGAGTGCTGGCCGGCAAGGCGGCGACGACGTAATGGTGGTCCAATTGGTTCCTTTTTATCCATTGGCGCAGGAATTCGGAAAGCCCTTCGGAACTCTGGAGCACTCCCTTGCTCACAACCCCTGCAGGAGTTTCCAGGCTCAAAATCAGCGGTCTGCCCTTGGGAGTAGGCAAACAGACCTTGATCAGAGAACTGCCTATATCCAGCCCCAGTTTGTATTTTTTAGAAAAAAAAGGCATGGCTATTGCTCCCTTCTGGTGCAAGTATTGGCGAAAGGGAAGCCCGGGCGGCGCGAGAGCACCGCCCATGGGCTATTGAGCTGAAAGGGATTAGTTGGCGGGAGAATAAGTGAAAATAATAGTTTTTTTGCCGTCTGTATTGTCGCCAACAGCTGCACCAATTGATCCAGCTTTGCCCTTAACTGTTGAAGCATCGATTACAACTGTATCTGTAACTCCGCCTTTAGCTATAATGTAATCCCATGTAGATTGATCCAGGAACTTCATGATTCCAGCGTACGTAAGGGCCTTTAAATCCGCTTCAGTTGCCTGGACTTCTTGATCCAAAATCCACTGTTCTACAGCTTTTCCCAGCTGTGCAGCTAAGGCCTCGTCACTTTTTTCCCGGGTCTCTCTGATGCGGCCAATGACGTTGGGAGCGGCGATGGCGGCAAGAATGCCGATAATAGCCACGACAACCAGGACTTCAATCAGGGTAAAGCCTTTTTTGTTGTTTAAAGCGCGATACAAGAAATTTAACATCTCAATTCCTCCTGTTTTTTTTTGGCAGAGAAACACAGCCGATTATATTTAGGCTTAACCACCCCCAAAAACTTTTCTTGTCTCTAAACTATTTTTAGCTGCGTCAGCAGCGTGACGCCAATTACAGGTCCACCGCCCCGGACATTTTAAACATGGGCAGCATAACGGCGGCAAGAATGATGCCGACCAATACCGCCAGGAAAAGAATCATCAGGGGCTCGATGATGGAACTGAGCCTGTCTACAGTATACTTGACTTCGCTCTCGTAAAAGTCAGCGACTTTGCCCAGCATCTCGTCCAAGGCCCCGGCTTCCTCACCCACTTTGAGCATGTGCATGACCAGAGGGGTAAAGTGAGGGGAATTGCTCAGCCCCTGACTTAAGTTCATGCCCTCGGACACCGCCCTGCGGGCATAGAGGATGGCACTGGAATACTCGACATTGTTGACGACCCGGGCAACTATTTCCAAAGCCTGCATCATGGGGACACCGCTGGATACTAGGATGCTTAAGGAACGGCAAAAGCGGCCGATGGCAGAGTTTTTGAAGATGACCCCGAATTTAGGCAATTTCAGAGACACACGCTGAATAGCATAGCGCCCTTGGGTTGTCTTGGACCAGCGGATGAATAGAAAAATACCTAAACCCAATAAAGGGAAGACAATGTAAAAATAACTTTTCATGATATCGCTGATAAAAATCAATATTCGCGTAATAGTCGGCAGTTCCATCCCTGAATCCGAAAACATTGTGGCGAAACCGGGGATGACAGTGAGCATCAAGACGACGACGACGATAATAGCGGCGACACCGATAAAACTGGGATAGGTAGTAGCCGATTTAACTTTTTCCAGGATTTCCGCCTGGTTTTCAAAATACTCGGCCATGCGTTCCATAACCTCATCCAGAGCCCCAGAGGTCTCACCGGCCTCAACCATGCTAGTAAAAATGCTGGGGAAAAAATCTTTATGCTTCATGCATGCCTCGCTAAAGGTCCTGCCTGTTTCCAGTTCTTTGCCGATATCTGACAGGATCTCGGCCATCAGGGGGTTATCCGCTTGGGCGGCAATCGCCGAAATCGAGGACATTATTGTCACCCCGGCATTAACCATGGTAGACATCTGGCGGCAGAAGACAGCAAATTCCCTTAGGGTTACCTTTTTTTTCTGAAACAGAGAAACAGATTTAGCCTTAGTCTTGCCAGGGGATAAATCCAGCACAGTTAAACTGCGCTGGCGAATCAGTTCGGCGGCGCGATTGATGTCGTCAGCATGAATCTGTCCGTTGACTACCTTGCCGTAGGCATCCCTGGCTTTGTAGCTGTACAAGTTTGGCACAATAATTCCCCCTTAGCGAGCATATAGATGCGCTTAAAACACCACAGGACTAATGATATCCTTATCCACCAGCTTTTTTAAAGCCTGGTCAAAGGTTTGCATGCCATATTGGCCGCCAGTCTCCATGGTGGTAGGAATTTGATGCATCTTTCCTTCCCGGATCAGATTCTTTACTGCCGATGTGCCCAAGAGAACTTCACAGACCACAACCCGGCCATTCCCGTCTTTTTTGGGCAGAAGCCTCTGAGCAACTACACCTCTGAGGGTATCTGCCAGCTGCACCCGAATCTGCTGCTGCTGATGGGACGGGAAGACGTCAATAATTCTGTCGATTGTTGCAGGGGCGCTGGAGGTATGCAAGGTTGCCAGAACCAAGTGCCCGGTCTCTGCGGCAGTCACTGCCGTAGCGATGGTCTCCAGGTCCCGCATCTCACCCACCAAAATTACGTCCGGGTCTTGACGCAGGGCAGCCCGGAGGGCATTGGCAAAGGTTCTGCTGTCATGTCCAATTTCCCGCTGGTTGACTATAGACTGCTTATGCTGATGTATGTACTCAATGGGATCCTCCAGGGTGAGAATATGGCAGGCCCTGGAACTGTTAATCTCATTGAGTAGTGATGCCATAGTTGTCGACTTGCCGCTGCCGGTGGGACCGGTGAAGAGAACCAGCCCCTGATGAAGATTGGCGAACTCCCGCACAACCGGCGGAATACCCAGTTCCTCGAAGTTGGGAATCTTTTCGGGGATGAGGCGCATGGCAGCTGCCGGCACCCCCTGCTGGCGGAAGATGTTGACCCGGAGACGGTTATGAGGGGCCTGGTATGTAAAGTCTATTTCTCCTCTGTCGACGAACTCATCATAGCGATCACCAGCCAGTTCCCTGGCCAATGCATCCAGTAATTGAGGATTCATATCCTGATTTCCCACCGGCATCAATTCCCCATCAATGCGAATCAGGGTGGGACGCCGGTCGGTAAAATGGATGTCCGACGCTCCCCGCTCCCGGGCATATTCAATAATATCTGCTAGACTCAATGCTGTACCTCCCGGTTCTGTAATGTACTTATATTAGATATAGTCCAGGCCGACCACCCGAGCAACCTCTTCCTGAGTAGTCAGGCCCTGCTTCACCTTTTCTAGTCCGTCTTCATACATAGTGATCATGCCCTCGGCCCTGGCCATTTTGCGCAGTTCCGAGGCGCCCCGGCCATCAAGAACAGCCTGGCGCAGGGTATCGGTGAAGGTCAAAACCTCATGCACAGCCAACCTGCCCTTGTACCCAGTCTTGTTGCAGCGGTTGCAGCCTTTGCCCTTGCAGTCCCGGCATAATCTGCGCACCAGACGCTGGGCAACAATGCCGTTGGTGGCGGCAACAACCAGAAAGGGAGGCAAGCCCATTTCAATCATCCTGGTCAAGGTGGAAGGCGCGTCATTGGTATGAATGGTGGAAAGGACCAAGTGGCCGGTAAGAGCTGCACGGACAGCAGTCTCCAATGTTTCGGCATCCCGAATCTCACCGATCATGATGATGTCCGGGTCCTGGCGGAGCAAAGCTCTGAGGCCGGCATCAAAAGTCATGCCAATTTTGCTGTGAACGTTGACCTGGTTGACGCCGGCCAGGCGGTATTCAACCGGATCCTCGACGGTGGACAAATTCAGATTAGGTGAGTTGATAAAGTTCAATGCGGAGTACAGGGTGGTTGTCTTGCCGCTGCCGGTGGGGCCTGAGACCAGGACCATTCCATAAGCCCTGGTGATTATATCTTTGAACTTCTCATAATTGAAATTGCTAAAGCCCAAGTCAGTAAGCTTCAAGAGAATAGACTCGGGGTTGAGGATACGGAGAACCACTTTTTCCCCATAGATTGTCGGCATGGTGTTCATGCGCAAGTCGACGCTGTTTTCTTCATCAACCATGAATTTAATTCTGCCGTCCTGGGGAACTCTGCGTTCGGCGATATCCAGACTGGCCATGATTTTCAGCCTTGATACCACCAAGGGATGAGTGCTTCTTGGAGGAGTCATGCGTTCATGCAATAAGCCGTCGATACGATAGCGGATAATCAAAGATTCCTCTCTAGGTTCCACATGGATGTCGCTGGCTCCCTCGTTGACAGCCTGTTCAATCATATTGTCCACCAGGCGGACAATGGGGGCATC
Source organism: Firmicutes bacterium UBA5286 (assembly GCA_002408465.1). Taxonomy (GTDB): domain Bacteria; phylum Bacillota; class Proteinivoracia; order UBA4975; family UBA4975; genus UBA4975. Next base: position 72,298 of record DHSM01000015.1, on the reverse strand, counting down.
GTCAACCATAAGAGACAGTTCTTCAACATCGAATTCATCTTCAGGCTTGGCCTCCTGAACCACCCGTTCCATAGATTCCCGCATGGTGTAATACTGGCGGATGACCTTGTCCAATTCGGACTTGGCAGCGATGACGGGAATAACCTGACAACCAGTAGCCATAGCTATGTCGTCGATGGCAACAACATTTTTGGGGTCAGCCATGGCGACGGTAAGGCGATCACCCACTTTTTCCACTGGCACAGACTTGTACCGCTTGACTAGATCAGCATCAAGCAGTTTTAGAACCTCTGGCTTCAGCTGAAATGTATCTAAATTGACGTGGGGAACGCCAAGATGGAATTCCATTATTTCTATGTATTGCTGTTGAGTGAGCACGCCAATCTCTGAGAGAGCGTCAGCGATATTGCTACCTTTATTGGCTTGGCGGGCATCCTGAATCTGTTCGGGGGTAGCCATCCCCGTGTCCAGCAAAAGCTGTTCCAGTGATTGAAACATCTTCTCTCCCCCATGTAATTTCCCAATAGTTTCAAAATCTAATAGTTCATACATTAAGTATTCTACATAAACTTGGAAAATCCTTGTATTGTCCCCAACTTTTTTCGCTTTACAGCGGAACAGTGTTAATGCAGGCTCATAAATGGGTGCATTAGTTGGCACCTGTCATATAATGCTCATCCCATTGACTTTTTTTGAGGGTAAGGTTAGATTTATAGCCTAAATATGACAAATGTATTACCATAATTCTACATGTAATTGATTTTCCCTGCTAAGGCAATAAAATAACCCCGGCATGACGGCAATAAATCAGTTGCCTATCCGGGGTTGATTCATTAAGGCCAGGCATGAAATTATGGAATGACTAGCTGAAGCGGAACAATCCATACCAAATCTTTGTCATCAACAGCAAAAGAAAAAATAAGCTGCCCCTTGTAAATACCAGAAGCGGTATTTCCCGTAATATGAGTATTGACATAAAAGGTTTCTGAATCCGAATTATTAAAGTTAATTGGCGATACCGGTGTAATAAAGGATTCGTTCTTTGGCTTCAGCTCAATTATGCTATATATGCTGTTGCCAGTTTCGGGATCATTTTGGCCTTTATCATCTGGATCTTCATAGACACAGGAAACAGTCAAGCCATCAACCTTGCTGGTAATAACGCCTATTTCAGTAGAACATTTTCCGTACTGACAAGCGATAAATCCATTCAGGGCTTCCTCCCCGCCAACAATAATGTCTTCCAGAAGAATAAAATCAGCGGTAATAGAAGCATCGGCCTGGGCAGAACTGGTGAACCAGGCATTGGAATACCCAAGCAGGGAGCCCGACATGGCGGACATGATCAACAGGCATAACATGACACAAACGCCCAACAGGGCAAATTTCTTTTTCCCCATACTGTCCACCCCCAATCGTAAAAATGGCATCGAGTCAATCTGTATTGCTGTGCATACATTACCATTTCCAGTCATTTCCGTCAAGACGCCGAACTATTTTTTTCCCTCAACCCAGGTTGAAATTGTGGCCACTGCTCGTTCGCTGCGGGCAATGACAAATACTTGCCAGCCCCCTTCAGATTCACTGATTTCTACCTCCAGGGCGATATCCGGGTCCGGCCAGGTTACCTCGCCGCAACCGCCCTCCTGCAGATCCCTCCGGACTAACTCCAACCCGCCCCAGGCGGCCCGCCGCACCCGGGCAGAGTGATAGTCATCCAGGGCGGAGCTCAGGTCGGAGCGGGCAATTGAAACCAAGACGCCAGCCGCAGGTAGTGCCGACATACTGATGACAAGGGCGAGCACCATGGCTGCGCCTTTTTTATTCATTGGACCCCCTCCAGGCAGTAACAGCAGCGGTAACTTTCCTCAGGATAGTATATTTCTATCCACAGCAAATTCCCCTCCTGCCACCAACGGACAGAATCCACTTTGGCCAGGGGATAGAAAGCACTGCCTTCACCCCGGTAAAAAGACTTGTCTGCAGTAACTTGATAGACATATTCTTTACCTTCCTGAATCACGCGGATTTCAGAAAATGTCACGGTGACTTTTTCTGCATTTCTCAAATCTGCATCCAAATAAGCAAAGGCCACAGTGCTCCACTGGCGCTGGAGGCTGGCCTGAGTGCTCTTAAGCCAGGACTGCCAGAAGATCACCAGCAAGCCGCTGACCGCTGCAGCCAAGAGAAGTACCTGGCCCGAAGCGATCAGAGCCTCCAGGGCAACCATTCCCCGCTTGTTCATGGTCCCCCCACCAGCCGCAGGGGTTTGGGCAAATCCGGCCCCTGCACCTCAGCCTGCCACAGGATGTACCCCTCCTGCTCCAGGATTGTGAGGGTGCTCTGCAGCTTGCCATCCCAAAGATATTGCTCCGCTGTGCCGGCGGCGGCTTGTTCCAGATGGCTGGCAGCCAGCAGGCGGCCCCGGGTGACGGCCCGGGAGGTTTGGAAGATTTGGAGGGCACTGGCCAGGGCCGCCAACAGCGCCAGGGCGGCCAGGGCAATGATTGCCGCTGCCGCTAATACTTCCATGAGAATGTAGCCTCTTTTCGATTTAAGTTTCTTCATCATTTTAGGGGATTACAATGGGTGCAGTAGACTTTGGCCTCATTTCTATTATATATCAGCTTATACTCAGGCTTATTTTCATCATTGCTGTATGGACATTTCAGTTCTTCACCGGTCAGGTAGCCGATTCCCCTTAGGAATTGCACTAGATCCCCGTCAGTCGGAACTTTCTGCCCGGTAGTCAGGTTATACCTTTCCACTTGGGTGAAGAGAATCTTTACATTTGTGGCACAGGCATCCCGGCGTCCCTGTTCGACGGCACTGATATAACTGGGCACGGCAATGGCGGCAAGGATGCCAATGATGGTCACCACCACAAGAATTTCCATTAGGGTGAAACCCTTAATGTTTTTTAACATTATTTTCTCCTTGTTTTGGATATTGGGAATCGAGACGGCTCTTCTTCGAAGAGGGAGGCAGGACGCCTCCCCTACAGGTTTGGGGATGCGGGAACCGAGACGTCTCCCCTACAGGTTTGGGGATGCGGGAGCCGAGACGGCTCCCCTACAGGTTTGAGGATGCGGGAGCCGAGACGGCTCCCCGACATTATTAGAAGACCCGGGCCAGCTGCAGGACGGGCAGCATCAGCACCAGCAGCATTGCAGCCACCATCCCCCCCACAATGAGCACCGACAGCGGTTCCAGCAGGCGCTGGAAATTTTCCATGGATTCCTCCAGCCTTTGCCCGTAATATTCTGCTGCTTTGGTCAAAGCCATAGGCAGCTCTCCGGTTCTTTCCCCCTGAGCCACAAAGGAACGGAGCACCCCAGGACTCCCCTCCAGGGCAGAGTACAAACTGCTCCCCTCCCGGATTGCCGCCAGGGCGGCAGGGGCAGGTCCCCGGCGGGAAACGGTTGCCGTCATGCGCAAGGCCTCTTCCAGGGTGTGGCCGGAGGCAGTAATCATGGCTGAGACCTTGCAAAACCAGTAACAGTAAATGGTCCCCACCAGGGGCAGTTTGGCCAGGGTCTGCCATTTTGCTTTTTTTGCCAAGAGCCAGCCTGCTGACCCCAGCAGCACTGCCAGCAAGATGACTGCAGCCAACAAGCGGACAGGGGTAATTTCCCTGGAGGCAGCAAAGATCCAGCGGGTGGCGGCGGGGATTTCTGTCCCCAGAACTCTGTAGAGACTGCTAAACCCCGGCACCACATACCAGAGGGCGATAACTCCGCTGCCCGTGGCCACTGCCGCCAGCAAGAGCGGGTAGAACATAATCCCCAGCAGGCGGTTCTTGATGCTTTCCCGGGCGCTGTAGTATTCTGCCAGAGTATCCAGAGCGGGCAAGAGGCTGTCCCCGGTTTCGCCGATTTGCACCATTGCCATGAAAAAGGCTGGGAACAGGCGGGGATAGTTTGCCAGCTGTTCGAAAAAGCTGTAGCCCAGTGTCAGGCCTAAGCCAATTTCCCGGGCGGCACGTTTATAGCCCTTATGAGGAAATACCTGCGCCAGTTGATTGAGACTTTCCAACAGGGGCAGGCCCCCGCGGAGCATTGCCGCCAGCTGTCGGGCAAACAGCACCAGGTCCTTCATTCTTGATCCTCCAGGGAAAGGGCAAGCTGGCTGAACTGGGCCTCATCCGTGAGGCCAGCTGCCAGCTTGGCCCGGCAGTCATCGAGAATGGTGGCCTGAGGCCGGGGCAGGGGAGAGCCGCTGAGAACGGCCTTTCTCACTTCGGCAGTGGCAATGAGCAGCTCAAAGACGCCGGTGCGGCCATAATAACCGCTCTGATAACAGCGGGAACAGCCCCCTTGACAGGAACAAGGCTTGCGCACCAGACGCTGGGCTAACACACCGTTAAGTGCCGCCGCCACTTGATAGCGGGCGCAATCCATATCCAGCAGGCGGGCCACAGCCGAGCAGGAATCTTGGGTATGCATGGTTGCCAAGACCAAATGCCCTGTCAGGGCAGCCCGGACACTGATGGCTGCAGTTTCCGGATCCCGAATTTCACCGACCAGCATGACATCGGGATCCTGGCGCAGGGCCCCCCGCAAGCCGGCAGCGAAGTCCAAGCCCCCCCGGTAATTGACCTGGGTCTGGACTATTTCCGGCAGGCGATATTCCACCGGATCTTCCAAAGTCATAATATTAAGGCGCTCCCGGTCCAGCAAATTGAGAGCGGCATAGAGGGTGGTCGTCTTGCCGCTGCCTGTGGGACCGGTCACCAGCACCAGGCCCTGGCCCTTGTAAAACAGGCGGGCAAAGGCCTCGCCGGTCTCGGGAGCCATGCCTAGGGCAGTCAGTTTCTGCTCCACCGGCTGCACCGGCAGCAGGCGCAGCACCAGTTTTTCCCCCAGAATGGTGGGCTGGCTGGCGACCCTGATGTCCCAGCTTTGCTCCCGGCAAGTGAGGCGCATGCTGCCGTCCTGAGGCAACATGCGCTGGGCAATGTCCATGCCTGCCAGGACTTTTATGCGGCTGCATAGCTGTTTTCCCTCATTAGCGGGCAAGACTGTGAGGAAAATAAGGCTGCCGTCCACCCGCAGGCGAATGCGCAGAGAGTCCCTGGCAGGTTCCAGATGGATATCCGTGGCCCGGGCCGCCACAGCTTGCTGCAAAAGCTCCTGGGCCATCAGGGGCTCCCCCTTTCCAGCCGCACTCGGCCGGAATGGGTGGCGACCACAATCTCCACTTGGTAACTGGAACCCTGGTGCCGCAGGGAAATTGTGCTCCCCGCAGGGCACCTGCCAGAGCCATAAAAGAAGATTGGATTAGTAGATAATTTCACCCATTCCACACCCGGAGGCAATTGAATGCGCCGGGAAGGGGAAAAGGCATCTTCTGGCATAATGTAGTAAGCCCTTGCTGTCCGATCGAAGAGAACTTTGTATGTATCGCCATTGGCCACAGCCAGCTGGCGGGCGGCCTGCAGTTCCCGGGCCAGTTCTTCAGCCCCCCGCTCCACCGCCATGGCCCCATGGGTTGTTATTGCCAGGGGCAACAGTGAAAGGGCAAGCACAGCTGAAATAGTCATTGCCACCAGCAAGTCAGCCAAAGTAAAGCGCATATTTCTCACCCCTTTCGAATTAATTAATTCGCCGGAAGATTATTAATTCCTTCAATAATTAATTATCCCAGTGTAAAAAAATAAAGCCCGTGAAAGGCTTTATTATCTGTTACTTTTGTTCCCGGGGACATTCGGTGAGCCCCTTGGCTTTCAGCCTGCGCAAGACTAAATTCTCCAGCTTGCGCATAATCTTGGTCCCGATAAACTCTTTATCGCTTACCGGCACCACCAGGATGGTATACACCCCCAGGCGGTTGCCCCCTAAGACATCAGTAAATATTTGGTCCCCAATCACTGCCGTCTCCGCCAGGGTTACGCCCATAGCTTCACAGGCAATCCTAAAGGCCCGCCGCCGAGGCTTGACCGCCTTGGAAATTGCCGGCACCCCAAAAGCCTGAGCAAATTTTTGCACCCGTTCCTGAGAATTGTTAGATACGATATAGACAGAAATACCCCTGTTTTGGACCTTCTTTAGCCAATCAAGGAGCCCTTCATTGGGCAACGGGTCATCCCAGGAAACAAGGGTGTTGTCCAAATCCGTGATAATCGCGCGAATGCCCCTGGTATATAATTCATCCAAATCCAGGTCATATACGCTCTTGACATAATAATCCGGAGCAAGCTTCTCTAGCACCAAGACCACCTCCTTTATTGCCATCACTAATAGTTCGTGAAAGGCGGTGGAATTTCCTGCTTACGAACGAAGCAGGTTGCTGGTCAGCATGCGCAGCGCTCTCTTCTCAATTCTCGACACATATGATCGGGAAATGCCCAGTTCGGCGGCAATTTCCCTTTGAGGCCAGCTGCGGCCATCAACCAGGGCAAAGCGCCTTTCCAGCACAAACCGCTCCCGCTGCGGCAGGCTCTTCATCATCTTCAGCAAACGTGCCACTTCGATTTTTTGATTTACCTTTTCGAAGAGGTCCGACTGATTGCCGAGAATATCCATGAGGGACAGTTCATTCCCTTCTTGATCCACACCCAGAGGTTCCTGCAGGGAAATGTCATCCCTGTTTTTTTTCATCGACCGCAGCTGCATGAGAATTTCATTTTCAATACAGCGGGCGGCATAGGTGGCCAATTTTACCCCTTTTTCCAGGTCATAAGTATTGATAGCCTTAATTAATCCTACTGTGCCGATGGAGATGAGATCGTCGTTTTCCAGGCGGGTGTTGTCATATTTTTTGACAATATGGGCTACCAGCCGCAGATTATGCTCAATTAAGATGCGGCGGGCTTCTTCATCTCCCCTGGCCAGGCGCAGAAGACATTCCCGCTCCTCCTCCGGCTCCAGGGGATGAGGGAAAGAATTGTTCTTAATATGAGAGACCAGCAGCGCCAACTCTTTGACCGCCATGGCCATGGCAATTAATAACCCAATTATCAATCGCTTCCCCCCTCCCAGGCAATTACATACTAATATATGCCCCTTAACCTGAGAAGGTGACTGTTCCGGGGGATTATTTGCTCCCCTCCAGGGCTGCCAGCCCCTGGACGATTGCCGCTACAATCCCGCCCCTTTCCACTCTTGTATTCTCGTCAGGGACCTCCGCCATATACACTACAACATAGTCAGGTTGGCGCCAGGGGAAAAAGCCTCCGCACCAGCGGATATGGTAGCCCTGGGGAGGCAGGGGGTCGGAGGTGCCGGTCTTGGCAGCCAGGGCCGCCTCTGCATAAGGGTAGAGATTGCGATCAAAATATCCAGTTTTCCCCTGGACAACTACGTTGCGCAAAAGAGTGGCCACTGCTTGAGCTGTTGCAGTGCTCATTATTTTTTCTTTTTTTACCTTCGGCAGGCTGATCTTCTTTTCCAGGTCCTGATTGACGGCCAGGACCAATCTAGGCTCCACATGCCAGCCCCCGTTGGCCACTGTGCTCAACATTACAGCTGCCTGCAAGGGGGTGGCCTCCACCTTGTTGCCCCCCATGGCAAAATTGTTGGCCAGACCGGCGGCTGTAGCCAAATCTTTAAACTCCGGCAGTCTGCCTGCTCCCACTTCTGAAGAGGGCAGACTGATGTCAGGCAGGGAGCCAAGGCCCATGGACTCAGCCATTGCCAGCAGTTCTTTGGCCCCCACCTCCCGGGCTAACTGGGCGAAATACAGATTGCAGGAATTGGCCATGGCCCCGGCCAAATCCTGTTCCCCATGGGGACCGTGAGCGCACTCAAATGTATTAGCCCCCAGCTGCATCGTCCCGGTGCAGGTAAAGCGGGCATGAATATGCCGGGGATCTTTCTCCAGGGCCGCCGCTGCAGTCACCACCTTGACCATTGAGGCCAGAGGCTGCATATCTACATTGGCGGATTTGCGGGCGGCCCGGTTGAATTGATTTTTGGCGCCGTCGATAACAGGGCGGCTGGCCATGGCCAGAATGTCGCCGCTGTGGGGGTCCATGACGACAATGGCGCCCCAGGCAGGGACCTGCCCTGCCTGTATATAGTCATCGAATATATTTTCCACCAGCTGCTGGATTTCTATATCCAAGGTGAGGACCACATTGGGCTGGCGGCAGGGTTCAATTATGCTGCGGTAGCCTAGGCCGCCAATGAGTTTGTCCCTGGCATCCACCAGGGCAGACACCCCCGGCCGCTGGCTGCGCAGAAGCAGGTCATATTTTTTCTCAATGCCCAAGCGGCCAACCAGCTTGCCGGCAGCATCTTCTCCCCTGTAGGGAGGCTGGATAAATCCCAGGACATGACAGGCCAAATTTCCATAGGAATAACGACAGAAATTGCCCTCTGCATCCCATTCCCCCGCCACCGGCACAATCCAGTGAGGCAGGTCCCCTTCGGCGGGCAAGGGAGCAGACAGAGGCAGGGGCTTGCCCTGTTCTGAGCGCAGGACTATTGTCTCCTCACTGATCCCGGAATACTCGGCCAGCAGTTGCAGCCAATCTTCGTAATCCGCATATTTTTGGCCAACACTGGCAAACACCGCCAACCCCGGCTGCAGTCTGGCTTCAGTAAAGGGGCGGAGTTTACGGTCGAGAATGGCGCCCCGGCCTTCACTGCCATGACCCCAGCGGTAGTATACCGTGCGGCTGTGGTATTTGGCGGCGATAGCAGCCAGGTCTCGCCCTTGCACCAGCTGCAGCCAGGCCAAGCGGGCGGCAAACAATCCTGATATTACTAAAAACAAGACCATCAAGCTGACAACCCGGCGCTTATACCCTTCCTCCTGCATAAAAAACACCCCCAGCCTATTTTGGCCGGAGGGGCCTGAATTATTCGAGTCCACTGGGGACGTTTCCGAATGGCTCATTTGTAGTTACATCTTAACCCAGAGGGCGAGGGCTCTTGGGTTTAATTCTGATGGCAAGGAGGAATAAAATTACCCCAGCCCAATGGTTGGGGTTATGTGTTGGAAGCAGGAGAATCCCTATGCTTCGGTGTTCTGCAGGTGCAGGATTTTGGAGACGAGGATGTCTATAGCGACGGTGTTTTCCGCGCCCTCGGGGATGATGATATCTGCATAGCGCTTTGTCGGTTCTACAAAGCGCAGATGCATTGGCCGCACGACGTTTAAGTATTGATCCACCACTGACTCCAGGGTTCTACCCCGCTCCCGGATGTCCCGAACAATTCTGCGGATGATACGCACATCGGCATCTGTGTCTACATAGACCTTGATATCCAGCAGGTCCCGGATCCGCTCGTCCTCAAGGATGAGGATGCCCTCAAGAATCACCACCGGCCGGCTTGGAACCAGCTGAGTTTCCGGCAAGCGGGTGTGATGGACAAAGGAGTAAATCGGTTTTTCTATTGTTTCCCCTCGCTGCAGTTTTTCAAGATGCTCGATGAGCAGGGGAGTGTCAAAGGCGAAGGGATGATCATAGTTGGTCTTCAGCCTCTCTTGGGGGCTGAGATTGCTTTGGTCCTTATAATAGCTGTCATGTTCCAGCACTGCCACGCTTTCCGGCGGCAGGGCGTTGAGAATGGCTCGAGTCACCGAAGTTTTTCCCGAGCCGGTGCCGCCGGCAAGACCAATGATCAGCGGTCGGGAATGCATTGGTCCATCCTCCTTAAAGCAAATCTAATTGTTTCTGTTGGCCTTGGCCTTCCTTGCATTCTTAATATGCTCTGCATAAGTTTTGGCGAAATAGTGCTCGTCGCTGCCATCGTCCTTGGCGACAAAATACAGGTAATCTGATTCTTCCGGCCAAATCACCGCTTCCAAGGCGGCGCGTCCCGGACCGGCAATTGGTCCAGGGGGCAGGCCGCCATAGAGATAGGTATTATATGGAGACGGATCTTTTTTATAGGGGGAAATATCGCGGATGGAGAAATCCTTGAGAATATAATTGACTGTAGCGCAGGATTGCAAGGGCATTTTTATGCCTAAACGGTTGAAAAACACCCCGGCAATAAGAGGCCGCTCCTTGCCTGATACCGCTTCTTTTTCCACAATGGAAGCCAGGGTAACCGCCTCATGGACACTAATCCCCAAGGCCTCTGCCCCGGATCGCATTTCCTCGGTAAAGACCTTGTCAAACTGGCGCAGCATGATGGCAATAATCAGTTCTTCCCGGTTCTCTGCCTTGCCCAGGATTTCATAAGTATTAGGGAAAAGGTAGCCTTCCAAAGGCACTTCCAGACCCTCTGGCATCTCCCTGACAAACCAGTAGTCCTGCCACAGGCTGAGATCGGCAGCCAGCTCCAGGAACCTCTCTTTGTCCACAATGCCTTTATCCGCCAGGCGGGCAGCAATATCTTCCAAGAACAGGCCTTCGGGAATAGTAAAGCGTATGGTATCCCTGTGCACATCGCCCTTGACCAGCTTGTCGGCAATCTCGCTGAGACTAAGGCTTTCGCTTAAGATATAGTCTCCTGCCTGAATCTTGCCGTCCAGCTCATAATGGCGTAGCCAAAAGCGGAAAACGATGCTGTTGCGAATTAAGCCTGCTTCATAAAGGATGTTGCCCACTCCGGCACTGGTAGCGCCCTTGGGCACAGTAATCAAAATCGGGCGGTCGGAATCCCCTGCAGGGGCCAGCTGGTTTTGCAGCCAGGTCCAGCCATAGCAGGCGGCGCCGGCAGCGGCAATAAAGAGAATGACAAAGACTATAAGGGCAATTTTCAAGGCTGGGCGCTTCTTTTTCTCAGCCGGAACCTTATCTGTATTTTCCATGCCAATTCCTCCTGTCAAGAGTGGAGTTTTTGCCAGGCCTCATCCACTGCTTCCAATTCCCCGGGGTCGACAACATAGATATAAATTTCTTCCTCTTCGTCCTCATTGGTTTCTTCAACCCGGAAGGCCACAAGCTGGTCCAGGTCATCTTCAGGCTGCAGCAGGGCATAAATCCGTCCCTGCACTGACAGCCGCTTATATTCGATAAAATGAATTATTTGATTATCTTCTTCATTATACAGTTGAACAGGTCCGCTGTCATCCGTCAATTTTTTCACCTCGGGAAAGATAATTTTGCAGTATCAGCACTGCTGCCATCTTGTCTATGACCTTGCGGCGTTTGCGCCGGCTGAGATCTGCCTCCAGCATCACCCGATTGGCAGCGACAGTGGTCAGACGTTCATCTTCCATCACGACCGGCAGGCCGGTGGTCTCAGAAACTTGTTCAGCAAATTTCAGCGCCCAGTCGGCCCGTGGGCCCAGAGTGTTGTTCATATTCTTGGGCAACCCAACAACGATTTTACCCACTGCGTACTCTTTGCACAGGTCGGCGATTTCAGCCAACACCCCGGGGGAATTCTCTAAAACCTTCAGCCCCTGGGCTGTAATATGCATGGGATCGGAGACGGCTACACCGATACGCTTGTCTCCTGCATCCAAAGCTATAATTCGTTCCATGGCCTGGCCTCCCTTCAGAATATTTTCAGGCACATGAGCTCACATTGGCGGCTGCAATAGCCGCAGAGCACACATAGTTCTTCCCTTACCCTGACTTTGCCGTCCTCCAAAACCAGGGCGCCCTGACCACAGGCTTGGACACATTTGCCGCAACCTTCGCACCAGTCGGCTCTGTGCAGCGAGCGGCGGCGCCCTCGCACCTGGCGGACTGTGTCGGCATCAGGGTCAAGGCCCTCAAACAAGGCGACATTATAATCGATTTCGGCTGTTGTGGCCATGCCGATGACGGCGCTGTCCAGCCAGGGCTGACTGAGCACGTGGCCTATGGCCTCCCTGGCCCGGCGGTACAGAGTGCCCCCGCCCAGGACCTTCATGGCATAGATGCCCTTGCCCCTGGCCTTGGCGGCGGTTATAGCCGCTGCCATATCTGCGGGGCTGCCATCGTGGATTCCCACTCCCTGCATATTATACAGGGGATGGATGACATCAATTTCAGGGAACTCGGTAGCTGCCAACACGCAGGCCACACTGTGGGTAGATACTCCCACAGCCCGGATAACGCCCCGTTCCCGGGCATTGGCCAGCCAGTCCAAAGCCTCCTGGTGTCCCGGGAGAGTAAGGGCAGTTTGTTCGTGGAGCATCATCATGTCCAGCACATCCACGCCTAATTCTCTGCGGGCCTCATTGACAGCGGTCTCAGCGGCCTCCGCCGTATAGGCATAGGTCTTTGACGCTATCACCGGCTGAGCGGGCAAACGCCGAATGGCTGCCCGCAACACCGGGTAATTCTCGTAAATCTGAGCGGTGTCCCAAAAATTTATCCCCTTATGCCAGGCATAACATAAGAGTTCAGCCCCCTGGTCTACCGCTAGGGAAGATTGAAGGGGGCTGAGGGACAAAGTTCCAAATCCCAAGCGGCTGACAGCCAGGGGACCTAACTTTATCAGTTGCAGAGTCAATTACCTGACACCTTTCAGATAAGCGGATACTAGCTCTTCTAAAATATCGTCCCGCTCCAGTTTGCGAATGAGATTGCGGGCGTTATTGAAGCTGGTGATATATGCCGGATCGGCAGAGACAAGGTAGCCAACAATTTGATTGATGGGATTGTAGCCCTTCTCTTCAAGAGCTTCCGCCACTTCCATTAGTATGCGCCTGGTTTTATCGGCTTCATCACTATTCTTTTGAAAACTGACAGTGTCTTGAGTATGATTGCTCAAAATTGCCACCCCCTATATCTTACAGGATATATTCGCCAAAATGACATTAAATCCTGCATAATATTTCTTCCCCAGTAGGCTCAATGTATTCACCGCCCGCTGATTTGTTCCTCCACTAGTCTTGCTGCCAATTCAAGAGCCTCATCCAGCCTGGCGGGATCTTTACCCCCGGCCTGAGCCATGTCAGGCCGGCCGCCGCCGCCGCCGCCTGCAATCCGGGCAACAGCCCCGATGATCTTGCCGGCATGGATGCCCTTGGCCACCAAATCCTTGCTCACTGTGGCCACCAGGTTGACCTTGTCACCGGCAACAGCGCCCAGGACTACTACGCCACTGCCCAGCTTGCCTAGGACCAGCTCCGACTGGTTGCGGAGGGCAGGCATGTCTGCGGCAGCCACTGGGCTGGCCAGCACCTTGATTCCTGCCGCCTCTTTAGTCTTGGCAAGGAGGTGGCCGCAGTCCAGGGCGAAGATTTTTGCCTCCAGCTTTTCCGTCCGGTTCCTCTGTTCCCTGAGTTCCGCCTGCAGCTCTTCGATGCGGGCAGCAAGGTTTTCCGGGCGGGTTTTGGCAACTGCCGCTGCCTGTTCAAGGATCTGCTCTACTGTGAAGAAGTGGCGAAGCAAACCATTGCCGCTGACGGCCTCAATCCGGCGCAAGCCGGCGCCAATTCCCGATTCCGCCAGAATTTTAAAGCCTCGAATGCGGGCAGTGCTGGTCACATGGGTGCCTCCGCACAATTCCCGGCTGACATCCCCCACCGAGACCATCCGCACTCTTTCTCCATATTTTTCCCCAAAGAGGGCGATGGCCCCCTGTTTTTTTGCCTCATCCATGCTCATTTCCCGGCAGTCCACCGGCAAATCGGCGGCAATCAGGGCGTTTACCTCTCGTTCAACCCGCTGAATCTCGTCGGCGCTCAGGGACTGGGGATGAGTAAAGTCAAAGCGCAGCCTTTCACCTTCCACCAGCGAACCGGCCTGGTGAACATGTTCTCCAAGCACCTTGCGCAGGGCATTGTGCAGCAGATGAGTGGCCGTATGATTGGCCTGAATGTCCCGGCGCCTTGCTCCCACTTCCGCAGTGACGTTGTCCCCGGGTTTGATTGTACCTTCAAGAACCTTGCCGTGATGGAGGATTACATCCTCACTTTTTGTAACGGTCTCAATTTCCAGGACAGCGCCCTCTCCCCGGATTATGCCGCTGTCCCCCACCTGGCCGCCCCCTTCCGGATAGAAGGGAGTTATATCCAGCACCACAAGGACATTTTCTCCGGCTTCAGCTTGCTCCAGATGCTGCTTGCCGTCCAGGAGAGCAAGAATCTTGCCGCTATCGGAAAAAGAGCTGTAGCCGCTAAAGACAGTTCCAGGCAGGTGGGCCACCAAGGCCGAGGCGCTTCCAGCATGCATGGCATCTACCTGTTCCCGGGCCGCCCGGGCCTGGGAACGCTGGCCTTCCAGGGCCTTGCGGAAACCATCCTCGTCAACCTTTACTCCCTGCTCCCCGGCAATTTCCATTGTCAGTTCCAGGGGAAAGCCAAAGGTGTCGTAAAGGCGGAAGGCCTCCTCGCCACCCAAGACGCCGCCCTTCCCTACTTTGTCCAGCTGCGCTTTGAGCAATTCCATGCCGGCCAGGATGGTGGCCAGGAACCGCTCTTCTTCAGCTTTTATGGTGGCAACCAGATGTTGGCGGCTGCTTACCAATTCCGGATAAGTCATGCCGAAAATTTTCAGCAGGGGCTCAACGCCGGTATACAGGAAGGGTCCCTCAATGCCGCAGAGAATGCCGTGGCGCACCGCCCGCCTGAGCAGGCGCCGCAGCACATAGCCCCGGCCCTCATTGCTGGGCAAAATACCGTCAGCAAGCATAAAGGCCACAGCCCGAAAGTGATCTCCGATAATGCGCAAGGACTGAGTAAAATTCCGGTCGGCATAATCTGCCCCTGCAAGCTTGGCATAGTGTTGAATGAGGGGGTAAATCAGGTCACAGTCATAATTGGTGGAAACCCCCTGGAGCACAGCTGCTACCCGCTCCAGCCCCATGCCGGTGTCGATATTGGGATGGGGCAGAGGATTGTAATTACCCTCTTCATCTTTATCGAACTGAGTAAAGACCAGGTTCCAGATCTCCAAATAGCGGTCACAGTCGCAGCCTGGCTTGCAGTCAGGACTGCCGCAGCCCAATTCCGACCCCATATCTACATAGATTTCGGAACAGGGGCCGCAGGGACCCACCCCGATCTCCCAAAAATTATCCTCTTTTCCCAGGCGGACAATGCGTTCGGCGGGAATACCCACAGAATGATGCCAAATGTCCCAGGCTTCCTGGTCCTCTTCGTACACCGAGACCCAGAGCTTGTCGGTATCGATTTTAAGTTCCTGCAGCAAAAATTCCCAGGCCCAGGCAATGGCCTCTTTTTTAAAGTAATCCCCGAAAGAAAAGTTGCCCAGCATTTCGAAAAAAGTATGGTGCCTGGCAGTCTTCCCCACCAATTCAATATCCCCGGTGCGCACGCATTTTTGGCTGTTGGCCATGCGCCGGCTGGGAGGAGTCTTGATGCCGGTAAAGTATGGCTTCAGGGGAGCCATGCCGGCACCAATCAAGAGCAGGCTGGGATCATTTTCCGGAACCAAGCTGTGACTGGCCACCACAGCATGACCTTTGCTTTCAAAGAATTTTAAAAACCTGGTGCGTATTTCCTGACCTTTCATTTCTACCACCTTCCCCATATAAAAAATATAACCCATCCTCAGTACAAGGACGGGCTTAGCCGCGGTACCACCTTGCTTACCGGCCACAAGGCCGGTCAACTCAAGAGGATCTTTAACGGGATCAGCCGTGAGACTCCTCGTCTCCACCTCCGGGGTGGCTGCCTGTATATGCGCCGGAACCTTGCAGCAATCAGTTCCTCTCTGGGAGACGCCAAACAAGCTTGCCCCTTCTCAGGTATTTTACCATTGATACACAGATTATATCCATTCGGACTCTCCCTGTCAACTTATCCAATTCGGGGTCAGAACCTGAATTAGTTTTATTCCAAAGGCGGCAGCGCCAGATTACGGATGACGATTCTGGCCACTGCCACTGCGGGGACTGCAGCAATCAACCCCCAGATCCCGAAAAACTGCCCCCCTATAAGCAAGGCCAATAACACCACCAGGGGATGCAGCCCCATAGTCTTTCCCAGAACATAAGGGGAGATAAAATTGCTTTCCACCTGCTGAATGATGACAAAAACCAGAATGGTCTTAAGGGCTAGGGCCGGGGAAGTTAGCAGGGCCATGAGCACCGCCGGCACCGCGCCCAGGAAGGGGCCAAAGTAGGGTATGGTGTTGGTGATGCCGGCAAAAATCCCCCAGATAAGGGAAAACTCTACACCCAGAAGCAAGAGGCTCAAATAGATCAGCGCTCCCACCACCAGGGCAAGTATCAGCTGCCCCCGGATGTACTTTCCCAGGCTGCTGTCCACCTCATGCAGGATCTTGCGGGCCCGGGACCGGCTCTTGCGGGGGATAATATAGTACAGACTGTCCTTGACCAGTTCAAAATCCCGCAGGAGATAGAAGCTAAGCACAAGAACCAAAAAGAATGTAAACAAGCCTCTGGCCACATTGAAAGTGACTTCGGGGATTCTGGCCAAATTCGCCAGCAACCTCTCTTCTATTGTGTCCAGGCTGATCTCCAGGGCGCCAAGAATCGACTGGGGCAGGTTGAGGCGGTCGGTGGCCCTGTAGAACTTATCCAGCAGCCCCTGCACCTGTTTGACATACCGGGGAAACCGCATGACCAGACTGTTGATTTCTTCAATAAACATGGGCAGAAACCTGGCCAGGAAAACAAAAGATATACCGAAAAAGACCAGGAAAATCAAGAGCACCGCCAGGGTACGGCTAAGGCGCTGCTCCAGCCAGATTACCACTGGATTGAGGATATAGGCAATTGCAACGGCAAGGAGCAACGGCGTCAAAACAGCCAGCAGCTGGCGCCGCAGCAAATAGACCACCGCCAGAGTGAGTACCAGGCCGGCAATCTGCAGGGCCAGTTTTAGCAAAGAGTTTCGAGGCAGTTTGGTCAGCATGCTTTTCCCCCCTGCTAAAAGCTTATCGCCTATGACGGGAAAAAATAACTGGGCAGCCCGGGGGCTGCCCAGTTATTTTGCCTGAATTATGCTACCAGGTTCGCCGGGAACGGTAGCGTTGCCTGGGCCTGTATTCAGTCTCCGTTTCTTCCTCCGGAGAATCAGGACTGTCCCCGGAACGCCGCTCCAGCTTGGAATACATTAAATCCATGATCTGATCTCCATAGGCCTTGACGGCCAACATTCCTATCAGACCGCCCATAAAAAAGCCCGTCCAATAGCCACGACGCACTGGGCAAAACCTCCTGTCATTGTTCCAAGGCGACCAAGGTGCCTTCAGTATCCACTTCATACAGGCACGGGCGCATCTTGTTGTCAAAGCTAAAGAGTACAAAGCAATTCCAACAATAGTACTGGTTGTTGGCCACCTTGCCCGTGTCCCGGGATTTGCACTTGGGACACTCCATAAAAATCAACCTCCAAACTCAAAATCCTCGGTTGAACTGCCATTCCCCCGGACTGTCGGGGATTTTTAGCCCGACGCCGTCCGGAACAATCAGTTTCTCCTCTTCAAAGCGGGTGTTCTCGGGCAAAGGGAGAACGTTCCTGCCCTCAAACACATCCTGGAGCAAGCCGTCAGAAAGCTCTAGGGCCACAAGCTGAATACCGTCAATAATCAAGTCCGCCACATTGCCTAACCTGCTGCCGGAATTAGTCACTACCGAAAGCTTGCATGCCTCTTCCAGCTTCAGTTTGCCCTGGCGAAGAATGACTGCGCCGTCGCCGCGGATAATGGCATCCGGGGAGACAGTAAGGGTTTCGGGGCCAAAAACTATGTCCTCAGCTGGAACCAGGCCGGCCTCGCCAGAAATTTTGTCAGCAATCAACAGGGCCCCAAGCCGCTCCCGGTCGAAGTCCACCAGCATTTCACGAACTGCTCCCAGGGGGACATTGTTGGCATCTGTCACTGGCAGCCCCAGCAAGTCACTGGCCCTTTGCATTCACTTCCCCCCTGTCACTTTGAAGTATTCCCTCCCCCTCCCAAAAAATACTCTTGTAACCCGTGGGCAAATAATCTCTTGCCTCCGGAAATCTATTTTCATATATGTCTAAAAGGAATTGACATATGCATATAGATTGTCATATAATCGAAAAAGGAGGTTGATAATATGAAGCAAGACACATTTTGGTATGAATCCCAAGATCAAAGACCTGTGCGGTTATGCAGCATTGGACGAAAAAATGGCTGGAACATTTCATATTGCCATTGGCGCAAACAAAATGTTTGGCGGGACCAATGCAGCTTCTATCCATGTTGATTTTGTGGGCGAAATTGATTTTTAAAGAGAGGTGCTAACGTGAACGAACAAACTCAAAACGCAGTCTTTGCGTATTTAATCGATGAAATTGCCGCTTGCCAGCGCAGACAGAAAGAATTGCTGGCCGATAACCGAGATGACGAGGCAAAATTTGAGAAGATACGCACTAATGTGTTCGATATTTTCAAGACAGTTTTGTCCGTGGCCATCAGGACAGTGAAATCCGGAAGCTCTGCAGAAATCAAGGATTTCTTTTTGCAAAAAACTGAGCAAATCCCGGCGAATTGGAAAATTGCGTATGCTAAAGCAGCTGAGCACGGAGATGTAGAAAAGATGCACTATGAAAGCATCAAGCT
The DNA here is from genome assembly GCA_002408465.1 of Firmicutes bacterium UBA5286. Lineage (GTDB taxonomy): Bacteria > Bacillota > Proteinivoracia > UBA4975 > UBA4975 > UBA4975. The sequence goes on along the minus strand of DHSM01000015.1, from coordinate 53,943 downwards.
GGAAGCGATTGCAGAAATCCGAGAAACATTTGAAACAATATGGGGTGACAAGTAATGACAGAGGCCGAGGCCATTCGCCTGTTCAAGTGCTTGTCAGATAAATCAAGGCTGCAAATATTAAAGTCACTTGCAATCGAAGATATGTATGTGGAACGACTGGCAGAACGCTTAGGATTGACCGCACCCACAATCTCTTTCCATTTAAAAAAGCTGGCCGATGCCGGTGCCGTGACTTCATACAAGAAGCAATATTACACGATGTATTCCCTCTGCAGAGATTGTTTTAATACAAGCCTTCTCGATATTATTCAAGAGGAATCCGACGACGCACAAATACAGTCCCAGAGAGACGCAGAATACCGGCAAAAGGTAGTTAATGCTTTCTTTGAATATGGGAAACTCAAAATAATCCCAGCGCAGCGCAAAAAGAAACGGATTGTTTTGGAGGTGATCGTCCAGTCTTTTGAATTTGGCAAGATATATACTGAACGAGAAGTCAATATCATAATTGCCGATTATCACGATGATTTTTGTACACTGCGGCGTGATATGATTGTAGAACAATTGCTTGCCAGAAACAAAGATGGATATTGGCGTATTTAGAATAAATGAAGGACCGTTCGCCGGCAAGTTTGAAAACCGAATAGGGGAAAATCGACCATTAACCGCTGATAGTTAATGGTCTTTTTTATCGAAGAAGTGGCATGACCGAAATCATGCCACTTCCCGAAAATAAGTACTATCTTATTGAAGCGCCCCGAGGGGTCAGCTTTTCTCCTCTTCCGGCAAGCCCTTGGTGGCCTCCAGCCATTGACGCAGGCGCTTTTCATAACCAAGAGCGCCGGGATAGTAGTAACGCCGGTGGGCAAGGGAATCAGGCAGGTATTGTTGTTTTGTGAAATGCCCGGGACAATCATGGGGGTAGATGTAATTGTCCCCATGGCCCAGCTCTTTTGCGCCGGTATAACTGCCGTCCCGCAAATGGTTGGGCACACCGGTGTCGCTGGCATGCCTGGCATCCTCTGCCGCCCGCTCCAGGGCAAGATAAGCGGCGTTGCTCTTGGGGGCGCAGGCCAGGTGAGTGACAGCCTGGGCCAGGGGAATCCTGGCCTCGGGCATGCCCAAGACTTCCACAGCCCGAAAAGCCGCCTCCGCCACCAGCAGGGCCAGGGGATCGCCGTTGCCGATGTCCTCGCTGGCAGAAATGTAAAGGCGGCGGGCGACAAAGCGCGGATCCTCGCCGGCATCTAGCATGCGGGAGAGCCAAAAGAGGGCGGCATCGGGATCAGACCCCCGAATAGACTTAATGAAGGCGGAAATTACATCATAATGGTTGTCCCCATCTTTGTCATAGCGCACCGCCTTGCGCTGCACAGATTGTTCTGCCGCCTGCTGGTCGATATATATTTTGCCGTCCTCCCGGGGCGGGGTGGTCAGGGCGGCCAGCTCCAAAGCATTCAGGGCCACCCGGGCGTCGCCGTCGGCGGTACTCAGTATATGTTCCCGGGCTTCAGGAGCAAGTTCTATGGCTAACTGACCCAAGCCTCTTTCCTTGTCAGCCAGGGCGCTGTCCATTATCTCCCCAATTTCCTCTTTGGTCAGGGGATAGAGTTCGAAAATCCGGCTCCTAGAGAGCAGGGCAGAGTTAACGCTGAAATAGGGATTGCCTGTGGTGGCGCCGATTAACAGCACGGTGCCGTCTTCCACCGCCGGCAGCAGGGCATCCTGCTGGCTCTTGTTGAAGCGGTGAATCTCATCAATAAACAAAATCGTGGGCTGATGGTACATTTCCAGCTTACTTTTAGCTTCCTCCAGCACTGTCCGCACCTGGGCCACCCCGGCGGTTACGGCGTTAAGGCGCTGAAAGTTGGCCTTGGTCTGGTTGGCGATTACAGCAGCCAGCGTAGTCTTTCCGGTGCCGGGAGGACCGTAAAAGATCATCGAAGTCAGGCGGTCGGCCAGGATGGCCCGCCTTAGCAGGCTGCCGGGACCGACAATATGTTTCTGGCCGGCAAATTCTTCTAAACTGCGCGGGCGCATGCGGGCGGCCAGGGGGACGCCGCTGTCGCCTTTCTGTTGCTGCAGCCCATAGGTGAATAAATCACTCATCGGTTTTTCCGCATAGGTCGGTGATTTCTTCCTGGTCGGCGGCAAGCCTGATCATGCGGGGGGCAAAGTCGGGATTGCTGCGCAAGGCCGGTTCCCGCAGACGAATAACTACATAGGTCAGGAAAAACAAAGTCAGGCCCAAACCGATTCCCCACCAATCCACATTGCCGGGCAGGCCGATGACAGCCTCCAGCAAGTAGGCAAGGCCGATTCCCCCCACCAAGGCTAGAAGGGGAATGAGATACAGGATCGAGCTGGCTTTGAGCACGCTCTTTTTGCCAACGGCAATGAGCACCCTTTGCCCCAACTGAGCATTAAAGCTGTTTTCCACATCAATTTCAAGAATCTGCGTCTCCCCCAGATGACAGATGCCGCATTTAGCGCAGGCACTGCTTCGCTCTAGCTGGACAGTGGCGAAATTACCCTCGATGCTTATGACTTTACCGATTTGATCCATCTACGCACCCCCTCCTTTGATAAAACCGTTCATCGTCTTTAACAAGTCCCCCATGGCCTGTTGCAGAGCCTCAGGCGTATCGGCCTTAGCCAGGCAGTTTTGGGAATAGCGCTCAAAGATCAGGCCGCCAACCTTGTTGATGGCCGAGCGCACGGCTGCAATCTGCACGAGAATATCTGCACAGCACTGTTCGCTGTCCAGCATCCTTTGAATTCCCTTGACCTGGCCTTCTATGCGCCGCAAACGATTGATAATCCTGGTTTTTTGTTCATCCACCAAAATACCCTCCCCCGGTAATTTACGTAAATCTTAGCACAACCACTGCAATTGTGTCAAACAAAAAAGGACAGTCTTGCTCATAGCATAACCATCCTCTCATCTTTTAAGCTGTAAGATTTTATTGATTACATAGGAAGCCATCAGCAGGCCAGCTACAGCAGGCACGAAAGAAATGCTGGCCGGGGTCCGGGGCCCGCTCTGAACCTCCTCGGCGATCTTAGGCAGTTCCGGGGACCAAACTACTGGAACGCCCCTGCGGATTCCTTTCTTGCCCAATTCCCGGCGAAAAACCCGGGCCAGGGGGCAGTTAAAGGTCTTAGAAATATCGTCCACCCGCAAAAGTGCAGCGTCCAGCTTGTTGCCGGTGCCCATGCAGGAGATTACCCCTTGGCCGGCTTCCAGAGAGCTGCAGACGATATCTGTCTTGGCAGCAACTGTGTCAACGGCATCTACCACCCAGTCGCAGCCGGCAAGCAGCGCCTGCCCCTGCTGGGGGGCATAATACTCCTGGATTGGCTCCAGGCGCAGCTGGGGATTTATTTCCCGGAACCTGTCGGCGAGGACGGCAACCTTGGCTTTGCCAACGGTGGAATCCAGGGCATGGAGCTGACGATTGATATTGCTGACATCGACAACATCGCCATCCACCAGGCGCAGACGGCCCACTCCGGCCCGGGCAAGGGCCTCGGCAGCATAAGAACCTACACCGCCTACCCCCAGGACAACGATACTGGCAGCGGACAGCGCAGACAGCCCCTGTTCGCCAATTAACATTCGGGTTCTTGAGAACCGTTTCAAAAAACCACCTCAATGCAAAAAAAAATACCCCCGCCGTGCCGTTTTAACCGCATTTTTTGAACCTGCTTCCGCAGGTGGGTGCCTGCCCGGCGACTTCAAATGTCCCCTATAATCTTTAGGGCTTATTTTATGCCGTCGGAGACTGGGCTCCCGATTCATCTTTGTTGGCTCAAAAAATACAGCCTGAATCGCACACAGCAGGGATTTCTTTATTGTGTTTTTAGTTTAGCACACTTTTACACGATAAAGCAACTGGAAAATCATATCTAACAGGTGCTAAACACCGCTTTATTTTAATAAGTTTAAAATAGATCAACGAATTTTGGAGGTGTAAATTCAATGGCCAACGCCTTCGCAATTTTAACCGTTCTCGCTATGCTAGTAGAGGTTTGTGTTGATATTATCAAAGCGGCAATCCCCGGCATCCGGGACTGGAAAAGCCAGTTAACTTCTGTCATCGTAGGGGTGTTGCTGGCCACAGCCACAGGCACTGGGCTTCTGGGTGCCCTGCAAGTAAACCTGGCAGTGCCTTGGATTGACTACTTTTTGACTGGCTTGTTGATCTCCCGGGGGTCCAATTTTATCCACGACTTACTTAGCAGGTTAAATTTAAAATAAAAGATTACCTAAAAAAATCCACCGGGAATATCCCCGGTGGACTGAGTGCTAATATTTTGCTTTAATTGCATCCAGGAGCATTTCATACTGGCTTGATAGCTCAGTGGCTTATAACCTTTCTAAAAGTCTGGGATACCCTAGTTTTGCAGCAGCTAAAATAAATATACATTCACAAAGCCTTACAAGCCAGCAGGATGAGTTAAAAAGAAAAGGCGTGTCTAAAGAACACCGCCCGAATCCCATAATACAAATGGGCTTGCTCATGGACGCAAAAGACATTCCTGTCCTGTATGACCTCTTCCCGGGAAACACAACGTGAAGAAGAAAAGTTTGACGGCTATTATGCCCTGGTTACTAGTGAATGGGAAAAGGGTGACAAAGAGATAGTCGAGATCTACCACGGACTCTGGCGCATTGAAGAAGCTTTCAAGGTCACTAAGAGCGACCTTGAAGCCAGCCCAGTTTACGTTTCCCGCCATGACTATATACAGGCACATTTCCTAATTTGCTTTGTGGCTCTGGTGATTGATAGGCTTTTGGCCCAGTGCCTTGGTAATAAATACAGTATCCCCAGAATTGTGGAAAGCCTAAATAAAGCATCTGGTAGCCGTCTCGAAGAAAACTGGTATGTATTTGACCATGCCGATGAAATAACTGAAGCAATAACTGCGGAGCTGGGTGTTGATCTTAGCCGCAAGTACCTTAGGTTCGGAGATATAAAAAATATTTTGGGAGCAACGAAAAAGCCTTCAATATAGCAACAGAAAATAGTAATGCCAAAAAGGCCGCCAAGACCTTGTTACTAAGGCTTTGGCGGCCTAAATTATTATGCTAACTGCAAAAGTTAAGATAGCACACCTTGCTCTGATAAAGCAACTGGAAAATCATATCTAACAGGCGCTAAACACCGTTTCATTTTAATAAGTTAAAATAAATCAATGAATTTTGGAGGTGTAAATTCAATGGCCAACGCCTTCGCAATTTTAACCGTTCTCGCTATGCTGGTAGAAGTCTGTGTGGATATTATTAAAGTTGCAATCCCAGTTATCCGCGACTGGAAAAGCCAGCTGACTTCTGTAGTGGTTGGCGTGCTGCTGGCAACGGCGACAGCTACCGGCCTGCTCAGCGCCCTGCAAGTAAACCTGGCGGTGCGCTGGATAGACTATTTTTTGACGGGACTGATAATTTCCCGGGGCTCCAACTTTATCCATGACCTGCTGAGCAAACTCAATTTAAAATAGGAGCCGGCATTTTGGCCGGCCCCCTATTTTTACTTATCTTGATTTTCAGCCCCGCCATCTGCTGCATATATATTCGTTTGAGAACACTCTCCTAGCCATCGTCTAGACATAACCTTTTGAAACATAATCTCGCCGCTGACGAATTCTGACGGAGTAACTCTCACCGCCAATGGCGTTGCAGCTTAACTTTCATCACCCAGGCACCAAAGCCCCAGATCTTTCCAGGCAGGTTCAATCCGTCAGGACCTTTTGGCAGTACAAAACGATCCCCGCCCCTGCGTTTGGATGAATGTGGTCCAGAAGATAGTCCGTGGGAGGAAATTTATTAAGCACATCAGAAATAGAAGGGTTGGGATTGAGGTAGCAATGGCCATGAGCTTCACAGTACAATCTGAGTCCTTCACCATACTCCGCCAGCATCACGTCTCTATCTTCATTGGGCAGCATGGTATAGGGGTCATTGTCTAGAGCAAGCCAAGGGCTGATGAAAACAAAATTGGCCTCCGTATTATACTCCATAATTTTCGATACCAGCAAATCTATATTGCTGACATATTGGCTGGAAGACATTGCACATTGCTCATTCCGGTAACGCACGTCATTGGTGCCAATGGCGATGATATATAAATCTGCCGCATGGTCGCCAATGGCTTCAGCGTTTTCCAGTAAAGTCTTCGTCGTTGCAGAACCCCAGGCTTCTCTATGTACTACCGAGTCTGGAAATGCTGCCATCAATGGTTCATACCAGCCATAACCGCCATTCTTCGACCCTGCAGTGATACTGTCTCCAACAAAACAAACTGAGTCAGCTACAGAAAGTAGTTTATAGAGGTCCCTGTCCCTCATTTCCTCAGTGATTTCAATAGAGTTAACTTTCTGGCGGACATAACCCTGAGGGAACAAATAATATCTATCCTGAGCTTGATCCAAGGACAGTTCAGTATTGAGGATGACAGAAGTAACAATTGCCTGCACCTCTGCGACTCTTTCCATCTCATATTTGCTGACCTGGCTTTGCAAATGGGGCTCATTCAAGATGCTATAGATGGGCAGCGCCCTATAATTCCCATTGGCCGGCGCTTGGGTGTACATGGGTATAACACCAACGCAGATCACTTCTTTGCGGTGGGGGTCTATGTAAACCTCCACGATGGAAGTTGCGTCGCCATTCTTCTCAACATAAGAGTTGACAAAATTCCCGGGGCAATTGACTATAATCCCCTGCTTTTCCTTGCCCTCATCTACTATGGTAAACTCGATGGGCTGTACTGCATGGACATGGTCACATAAAATTATGTCCGCCCCTGCGTTTATAAAAATTTCATTCCATGTCTCCTGAAAAGCATCGGTTGTATGGGAAAATTGGGTTCCCATATGGGGCAAAACCACTATTATATCCGGCGGGTTGCTCATACCCTTCAGCTGATTGAAATCAGAAAGTACACTGGCTTTAACTTCCTGGAAGTACTGGTTAGCGGGACTCACCAGAATAGAAGTAAGGGAGGGGTTTCCCCACAAAAAATATTCTTCAGAATACCCATTGCTTCCATAGGTATACGCCAAGAATGCAATCCGCACTCCCCTGATTTCTACTATTAGGTTATTGCCCCTTTCTTCAGCATTTCTGTACGATCCCACGTGTAATAAGCCAACTTCATCAAGGATATCAAGGGTCCTCATGACCCCCTCCTCCCCCTTGTCCAGAAGGTGGTTGTTGGCAGTGGACACTAAATCAATCCCGGAATTCTTTACTGACCAGGCAAAAGAATCGGGATAGTTTAAAAACAGGGGCAAACCGTCGTCAAAATTGCTGGTGGAATAGTTCACGTCTTCCCCTGCGGTAGGACCTTCAAATATCCCAATGGCTAGGTCGGCAGCGGTTAGGTAAGGCGCGGCATATTCAAACATCGGCTCAAAGTCATACTCCCCAGAGGAATCCGAATATGCCCTCCTAACCTGGTCCTGTAAGAGGATTAAATCCCCTACAAAGGCTATGGTTACAGCATCCTCCAGGGCAGCCTCATGCTCAGCCTGCATGACTTGATGGATAATGTCTTCCTGGGGGACTTTTGCCATGGTCTGGCTTGCCACTTGCGATAGAGACCTTAATAAAGGCAACGATAAAATAACCGTAGCCAATATCAATGCTAGATGGCCCAAGCTTTTCTGCTTATATTCATAACACCCGGAAGCTATGGCAAACACCCTGTCAATAATCCTGTTAAGTATCCTGGAAACCGAATCAGATCCCAAGATGGCAAGGGTAAGGACCGTTGCGCCCAGGGCTACCACAATATAATTGGGAATATACTGTTGCTTCGGCAAAAAGAAAGCGAAAATAAGTGTGATGAAGCGATGCAAGACATAAATAGATAATGAATTCTTGCCCCACTTACACAAGAGGGGCAAAGGTTTTTTGGGCATGAGGATGGTCAAGCTAATTGTCATTAATGCCGCAATGCTTAAAATACCCTGCCGTATAATAAAGTCTAGGAGCTGATCATAACTGCTCATTAAAACAATAAATTTGCTTAGCCCTGTATATTTGTCTAGAAATAATATGGCTAACAATAGTGTGACTGCCAACAACAAAATGCCCTTTATGTAATCTGCCAGTTTCCGATTGTGTATAAAACTAATGAACTTATCCTTCGGCAGGGTGTAGCCAGCAATGAAGAAGGGAAAGAAAACGACTATCCGAGCAAGGGCAAATACGTCGGTTACGTCCCTCCACAAACCTATAAGAAAAGCCACAATCACACTGATAAACATAATGTGCTTTACTTTTTCCAGGTATTGAATCGTGAACCGCCACACAATAAGGGCGATTAAAAACCAAGTTGAATATTGTGGCGTAATCAATTGAAAAGAAGTGTCAAATAAGGCATAGCTGAAGAGCATAATTGTTGTATTGAAGAGGATATAAATAACCCCTAATTTGAGCAGGGAATCCTGGGATTTTGCGTGGTCGCTTTTACTCATATAGCCTGCAACAAAAATAAAAGCCGGCATGTGAAATAAATAAATGAAACTGACTAAGGAACCCGCCAAACCAAGACCCCAATAATCCCACAAGAAGTGTCCCAAAACCACAAGGGCAATCATGACTCCTTTATAATTATCCCAATAAGGATTGCGATCCTTAACGGGTTCTGGTAGTTGTCCCATGGAGACACCTCCCCCGAATAATAAGACTTGCAGCCCAGGAATTAGTCAGACTTCTGAATCGCTTCAACAAAGCAGCGCTCTAAAAAGACTACAATTACCTCCAGCTATTCCTTGCCTTCATGAGGAGAAAGCGGCAATGGAAATGACGCGGAAATGACGCATGCTGTTCAATGCAACCCCTCCTCTCCTCTTCCCGGAAGTGTGGCGTTTCACGCCTGAGCAATAAAATCCATCTGTATAATTTCTGACATTGGCAGGCCTCTCTAATGATACCACAATATTTATTATTACAGCACGAACACTGGCATGGACAGGCAGAAAGCGTATTGGGAGTTTGATAACAGCGGGGCGGCACAGCCAAAATGGTTATACCGTCCCACTGTATAGAATAATGTTCTTATGACCCTGCACGTTTCGCAGGCTCCTGTTTTTATTCTCTGATCTTGATTTTCAACTCTGCCAGCTGCGCCTCATCTACAATTGAGGGGGCATCGGTCAGGGGGTCGGAGGCGCTGTTGGTCTTGGGGAAGGCGATGACATTGCGGATGCTGCTTTCCCCGGCAAGAATCGCCACCAGGCGGTCAAAGCCGAAGGCAATTCCCCTGTGGGGCGGGGCGCCGGCAGCCAGGGCTTCCAGTAAAAAGCCAAACTGACCCTGGGCCTGTTCCAGATCAATGCCAATGGCCTTAAACATGGCCTGCTGGACTTCAGCAGTATGAATGCGGACGCTGCCGCCGGCTATTTCCCAGCCGTTGAGCACCAGGTCATAAGCCTGAGCCCGAGCGGAGCCGGGGTCGGAGGCCAGTTTGGGCACGTCTTCAGGCACCGGCGCCGTAAAGGGATGGTGAGCGGCCACAAAGCGCTCTTCCTCGGTGTCGTATTCAAACAAGGGAAAATCCACCACCCAGCAGGGCTTAAAGACCTCAGCGCCATAGAGCTTGAGCTGGCGGCCCAGCTCCACCCTGAGGGCTCCCAGGGCAGGCAGCACGATGCCGAAGGTATCACTGTCTGCCACAAACAGCAACATATCTCCCGGTTTGGCGGCAAACTCCCCTGTCAGCTGCACAATTTGTCCGGGACCGAAGAATTTGGCGATAGGAGAGCGAACGCCTTCATTTTCAACGGCCATCCAGGCCAGCCCCTGAGCGCCAAAGGCCTTCACCTGCTCTGTCAGCTGGTCCAGCTCCTTGCGGCTAAAGGTGGCGGGCACTTTGATACCCCGCACCGAACCGCCGGCGGCAATGGCTCCGGTAAAGACTTTAAATTCGCTGGCAGCGGCGATGCCGGAAATGTCGACAATTTCCATGCCGAAGCGCAGGTCGGGCTTGTCGGAACCGTATTTTTCCATGGCAGTGTGCCAAGGGATACGGGGGAAAGACTGGGGCAGCTCAACGCCCTTCAGCTGGGTAAAGATCTGTCCTACCAACTCTTCAATCAGGGCAAAGAATTCGTCCTGCTCCATAAAAGAAACCTCAATATCCACTTGGGTAAATTCCAGCTGCCTGTCAGCCCGCAAATCCTCGTCCCGGAAGCAGCGGGCCAGCTGGTAATAGCGCTCAAGGCCTGCAACCATCAGCAGCTGTTTTAAAAGCTGGGGGGACTGAGGCAGGGCATAGAATTTGCCCGGGCTCACCCGGCTGGGAACCAAAAAGTCTCTGGCCCCTTCGGGAGTGCTCTTGGTCAGGATTGGCGTTTCCACCTCGATAAAATCATGGGATGCCAAGAAGTTGCGAAAAATACTGGCCGCCTTGCTGCGCAATACCAGGTTGGCCTGCATTAGCGGCCTGCGCAGGTCCAGGTAGCGGTAACGGAGGCGCAGGTTTTCGTCAACCTTGACATCGTCGGTAATGTAGAAGGGAGGCAGGGAGGCAGTGTTGAGAATCTCCATTTCCCCTCCGACCACCTCAATCTCCCCGGTGGGCAAATCAGGATTGACATTGTTCTCCCTGGGCTTGACACTGCCCTGGACCCAGACAACATATTCCGAACGCACCTGGTCGGCCAGTTTGTAGCCGGGGCTGTCAGGATAATAGACCACCTGCACTAAGCCCCAGCGGTCCCTGAGGTCAAGGAAAATCATGCCACCCAGGTCCCGGCGCTTGGCCACCCAGCCACAGAGGCTTACCTGACTGCCAACATGTTCCAAGCGCAATTCTCCGCATTTATGGGTTCTCTTCATCTTACTTTACTCCTTCCAGGTTCGACACCAGCTGCACAAGTGTTTCCAGGGCCAGCTGCTGCTGCTCGCCGGTTTCCATATCCTTCAGCACTGCTTGCCCCTGTTCTAAATCATCGGGCCCAATAATCAGCGTCCAGCGGCTGTTGCTGCGGTCAGCCTGTTTAAACTGGGCTTTAAAGCTGCGACCCAAAAGGTCATACTGCAGCATTACCCCCTGCTGCCGCAGGGGATGGACCAAAGAAATGGCCTTGTCCGCTGCAGGCTCCATGGTCACCAGCCATACCCCCCGGCGCCCTTCAGCTGCTTTCAGGGCGGGGGGATCCATGAGCTCAATGCGGTCGATCCCTAAGGCCAGGCCCACTGCGGGAATTGAAGGGCCCCCCACCAGCTCCACCAGGCCGTCATAGCGGCCACCGCCGCCCAGGGCATCCTGGCTGCCCAATTGCTCTGTCTTATATTCAAAGGTGGTGCGGTTATAATAATCCAGTCCCCGAACCAGGCGGTCATCCAGCTCATAGGGAATGGCAAGGCCGGCCAGGCCTGCCTTCACTCCCTCAAAATGCTCCTGGCAGGCGGGACACAGATACTGGCTGATGCGGGGGGCGCCCTCCAGCTCTCGCTGGCAGGAATCTTCCTTGCAGTCCAGCACCCTCAGGGGATTGCGCTCCAGGCGGCCGCTGCACAATTTGCAGATCTCACGCCCCCGGAGGTAAGCGACCAGGGCTTTTTTATACTCCTCCCGGCATTGCCGACAGCCGATGCTGTTTAGGACCAAGGTGGCCTCCACCCCCAGCTCCCGATAATACTGCCAGCCCAGGGCTATGACCTCCACATCGGCCAGGGGACCATCTGCACCCAGGAGCTCGACGCCAAACTGCCAAAGCTGCCGGTACCTTCCGGCCTGGGGCTTTTCATACCGGAACATAGGGCCAAAGTAAAAATATTTGGCAGGCAGGGGCCCGTTGTAGAGTTTATGTTCGACGAAGGCCCTGACCACCCCGGCAGTGCCTTCCGGCCGCAGTGTGAGGCTGCGCTCCCCCCGGTCCTGAAAGGTGTACATCTCTTTTTCCACTATATCTGTGCTTTCACCCACACTGCGCTCAAAGAGCTCACTGTATTCAAAAATTGGCGTGCGCATTTCCCCATAGCCGTATTGGCTGGCCAAACGGACTGCCGCCGCCTCCAGGCACCGGAACCTTTCTGCCTGTTCCGGGAGAAAATCTCTTGTCCCCCTTGGAATCTGATACATGGCGATTACCTCCTCATGAATAATAAAAAACCCGGTCCCCCTGTCAGGGACGGGTTTACCCGCGGTGCCACCCTGGTTGCCGCCAAAAGCGGCCCCTCAGACGGCCGTTAACGGGGCCAACCGTGGGAGATCAAAAAGCCCTGGGGTGTCTTTCCGCCGCCTTGTCCAGAGAACTTACAGTCGTGGTTCTCCTCCCTGCAGAACAGCATCGGCGTACTCTTTCCCCTCATCCCCTAAATATTGATGGCTGTATTTTATCAGGGGCGAGACTGCTTGTCAACTTGCAGCCAGTTGAGTTTGCGCTGAAGCAAATCCTCGCAGCGGGCCAGGTACTGATTGACATCCCGGGGATTGACCAGGGAGATAAAAGAATCGGCCCGGCCCAGTTTGCTCGCCGCCCCTGCCCCTACTCCCAGCACAGGCTCAGATTCGGCGATGCTGGCAATATTATAATAACAATAGCTGCCGGGGAGGCCAAAACCTACATTCTCCAAATTCGAGGCCATATTCCTTTGCCGGTAGAGGTAATAGGGCTGAAAGCCCAGTTCATCCATGCGGGCATAGGCTGCTGCCGCTATGGCCCTGGATTCGGCCCCATCCAGGTACTGCTGCCTGATCTCTGCGCCCCGCTTGAGGGCCAGGGCATGGATAGTAATATTCCCGGCCCCCGCCGCCGCCAGGCGGGAGATTACTGCGGCGAAGCCTTCAGGGGTCTGGCCCGGCAAGCCGATGATCAGGTCCGAATTGACTATGCCTAAACCCGCAGACACTGCCATGTCCAAAGCCTCGTAAAACTGTTTGGCAGTATGCCTCCGGCCAATGGCGGCCAGGGTGCGGTCCTCGGGATACTGGGAATTGACGCTGATTCTGTTCACCCCTGCATCCTTGAAAACAGCCAGATGTTCCCGGGTGAGGGTGTCAGGCCGGCCGGCCTCGACGGTAAATTCGCACTCCCAGCCTGCCGCAGGCGCCAGCAGCTCTTCCAGCTGGCGGGGGCTGAGGGCAGTAGGCGTACCGCCGCCTACATAGATGCTGTTGACTAAGTGGCCATACCTGCGGCAGGCAAGGAGAAGCTCCTTCAATTCTGCCGCCGCCTGGCGCACATAACTGTCTATCTTTCCCCGCCAGCGATCTAGCGGCAAGGAAGCAAAAGAACAATAATCGCAGCGGCTGGGGCAGAAGGGAACGGAAATATACAGACAAAGGCCCTTTTCTCGGAGAAGAGGATAACCGTTGTTCACTGCCGCCACCAGCAGCCTGGCGTTATCCAGGTGCAAAAGCCATTTTTCACAAAGCTCTTCAACGGCCTTGGCAGGGCCAAGTTTATCAACGAGCCCAGCGGCAATCTTCCCCGGCCGCACCCCGGTCAGCACTCCCCAGGGGCTGATGGGTCCAAGGCTATACTGGCTGAGCATCAGGAAAAGGGCCTGCAAATACTCCCAGGGCCGGGCAGGAACGACTCTCTGCTCCCGGAAATTGCCGTTAGTCACAGTTAGAGAAAGTTCCTGGTTGCCCTCCTCCACCAGCACAGCTAAATCCCAGTTTTCCGTTTCTGTCTCCACTTGCGCTTGGGGGAGCAGCCACAGCAGCTGCACTCCTCTGCTCCACCAGGGGCCGGGGGCCTGAAACTTGATCAGCATTGACCTCTCCTCCCATCAAAATAGAGGCCGC
>DHSM01000015.1:0-39970 GCA_002408465.1 Firmicutes bacterium UBA5286 | reverse complement strand
ATTGCTGGGCAATTTCCATATCATTTTTGCCACCGTCAATGCTGTCCAGCAACTTGTGCAGGTCGACCCGGCGCAGTTTCTGAGCCCGCAGTTTTTCCAGGGCTGTTCTGATATTCTGCTCTTGCAACCTGACCCCTCCTTTGGCACAATCCGTACAGGTATTATGCCGAAAAAGGGCAGCTTTATCCCTGCAGCCAGGGGTTGCTGGCCTCCTCAAGGGCCAAGGTGGTTTCAGGCCCGTGGCCCGGCAGCACCTTGGTTTCCCCGGGCAGGGGCAAAAGCTTTGTTTTGATTGCTTGAATCAGCTGGCTGTGGTCGCCGCCGGGCAAATCCGAACGGCCGATTGATTGTTTAAACAAAGTATCACCGCAAAAGAGAAGCCCATGGCCATAGAGACTGATTCCCCCCGGAGTATGGCCGGGGGTAGAGAGCACCTGCAAAGAACAGGCGCCAAAATCCAGGCTGTCCCCTTCTTGGAGCAAAATCTGAGGGGCAGGACTGAGTACAGGGTTCCGCATCATGTTGGAAAGATTATAGTGGGCATCGGTGAGCATTAAGGCATCCTCGCAGCCAATGGCGATGGGGCAATTCAGGGCAGAGTGCAGCTCTTGGTTGCCGCCGATATGGTCCATGTGCCCATGGGTGTTTACTATATATTTTACCTTCAGCCCCAGTGCCTCGATTTCCCTGAGGACTGTTTGCGGCTCAAAGCCGGGATCGATGACAAGAGCCTCTTTGCTCTTCAAGCACCAGGCCAGGTAGCAGTTTGTGCCCATGCTGCCAACGGGCAGAATTTTATATTCCATAATTATCACCTCAAACACCTTTGCTGTCCAGCGCCAAAGTCACCGGACCGTCATTATGAATTTCCACAGCCATCATAGCGCCAAAAATCCCCGTCTCCACATGAATTCCCCACTCAGCCAGGCAGCGGCAAAACTCCTGATACAACTTATTGCCCAGATCGGGCTGGGCGGCCAGATGCCAGGAAGGGCGGCGGCCCCTGCGGCAATCGCCATACAGGGTAAACTGGCTGACCACCAAAGCTTCCCCGCCGGTATCCAGCAGAGACAGGTTCATATTCCCTTGGGCATCGGCAAAGATTCGCAGGTTGGCGGTCTTGTCCGCCAGATATTTGGCATCAAGGCTGGTGTCCTCTGTTCCCACCCCTACCAGGACCATCAAGCCAGGGCCAATCTCTCCTGTCACTTTGCCCTCCACCCGGACAGAAGCCCGGGATACCCTCTGGATGACAATGCGCATAGTCTTCACCTCTAATTCCCAGCCTGGAATCAGGCTCTCGTTTGCCTGCTGACCTCCATAATTGATTTGACGGTCTTGAGCTTATCGCTGATCTTGCTGAGATGCTCCAGGCTGTGCACTTCCACCGTCAGGTGAACCTGGGCCGAGCCGTCCTTGAGGCCGCTGCCGTTAATGCTTAGGATGTTGGCCTTGAGCTCGCCCAGGACATTCATAATTTCCTGAAGCAGCCCTTTCCTGTCCCAGGCGTTGATAACCAGTTCCACAGGGAAGATTTGATTCTCGGAACTTCCCCATTGCACTTCCAGCAAGCGCTCAGGGGCAGCCGCCCGGATGTTGGAACAGTCTTCCCTGTGAATAGATATGCCTCGGCCCCTGGTGACATAGCCGACAATTTCGTCGCCGGGCAAGGGTTTGCAACAGCGGGAAAAGTGAACCAAAAGGTTATCCACGCCTTTAACCGTTATCCCGGCCTCGGATTTGGAGGCTTCGCCCTTGATCACTTCCACATCGGCCAGGGTCATTTCCTTTTCCCTGAGCTTAACCACGCCTTCGTAAATCCGCCGGCCCACCGAGACAGTACTGAGACCGCCATAGCCCAAGGCGGCAAAGAAATCATCCTCTTGGTCATCTTGATAATTATAGCGCTTGAGCACCGAGGCAAAGACCTCGGAATCAATTTCTGCCAGCGCCAAACCAAAGCGCTTGAGCTCCCGGAGCAAAAGCTCCCGGCCCTTTTCAATATTCTGTTCCCGGCCCTCCCGTTTGAACCATTGGCGAATCTTGGTCCTGGCCTGAGAAGACTTGACCGTCTTCAGCCAGTCCCGGCTGGGAGTCGCCCCTTTCTGGGTGATAATCTCGACAATATCCCCAGTCTGGAGTTGGTGGTCCAGGGGGACAAGCTTGCCATTTACTTTAGAGCCCACGGTGCTGTTGCCGATATCCGTATGGATGCGATAGGCAAAGTCCAAAGGCACTGCCCCAATGGGCAAATCAATGACATCACCCTTGGGAGTAAAGACCAGCACCTCATCATCAAAGAGGTCAACCTTTAAGGTTTCGATAAACTCATTGGTATCTTTGGTTTCTGTCTGCCACTCCATAAACTGACGGAGCCAGGCCAGCTTTTCCTCAAACTGACGGTCGCCTTTGCCGCCTTCCTTATAGCGCCAATGGGCGGCCAAGCCGTATTCCGCCATCCTGTGCATATCCCAGGTGCGAATCTGCACCTCCACCGGATTGCCCTTCAGGGCCACCACAGTGGTGTGCAGGGACTGGTAGCCGTTGCTTTTGGGCATGGCGATGTAGTCCTTAAAGTGGCCGGGAATGGGCTTGCACAAGTGATGGATCTGGCCTAGCACGGTATAGCAGTCCCGAACGGTGTTGACCACCACCCGGATAGCGGTGAGATCGTAGATCTCGCTCAGTTCTTTTTGCTGCTGGGTCATCTTTTGCCAAATGCTGTACAGATGCTTTGGCCGCCCGGTAATGTCGGCCTTAAGACCGGCCTCTGTCAAGCTGGCCGAGAGATAATCGATGATCCGGTGCATGATCTCTTCCCGCTCGGCGCGGCGCTGGCGCAATTCCGCCACCAGGCTATAATATTCCCGCGGGTGCAGGTAGCGAAAGGACAGGTCCTCCAGCTCCCATTTAAACCTGAAGATTCCCAGGCGGTGGGCCAGGGGGGCATAAATCTCCAGGGTTTCTCTGGCCATATCCTTCTGCCTGGACGCAGGCAGATAGTCCAGTGTGCGCATATTGTGCAGGCGGTCGGCAAACTTGATGAGAATGACCCGGAAGTCGCTGGCCATGGCCATAAACATCTTGCGCAGGTTTTCCGCCTGCTGCTGAGCCTTGGACTGAAAGCGCAGGCGCATCAGCTTGGTCACCCCATCCACCAGCAGGGCAATTTCGGGGCCGAATTCAGCCTCGATGTCAGCCAAAGTGATTTCAGTGTCTTCAACCACATCATGCAAAATCCCCGCCGCCACAGTTTCCAGATCCTGCTCCAGCTCGGTAAGGATTTCCGCTACCGCCAGGGGATGGATGATATAGGCCTCCCCTGATTCCCGAACCTGTCCGGAATGAGCAGATTCTGCCAGTTTCCAGGCGCGTTCAATAAGGCCCCGGTCGAAATCCGGGGCGTACTTAGCAATGTTGTCATAAATCTGCTCCAGGGTCATTAGTCTCCACCACCCCTTGGCCGGCTCTATTCGGAATCAAACTCCAAAAGTGAAAAGACCGGGTAGTTGCCCAGTTTATCCCTTCCCTTGAGGAAGGTCAGTTCAATGAGAAAGGCAAAGCCGACAATTTCCCCTCCCAGGCTGCGCACCAGGTCGGCTGTCGACCAGACGGTGCCGCCGGTGGCCAGCAAATCATCGACCACCAGGACTTTGGCGCCGGGAGTAATTGCGTCTTTATGAATCTGCAGGGTATCCTGGCCATACTCCAGCTGGTAGCTGGCTTCGATAACCTCCCCGGGCAGCTTGCCCGATTTGCGCACCGGTATAAAGCCGGCGCCAAGCTTGTATGCCAGGGGCGCCCCCACCAGGAATCCCCGGGCTTCCGGGCCTACGAGCAAATCTATCTCCAGGTGCCCGACCATTGCCGCCAGTTGGTCAAAGGCGTATTTCATCGCCTTGCCATCCTTGAGCATTGTGGTAATGTCAATAAACTGAATGCCGGGTTTTGGGAAATCAGGTATTATGCGTATTGATTCTTTTAAATTCATACTTATCCTCCTCTGTTTAATCTCTCAGGCTAACATTTGATTTATACTCTGCGAAGAAAAGCCTTTGAGCCAATCCCGGTAAGCTGCCAACTGGGCGCCATATTCCCTCCAGGCTTTAGTCAGAGTCAAGTCCACATTGCCCTGTACAGGCGCCAGTGTCCAACCCTCGCCACTTTTGCCAGCTAGACCCGCTTCGGCGAAAATCCCCAGCACCCTTTCCAGCAACAAGGGCTCGGCCAAATCCGCCGGCAAGAGGCTGAGCAAATCCTGCTCCCCGTTTTTATTCCGCCAGCCCTTGTAAAAGAGGCGGAGGAGATTGAGATTAGGCTGTAGAACATCTTCGGGAACAGCGCCGCCAAAAAAGTGGAGGCGGCAATGGCGGGGAAGCAGAGCAATTATATCCCGCAGCTGCTCATTATTCCAGGCCGGGTCAAGAAAGCAATACTGTTCGGCCCTTAAATTATACACTTTTTCCCTGTACTTGTCAGGGGGCAGAATGATCACTCGGCAGCAATCGACTTTCCCGGCCAGCATTCGCCTGGCCCGCCACAGGGTGTTGGCAAAGAACACCGTACCCGGGGCGGAAGCCAGTTCCGTCAGCCAGGGTTCCCCCTGACCCCGGCGATCAATTATCTCTCTTCCAGCCAGCAACAGCCGCCGGGGACCGTGAAAATCAGAAAACTGCAGCTGCACCCGGGTCATTCCCTTCCACCTGTTTAAATGCAAAATCCCCGCCAACTCCACTGGCGCCCCTGAATCGATATTATGTACCAAATGGGCCTTGCTAAATCCAATTGCCCAAATACCGCCTCTCTTGCCTGGATTGTCCAAGCGCAAGCGAAGATGTCTTTTATCTGCACCCACCAGGCTGAGAGCGCCGGCAGTAAATCCGTCCACAGCAAAAACCGGTTCGGGGTTGCCAAAGCCAAAGGGCCTGAGCAGGGCCACAGTATCCACCAGTTCCATTGAGATATCCTCAGGACCCAGGCTGGCCTCTAACTTCAAGACCGGCTGCAGCAAAGAATCAAGCTTGGCTTCAACAGCGTACTCCTCAAGGGCCAGGACTAGGGGTCCCAA
The DNA here is from genome assembly GCA_002408465.1 of Firmicutes bacterium UBA5286. Classification (GTDB taxonomy): domain Bacteria; phylum Bacillota; class Proteinivoracia; order UBA4975; family UBA4975; genus UBA4975. The sequence continues at coordinate 34,902 of DHSM01000015.1, read as the reverse complement.
ATCCGCCTCTGCCATAGTTAGCCCTGCCGCTCCCGGATGTCCCCCGAAATTGGCTAAATGCCCGGACACTGCCAAAAGGGCGGCATGGATGTCAAATCCAGCCACGCTCCTGGCTGAACCCGTCAGTTCTTCTTTGCCGCATAAGACAATTGTCGGCCTGTAGAAACGTTCCAAGACCTTGGAGGCCACAATGCCAATGACGCCGGCATGCCAATCCCTGCCATGGAGCACCAGCAGTCTGCGCCCTAGGCGCATTTGTTCCTCAGCCTTTACCAAAGCTTGCGCGAAGATTTCTTCTCCAATCTGCCGGCGCAGCCTGTTCTCTTCATCCAGCACTTGAGCATACCGGGCGGCTGAGACTGCATCAGTTTCCAAGAGCAGCGCCGCTGCCGGCATGGGGCTGTCCATTCGCCCTACGGCATTTAAACGGGGGGCCAGGCCAAAGGCAATGTCCTGGGAATCCAGATGTCCCAGCTGGCACCCTGCCACCTCCGCCAGGGCGGCAATGCCAGGCAGGGGACTGGCGTTTATTTCCTTTAAACCCAGACTGGTGATGATGCGGTTTTCACCGGTCAAGGGGACCAAATCTGCCACCGTGCCCAGGGCAGCCAGCTGCAGGCAGGCAGCATTGACTGCAGAACCCAGTTCCAGGGCGCAGGCCAACTTCCAGGCCACACCTACTCCTGCCAGTTCCGGAAAGGGATAACGGGAATCCGCCAGCTTGGGATTGACTACCGCCAAAGCCCTGGGGAGCTGCTGGGGAGGCAGGTGATGGTCGGTAATGATAACATCCATTCCTAAACTCTTGGCCAGTTCCACTTCATCTGGGTTGCTGATGCCGCAGTCCACTGTCAGCAAGAGACTGCAGCCCTCTTCAGCTCCCTGGTTGATCCCTGCCCTGCTAAGCCCATACCCGTCCTCAATGCGGTGAGGCAGATAATAGCGAACCTCAAGCCCCCAATTCTCCAGGGCCATAACCAGCAGGGCAGTGGCAGTAATGCCGTCGGCATCGTAGTCACCGTGAATAAAGACTTTTTCCCGGCGCTGACGGGCAAGCTCCAGCCTGGCTATAGCCTTGTCAATATCCGGCAAGAGCTGCCAGGGATGGAGCCGGGCAAGATCAGGCACAAGGAAATCTAAAGCCCCTTGTCCGCTGTCCACCCCCCGATTGATGAGGAGGGCAGCCAATACCTTAAGATCCTGGGCCTGAAGTTTTTTATATAGTTTCTGTGTCCTGGGATTGGCGCAATTCTTCAATTCCTGCTCAACCAGCGCCCTGATAGAACTTGCCAAGGCAGAGATGGCGCCAGCCTCCCCCCCCCTCACATTCCAGCGGGGGCGGAGGGGAATAACAGGACTGATATTGTTGGAATTCAAACTAAAACACCTCCGGTCCTCCCTTAGAAATTCGGCAAGCCAGGGGAATTTTCCTGCAGGAGCACAAGAAAACCCGGGGGCTGACCCCGGGCTCATCTTTACGCACGTGCTTTTCTTTCCCTTATTTTCAGTACATACCACAAGGGACTGGCTAAAAATATCGAGGAAAAAGTGCCGCTGATTATGCCAATAAACAAGGGCAAGGCAAAGGGCTTGAGGGTGTCGCCGCCTGCAAACAACAAGACTCCCACAACTAACAGGGTCGTCAAAGAGGTGTTGATGCTCCTTCTCAGGCTCTGATTGATGCTGAGGTTGACAGTCTCGGGCAGCGCCTTGAGGCCGGGGTTATACTTGAGATTTTCCCTGATTCGGTCAAAGATTACAATGGTGTCGTTGATAGAATAACCCACTATGGTCAGCACTGAGGCTACAAAGGGACTGTTCAGCTCCAGCTTAAAGACCGAGAAAGCGGCAATGACAACAAAGGCGTCAAAGAGAAGGGCTGCCATGGCCGCCACTGCGAACTTCAGCTGAAAGCGGAAGCTGATATAGATTACCATGCCAACAGAGGCCAGCAACAACGCCAGCAAAGCGTTGCGCAACAATTCGCCCCCAACTACAGGCCCTACATTTTCTACATTCCTGATGTCTTTTTCGCTGAATTCCGGCCACTCGACCGCGATTGCGGTCAAGAGCTTAGCACGCTCGTCTTCAGTCAAGGTCACGGTGCGGATGACAACTTCCTCGCCGCCAGCGCCAATCACCTTTTGAATATAACTGTTCTCCAGGGTGACAGTGCGGTCTGAGGCATCTGTGGCTTCAACTTTGCTGAGGACATCCCGAACCTGAGATGTGGTAAATCCCCCGGGCAGGTTAAGCATCAGCCTGGTACCGCCAGTGAAGTCAATGCCAAAGTTCAATCCCCGAAAAATCAGGAAAGCGCAGCCAAGGGCAATAATGCAGAGGGCGATAATGAACCACAGTCTTCTTTTGCCGATAAAGTCCATTACCTGTTCACCCCCAACAGCCAATTGTTTTTCACAATATTTGAGTCCACCAGGTAATTCATCATCATTCGGGTGACGACGATGGCGGTAAACATGCTGCAGATAATGCCAAGGGAAAGGGTTACGGCAAAGCCGCGAATCGGCCCTGTGCCCAGGGCATAGAGAATGGCGGCCACAATCAGGGTAGTAATGTTCCCGTCCAGGATAGAGGACAGTGCCTTGTCAAAGGCTGCAAACATGCTGGCCCGATGGGTCTTGCCGTTTTTCAGTTCTTCCTTGAGCCGCTCAAAGATGATGACATTTGCATCGACTGCCATGCCCACAGTGAGGATGATCCCGGCAATGCCCGGCAAGGTGAGGACGGCTTTTAACGCTACCAAGACGTCAAGCAGAATCACACTGTATCCTAACAGGGCAAAGGAAGCGATCAGTCCGGGCAGGCGGTAGAATGCAAACATGAAGAGCATAACCAGACCCATGCCAATCAACCCCGCCCAAAGGCTTTTCAGCAGCGAATCGCTGCCCAAAGTGGGGCCGACGGTGCGGACTTCCAGCTGGACCATCTCCAGGGGCAGGGCGCCGGAGCGCAGCAAGTTGGCCAGCCGGGCAGCTTCATCAATACTGCCGATTCCTGTGATTACAGCCTTGCCGTCGGTAATCGCAGTGCGGACCTGGGGAGCGGAGATAACCTCCCCATCCAGGTAAATTGGAACTTGCTGCCCAATGTGGGAAGCTGTAAGTTCGGCAAAAATCTGTGCGCCCTTGCTGTCAAATTCCAGGGATACCATAGGCACCTGGCGGCCAAATTCATCTGTCTGGTATACCGCCTGAGCGACGGTGAGATTGGCCCCGGTAAGCACCGTCTTGCCGCTGGCATCCTTGAATTCAAGCAAGGCAGTCTTGCCTATTGTCTCAAGGATTTCCCTCTGGCTCTGTTCGGGTTTGGTTGGGTCAGTAGCCAGTTCAATGCGGATGCGCCGTTCCCCTTCCCGCTGAATAATCGGTTCGGTCAGGCCAAAGCTGTCAACCCGGTTGCGAAGAACAGCGACGGTGGCAGCCATGTCATCGGCGGAGATGCCGCCGGCTTCCTGGCCTTCCTTCCCACCAAAGAGGCCGTCAAACCAAGCAGTTACCTTCTGCCACCAGCCCAGAGGCTCCTGAGCCACAGCTTCACCGTCCCCAGGTGTTTGCTCTCCGCCATCTTCAGCGGTCTGGGCCTCCAAAAGGACATAGACGCCGCCCCGCAGGTCGATTCCGAGATTAATCTCCCGGACAATCACCGGCACCGAAAGGGCCGCGGCCGCGGCAATTGTTGTCATTATGAGAATAAGCGTCAGCAGTTTTGTCCACTGAGTCATCGCCACTCTCTCCTTCCTCAATCAGCAATACTTTTAACATTATAACCTTGTCCAGAGCAAGGTGTCAACGAATTCCAAATCTGTTGTTTGGGCTCAAATTACAGTAACTTGGTTTCATTAATCACCAGAGAAAAAGAACTGTCCAGGGCGGCTGCCGCCCGCCGGCACATGACCATCCTGGTCAGGAAGATCTCAAAATATTCCATGACGCCGCTGACCTCGGTGTCAATTGTCAGTTCCAGAGTGATAATCCGCTTGGAGGAATCTACCCGCAGAAAAGAATGCTTGACGGCGAAATTGACCCGGTCGTGAATGTCAAAATTGGCCACATCGGGATTGCGCACCCTAGAGCTGTGCACATCAGATTTGTCTGCCAAGATCAAGGCGGCGGCAATTTTGTTGACGGGCTGTCCGTATTCTTCTTCGTGATTGCCGATAGCGCCTATGATCAGGGCAACTTCGTCCCAGGACATTTCAAGATCCTGCAAAATCTTCATGGCCAGATAGGCCCCGGACTGGCCATGATTGTATCTGGTGATTACATTGCCGATGTCATGAAGGTAGCCGGCAATGGCCACCAGCTCGCAGTCCCGCTGGGAATAGTCCAACCGCTCCAAGATGTTGGAAGCAATGTTGGACACCAGGCCGGCATGGCGGTAAGAGTGCTCGGTATATCCCATGGCGCCAAGATTCTGATTGCCGGTCTCGATAAATGATTGAACCATAGGCAACTTTTTTATGTCGTCAACTTGTATTTTCTTATCCTTCAAATTAATGCTCCTTTTTATTTTACTGCTGCTCAAAGAGCAGGTCGTTTATTCTCTCCCTGCTCTACTGTACTTAACAGCAGAGAAAATGTCAAAGTCTAGGCCCCCAAACTCCATCCTTTTCTTCCCGGCCTCTTCCCGATATAATAAAGATATTACTATATTAGGAGTTGTTGACATGGAGAATCTCCGCTATATTCATCCCGCAGCAGTAGTCATGGGAGACGTGACCTTGGGAGAATACGCAAATATCTGGCCGGGGGCGGTTGTGCGGGCAGATATGGCGCCAATAGAGATTGGGGCCTGGACCAATGTCCAGGATGGCTGCGTCCTCCACGTGGATACGGGTCTGCCCCTGCTTATTGGCAGCAATGTCACCATCGGCCACCGGGCGGTGCTGCACAGCTGCACCATTCATGACAACTGCCTGATTGGCATGGGAGCGATTATCCTGGACGGAGCAGTAGTAGGGGAAAACTGCCTCATCGCTGCCGGCAGCCTGGTGCCCCCGGGGAAGACTATTCCCCCCAATTCCCTGGTCATGGGCCAGCCCGGCAAGGTGGGGCGCCAGCTCACCCCGGCAGAAATCGAAAAACAAAAGAATTCCCCCAGGACCTATTGGCAGCTGGCCTTGAGGGCAATGGGAAAAGAGCAGGATTAGCCCTGCTCTTTTAATTTACTCTGTTTCTCCGTTAGGCTCTTCCAGGACACCCTTGTTTTGGCGCAGAGTTTCTAATTCTTCAGCATTGGCCACCCGGATTTTATCCACCAGCCAGCGCCCATGGGTGCGGACCAAGTCAAAATCGTAGTAAATCAGGTACTCTTTGCCGTCTTGGCCTTTGGCCTCCTCATGCTGCCAAAAGACAGCCCGGACAACGGCGGTGCGCAAGTGCTGCTCAAGAATCCTGACTTCCACATCGCCTTCAACTTGGATTGCCAGTTCCTGCTCTTTCCAGGCGCTGACCCGGCCGCTGGCCAGGACTTTCTCAGCTTGGCTGTCAGTCATAAAATCCTTGCCTTCCTGGCCGGTAATGGCACTGTATTCGACAGTAAAGAACTCCTTGGCAAAGCTGGCAGCGACCTCAGTTATTTCTTGCTCAGCCCTGGGCTGAAAGAAACCATAATACCATATAGAGCCGGCGATGATGCCCAGCCCGATGAAGATAAATACCAGCAAAGCCACGATTTTGACGGCTTCCCCAGTCCTCCTGCCTGCTTTTGCCCTATTGGGCTTGTTTGTACTCTTTCTTGCCATGGAAATCCCCCTCACTGCTGTTTTGGCTCAAGGCCTGTTTAACCTTGAGATAAATAGCGGCTTCCGTCCGCATCTTTAACAACTGGCACCCCAGTTCATAGGGTTTTTCAAGACTGGAATTTGTCCACCAGGCGTTGGCGTGACAACCGCCCCCGCAGTGGAAACGGGCCCAGCACTTTTGACAAACGGGTTTATTTTCAATGCCCAAGTTGAGGAATTGTTCCCGCAGAGAGGCATTAGAAATGCCGGTATGAACATTGCCAATCTGCCAGCGGTCCTGGCCGACAAACTGATGGCAGGGGAAAATTCCTCCGTCAGGAGCAACTGCGGCATATTCAACGCCGGCGCCACAACCCGAGGCTCTTCTGGCGCCGCACTGCCCCCGCTCCCAGTCAATATTGAAGTGAAAATAAGTAAAGGGCTTTTCCAGGGCCAGTTCCGCCAATTCCCAATATTGCTCCTGCAAACGGGGCAAATCTTTCTCTGTTATCGCCATCTCGGAACCAGCCGGCAGGACAACGGGCTCCATGGAAAAACGCCGGAGTCCCAAATCCAGCCAGTGCCGGATATCCTGGACAAAATCCATATTAAATGCGGTATAGGTCCCGCGCACATAATACCTTTCCCCTAATCGGGGTTCTAAGGCCAAAATGTTGCGGGTAATTTCCTGATAACTGGGCAAACCACCAGGGCGGACCCGGGTGGCGTTGTGCACAGCTTCCCGGCCATCATGGCTGAGGATAATGTCCAAATTTAGGGCAACCAGCCTGTCCCGAACTTTTTGGTTCATAGAATAACCATTGGTGGTCAAGGTCAGGTTGACTCTCTTGCCCAGAGCCTGGGCCTGCTGACGAGCGTAAGCGGCGGTTTCCTCCACCACATCCAGGTTTAACAGGGGCTCGCCGCCAAAGAAATCTATCTCATATACCCGGGCGGAAGAGGAAAATAACATATCTACTGCCGCCTTGGCAGTGGCAAAGTCCATTATGGACCGGGTGCCACCGAAGCTGCCGGTGCTGGCAAAGCAGTAGCGGCAGCGCAAATCGCAGTCATGGGCCACATGGAGGCAAAGGGCTTTGAGCTGGCCCCCTCCCGGCCTCTGATTGAAATGGGGTTCAGGGTTAAAGAGCATGCCCTGATCTGCCAGCTGCTGCAGCTGCTCCCAGGCCAGCTGGGCCTCAGCAATTTCAGCGGCAGAAAACTCTGTTTGCAAGACTTCCCGCTCATGGCCGGCGGCTAAGTAAGGAAGGACTCTTGCCGCAATGTCATCGAGAACATGGACAGCCCCGGTGGGCACATCTAAGAGGATATTAAGCCCACCGTGGCTGAAGAGATGATAGTTTGGTCTCTGGGTCATCCCTTGTTGACACACACCTGGTTGCCAACGGTGCAGGATGTCTTGCAGGCCGACTGACAGGATGTGGCGCACTGGCCACAGGCTTTGGAAGCGGTGCTCTTTTCGCCGCTGTATACTGTAACTACATGTTTCATACTTCAGGCCTCCTTGCGATATAGCTTATCTTATCACGTTTGGATTAGAGTGACAATATCTTGCAGTCCAGGCGTGCTGCCGCTATGGTATAATAATTGTGTTTGATTGAAGGGAGGACCTATAATGCGACTTTTGTGGCAAATATTCAGCAGCTTTTTCAAAATCGGCGCCTTTACTATTGGCGGCGGCTATGCCATGCTGCCGGTGATGCAGCGGGACGTAGTCGACCGTTTGGGCTGGCTTGATGAACAGGAATTCATGGAAACAATCGCCGTCACTCAGTCCGCCCCGGGCGCAATTGCCGTGAACACAGCAATATTAATCGGCAAGCAGATGGCGGGTCTGCCGGGGGTTATCGCCGGCTGCCTGGGAGCCGTTCTGCCCTCGTTTCTCATCATCCTCTCCATCGCCGTCTTCTTTCAAAATATCCTGAGCTGGTCCCCGGCCATCAACTTCTTTGCCGGCGTAAGGCCGGCTGTGGTTGCCCTCATTGCCCATGTAGCCTGGAAGATGGGACGCAAGCTCATCGGCAACATATACAGCCTGCTCCTATTCCTAATATCTCTGGCCCTCATCCTTTTTGTTCCCGGCCTGCATCCCATTTGGGTAATCTTTGGCAGCGGCATCGTCACAGCCATCTGGGCGACAGCGCAAAAACAGCCGAAAGAGGAGGCAAAATAATGTGGACACTCTTTTTTACCTTCTTTAAAATCGGCCTCTTCACCATTGGCGGCGGCTACGCCATGATCCCCCTGATGCAGGAAGAAATTATCGCTCACAATTGGCTGACCCAGGCGGAATTTCTCAACATTGTCGCCATCGCCGAGATGACCCCGGGACCAATTTCAATTAATGCCGCCACCTTTATCGGCCACCAGCTGTATGGAGTCGCCGGCGCCTCCCTGGCCACTTTTGGCGTCGTCGCCCCCTCCCTGATCATCATGGTCATCTTTTCCCATCTGCTGGCCAAGCTTAAAGCCAGCAAGTATGCCGTCGCCCTTAAAGGAATAGCGATTACAGTGACAGCCCTGATTGCAGCGGCAGTATTCCGCCTGGTGGGACCGGCAATCACCAATTATGCCGACATTGGAATTGCCCTTGTGACCCTGGCACTGGTGGCTAAAACAAAAATCAGCCCCATCCTGATCATCCTGGGCGCCGGTGTCGCAGGCGTAGTCCTTTATGGGTATATACTTTAAAAATTACAGGGGGTGCAGCGCACCCCCTGTCTTTGTCAGCGGTCTAAGTGGTCCTGAACCATTTTAATCATCTTCTTGACCATCGTGCCGCCGACCTTGCCGCATTCACGGGTGGTCATCTCGCCCCACCCCTGATGGGCAATCTTGTCGGCAAGCCCCAGTTCGTCCAATTAGTCGTCTTGTCCTGCCAGTTTCACTAGACCGGTATCTGTTAAATGATAAAGACCAGCTTCTCCTTCAAGAACTTTGGTATATACATAGTAAATCTCCCCGTCTACAAAATACATGTATCCCAGATCTTTACCTTCGAACAGCAAAGTAACTTCATTGGTAGCCAAATCCAGGCAGTACAAACTGCAATCACCGCTGCTCCGGCTTTTTTCTCCGTTGAAAAATAGCTTGCCTCGGTAATACTGGAGATTGCTGGGTTCAAAAGAACAGATTTTTTTATTGTCAGCGCCATCAAGCCTCATGCTGTGAATTCCGTCGGAAGAGGAGTAGTATATTCTGTCACCCGCTACTGTAAATTCACTGCTGGTAACCTGGGGAATCTGCTGTTTGTCTGAGCCGTCCAGGCGCATACGGTAAACGCTGCTGTTTGGATCTTCAGTGTAGTAGTAGATGAAACTGCCAAATACTTTATAACTGCTACCCGGGTCACTGCATATAAGAGTGTTTTCCGCAGAGTCTACATTGAAATGATAAAGATTCCGTTTTGCTCCCCAATAGAGTATATCCCGGTCTACCACTGCCGCTGGGACTAGGCCTCCTCCTAGGCTCACTGATTCCGTTTCCACGGTATTGGCATTCAACCGAAAAAGATTCCAATTTTCATCTTTTTGGTATTGATAATAAATCCAATCGTCCACCATAATACCGGCATAATTATAGTTTAATTCTGTTGAATCGCTAGAGGAGTCCAGCAAAACCCCCTGTTTTTTCCCGCTTAAACCTGCGCTGCACCACAGGTAACACAGTTCCCCATCACCGATGGCTGTTGCATATTCATAATAGACAACCCCATCGCGGATAATGAATTGATTCATATCCTGATTTAACACCACTTTGTATGAGCCATTCGTAAGATTATAACTGCATAATTTACTGTACTCTGGGAAACTAGAGTAAGGGCTGTTGGGGCCAAGTACACTCTGGACGTAGTATATGGCATTGCCCTGCTTGTGCAATTTGGCAAAGTAACTGCTGTAGTCTGGTTCGCAGGGTGATATTGTCAAGTTCGTGGCGAGAACATCGCTGCAATTGCCTGACCCGTCATATTTGATAACTTTTACCTGGTTGTCCCCTTCCTTCAGTGGAATGCCGGCATCGGTATAAAGTAAGCTGCTGGAGTTGGGCTCCGAGCCATCCAGGGTATAATAAGCCATAAAGCCTTCCTTCAGATTGATAATCTTGGCGGCAAATTCAGCGTTATATACACCATCCGGAGTTACTAGCAGGGGCACTTGGGGAGCAACAACAAAATGCGCGGTGAAGATTTTGCTCGACTTGCCTTCAGCGTTGAATTTGATCACCTTAATTTGGTTTTCCCCCTCGTTAAGAGGGATGCCACCTTCAATGGTGTATTGAATGCTTCCCTTGCCAGGCTCCGAGCCGTCCAAGGTGTAATAGGCCCTTTCACCTTCTTTAAGGTTGATTACTTTGGCAATACATTCCTGGTCATATAATCCTTCAGTAACATCAAGCTGGGGTATCTCAGGACCGCAACCCACAGCACCAAGAGCAAGACACAGAAAAAGGGCAAGAATTAGTTTTTTCTTAATCAATCTCTTATCTCCTTTTTCGAATCAAGAGGAAATATGGCCACTATTCAAAATCTGTATAGATTGTATTTCCCGGGGGGGAGGATTGAGTGAATCATCGTGTATATTAAGTTCATAAGAACCGGTTTTCGAGCTGCTAAAATGACGAATTTTGATGTAATAAGTATTCCCTTTCGTTAATGAGTACTTCAACATAAAGTTAGTACCGTCACCACTGTCGTCATCGCTCTTTAATAGCACCCCGTTCGAATTGTAAAGCTGTCCATAGGTGTCGGTTTAATCCTCCTGTATAAATTGACCCGGGGGAAATATCCCCTTTCAATTTACTAGCTCAATGCAATCTATTTGCCAACAATCTTGATCCCTGACTAATTTACAACGCATGGTAACTTTTGGTAAGTCCCTAGGGAAAAGAGTTCCTCTGTTGTCATGTAGATCAAAAGATACCAGAAAAACCTTGAATCTATCCTCCGCATCTTCTTCAATTAAATAAGTAACTAAATTGCCAAGTAAATATGAGACATCTAATGTTTCAACGGGATGAGAATGTATATTTTGATAGGTAATATCGTCTCCGAGTATTAAAGAATGGTAGTATACTTGTAAGACCTGGTTTGGAGTACAAACTTTTATCGCATCTTTTGACAGACTGTTAGGAGAATAATCATTAACGTAGTTTATAACGGATTGAACGCTATAACCCGAATCGAGTTCTTTTTCTTTACTATCATTGTTGCATCCTATTATAAAAACAAATAACATTAACAACGCAAACACAACTATTTTTCTTGCAAAAGCTATACATACCATCTCCCATATAATCTAATGATTTCCCTCTCTAACCATACTTCCTTTTAGATAGGCTTACGCCACATCTACACAAGCTCGCTAACCGTGGAATCCTCTTGTAACCCCTCAAATACTCCCTTACAATTGAATTCACCTCGCTTTTTCATGTCTCTAGTTAACTTACTTTGAGAATCTGGGTCTTTGGAGGAATATTGGTGGGGATTATTCTAACCTGACAATCCTCCTCGTCTTGAAGGGGACATTTAGTCATAGCTTGCCGATTTAATCACATCCGTGATGTTTCCGTATATGTTACCGCTCATTCGCCCTATCGGAGAAAGAGTGGTTTTTCAATGCCGGTCATTCAAAGACAAGGTTGCTTTGGACGCTAAGTTGCCCTGGGCAGCTGAGATTTCGGAGTTCTGCAAAACAAATAAGGGATGAAATAACATTGGACCCGCCTCGTGAGTAGGGGTTATTTTGTGAAGAGTGGACTATTTAACGCTTACGTTTTTCTATGACCTTTCAGCAACATGCGTCCGCCTAGTGTGGATACTGTCAGTATAAAAGAAAAAATCCTCCGGGCACTGTACCCACAATTCTCTGAAAGGATGTCCTTTCAGTTAGCGCAACCGTACAGCAGTCGAATGTCTAGGAATAGGTTGTACAAATCAACCTAAGGATAATATAATTTTTGCTATTACTGCCTACTTACTAAATCGTTATAATATAATTACCGTAGGATTAACTCGTAATATTGTTTATTGGGTTAAACTTAGCATAACGTGACTTAAATGTAAACTGTTTAATTAAACAATAAGTAGTATCCATACCATTGACTATTTTTTTGTCTAAAATCACAGTAATGATCATCATGGTTAAAATTCCTCACTTATCTCGCTAAACTCAAAGCCAGCAAGTATGCCGTCGCCCTTAAAGGAATAGCGATTACAGTAACCGCCCTGATTGCAGCGGCAGTATTCCGCCTGGTGGGACCGGCAATCACCAATTATGCCGACATTGGAATTGCCCTTGTGACCCTGGCGCTGGTGGCAAAAACAAAAATCAGCCCCATCCTGATCATCCTGGGCGCCGGTGTCGCAGGCGTAGTCCTTTATGGGTATATACTTTAAAAATTACAGGGGGTGCAGCGCACCCCCTGTCTTTGTCAGCGGTCTAAGTGGTCCTGAACCATTTTAATCATCTTCTTGACCATCGTGCCGCCGACCTTGCCGCATTCACGGGTGGTCATTTCCCCCCACCCCTGCTGGGCAATCTTGTCGGCAAGCCCCAGTTCCTCAGCAACTTCGTGCTTGAACCGGTCCATAACCTGTTCGGCTTCAGGAGTCAACAGCTTACGGCGTCTTGCCAACTTAAGAGCACCTCCCCCGCAGGCAAAAGCCTGCAGTATAGTTTTCCACCAAACCATCCGACAAATTCGGGGACGGTCCTACTTTTGTCAAAATGGCCAAGTGTGAGAGACTGGACCAGGGGCTATCCCGGCTAAGTCGGGAATTTAAAGAAACGCGGGGAAAGAGTACCCGCGTTTCTTAAGTCCCTGCCAATGGCCCATTCACCGCCTGTTGACTCCCAAGACGCCGCCGGCGGCGCCCAGGGTAAAGCCTGCGGCCAAGGTAATGAGGCTGCGGGCCGACAGCCCCATATCGAGCAGCAAGGCCAAAACTAAGAGAATCACGGCATAGATAAGGCCAGTAATACCGCCGTTAAGCCAGCCCGCTCTGCCCATGCTCTTGCCTGTCTGGTAACTGCCTGCGAGGGCAGCGATTACTCCCCCAGCTACCATAATCCATCTGGCTGCGACTTCAGTTAGTCCTGTTACAGATACAAAAAAACTTATCACTATAAGAAAAAAAGCAGTCAAAGCCAGAGCAAAACCCAGGCCGCGCAGATGAGCAAAGGGAGCTGTGCCTGTGGGTTCAGCGGGTTTCCTGCGACTAGCCATGCAATCTCCTCCCCTTTTATCCTGTTACAACAATCTATTAAAGGGAAGGAAGGAATATAACAAAAAGGGCCCTTATGGCCCTAATCGTTTAATATTCTGGCGATGCCTTCCTTGACCATGGGCACCTCGACCTTGTCGCTAATCCTGACCATAATCTGATCTTCCTTGATTTCGGTGATGGTGCCGATCATCCCGCCGTGATTGATGATTTTATCGCCTTTTTTCAGGTTGTTCAGCATTTCGCCCCGTTGCTTCTGCTGCTTCTGCTGCGGGCGAATGAGAAACAAGTAGAAAAAGACAACCAAGACCAGCAACCATATAATGGTGCCATACTTCATTAAGAACTCATTCATTATTTTTCACTCCTTCCTGAACTAAATATGTATATCAACTTCTTCCTGGGGAAGATGCTGCCGGTAGTAATCGACAAAATTATCGTCGATAATGGCCTGGCGGGCTCCCTCCATCATCTTCAGGAGATAATAGAGATTGTGGTAGCTAAGCAGCCGATGGGCCAGAATTTCATTGGCTTTAATCAGGTGGCGGATGTAGGCCCGGGAATAATTGGCGCAGACCTGACAAGAACAACTGGGGTCCAAGGGGCCAAAATCCCGGGTGTATTCGGCGTTGCGCGCCACAATCCTGCCCTCAGAGGTCATGGCTGTTCCCGTGCGGGCGATGCGGGTGGGGAGAACGCAGTCAAACATGTCCACACCGAAAGCTGTGCCCGTCAGCAGATAATCAGGAGAACCTACCCCCATTAAGTAGCGGGGCTTGTTTTCAGGGAGCAAATCGACGCACCAGGAGAGGACCTCATACATGACATCCTTGGGCTCGCCAACGCTTAAGCCGCCGATGCCATAGCCAGGGAAATCCATCTCCACCAGCTGGGCAGCGCTTTTTTCCCGGAGATCCCGGAAAGTTCCTCCCTGCATTATACCAAATAAAGCTTGGCGGTGGGAATAAAGTTGCGATTCTTTGCAGCGCCTTGCCCAATTGGTGGTCCTTTCTACTGCCTCTTGGACAAATTCATAGGAACTGGGCCAGGGCGCGCACTGGTCAAAGGCCATGATGATATCTGCTCCCAGGTTCCCTTCTATCTCCATGACCTTCTCGGGAGTAAAGAAATGGCTAGAGCCGTCTATATGAGAGCGGAATTCAACGCCCTCTTCGCTTATTTTGTTCATGTCCCCCAGGCTGAATACCTGAAAACCTCCGCTGTCAGTGAGGATTGGGCGCTGCCAGTTCATGAATTTGTGCAGGCCTCCGGCCTGGGCCACCAGCTCATGGCCCGGCCGCAGGTAAAGGTGGTATGTATTGGCCAGGATGATCTGGGCGTTGATGTCCACCAGCTCGTCTGTGGTCATAGCCTTGACAGCGGCCTGAGTGCCCACCGGCATAAAGATCGGGGTCTTGATCTGGCCGTGGGGAGTGTGGAAAATTCCGGCCCGGGCTCCGGTTTTGGAGCAGCGGGCCACCAGTTCAAAGGTAATTGCCATATTAATCAGCCCTTCCTACAAGATCAGCATGGCATCGCCAAAGCTGAAAAACCTGTATTCCCTGGCCACAGCCTCTTGATACGCCGCTAAAATCCGCTCCCGGCCGGCCAGGGCCGAAACCAACATAAGCAAAGTAGAGTGAGGCAGGTGGAAATTAGTTATCAGTGCATCTACCATCGAAAAGCGGTAGCCAGGATAGATAAAGATGTCGGTCCAGCCGCTGCCAGGGGTAATGACGCCCTCCCAGGCTGCGGTTTCCAGCACCCGCACCGAAGTTGTGCCCACAGCGACGATCCTATTCCCCCGAGCCTTGGCCTCATTGATAATCCTGGCCGTTTCGGGGCTGATTGCATAGTATTCTCTATGCATGTGATGCTCTTCAACATTTTCGGCTGAAACCGGGCGAAAGGTGCCAATGCCCACGTGCAGAGTAAGAAACGCCGTTTCCACGCCTTTTTCCTCCAGCTGGCGGAACAATTCCGGAGTAAAGTGGAGCCCGGCAGTGGGGGCAGCCACCGCCCCAGGGGCAGCAGCATAGACCGTCTGATACCGGCCGGGATCGGCTGGTTTTTCATGGATATAAGGGGGTAAGGGCATTTCCCCGATTTGAGCCAGTTTGTCCTGAAACTCCTGACCTCCAATGGAAAACCGGATGGTGCGCAGGCCTTCGTCCCCCAGACCGACAACTTCGCCTCTGAGGCCGCCGGCAAACTGCAGCTGGGTCGCTGCGGTTGCCCGCTTAGCCGGCTTGACAAGACAGGACCAGGTTCTGTCATCCACTGGATTGATCAACAGAACTTCCAGCTGCCCGCCAGTGGGCTTGCGGGCAAAGAGGCGGGCGGGCAGGATCTTGGTATCGTTGAGGACCAAAAGGTCATTGCTGCCCAGCAGGCTGGGAAGATCATAAAAATGCCTGTGGCTGATTGCGCCATTTTTTTTATCCAGCACCAACAGCCGGGAGTGGTCCCGACGCTGACAGGGATGCTGGGCAATCAATTCGGGGGGTAGAGTATAATCGAATTCGCTGACTTTCATGTTTACACCTGCTGTTTGCTTAATTGACCAGGGGAATCAGATTCTATCAGTTTAATAGTAGTATACCTGCCTGAATAGCTTGCAGTCAAACAGGCCACGGCAAAAAAGAGCCCCACCCTGTAAGTGAGGTCTCATATTTTATGGTTTATGGCTCTTGCTATTTCCTTTCTTGCCTTTATTGCCTTTGCCTTTATCTATCTGCTTATCCTTGCCCTTATTGTTGTTGCCCTTATCTTTCTGCTTATCCTTGCCCTTATCTTTCTGTTTTCCCTTGCCCTTATTCTTGTTATCCTTGTCTTCCACATCATCGCCCGGCGCAGGCGGTTGAGAATTATCTTCCTGCCACTCCTGGTTGTCTTTTGAGACTGGTCCCTTGGGGACTTTGCTCTTCTGTCCCCAGGAGCCTGAGCGGCTGATTGATTGTACACCAGGATGATTAATATCTTTTTTGGCAAGCCCCGGCGGCAATTGCGCCCCCTGTTGATCTTCCTCAGAGTCCGGGTTTTCATCTGGCTCTAGATCTGGATGTTCGCCTTCTGGCTCCGAGTCATCTTCCGGCAATCCCTGATCAGGATTAGGCAGATCCTTAATCTTCTCGGCTTGACTCTCAGGGTCCATGCTGCTGACAAAATCCTCCACATTGACTCCTGCCGAGTCAAGGGTGTCAATAGGGTTGGCCTCTTTGATCTCTTCCGGAGAAATGGCGCCCCGGTTGCTGACCTCAGCCATGAATAAGGCCCTGCCCGCGCTGAGACCCAGTTTTCCAGCCTCATCCCTGACCTTGGAGTCGACTTCCAGCACGACAACTTGCATACCATTATCGTCAAATTCATTAATACAGGATTTTACCTTCTGAATATCTTCTGTAGCTGTAACCAAAAGGGAGCTGTCCCCATGCTGAAAAGACCAGTTGATAAATTCTGCAAACAAGGCAGTGAAGGTCAGAGACTCTTCCTTGCAGCCTTCAAGAAAGTTTCTGGCGCCGTTGTTCAGCGCCCTGATTTCTTTGATCTTTAAACCGTCATCCACCAGCAATTCCAAGCTGGAAGACCCATCAAGGCTGACCCAGGCCAAGACAGGAGTGGGAGTAACAAGGGGTATTGCCACAAGCAGAAAAAATATGCAGGCAGCCAGCAGGGGTGCCCAGGCCAGCTTGCAAGTTGGTTTTATCTGGTCCAGGCTCACACTTTGCCCTATATAGCGGGCGTGAGGCAAGCGGCGTGAAGGCAGGCGAATAAATTCTCCCCCTTCGGAGAAGAGAGTGACATAACTGTTGTCCAGTTCAAGAATAACAGCTTTTTTAGTCATTCAGCTTTCCTCCCCCGGCAAATATTCTGAAAGGCAACTGTAATCTCCGGTAAGAATGATGAATAAGGCAATTATGTATTTGCGCTGCCTCTCCAGGGTCTTGCGGCTGACATTGAGCTTGCCTTCCATTTCTTTAAGGGGCAGTTCTTTTCTAGTCTTTACGTGCCGGGTCAGATCTGCAGAGGCTGCCAGCAGCTGAGCAGCTTCCATGGCCCGCTGCCTTGCCTGGCGGTGCTTGGGAGTAGCTGCAGCTAATTGGCGCAGATCCAGTTTATATTCCTCCAGCTCCCGTATATATTGAAAAACCTCGCTGCGCCGGCTTTCCCGCAGGTCGGCGTCCCGGTATTGTTGCCAGGCCTGACGATAATCGATAGACAAAGCCAGTTCATCAAGAGCGCTGGATGGCATTTCCCGGGTTTTCTGTGACCGCAGGTAATCTTTAAGCCTATTGCTGATTACCAAATGAGCAAAACTGAAAAAACTGGCCCCACGAGTGGGATCATACTTGTCAATAGCTTCGTTTAAAGCCAACAGACCAATGCTCACTTCTTCATCCTGACCGGCTTTTATATACCTGCCGGTAATCCCAGATGCAACCTTAACTACCAAGGGGGCATACTGGGCAAGCAACTCCTGACGTGCATCTTCATCACCGGCACGTATGGCCTGAAGGATGGCAAGATGTTCTTTTTTATCTGTCATACTGCCATTCCTCCTTAATTATTCGTATATCTCCCCAAGAAGAAGGGGGTAATAGAGCTGTTAAATATCATCCCATAATTTTGTCTGACCGGAGACCTGCACTCCCAGATGCTGATAAGCAGCTGCAGTCAATACTCTTCCCCGGGGGGTTCTGTTAATGAGGCCCAGTTGCAGGAGATAGGGCTCATACACATCCTCAATAGTTGCTGTTTCTTCACTGATAGCCGCTGCTAATGTCTCCACTCCCACAGGCCCACCGTCAAATTTTTCAATCATGGTCAACAGCAGGCGCCGGTCTGAACTGTCAAGGCCTATGGCATCTATCTCCAGACGCTTAAGGGCATTTTGGGCAACAGACAAATCAATGATGCCCTCGCCCTCAACCTGGGCAAAATCCCTGATTCGCCGCAGCAGACGATTGGCAATTCGCGGCGTTCCCCGGGAACGGCGGGCAATTTCCTCGGAACCCAGGGGGTCAATCTCGATGCCCAGTATGCCTGCCGAACGGGCGACAATAAGCTGCAATTGCTGGGGCGAATAATAATCTAAACGGTTGATTACACCAAACCTGTCCCGAAGAGGAGCGCTGACGGCCCCCGCCCTGGTAGTGGCCCCCACCAGGGTAAAGGGACTGATCTGCAGGCGAATAGATCTGGCCGCAGGGCCCTTATCCAGGACAATATCCAGGCAGTAATCCTCCATGCCTGGATAGAGAACTTCTTCCACTGCCCGGCTCAACCGGTGAATTTCATCAATAAAAAGCACATCCCCAGGCTGCAAATTAGTAAGAATGCCAGCCAAATCTCCCGGCCGTTCAATTGCCGGTCCCGAAGTAATATGGATGTTGCTTCCCATCTCCTTGGCAATGATAACCGCAAGAGTGGTCTTGCCCAGGCCAGGGGGCCCTGACAACAGCACATGATCCAAGGGCTCCCCCCGCTGACGGGCAGCCCGAATAAACACATCCAGATTGGCCTTGATTGGCTCCTGGCCAATATAGTCTTGAAGCCGCAATGGGCGCAAACCCACTTCACCTGCATCTGACTCGGTGCTGTGGGCAGAAATTATTCTGTCGCTGTCCACTATCTTTCACCTCCTACCAGCCGGGCAAGAGCCCGGCGCACCAACTCTTCAACGCTGCTGCATTCCCGGGCCAGCCCCCGCAATACCGGCCGCACTTCGTTCAGACGAAAGCCAAGACCGGTAAGGGCAACCTCGGCATTGGTCAGCAGACCCACTGATTCGTCTGAGCTGGTTGGCTTAAGCTTGTCTTTCAACTCCAAACAAATGCGCTGGGCTGTCTTGACGCCAATGCCGCTGACGGTGGTCAGGGCCTTAAGATCGCCGCTGGCCAAAATTTGGGCCAGTTGGTTGACCTCCCATGTAGACAGCACTGCCAGACCCAGCTTGGGGCCAATTCCGGATACAGTAATAAGCTGACGGAAGGCCGTCAGTTCTGCTTCGCTGGCAAAGCCGTAAAGATTAATGCTGTCTTCCCGAACAACCATATGTATATGCAGCCTAACCAGGGGTTTGGCAGCCAATTCCTCGATTTTAGAGGGGGGAACAAAAATTCTAAATCCCAGTCCCCCTACCTCCAGGACAAGATAATCTGCTGCTGCGCTCACCGGTTGACCTTCCACAAAGGCAAAAATTGTCCTCACCCCCGTCTGAGGGCCAGGGTCACCGGCCTGTTGCAATGGCAAATAGCCACCGCCAGTGCGTCGGTAACATCATCTGGCTTAGGAATTTCCTTTAAATTGAGCAAGGCTTTGACCATAACGGCAACTTGCTGTTTTGCCGCCCTGCCATTGCCAACAACAGCCTGTTTTACCTGAAGGGGAGTATATTCAGCCACTGGGCACTGAGACTGAGCGGCGGCTAGCAAGCAGACCCCCCTGGCTTGTCCAACAGAAAATGCGTTAGTGACATTGCGGTTGAAAAATAACTGTTCCACAGCCATGAAATCCGGCTGCCACTTTTCCACCAGGAAACCTGTATCACGATATATTGTCAGCAACCTTTCTGCTATGGGCAAGCCGGCAGGGGTGCGGATGCACCCGTAATCCCGGGGCAGCAAAGAGTTGCCTTCCTTATCAATTATAGCATAACCTATTATTGCCAAACCAGGGTCGATTCCCAGTATCCTCATATATATACCCCCTGCCAGCATATGTTCTACATCCAGTCCTTCCATACCTTCCCGAAACAGAAAAAAAACCCGGCAAGCGGGTTAACTTGTTAAATTAACTATCCAATCCAGGCAATCCTGGGGACTTGAAAAGGGAATCCCCTCTGTCAGCTCACTTAGCCAAGCCCCCGGAGCTTCGCCATATGTCTTAAAAAGCGTTCCGTCCTGAGAAAACACCGCCAATTGATTGCCATCTGTGAGACTGATATAGCCCTGCTGGGGCAGGAAAGCCATACATTTCTCACAGTAACCCGGGGGAAAGTGAATCACCACCTGCTCTTGTGAAAACGCCAGAATCCTGGCACCGGACAATTCCTGGCCCAGCAAGTTCTCCAGCTGCTCCCGATTCTTGCCCTGCCAGGGGAAGCCGGTGTCTACAGGCCTGTAATCACCGCAGACCAGGCACCAGCGCTCTACAAGGATTTCAGTTCCCTCGCCAATAATATCCGCAGAAGGATTGCCCCTTCCCCTGACAGTAGTGACCAGCCAGTTGCCGCCGACAGCAAGCAGAGCCAAGGCAACAGCCCCTGTAAGCAATAGTTTCAAGAACCTTGTCCCCTGCACAGTATCACCCTTGATTATTTTTTCACAGGGGTGAAATTATTATGCGTTTTACTCCAGGTCTTCGGGCATATCCCAATTGGTGTACACATTTTGCACATCATCATGTTCTTCAAGGGCATCAATCAGATCCAGAACCTGGGCCGGTCCCTCGCTGAAAGTATCAGGCAGCATGGTTATTTCGGCGTCTGCCAGGACCATCCCCAGCGTTTCCAAAGCGTCCTTGACCGGTTCAAGGTTTTCGGGAAGGGTGATTATTTCCCAGCCCTGCCCCACGTCCCGGACATCTTCAGCCCCTGCCTCCAAGGCGGCCAACATTAACTCTTCTTCGTCGGCGGCACCCTCTTCAACTAGAATCAGGCCCTTGCGCTTAAACATCCAGCCTACACAGCCAGTCTCTCCCAGGTTGCCGCCATTGCGGGAGAAGATATAGCGGATTTCCCCGGCAGTGCGATTGCGGTTATCAGTTAATATATCCAGTAAAAAAGCCACTCCCCCAGGACCATAACCCTCGTAGTTGATTTCTTCCAGGTTGTCGCTTTCACTGCTGCCAACAGCCCTGGCGATAGCCCGGTTGATATTGTCATTGGGTATATTGGCTGCCCGGGCCTTGTTCAGTACCATACGCAGTTGTATATTAGCGTCAGGGTCTGCGCCACCATGGCGAACAGCCACTAATATTTCCCGGGTGATTTTAGTAAAAATCTTGCCCCGACTTGCGTCTTGGCGAGCTTTTTTATGCTTTATATTTGCCCATTTGGAATGGCCAGCCATAGTAATCTCTCCTTTTCTAATTGCTCTAACTTATATAGTAGCATATTCCAAGGATTTTGCCCAAAAAAAATACGCGTTGCCGCGTATTAGTAAAGAGGGGGTTAACTTGAGAAGCTTTTGGTCACCTTTATTATACCCAAACCCCCGGGGGTATAGGTTAAGAGTAAATAATATTTCTATCACAAGTATGTTACAGGCGGCATACCGGTGGCATTTCCTGTTTATGCCGGGAACGGCGAATTGCCCTTTCGATTTTCTCAACTGCCGCGGCATCGGTGGTTCCCGCCAGAATATATTCATCCAGCTGGCGGTAGGAAAAGCCCAATTCATCTTCATCGGTCTGCCCCGGCCACAAGCCGGCTGTAGGCCGTTTTTCAATAATCTCTTCCGGCAATTGCAAATGCCGGGCCAGTTCCCAAACTTGTGTCTTGACCAGCTCGCCCATGGGCTCTAAATCGACGCCGGCATCTCCATACTTGGTGAAAAAGCCGGTGACGATTTCCGACTTGTTGCCGGTGCCCACTACCAGGTAGTTATTTCTGGCAGCCAGATAATACAGGGCAGCCATGCGCAGGCGAGGCTTCGCATTAGCTACCGCCAGTCTGTCTGCCGCTAAATCACTGCTTGTTTCCAGGGCGGCAATAAAGCAGCGAAATGCCTTGTCCAGATTAATTTCAACAGCTCTTACACCCAAATGACGGGCCACCAGCCAGGCATCCTCTACATCCTCGGCACTGCTTTCCACCGGCAGGATAACCGCCAGGGTGTCCTGGGGATAAGCTCTTTGGGCCAAAGCGGCCACAACTGCCGAATCGATGCCGCCGCTGAGGCCCAAGACACAGCCCTTGGCTCCGGCAGCACTGATCTTTTCTTGGAGCCAGGCGACGATTTTTTCGGTTACGACCTGATAGTCCACGGCCAATCCCTCCTCAGGCAAGGTTTCTTCGCTAAAAAGCAATAATCCGGCAGCGGCAAGTGCGGCAGCGGTCACCCCCTGGCCGGGCACAGCTGACCCGCTGAAACTGCCGTCATAAATAGCGCGGACGCCGCAGCTGGGACTGCGCTCCTTGAGAATTGCCGCCCGGGCGCCGAAATCCAGGGCCTTTTGCACAGCAATTCCCGCCCCTCGGAGAAAATGCCTGCTTGTGTCTTTCCCCGACTCAGTCAGGACAGAAGCACAGCCTTTTAAGACCTCAGTGCCGCTGCCGCCCGTTATTTCCGAAGGCTCCCTGGGAGTGGGCAGGCCTCCCTCCACTTCGGGGCAGAAGGCAATGAAGTCTTTGCCGGCCAGAAATTTGATCACCGCGGGGTTGCTGTTGCTCCCGCCATTATATTTACAGCTGCAGCCCAGCAAACAGGCGCTGACGATAAAGCGCATTATTTAGCTGCTTCCCTCACTAGGGCAAGTGGAGTCATGGTAATTGTCTGGCCCATAGGGTTGTCCCGTAAAATATCAGCGAAATCGTGCTTGCGCATTTCGGAATCAGACCAGCCCTTAATGCTGCCCCCTAAGTCATTGATATCGGCAATGACTACAGGATATCCGCAGGCAGCGGCAATCTCGCTGGCAGTCTTGTTGGGTTCAGGCAGAGGCAGAATGACCTTGGTCCAATAAGGACCGTTGGGACCGCCGCTTTGGCCATCGATGGAACGGACCTTATCTCCCGCCACCCGGTAAAACCAGCCCTTAACTCCAAAGAGCTTGGTAATTGCGCTGACAAAGGTAGCCAGCAGGATGCGCCATAGACCAGCAAGCTCAATGGCAACCTGCATTTTTTCCGGTGTTCCGATTCCCCTGCCGTGTTTGGTGCGCTTGACAAATTTATACAGCCTTTTTGCCCACCAACCCGGATGAATTTGGCTTTGATCGATTGCCAGGCCTGTGGTGTTGGCAACCATTTTTTCGCTGACAATTACACAATCTCCGGGCTGATAGATGTCCTCCAGGTAACGGACAGCTACCTGGCCCACATCTTCCCCTTCCTTGATAAAGTGGGTTTTGACTAAAATGCGAAGATATTTTTTTCCGTTGCTTTCAATCTCTGACTGCCAGGTTTGTCCCACAGTCAGCCCTTTGGCTTCGCTCAACTCCATCAGTCCTTTCAGCTATCGCTGCCCTGATTATACTCTTAATGATGAAAAAAGTGAAATATAACCGGCAAAAAATGATGCTAATTTGTTAGTAGTATACCGCAGTTTCATGGGCTTATCCTTGTCCCAACTGCAAAAAATATGCTATAGTTAATAAGTCAGTTAACATATTTCTTTAGGAGTTGAACGCTGTGCTCACATGTGGAATTGTAGGCTTGCCCCAGTCCGGAAAAACAACTTTGTTTACACTGCTAACCAATTACACCCCTCCGGAGGGAAAGCCTTCGGCCATTGCCATGGCCAATGTCCCCGACAGCCGGGTTGATAGGCTGAGCGCCATGTACCAGCCCCGCAAGACTGTATACGGGCAAATTCAGGTGACTGACCTGGCCGGCCTCAGCGAGGGAACAGGCAAAAGCGCAGCTTTTCTGGACTCCATTCGTCCAGCCCAGGCCCTAATTCACGTAATCAGGGCCTTTGAAGGCGATTACCCCCATCCCCTGGGCTCAATCGATCCCATCCGGGATTTCAACATCGTCAACCATGAGCTGCTCTTGGCGGACATGGCCCTGGTTGAAACCCGTCTCGACCGGATTAAGAGTTCCTCCAAGACCAAGGGGCCTGGCAAGGAGCAGCTGCCGGTGCTGGAAAAATGTATGGAGCACCTGCTGGATGAAAAACCTATGTCCCTGCTGCCGCTGACTGAAGAAGAACAGCAGCAACTCCAAGGTCTCATCTTCTTTACCGACAAACCTCAGCTGCTGGTGGTAAACCTAGATGAAGCAGATTTGGGAACAACCCCCCAGTGGCTGGATAAGCTGATGGCTATCAGCCAGGAAAAGGGCTGGCGCTTGCTTACCCTCTCTGCCCAAATTGAAAAGGAAATCTCCCAGCTGAGCACAGAAGAACAGAAAGTATTCCTGGAGGAGCTCAATATTCTGGAGCCGGGAACAGCGCTTGTAGCCCGGGAAGCATATACCCTTCTTGGCCTCATCGCTTTCTTTACTGTAGGCAGCGATGAAGTCCGGGCCTGGGCCCTCAAACAGGGGGGCACTGCCGTCGATGCAGCGGGAACCATACACAGCGACCTGGCAAGAGGCTTCATCCGTGCCGATGTTTTGAGCTATGAGGATCTCATCCAATTGGGCAGCGAAGCCGCCGTCAAGGAAAAGGGGCTTGCTCAGTTAGTGGGCAAAGACTACATTGTCCAGGACGGAGACATTGTCCACATTCGCTTTAACGTCTAGTCTCAAAAGGAAAACCCGTCTCCGGGTGAGACGGGTTTATTTTTTTAGCAAGGTTTAAAAGAGTCTCTGGGGCAGTTGCGGGAACTCGTATTCGCCTTTACAGGCTTGCCAAAACAGCGGCCATTTTCCCCTTTTTCAGGAATAAAGTTCGCACAATCCCTGCACCGGGTCATATCTCTCACCTCACTTTGACTAATTACAGTTTAACCGCAAAAGGCAAAAGATATTTATTCAACAGCTGCCTATTCTTGATCCAGGAAGACCACTTCTACACGGGCCAGCACCGACCCGTCCACGGCAAGAAACAGCGCCGAGGCCGGACATCTGCCAGCAGAGGCAATTCTGACCACCGTCCGGGGATATGTAAGGACCTGGGTAACCATATCCCATGGCTTCGGCCGCCTGAACTCTGCTGTTACAACCGCCTCCGCCTTCTCCAGCCTTGGGTTGCCAAGAAACACCGCATATCCGCCGGTAGGGCGCTCTCCCATCCTGACGGCCAGGAACAAATCTCCCTCCCGAAAAAACGCCCCATAACCTTCGCTGTATTTATCTTTGTCCAGCCATATCAGTATTTCCCGGGGAACCTCTGAATCAGGCAATATCTCCAATGGTTTCATCGCCAAATCTTCACCTCCAAACAAGATGAATTGCGCTCCTGCAGTCAACAACAGCACTGCCAATGTCCCTGCGATTAGAACAGCAGCCGGCAAATTTTTAGACATTAGATTCCCCCTTAGGCAACAAAATGATAAAAAAATCCCGGATTAAAGTCTTTCCAGGATGAGATTAGATTAGTTAGCATGAAGTTAAATAGTCTCGGTGCCTGCAGTTTCCTGTTGAGCAGCTTTCAGAAAGTAACCGGCCACTGCCTGAAAATCCGAATAGGGAGTGGCTTTTCCCTTCATTAGCTTGTACTTTTGATGGCCAAACCCGGCCAGGATCACAATATCTCCAGCGCGGGCAACGGACAGGGCCTTTTCCACTGCCTGCTCCCGCTGGACAATGCGGATGTAATTATTGCCTGAAAAACCTTGAATAATTTCATCAATAATGGCATCTGGATCTTCATATTTTGGCTGCGTACTTGTAACAATAACTGTATCACCATAGCCCTCAGCAATGGCTGCCATTTGCGGCCGTTTGTCCCGATCGCCGTTGCCCACACAGCCAAAAACTACAATCAAGCGCTTTTTTACAAGGTTTTTCAGGCCCTTCAGCACCTTCTCCAAAGCATCAGGGGTATGGGCAAAGTCGATAAAAATGCCATAATTCTGGCCAAAATCCACCTTTTCCATGCGTCCGGGAACCTGGTGCAATTGCTCCAGCCCCACACGAATTACCTCAGGGGATATGCCCAGCCCCCAGGCAGTAGCTGCTGCCGCCAGGGCGTTGTAAACATTATAGTCAAAGAGAATAGGGACAACCACCTCAAAGGAGTCTTCACCCAAGCAGAATTTAATTTTGGTGCCAGTAGCCTGACGTTCAATAATTGCCGCAGTGCAATCGGCACTCTTTTGCAGGCTGTAAGTCACCAGCCGCCCCTTGGTCAGTGCGGTTAATTTTTGCCCATAGGGGTCGTCAATGTTGATGACAGCAATGCCTCCAGGTTTTATTTGTTGAAAAAGTTTGGCCTTGCAGGCAAAATAATGCTCCATAGTCTTATGGTAGTCCATATGGTCCCAGGTGAGATTTGTGAAAATAGCAGCATCTACAAGAGAGTGGTCAAATCTGTATTTTGCCAGCCCCTGGGAACTGACTTCAGCTGCCACATAAGCCACTCCCTGATCTGCCATTTTCCGCAGCTGGAACTGCAGCTCCAATGACTCAGGGGTAGTATTGCCAGTGGCGAAATAATCGCCCTCGCCGATTTTTACGCCAATAGTGCCAATCATTGCCGACAAGGCAACTTGTCCCATAATTGATTTCAACATATGGACAATAGTAGTCTTGCCGTTAGTGCCGGTTACGCCCATGAGGGTCAAATCCCTGTAGGGATGGTTGTAAAAATTGACTGCAATCTTAGCTAAAGACTTGCGGGTGTTTTCGACCACAATCTGCGGGCAGGCCAAATCCAACCTGTGCTCAACCATCAGAGCTGAAGCGCCAAGCTTAATGGCATCGGCAGCAAATTCATGGCCGTCATACCTGGCGCCAGACAAACACACAAACAGGCTGCCTGGTGTTGCTTTTCTTGAGTCGCACCATATATTATTGATTTTAATTTTATCTGTATTGCCAATAACTGTATGACTGACACCTTCCAGCAGACTGGTCAACATCAGTTGGTCTTGTTTTTTTTCACCATTCAATTTAAGACCCTCTTTTCTATCTCCATGGCTGCTTGTCTTATTCGCCATCTGGACTGCAAGTTCCTGCTGGTTTTCGCTGCTTTTGACCTGCCAAATATAGCAGCCATTGGCCAATCTTCCCAATGGCTGCTATATTTTTTTTCATTTATCTAAGGGATTGCCACCTAGTATTGGTAATGGGAGACGGCTCGAAAAACACTCCCTTTAACAAAAGAAACCCCCCGAAATTCGGGGGTCAAGACTGTCAGTAAACCCGCACCGTCTTGGTAGCAGATCCGGTGGCAGTGCCTTTTGTGGCAGTGGCATTTATCGTGTAATATCCTCTGCCGTCATAATAGGAAATGGTATAGCTAAATGTGATGGCGCCGCTGGAATTGGTATATCCAGAGCCCTGTCGCACATTGCCTGAGGCGGTAGTAAGATTAAGGGTTACATTAGCTTCGGGAACCAAGGCGTTATTCTCATCTCTAACTGTAACTGTCATGCGCATGGTTTCGTACATGAAATAATAACTGTAGTTGGTGGAAATACTCACATTTAAATACGCTGGTTCGGGATCGGGGTCTGGATCAGGATCGGGAATCACCCCACCGGTGACATATTGGTATGCGGCCCAGGCATCGACAAGGCCATTGCCATAGCGCCAGGAATCATTCCACATGTCATTGGCAGTTAAGTTTAGTGCATTGCGCAGCTGAACATTTGTCAGGCTGGGCTTAGCGCTCCATACCAAGGCGGCCACACCTGCCACGTGAGGGCAGGCCATGGATGTGCCGCTCATGGTTCCGTAACTGCCGTTGTAAGTGGTGCTGTAAATACTTGAACCCGGAGCCATGATTTCCAGGGTTGAACCGGTACTGGAAAAAGAGGAGCGGACATTGCTGGAAGTAATGGAACCAACGGCCATCACTGAAGAGTATTTGGCTGGATAGCCGATGCATTCGGTTGTGCCGGCAGATGTGCCTTCATTGCCTGCAGCTGCAACAACCAAAATACCAGCGTTATATGCCGAATTACAGGCCTGCTCCAAAGCGGTGGATCCTGAGCTCCCGCCCAGGCTCATATTGATGACATCAATATCATTGTTAATGGCCCACTCAATGCCGGCAATGATATTGCTGTAGGTTCCGCTGCCTGCACTGTTCAAAACTTTTACAGCATACAGCTGAGCACTTGGAGCGGCACCCAAGACACCAATGGTGTTGTCTAAGGCTGCTATCGTGCCGGCAACGTGAGTGCCATGACCGTTGTCATCATTGTAGCTGCCTGTGCCAGTAGTATCATAGCCTCCTGTAACCTGCAAATCTGCATGGCTGGTGAGAATTCCAGTATCCAGTACAGCCACTTTGATTCCAGAACCCTTAAAACCCGCGCTATGAACATCCGGCGCGTTGACATGTTCGATTCCCCAGGGAACGGTTTGGGCATAAGCCTGAGCCTCATAATCCGGCTCGACAAACTCGATGCCCCTGGCGTCCCTCATTTTCTCCACTGCAACCTTGGGCAACTCTACTTGGACTGCATTGATAAACTTAAATTCTCTTTGAATCTTGCCGCCTATAGAAGCTATCGACGCTCTGCCATTCTCATTGGAGAGACCGATGATGACAGAAACCTTTTCGACCTCAACAGGCGGTGCCGCATAGACTATGGCTGTCATTGACAGTAAAACAGCCAACATAACGGCAAAAACCTTTTTCACTTTATTAAACCCCCTCATATATTTACGGCAAAACTAAAACAGTTCGCCTTGTATACATATATGAAGGCAAATATTAAAAAATGCCAGGGCATTTGAAAGGACTATCCGGCCCATTTAGATTGCATACGAGGAGGGCATCTGGCATCAATAAGCAACTGGAGACAGAAGCTTGTTTTCAAATGACCATAGAAAAAAACCGCCACGAAAGCAACGGTTATTTGTTGAATGGTGGAGATGAGCGGATTCGAACCGCTGACCCCCTACTTGCGAAGCAGGTGCTCTCCCAAAGGAGTAAGTTTTCTGCCCAACCGACCCCCCGTGGTCATATGGTTTTATACTCAGACCCAATTTCAGTAGGTAACCCTTTTTGTGTCCCAGAAATCCGGTACGTCTATCCCGTCTATAAATATGTCAAATATATCCCGTTTCGTTATATTGCTGAGTTTATTCGTCATCCCTAACCACACGCCACGAACGGTATTTTGCCGCACTCCAAGTCAAATTTGGCTTCACTGAAATTATGACAAATCGCAATTTCTTGTCTTCGGTAGCGAGCAAGAAGGCACCTTCGCCAGCACACGGTTCAAGGAAAGTCGCAAATACATCTTATGCCTTTTTATCCCCGGAATGGAAATCATCGTATCAATTACCCATTGCGGAATAAAGACTTCACAGCGCTTTTGAACACGATGCTTTGATTTCATCCATCTGCACTCTTCTGTATTACACTTTTTTATCAAACTTCTGCTCCGTTGAAAATCTTGCTTCCATGGAAACTCTCGTAACCCAAAGCCACACACCCGAACCGTCACCTATCAGCTTTATCTTATGAGTTTAAGTTAGCTCGAAATCTACTCTACATATCAGGCACAACCTGAAATAAAATCGAGTACATTTTCGATTGCAAACGGCTTGAGGTCAGAGTTGTAAATATGCATTGCTCTTATTAATTCAATCTCCCTTGGAAGCTCACCAAGCTCAAATCCGAACGGTTCAGGTCTCGTTGATCTGCCAAGTCCGCTATTCGTGTTGGTTAATATAAACCAATCTCCATAAAGGGCGTTGGCGTTCTTAAGCAACAGAAGATTGAACCCTATTTCCCTTGAGTCGTGCACTCGCCCCCAGGCTAAAACATCGCGATTATCACACTGAGGGATATAATTTTCATTGCGGTACCCTTTGTCACTAAAAAACCTATCGACATGCACTTTTCGGACATGATTTTCTTTTAGGATTGCTTCTATCTCAATATGTATCTTATTGCTTGATGGCGTAGTTATCGTACTCGAGAAGCGTGCACCGCTGGAGTAGCCCCTTGCTGGAGTTAATTTATACGATCCCGTTCCAGCGTATTGACTATTGAAGCGTGTAATAAAATCCCGTATCGGCTCATTGACCGTGCTGTCGTATTGTGAATAAATCAAGCGGCAAAAGTCTTCCTTCAATTGGGCCAATCGTTTTGCTTCAGTCACTTTCTCTTGCCAACGTATATCTGCGGCATTTCGAGTCTTTAATGCTTTGTCAACAAAGTTATGTATGTTATCTTTTGGGGTTGGTTCTGCTTGGAGCGATTTCAGGATGTCCGCCCAGTTTGTAAATCTTTTTTGTGTTGGTTTTTCAAGCATGCGAATAATGATCGATGCGATATTCGGTGGTAATTGTGGATTAACTGATGCAGGATTTTTAGCTGGTTGATATAGATGCGCATTCCGATATACCATGATATCCTGCTTGCCGCCAGTATCATATGGATATTGTAATGTTGCTAACTCATAAAATACAATCCCCATAGAATAGATGTCCATCTGAATAGTATTTTCATCATTGTCCCATGCTTCGGGCGCAACATATTTTGCTGTCCCATACCCCTTAAATGTCAGGGTGCGAGTATTTTCTCCCGAGAACTTCGACAAACCGAAGTCGCTTATTTTCAAAGTGTCACCACATATCAGGATGTTTTCTGGCTTAATATCTCTATGAACTAAGGCTTTACTTATTACGTCCATACCTGAAGCCAGCTGTGTGAATAATTGCATCAACGACTCGATTACAAAGGGTTCCCCATCTTTTTGTCGTTTTTCAATTAAGTCAAACAGGGTACCCGAATCCGCATATTCCATAATTATATACGGAGGATACTCTGTATATTTTGTCCCATCATGCGTGTACTGATATCTGATCACATGAGGCGATTCTACTGTCTCTGCTAGTTGA
This sequence comes from Firmicutes bacterium UBA5286, assembly GCA_002408465.1. Classification (GTDB taxonomy): domain Bacteria; phylum Bacillota; class Proteinivoracia; order UBA4975; family UBA4975; genus UBA4975. Next base: position 4,278 of record DHSM01000015.1, on the reverse strand, counting down.
AGCTCCTTTTGAAACGAGAGTAATCCTTCGGTACTATCGAAAGAGGGAAATAAAATTTTTACAGCAAACGGCTGCCCATCACTTTCTCTATGTGCTTTAAATACATTCGCAAAGCCACCGCTATCTATCATTTCATCAAGAATATATGTGTTTTCTTTTCCATCTCTGATTACCGAGCCTACTGTAATCAACATTTTATCAACCTCCGCATAAAAAGTAGGCGGCAGCCCTTCCGCAAATTATCCGCCAAGTCCTATATTAAGTGTGGTGCGCTTCATCTACAAATATGATGATGCCGTCCCACGCAGAAAGATCGGATATTCTTATCCCTTTCATGGCATGATCTGTAAGTAAATGTGAAAAGAATACCTTTATTGGGTATGCTCTCTTAGTTAGGAGGGGACACATTGGAAAAATGTACAGCAAAATTTTCCACTAAAGGAAAACGGGTTTAACGAAGCCCAGTGGCAAGGAGAATTGGTTGCTAACGTTAAGACGGTCGTTAATATTGGAGTTACCGCTTGCTATCGTGGTAAAGCTTGCGAGCCTCAATTAAAGTAAGAGGGTTTTTCCCGTTCAGGCTATCAGGATGTGAGTTTTGGAACTTGTCATCAATCCATCCGCAAATGGGGCAAGTTTCATTTTCGGTTCCTGTAGGAATTGTGTATTCCTCGCAACAAAAGCATTGCTTCATTCTTGTTGACGAGACAACACCGCCTCCTACAGCACCTACACCTACTTCATTTGATTTTGTTCGCACTGGTGTTTTGTCAAATATTGTAGTCTGATAATGTTGATGTTCTCCTACCGAACCTCGCGTACCAGTAAATTTATTGCTATATCCTCCGCCCATTAAGCTACTACACCCTTTCTACTAAGATAATATTGCTCCGTTGCGCTGGAAAACCGGACAATCCTGATACCAGCTTTCTTGTATCTACCAAAGACATCATCGGGTTCTTTCCCGTACACAATGATGGTGTGCGGTGACAGCGCTGCAACCATAACAGGCAGACCATCCGAAAATACTTTCTTATTGTCAGTTCTCTGCAACTGACCATGCGTACCAACGGCAACAACGCTATTTTTTTCAATGCCGTTAAAGCAAAAGTCATAGCTGTGTTCATCGCCCCAACGTACATTCGGTATGACAGGAATACCCTGGGTAGACAGCCAGTAAGCAAGTGCATGATTAAAGTATTTATTCTTTATTTGCAGTGGCCACGGATAATCAGGACAAATGCTGAAATCAGGGGAAATGATGCCGCCAAATCGTTTTAATCGGGCAAGGTATCTTTCTGGCTGGTTCAAGAGTCGTGCGAACTTATAATCCTGTTCATAAAAATGAACCCAAGGTGAAAAGTCGGTTGTACTGTTGCTTTTAGAAAAAGGCAGCAGTGAAGTTGGCATGTGAGTAGCGGTCTCAATAAAAGGAATATCGTATTTATCATATCTAGCACCGCGAACCAACCAGGATTTTTCGATATCATCTCGTGATTTGTCTTTCACCTACGCAATCCTCCATGTATAATAAGTTATATATTAAAACTGAAAAACAAAAACCCAATTGTACACCAAACAACCTCCCATAGATTTCTTGGGCGGCAGGTCTTGCAATTGGGTGAGATTTGTGTTACGATACGTGTTGTACATAGGCACGTTGCAACTATATTCCCGGTTGCCTGCCGAGGGACTTTTAAGAGCGCCAACTCTCTAAAGTCCTTTTTCTATTTCGCAGTGACTTCCATAAGAAATTGTAACAAACACTTTTCCATAAGTCAACTAGTTATGTTTTATTCTTGTCGCAGATTATCCATCCTGGCTGTCCCCGTCATTTTCCGCATGCTCACTGACAAGCACAAACAGTACTTGTTCTTTTATGTCATACCTTGCAACATATTTTTTAGCAGGGCTAAACTCAATGCCAGTCAATGCACTCAGATATTTAATAAAATCTCTACAACCAATACGAACCCACCCGTTTTTTACTCTGTTGGCAAAGACGTATGGCTTAACATTTGGTTCATTAGAGTAGGCTTTTACGCCAATCGCACATTGCTCCTCATCAAATCCAACGATTATTTTTCCAGGATTGCCAAGCTTATCAATTGAGACACTATTAAAGGCAATAGATATCGAGGATATTGTAACATAAGGAGCCCCTCCACTGACAGCATTCCAATTGAAATTAAACGACATAGATACCACCTCAAAAAAAAGTTTTTACGACAAGGATATTATACATGTACAATGATTACTCGTCAATTATCAAAAATAGAGAGCATCCCGATGCCCTCTCCTTATATTTCAGTTCAAACATCAGTAAAATTAAGAACTGTGCAAGCATAACTTCCTTTCTAGTGATTATCCTTGGTCATTTTCAGCATCGGAATATCTACAAAGGTGTTACGCTATAGCTTTTGCCAAAATCGCTAGCACAGCATTACCCGCTTGCTGGTATTCACTTTGTCAACGTCAATTGAGTTTGAACACTTTTTGCTATTAAAATAGGCCCTAAATTACATCTTTGGTATAAACCCCCTTCGAGATGAACTCACGATTATCGGCACAAAAGGTTATCTCCCATATTATTTCTATTATGGAGAGGACTTCGCCTAAAAGCTCGGCATTTATTTTTTGAGATTTCTTTTACTCACTCCCTCCGTTTCAACTCTAATATTTCAGATCATCGAATGTCGCGGCAAGTAACTCATCAAGTTTCCCATCCTTAACAGCTTGCCTGGTATCGGCGCACTTAAAATGCTCACGGCTGATTCTGTTTTCCGTATCAAAACTGAAAATATAGTTCGTAGCAATATGGAAGATAATATCGCTGGGCGCCAGTCCGTACAGCTGCTTTTCCAGAATGTGTTTTAAGCGCTGGTCGTTATCGGGTATCTTCTCTTTCATAACTGGATTGTTGAATAGGCGCTTAACCAATTCGGTGATGTAAAGGCCGGACTTCATGAACAGATCAATGAAGGTCTTGTCGGGATCTTCAAACACATGGGGGTCTTCATCCTCCAATTGTTGCACCATCATCTTCACCACCTGTTTCGGCGTAAAAATCTGATTAGTCTCCTGGGGAGGAATGTAGTTGAAGACGTCCTCTTCATGGGATTCATCAAAATAATCCGCAAGTCTTTCGCGTATATTCAGAAATTCCTGTATCGCCTCATCAAATACTATTTCGTTGAATAGGCCCCCGCCGAAATTTTTCTCTTCACCGGTCCTTTCGTCGGTATAAGGCCCCCCGTCTCGAAGGAATCTAAACTGTTCCTCTGTAATACCGGTGACTTCAAGGAATACCTCCTCCGGGGTAAAGTCCTCAAAGTTGCTGAGCCTTGTATCCCGCTCCCCGTAGGCCATCAGGAAGCCGGGAATTGTCCGCGCAAACCCTCGCAGATGACCGCGGATTTCTTCTTCCTTTGAGTCCTTATTTTTCTCTGCTTTGATCCTTGCTTGTTCCTCCACCTGTACGGTCTTCTGTTCTTCGATGGTTTCTTTGATGGCTTCGTTGAGGTTCTTTGTAAACTCAGCTTGCAATCTATAAAATTCCGCTTGCTGCTTGGCTTCTATCTCTTTGATAGCCGATTCGAGCTCATCTTCCCTGAGAGACTCTTCTGCAACTTTGATTTCCTCATTAGCCTTCTGCTTGACCTCAAACTGTTTCTGGTAATTTTCGTTCTCGACCTTTGTTATTTTTTCGGTAATAGCATCCTTGAGCTTTTTTTCAATCTTATCCGCTTGCGCACTTGTCAACTCAAAACCGGTCTTGACCGTGTCCACGATAATTGGTCTCGCTAAGTCCATGGCAACATCAACAATCTTGGCGGTGATATTATGCGAAACATGGGATTTTGATGGAACATCTGCGAAGGACTGTTCAATGGCATCTGTTACCGGCGAGATATCATACACTTTGTCGCCAAACAGCTCGTTTTGTTTATTTATCACAGTCTCAGGCAGGACAACCACGTTGCCGTCTTCGTCGACCTCTATCCCTGTCAAGTCAACAGCGGATGCAGACATATCCTTTTTTCCTTGCTTTTCGACCGGGAGCTCGCTCAAAATACCGTCGACGATCTCTTTTGGCAAAGCGAATATCCCAGAAATATTGGCAAATAACAGGTTGCTCATAAAGCCGCGCTTGACCACCTCTGTAGCCAAGATGGTTCTTGGAATTGTGAGCACCTGTGTTGAGTCCAACGGCACCATGGTGCCGTGTTCATCCTCACCGATGACAGGAAAGAAACGGTGATTGTCAAGGAAGTTGTC
>DHSM01000033.1 GCA_002408465.1 Firmicutes bacterium UBA5286 | reverse complement strand
CTACTTGACAGGGAGCAGTTCAGCCTTAAGCGGTATTATATATAAAAAATTAGCGAGAGACAGGGGAATAGCCGCAATTAAGCAAGCAATAAAGATAGAGGATTCAAGGGGTATTTTGTCGAATAGAGTAAAGGCAATTATTCTTACTTTAGGGAGATGATTATTTTGCTGGAAATTGTCCCTGTGTCCACCGCCAGGGATCGCCGGGCCTTTGTGGATCTGGCCTGGCGCCTGTACAAGGACGACCCCAACTGGGTGCCGCCCCTGCGAACGGACATACTGAATACCCTCGATCCCAAACACAACGCTTTGTTGCGCTTGGGGCCCTACTGTTATTTCCTTGCCCGCAAAGATGGCAAGATCGTTGGCCGCATTGGCTGCGGCATCGACAATCTTCTTAACAAAGCCAAGGACAAGAATCTGGGTTATATTACCCTCTTTGAATCTATTCAGGACTACCAGGTAGCGGAGGCGCTTTTCGATGCCGCGACGGGTTTCCTGCGCCGCCACGGCGCAGACATGGCCACCGGACCCCAGTCCCCCAGCAACGGCGATGACTACCGTGGATTGTTGGTGGATGGCTTTGACGGCCCCCCGGCCCTGCTGGCCAGCTACAATCCCGTCTGGTACCAGGAATTCTTCGAGAAATATGGTTTTGAAAAACAGTTTGACCGCTTAGGGTTCTGGTTTGACCTGGATGAAATCCCCGAGAAATTGATCCGGGGAGTGGAAATCGCCAAAAAGCGTTACAAGTTTACTGTCCGCTCCGTTGATTTGGATAATCTTGAATCTGAAATTCTGGCAATTAAGCATATCACGGACAAGTCTACCCCCGAAGAATGGCCGGATATGATTTCTCCCAGCTTGGAAGAGGTCAGGGCAGAAGTAAAGAAGCTCATTCCCATTGCAGTGCCTGAACTGGTCCAAATTGCCGAGGCTGAAGACGGAGAGCCAATCGGCTTGGCTGTTACTCTTCCTGACTACAACCAGGTAATCAAGCGCATGAACGGCAAACTCTTCCCCTTCGGCTGGTGCAAGTTCCTCTATTACAAAAACAAGATCAATACCGTCCGGCTCTTTGCCCTGATGGTCGTTCCCGAGTACCACCGCAAAGGCGTTTCTGCCGCCCTGTACAAACACGGCATGGAGGTGGCTAAGAGGCGGGGGTATATCGGCGGCGATGCCAGCAGCATCCACGAATTCAACTTGAAGATTTACAACGACGCCCTTGGCTCAGGTGGAAAAGCATACCGGCGTTTTAGAATCTATCAGTATAAACTCTAAGGACAATGGAACACCGGGGCCAATTCTTCCTGTCCCAGAAATTCAAGAGGGCTTAGTCATAATCCCTCTTTTTTTCTTGGAAATACTCTTTTATAAGCACAGAAATCTCTGCAGCCATCTTCGACAAAATTCAGCATAATATTTCCCTGGAAATGGGACACCGGGGACGGTTCCTTTTGTCCCATTACGAACAGCAATTAGAAGGGCTGCCCTTTTATAAAGGACAGCCCTGTTTGCTTTTCTTGAACCAAGGTGGTAAACTAAAAGGATGCTGACACCCTATTGAGAACAATCCAGTTCCTCATAATATATTATACACAATTAGGTCGTCGGTGTCAAGCCCAAATGAGAAAGGGGTAATAATTTGACGACTTTGCGCTGGCGAACTCTGCCCTTTCGCTATACCACCATCTCAGACTTCTATGTTCAGCTGAACAAATGGCTAACTGCTGTGTTTTACGATTTTCTCCCTGCCGCTGGCTTTGAAATCAGGGAGGAGCAAATCTGTACCTGCTATAAAATTGTCAGCGCCCTTCAGCAAAAGGAAGTCTTTTTGACTGAAGCTGGTTCAGGAACGGGGAAGACCTTTGCCTACCTGCTGCCCGCCCTCTGCTACGCCCGCCATACTGGCAGGCCAGCAGTTATCGCCTGTTCCAGCGCCTCCCTCCAAGAGCAGCTGGTTCAACCCCAGGGAGATATCCAAACCCTGTCTGAACTGCTGAATTTGGACATCAAGGCCATTTTGGCCAAAGATCCCGAAAACTATGTCTGCGCCGTGCAAAGTGACCTGGCAAAAATCAGCTTGCCCAGACATCCCCTGCGCAGCCAGTTTATACAGTGGCTGGAGACTACCACAACCGGAGACAGGGCAGATATTTCCGGCATCGACGATGAACTCTGGGCTGAAGTGGCCTATAATTCCTCTTTGGACTGCACTCATTGCCGGCGCCGGGGCTATTGCCATCTGGCTCGGGCCCGGCAAAGCCTGTGGGCGGAGCAAGATTTTATCGTCTGCAGCCATGACATCTTTTTTAAGGATCTCTGGTCCCGCCGCCAAAGCCTGCAAAAAGAGATGCGCCTGCTGGAAATGGTTCGCACCAAGATACCCTACCTTCCCCGCTATTCTGCGGCCGTATTTGATGAAGGACATCTGATTGAAGCCCCGGCCTTGCGGCATTTGGGAACGAAGGTCAACGAAAGGGCCATTAGCCGAATTGTCACGTTGTTTTCAGGCCTTTCTCTGGTCACTGATGAATTGCTGGGTGGTCTGGAGAAGTTGGAAGAGATGAGCCAGAAATTTTTTAGAGCAGTCCGCCAGGCGGCTGAGCCCGTCAATCCCGCCCAAAGCCAGATAAAGATGACAGCTGCCCTGAAGGCAAGGAGCAGGGAACTGTTGCAGGTCATTGAGGAAAGTCAGGAAGAGATGGCTATGTACCAGCAGTTTGATGTCAATCAGTATATTCAGGAACTGGATGCCTGTGCTGAGGGTCTGAATAATTTAGCCGGCGTCGAAAGCATCACCTGGTGGGAGCCGGATAAAGGCGATTTATGGGTGCTGCCCCGGGATTTCTCCCAAGCTTTGGGGAGGGAGCTCCTGGCCCAGCAGATACCGGTGATCTTTACTTCTGCCACTTTGGACAGCGGCAACGACTTTGCCTATATTAAGCGGATAACGGGCCTGGAACAGGCCAAGACTTCTCAGGTGGACACTTCTTTTGACTTGGCGAAGCAGATGGAAATTTACCTGCCCCCTGATCTTGCCAATACCGAACAAAAGATAGAGCGCTGTGCAAGTCTTCTTGCTCAAAACGGGGGACGAGCTCTGATCTTGTGCACCGCTCCCTCAGAAGTTGAGGTGCTGTATAACAGCCTCCGGGACAAGGGCTTTGATTTTGCTCTACTTAAAGAAGGCGACCAGGACAGCAGTCTCCTCATTCAGGAATTCCGCCGGGATGAAACTTCCGTTTTAATCGGCACGGGCTTTTGGGAGGGGATAGATATTCCCGGGGATGCCCTGACCATGGTTATTGTGTATTCTCTGCCTTTCCCTGCCGAAGAACCCCTGGCCCTGGCCAAGCGGGAAGCCGCTGCTGCCGAAGGCTTGGATCCTTACCAGGCGATAGATTTCCCCGCCATGAGCATCAAACTCCGCCAGGGCATCGGCAGACTGATCCGCAGCAATGATGATTACGGCCTGGTAGCTATTCTGGGCTGCGGCGCCGACAGCGAACTTAGAAAACAGGTGGCCCAGGAGTTCCAGCTTAGCGTCCTCCAATCTGACAAATTGGAGGACCGTCCCCAATTTGACAAATGCTGATGCAATCTGGTATTCTGGGCAGGAGAAAATGAATATTGGGCTGTGACGGAAGGTAGTAGCTCATTTTGAGCATTGCAGCGAGCCGGGGAGGGTGCAAGCCCGGTATGACTCTGCTGAGTGAAGGCATTCCCGAGCCGGGGAAGAACGCAGATATCTGTCAGTAAAGCCCCAGTTTGAGGGGACTGCTTATGCAGTCAAACAGGGTGGAACCGCGGGAGTTTGAACCTCTCGTCCCTGGCTTAATCAGGCCGGGATGAGAGGTTTTTGTTTACCCGGAAAATTTTGAAGGGAGTTGAACCCCTGTGAATTTTCAAGCAATGATCTTTTCCCTTAACCAGTATTGGAGCGAGCAGGGCTGCATCATCCTGCAGCCTTATGACCTGGAGAAGGGGGCAGGCACCATGAACCCGGCTACTTTCTTGCGTGCCCTGGGCCCCGAACCCTGGAAGGCCGCCTATGTGGAGCCCTGTCGCCGTCCCACCGACGGCCGCTATGGGGAAAACCCCAACCGTCTCCAGCATTATTACCAGTATCAGGTTATACTCAAGCCTTCCCCCGACGATGTTCAGGAAATTTACTTGGAGAGTCTGCGCCGTCTTGGCATCGATCCGCTCCAGCATGACATCCGCTTTGTCGAGGATAACTGGGAGAATCCCACTCAGGGAGCCTGGGGACTGGGCTGGGAGGTGTGGCTGGATGGCATGGAGATCACCCAGTTTACCTATTTCCAGCAATGCGGCAGCATCGACTGCATCCCTGTCAGCGCTGAGATCACCTACGGTCTGGAGCGCATCGCCATGTATATTCAGCAGAAGGATTCGGTCTACGACATCCAATGGGTTGAGGGTGTTACCTACGGCGATGTCTTCCACCAAAACGAAGTGGATTACTCCAAGTATAATTTTGAGGTGGCCGACACTGCCGCTCTCTTTACCCTCTTTGACATCTATGAAAAGGAAGCCCGGGCTATCATTGACCGGGACCTGGTCCAGCCTGCCTATGATTACATGCTCAAGTGTTCCCACGCCTTCAACCTCTTGGATGCTCGGGGCGCCATTTCCGTCACCGAGCGCACCGGCTACATCACCAGGGTGCGGAACATCGCCAGGGCAATTGCCCAGGCCTATATTGAGCAGCGGAAAAGCTTGGGCTACCCCCTCCTTAAGGATGAGGCCCTGCGGGCGAAACTGAAGCTGGCGGAAAAGGGAGGCGAAGAGTAATGGAAAGACATGATCTGCTCTTAGAAATCGGCGTCGAGGAGATGCCTGCCCATTTCATGCCCGGTGTCTTGGCTCAGCTCAAAGACCTGGCTGCTGCAGGCCTGCGGGAGGCCAGGCTGGAGCTTGCCGAGCTTAGGACTTTTGGCGCTCCCCGGCGCGTTGCCTTGTATGTTCAGGAATTGGCCGCCGCGCAAAGGGATTTGGCCGTCAAGACCCGGGGCCCGGCGGCAAAAGTGGCTTATGATGCCCAGGGAGACCCCACTAAGGCCCTTCTGGGCTTTGCTCGGGGCCAGGGGGTGGAGGTTGATTCTGTCATTCAGGAGGAAGTCAAGGGGGTGCCCTATATCTTTGCCCAGAAGACAGAAACGGGGCGGCCGGCGACAGAGGTCCTGCCTGAATTGCTGGGGACTGTGCTCAATAAACTTTCCTTCCCCAAATCCATGCGCTGGGGCAGCGGCGAGCTCCGCTTTGCCCGGCCCATTCGCTGGCTGCTGGCCCTCTATGGCAGCCAGGTGCTGCCCCTGGAATTTGGCGACATCAGGGCGGGAACCAGCACCCGGGGGCATCGTTTCTTAACCCGGGAGCCCATTACTGTGGAGGAACCAAGTCAGTACCTGTCCCGGCTGGAGGATGCCTGGGTCATTGCCGACCAGGACCGGCGTCGGGAGCTTATTCGCCAGCAGGTGGCGGAACTGGCCGCCGCCCATGGGGGCAAGGTGCCGGAGAATCCCGAACTCCTGGAAGAGGTCACCTACCTGGTGGAGTTTCCTACTGCTCTGTATGGCAGTATCGATGAAGAATATATGCAGCTGCCGGCGGAGGTGCTCATTACTTCCATGCGGGAGCATCAGCGCTATTTTCCCGTAACAGATACAACTGGCGCTTTGCTGCCAGGATTTATCGCCGTCAGGAGCGGCACCCGGGAACATCTGGACACCGTCCGGGCCGGCAATGAAAAGGTGCTGCGGGCTCGGCTGGATGACGCCGCCTTTTTCTGGAACGAGGATCAGAAGATATCTTTGGCCGCCCGGCGGGCAAGCCTGGACCGGGTGGTCTTTCTCGAGGGTTTAGGCAGCATCGGTGATAAAGTGGAGCGGCTAGTTGGCCTGACAGGTTGGCTGGCCGAGCATCTCGGGGCAGAAGCCTGGGTCAAGGCCCGGGCTCAGCGGGCGGCCAGCCTGGCGAAATCGGACCTGGTCACCCAAATGGTCAACGAATTCCCCGAACTTCAGGGAATAATGGGGGGGAAATATGCCCTGGCGGCCGGGGAAGAAGAGGCTGTGGCCCAGGCCATCAGCGAGCATTACCAGCCTCGCTTTGCCGGGGATGCCCTCCCCCATACCAAAGAAGGCATCCTGGTGGCCCTGGCGGACAAAATCGACATAATCTGCGGCTGTTTTATCGCCGATCTCATTCCTACCGGCTCCCAGGACCCTTATGCCCTGCGTCGCCAGGCTCAGGCTATTTGCAATCTCGTCCTGGAGAAAGAACTGCCCCTGTCTTTGTCGGCTTTGGTGGCTGAGACATACAGCCTTTATGAGGGCAAATTCCCCCTGGCAAAGGCCCTGGACACCGTTAGTGCGGAAATTATGGATTTCTTCCGCCAGCGCCTGCGCTTTACCCTTACCGAAGCGGGTATAACCTATGATGTCATTGAGGCCGTCTTGGCCGCAGGCATTGACCAGCCGGCGGAAGTGGGCAAGCGCGCCCATGCCCTGACTGCTTTCCGTAAAGCCGAGGATTTTGGCGCTCTCCTTACTGCCTACACCCGGGCTGCCAACCTGGCCCAAAAGGGCGAGGGAGGAGAGGTCAGGGAAGCTATGCTCACTGAACAGGCGGAAAGGGACCTGTGGGCAGGAATACTCTTGGCCCGGCAGGGAATCGCCACCGCCGGCGATGACTATGCTGCCGCCTTCCAAGTCATGGCCGATTTGCGTCCTGCCGTTGATGCCTTCTTTGACGCCCTAATGGTCATGGCCGAAGATCCGGAAATCCGCAGGACCCGGCTGGCTCTGCTGGCGGCAGTGGTCGCGCTGATGGACGGCATCGCCGACCTCAGCAAAATCGTTGCCTAGGGGAGGGGTCACCCCTCCCTCTTATAAAGACGGGCTTAGATTTTTGAAAACTGGTGTCGAAAACAGTCCACAGTTTGTTTTAAAGGCCCATGGCCTGTTGCACCCGGAACAAGGCGGGGGCGGCAATACTTGCTGCTTTATTGCTTCCCTGGTCGAGAATCTCCTCCAGTCCGCCGCCGGTCATAATATCCTGGTAGCGCTGCTGGATGGGGGCAAGCTCGGCAATCACCGCTTCGGCAGCGGCAATTTTCAGGTGCCCGTAGCCCTTGCCGGTAAATTCCGCCTCCAGTTGGGGAATTGTCTTGCCGGAACACAGGGAAAGTATGGAGAGGAGGTTGCTGACTCCGGCCTTTTCTTCCGGGTCATAGCGCACCTCGGTGCCGGCATCGGTAACTGCCCGCTTGAGCTTCTTGGTGATTATCTCGGGGGAATCCAGCATAGAAATGTAGCTGGCCGGAGTGGGACTGGATTTGCTCATCTTGGCAGTGGGATCATCCAGAGCCATAATCCGGGCGCCCACCTTGCCAATCATGGGCTCGGGAACCACCAGGAGTTCTCCGTAACGGCGGTTGAAGCGCTGGGCAAGATCCCTGGTCAGCTCCAGGTGCTGTTTCTGATCCTCGCCCACCGGCACATATTCCGCATCGTAAAGGAGAATATCTGCAGCCATCAAGGTTGGGTAAGTATACAACCCGGCGGAAAAGGACTCCTTGCCCTGGGACTTTTCTTTAAACTGAGTCATGCGGCCCAACTCGCCAAATCCCGTCAGGCACTGGAGCAGCCATGCCAGTTCGGCATGGGCGCTTACCCGGGACTGGACAAAAATCGTCGCCTTGGCCGGGTCGATTCCCGCAGCTAAAAATAATGCCGCAGTCTGGCGCACGTTTTGGCGCAAGATTAAAGGTTCCTGGGGCACTGTCAGGGCATGGAGGTCAACCACACAGAAGAAGCACTCATATTCATTTTGCACCCGGACAAAGTTCTTTATCGCTCCCAGGTAATTGCCCAGGGTCAGTACCCCCGAAGGCTGCACACCGGAAAAAACTCTTTTCATTTTCACTCACTCCTTTTATAGACAACAAAAACCCCGTCCTCAGTCGGGACGGAGTTCTTCCGCGGTACCACCCGAATTCGCAGCGTCTGCGCACTCGCTTCCCGTAACGGAGGGACCCGGCCGGGCATTACCTCCCGGCGGCTTAGCAGCCCATTCACCTGGCTACTGCAGCCGGACCTCTCACCTTAGCGCCGGCTCGCTTTGTGCAGTAAATCAAGTTACTCTTCTGCCTCATTGCCTTTTCCCTATTATGCCCCATCAAGTTCAAAGTTGTCAAGAATTCTTTCCCTGAAAAAGGAATTTGGCCTTTTTTGCCGAAGATTAACGCCAAGGAGGGATGCCGGGATGGATATCCTTCACTGGCTAATACTGGCCGGAATTGTCTTCGCTATCGTTATGGTGCTTACCTTTCTGTTGCTGCGCGCCGATGTTCCCCCTGCCACTTTCCAGGTCCAGCGCTTCTTCGTCAGCGGCCAGCGCCGCAAGTTCTGGCTGGCCCTGCAAAAGGCCGTGGGACAAGAGTACATGGTGCTGGCAAAAGTTCCCCTAGCGGCGTTAGTGCAGATAGAAGGCGAGGACCGCAAGGATATGCAGGCATGGCTGGACAAGCGCTGGGCAGATTTTGCCATACTGGAAGAAAAGTTCTTTAAGCCGGTGGCAGTGGTCCAGTTTGAATGCCAGGAGCAAAATGCCTTATGGGCTTTGGGCAAAGACCCCACTTTCCAAAAGATTCTCACTGAGGCCGGTCTGCCCCTGCTCTGGCTGCCTTCTGACCATTACCAGCATGTGGAATTGCTGCGCCATGCTTTGGAGCAGGTTATTGCTTTAAGCGCAAAGCCGGAAAACTCTACGCCTGTTTAAATGCCAGGGCTGCAATGACCACATAGAGAAGCAGGGGCAAAAGCACAGTCAAGACAAAGGTCATAAAGTATTGATACCCCTTTTGCCAGCTGGCCTTTCCCCTGACCTGAAAGGTCATTAACCCCTTGGCCAGATCCCGGGTTTCTTTTCTGGACATAGTTTGCTTTCTGCCGCAGTTTGCCGTGAGCAAATATTGACAGAGGTCAGGGGCAGCAACTATGGGCCAGTCGGCCACGGCCGTAGCCTCGGTCATGACTACCAGGCCCCTGCAGGCCAGACCCGATTTTAACTTGGCCAACAGCAGTTGACAGGCTTTGACCTGGGACCGGTTTTGCTCAACGGGGTTGGCAATAGAACGAATCTGGCCTCTGCGTTCAACCTGCCACTTGCCGGCAGCCCTAGGGATGATTTTTCCCTTCTGGGCCTTGGTTTCCAGGACAAACAACACACCCGAAGGGCTGATGACCAGGTGATCAATTTGCACAATCGGTCCCCCTGCCCGCAGAGCCAGGTTGTTCAGCACCGCCCATTCCCGGGGCAGTTTGGCCAGGAGTCTTGCCACTGCACCTTCCCCGTCATGGCCGGCGGCCATTATATCCATGGCGGTGGCCAGTTTTCTGGCCTGAGCCCGCCAGACAAATGCAGTCGGAATTGACAGGGCGGCGATAACCAGCAACCCTGGCCGCAGGGGCTCCATCTTCTTCAGCCAGGGCAGCAACAGGTAGGCTCCCGCCAAGACAAAGGCCAGGGGCTGAGAGACAGAGACCAGCTTGCGCAGGACCTTTCTGCCCAGCAATTTCGCGCCATGATAACGATGTCTGTGATATATTTTTGCCATGATTCTTCCTCCCCCAGCTGTATTCGCCTTATCTTGTCCCTCTTCCTTCAGGAATAAGTTATCTGGGACAAACATATTATAGCAGGAAAACATTTCCCCAATAGAGAATATTAACACAGGAGGTGTATTGAATGCCCTTTGTCGTAGATTTACTTCCCTCATCAGCAAAGATAGAAGCTGCAGCCGCTTTAGGGCTGGCCCTTGGTGAACGCAAGAGCAAGGGCCTGTTTGGCCGCAAGCAGTATGAACCCATTGAGATTTTAGCCCGCTTTGGTTTTCCCCTGAAGACTGTAACTTGGGCTCCCGGTGAGACCAGCGGCCGCTGCCTGGTTTTTGATCTCCAAGGCCTGGTGTCGGGGAACATTCCGTTTGCCCTGGCGCCAACCATTCCGGAGCTGGAACTGGATCCCGAAACCGGCGAAGAAGCTTTTCTCGACCTTTGTCAGCAGTGGACCAGGGAAGTCACTAACTTCACTCCTTCTACATTGAATTTCCCCGGCCTCATCACCCAGCCTGACCAAGTGGCTCCCTTATTAGACGGGGAGGACGAAACATTGCTGGCAGGCTTGGAACAAAAGGCCCACCCCGAGGAAGCTCTGGATCAGCTTAGCCAACAGCTGGCAGCTTATACAGAGGCCGCTGAAGCGTGGACTGAGTTTAAGCAAAAGGCTTACGCCCACAGGGATGTCCTAGGGGCAAAGATTCAGGAGTATTCGGAGGAGGATAAGGAAGCCGGAGCTAATTCCCTGGAAGACTTGACCAGCCAGGTGGAGACGGCAATTGCCGCCAAACGCAGTGAAACTGACGCTGATTTGACAGCTGCCGCTGAAGATTTCAAACAGCGCCGGGAAATGCTCCAAGCCGAGTTGGAGCGCTTTCAGGAAGGCTATAAGGAAAAGGCAGATAATTACTGGCGGGAGCAAATAAAAACCGCCGAAAAGAGTCTTGCAGAAATTGACAAGGCTTTGGCCAGGAAGAACCAAGAAATTGAGGGAGCTTTCCGGGAGTTTGAAAAGCAGCAAAACGCCAAAATTCAGGAGCACAAAGCCGAACTGGCTAAACGCATGGCTGCTTTTGAAAACCGGCTTAAGCGCCTGGACAGCGCAATGGAGGGCTTTGGCAAAGGCTATGAAAAGCGCATGGACGCCTATCAGCAGCAGCCGGAGCGGGTCCTTGCCGCCACTGTGGAAATATCTAATGAGCGCTGCGCCAAAGCTCATAACGCAGTATTTTTTGCCGCCCGCTATCCCGGCGGACGCTGGAAGGTCTTCCCGTCCCAGTCTTTGGGAAGCCGGGGAATAATCGGCGCCGTCAGCGGTTTGTTTGGCGGCCTCAACCTGCCCTTTAAACCGGCCTCAAAACTGGCGGAACATCTGGCCGGCATGCTGGAAAAAATGCTGCCCGGCAGTGAATTGGCTGACCGGCTCATAGCTGCCAACCTCCTGGCCCAGGAAGATTTCCTCGCCGGCGCTAAAACCGGCCTCACCAACCTCATCGACCAGGGCAAGCTGGACAAAAAACATGCCAATCTCTTTGCCGAGCTGATGTCGGCGAAAGAAGAGAAGCTTGAAGCGCAGCCAGCGCCTCCGGCAGAACCAGAACCCCTGGCGGAACCAGCCCCAGAGGCGGAACCGGCGCCGGAACCGGCGGTGGAAATCCCCGGGGAAGAACCTGAGCAACCGGAAGCACAGGTGCCAGCTGAAGAACCGGAGCAGCCGGAAAACTAATTTCGTAAAAAGGAGAGTTCGCCTCTCCTTTTTTTGTTGCCAGGGTATTGAGTTTGCAAAATCCGGTTACTTTAAAGGTATAATCTGCAGTAAAGGAGAGCCAGCTATGGTAGGATTGACTTTGCTTGTAATCGTTGCTGTTTTAATCTACGCAGGCGTGGCCCAGCGGGTGCTGGACCGGATGCGCCTCACTGACCGGGAGGCCCTGCTCTTTATTGCCGCCATGGCTCTGGGCAATTTCCTGCCCGAAATCCCCATCACTGCCAATGTGGCAGTCAACCTAGGCGGCGCTGTCGTCCCAGGCATTCTGGCTGTATACCTCTTTGTTAAGGCCGGTTCCACAAAAGAAAAAGTCCGGTCTGTGGTGGCTACCCTGGTGACAACGGCAGTAGTATACGGGGTCAGCAAACTGGTGCCGGCCACGCCGCTTTTTCCCTTCCCCATTGATCCCATGTACTTGTATGCTATTCTGGCAGCAGCCGCCGGTTATATTGCCGGCCGCTCCCGGCGCTCGGCCTTTATTGCCGGCGTAGGGTCAATGATCCTCGTGGACATCGTCTCCCGGGTGGAGGTAGCCCTAACCGGCGGCAAAGGGTCCGTCACTATTGGCGGCGCCGGTTTTTTTGACAGCGTAGTAATCGTCGGCATCCTAGCGGTAGGCCTGGCGGAAGTCTTTGGCGAATCCCTTGAGAGAATCCAGGGGGGACCGGCAGAGCATGAGTCGGACAGTCTAACCCAGGGCCTTCGCCGTCCCAATGTCGTCAAGTTTAAAAAAGGTGATGACGATGAAGAGTAGAGGAGGCATTCCATTGAGACGGTTACTTCTGACGGCATTGGCACTGTTCCTGGTCTTCAACCAGTTCCCGGCGGGGGCCGAGAAAGATCCAGTGGAAGAATTTTTTGACTTAATCAATTTGGATACCCGGGATGATGGCGGCGTCTATACAATTACTGATGAGCAGGGCAATGTGCTCATGCGCACCGCCCGTCATGTCCATGTGGGTGACCGCTGGATTGGCATGGACAATCGCCGCTGGGTTGTCTTTGACGTCGAAGGGGATGAGGCAACAGCCAAACTCACCGGCGAAGGTGGCCAATCTTGGTTGCAGCGGGTTCGGGCCTTAATCCTGGGGACCTTTGCCCCGGCAGCGCCTGTCCAGCAGCAGGAAACCACTGAGAAGAAAATCGGCATCTACTCCACCCATGGGGCCGAGTCCTATGTGCCCAATGACGGCACCGACAGTCTGCCTGAAGGCGGGGGGATTATCGATGTGGCCGAATCTTTAAGCGCCGGTCTCGAAGAGGACGGGGTAAACGCAGTTCAGTCCAAAGAAACCCATGTCCCCCATGATTCCAACGCCTATAAGCGGTCTCGGGATACTGCCCAAGAACTCCTCAGTGATGGTGTCGATGCAGTTATTGATGTGCACCGGGATGCCATAGATGCCGAGGAATATCTGGAAAACGGCATGGTGCAAATCCAGCTGGTAGTGGGCAGGCAGAACCAAAATCAGGCGGCAAATCAGGAATTTGCTGAGAAATTGAAAGCAGTTGCCGATGAACAGTATCCCGGGCTGGTCAAGGGAATTTTCGCTGCCAAGGGCAACTACAACCAGGATATGTCTCCCCACTCCCTGCTGATTGAGGTTGGCACCCATGAAAATGACAAGAATGGGGCGGAGGAATCGGTGACTAAATTTGCCGATGTCCTTACCACTACCTTATATGGCAGCGCCGAAGCTGCCGAGCAAACGGAAAAACCTGCAGCTACCGCCAGCGGCGGCACTGTCTGGCGCACAATTCTCTGGTTGCTGGCCATTGTCATCGTTGGCGGCGGGGCCTTCCTTTATATCAGCGCCGGCAGCTGGGAGGAAATGAAGAAGAAACTAAAAGGCTTTACTCAAGGTGAGTTCGGCGATTTGTTTAAGATTAGTTTAAAAAATCGTGAAGACGACGATCAGCACTAGCCCTTGGAAACCAAAAACCGCCTGGCGGCGGTTTTACTTTTTAACATCTCTAATTGATAGGCGGTTGAGGACAAAGGATAGGCTTGAGAGTCCCGCAACTGTGCAGGCAATGAATACTAATCCTGCACCTGCAGCAATGTGTGTCCAGGGGATAATTTGCGGAATGGTCATTATATCTCCATGGCTGTAGTTTTTTATCAGGATGGCAATTCCTCCTGTAATCCCAAAACAACAACCGATTAAACCGTAGGAGTATGATTCAGTTAACACAGATACGAATACTTGCCTATTTTCCATGCCCAAGGCCGCTAACATGGCGAATTCGGATTTGCGGGCAATAATACTCGAGAACACCAAATTGAATAGTATCAAAAATATGATGGCCCCGAGGATGGAAAAGATACTGTATAAAGCCATTTGAAATAACTGTGCCTCATGTTGGCTTTCTTGATACTCTATATCATCCTTTAGACTAATCACAGGCAGTCCGTGGACATCACAAAGTCTTCTTAACTCGGGATACGCATTTACCCCTTTTTTGTCCTTTACAAAGATTTCAAACAGTCCTTTTTCTTTGGTCCCTAGTTTCATTAACTGATTCCGGTGCATAACGCCAACAAAGCCACTACTTGTACCGGACACTTGCCCAAAGGGAAGTGAATTCAAAAAACCACCGATGGTGAAAATATACTCTTTAATGGGAATATAATCCCCGTCTACATTAGTGTTCTCCACTAAGACAATCTTATCGCCAACCTCAAGCTTGGTGTAGGGAAGGTCAGTATTGCTAAACCAGGTAATATACTTGGGTAATAAAATAACAGGTTCTGTAGACATCTTCTCGATATCGATACTGCCTTCAATAAGAAATTCTTTTGCCAGTAAAAGTTCTGAGTTACCGTAGCCGCTGACACCACCATTAATAAAACTGAAGTTTTCCGGTTGATTTCTTCTATCTAATGAAGAATCACAGAGCTCAAAAACCCTTTTCCCTTGAGTTGTGATGTCATCATCATCAAGTCTCCAATCGTAATCGTAGCTATTTTCCTCTCGCCTGTTGTAGACGGAGTAATGGCAATACACCGATTCCACAGAAGAAAGCGAAGATAGCTCGTCGATAAACCCTGCTTTGACTTCTAAGGGAAAATATATCCAGTTACGAAAAGTGGTAGCAAGAATTTGGTGATCAAATTTATACGTGTCACGCCTGCCACCTTCCTTCCAAACCCGTTCAACCTGAGCAGTTAAGGGAGTGAAGGCTGTTAGCAACAGGGCAATAGCAGCAATAATGCCGATGAACCTAAAAAGATGTTTAAAAATGTTCTTATAAGCGTAGATTACAGCAAAAGAAAATTTGCTCCGACACCTTTTAAAACTAAGGAGGGGAGAGGCAATCTCTTGGTTAGAGCCGCTATTAGCCTTCCCGGCAATGGCCTCAATGGGAGATAATTTGCTGGCCTTTATAGCGGGTAACAAGGCAGCGAAAAATAACGCCAGGAAAGAAATAATTACAATTAAGCTAATGTCAGTAATGGGTACTTCAATGGCTCCGTATACTTTCCCTAAATTATTTTGCAAAAAGAATTTAGATCCCACGATACCAAGGTATGTACCAGTGGGAAGAGATGTTAGACCAATTAAGAGAGCATGAATAATAACTGTATTACGCAGTTGATTGGGGTCTAAGCCAATTGCTGCCAGAATACCAAGAACAGGTAATTGTTTGTTTACTATTAAGCTGTATGAAATAAAAACCAAGACGAAAAGAGCGAGCAAGAGGATTCCGTTGATAATAAGGGGGAGGGTTTTCTGGACTAATAGCTCTTTTTGGATTTCAGGGTTTTCTATGCCAGGCTGTTGTTGGGCTACAAGCATATCCACGTTATATTCCGGCGATGTGGGAATAGCCATGTTCCCAAGCAAAAAGTCGCTAAAGGGAAACCTCTCCAGGCCCTCGATGGACGCCAACTGTTGCACAGTTTCACCAAGGGGGGCCTTAGGTGCTAGCTTGATATATGCAAATATTGGTGCATGGTCTATTTCTACCCCCAGCTTAGACACCAAACAATCTGGGGAAGGATCTATTGATAACAACTCCGGGACTATTAGATGGGAATTAGCTTCAATAATGGAATATGCTTGTACCCTTCCGGCGGTTATACTTGTTACAAGTCCCTTATACACCCCGGTAATGACAAATTTCTGCTCAGGTGTGGACAGTCTAGCAGGTAGGGACAGCTTTTTATTGCGCAGGTACCAATCCGGAACGATTATTTCGTTTGCATTTTGGGGTAGTTGACCTTCAATGAGGGGAAGAGTAAACTCTGTAAACACTCTTTCTTGAAAGAGGTTAACTTCCAATGACATGTCAGAGTCAAGAAGAATTTGGGGTAGCAACCTATAACCAACTGTCGCAATGTCGACATTGTTATTATTGTTGATTTCTACAATTGCGGCGGGGTCGGTGAGATAGTAGGCAAGATGCCAGCAGCCATTGGTTACCTTCGATTCAAACACCTCATAGTTCAAGGCGTTAACAGAGACGATTGTTGCCGCCAGCATCAATGCCAAGGCCAATGTAACTGAAAAAATCATCAGGATAGTTTCTTTTAGATTGCGAATGATGGTACGGGCAGCAAGATAAAGGCTAATTGCCATAGTCTTCTCCTGATGAAATGATGTTACCGTCTTGGATTTCTACTATACGTTGACAATGGGAAGCAACGTAGCTGTCATGGGTAACAATCACCAAAGTAAGCTGAAATTCCGAGGCGGTCTCCAAAAAAACCTGTACAATTTCTTTGGTGGTATTACTGTCTAAGTTTCCTGTAGGCTCATCGGCGAAGACAATAGAAGGTTTAGCAGCCAGTGCTCTTCCAATCGCCACCCGTTGTTGTTGACCTCCGGATAGTTTATGGGGCAATGTCCTGCGTTTTGATTCTAACCCAAGCAAGTTAATAAGTTTATCGATGTAGTCGCTGTTGGGTTTTTTCCCGTCGATTAACACTGGCAAGGAGATATTTTCCTCTACGGTTAAAACAGGGACGAGGTTGTAGAACTGAAAGACAAAACCAAATTCCCTTCTTCTCAAACGGGCACGCTCTGTACGATTATAGTCAAACAAGTCGGATCCCTTGTATATAACTTGTCCCCCTGTGGGGGTGTCAAGGGTACTTAATATATGTAGTAATGTTGATTTACCTGCACCAGAAGCTCCTGTTATCCCAATTGCTTCACCAGAAGATATATCCAGGCTAATATCATCCAATGCACGCACAGAGGTTTCCCCATGACCAAATACTTTGCTGAGATTGCGGGCTGACATTAGTGTCATACCAGTTAATTCCCCCTGATGGTAAAACTATAATCGGATAAACGGATAGATTTATTTAGCCAAGGCCGGAGAACAAAAAACACCAGTGAGCCAAACAAATACCCCACAAAATAGAGGATGACGTTATCTATGCTTACTGCTTTATAGAAGGTTCCGAGAATCAGGCCGATAATATATTTCAGTAATTCAGGGACAAGCGCAATCAATAACCCAACTTGTAAAGAGCCCCCTAAAGATTTAGCTCTGGGCATTAAGAGAGGGAGAAAAAAACCCATAGGAATAAAAAGAAGAACTCGTTTAGTTACCATACCAATCGCTGTAATGAAAGGAAGGTCTGCCAGCCAACTGCGTAGGTCAGAGAAAGGAGCAAATACAGGCTTATAGGATGGTAAATAAGCAATTAGCGACTGCTGTAAAGGTAAAGGGAAAGTCAAACAGATAAGCAACGTTAGAATATAGATGCATAAAGTCATATAAATAAAGGCTTTAAGGTTAAAGCCCCCCCTGTACTTTATTGCAAAGATAAGAATACAGAGTACAGACCCGATAAGCAAAAAGAAAGGCGCTTCCAGCATAATGTCATACCTCCTTTTGAAAAACTCCGGGAAAATTCCCGGGGAAGTTTTAATCGTTGGTCATGGGGAAAACAGGGTTACCTCCTCCAGGAGTAGGGTTGTAACCGTACATATAAACATCATCAGAAACTAACCGTGAGCGGTCGTCACCCCAAACGATTTTTCTAAAGAAGAAACCATATTTGCCTGCGTCGACATTGAGCCAGTGGTGGACACCCGTTCCGTTTTTAGGGAAAACAGCAGGGTCGCCTATTACTTTATACCCCAAAAGGGTTTTTTTATGAAGAAAAACAAAGTAGTTAGTATCTGGATGATCGTGGTGATATTCTGTACAGGTAGCTCGTAGCCGAATATGCTTACCAGTGTAATTTCGATACGCCCCTTGAACACTATGAGAAAAATCAAATGTAGACTGGTAATCTTCAGTTATGGACGAAGTTGCATACAACAGTGAAGGTAATAATGCTAGGCAAACCAATACACTTACAAAAAAACCTTTTAATAATTTCATATTGAACACTCCTTTTGTTTGATGGGAATATATTACCATTAGATCTGGGGTATGTCAAATATTGGTTATTCTCATATTTCTTCTCTTTCGCCGCAGCTTATGGATTCCCAAAATTAGGAGGACTGCTATGAGCATTAAGACCAGCACTAGACCCTTCCACAGTGGAGGATAGATAGTGTATTGCACCAAGCGGCCTGAGGTTTCTGCGTAGTAGTCGCTGATCCGCGGTTTGCCGCTGCTGTCCTGGGGCTGGGCGGCGGCATATTCCAGCACTGCCTGCCAGACTTTCAGCTCCCGGCCGTTGCGGCGGATAATTGCATCATCGATATTGTTAATTGGGTTGCCGTCTTTGTCCTTGAGCACCAACTCCAGGCTGGGCAACAATTCTCCCGCCATGGGCAAAAAAGCGGCGATATAATAATCGGTGACCACATGATAAAGCTCTTGGTCCCTCTTTTTTATCTTCACATATTCATCGCTGTCCTGAATGCCCTGGCCGGTATAAAGTTCTGCTGAGGACACTGCCATGGTGGTAGGCACGGGAAGATCGATAAAAGGCAGCGTCAGGAGCACTGCCCGCCCCCGGTCGAAGGTCATTCTTGCCCCGGAAATCTGGAGAAAGTAGGTGTCGCCCATCAATTCCGCCAGCAGAACCTGGATTTCTAAGATGCGGCGCAGCTCTTGGCCGGTAAGGTACACAGACACCAATGGGTAGCCAGCTTTGCCGTCAGGCCCGGAGCCCAGTCCCACCAGGTAGGCCAGATCGTAAAAGGAAACCTGATCCTGGGACCAGGGGCAGGCGCCGGGATTGATGCTGCCCCGGAGGACACCGTTAGCCTGAACTGCCAGATGCACTTTTTCGCCTGTGGCTTCTTCCGCCACCAGGCGCATGGCATCGGTGACAAAGTTGGCAAAAGGAGTCTCCTGCAGCACAGGGGTATTTGGCACCTGGAAGCCCGACCAGACCACCGTCTCGGCGATATCTGTAAAGCGGCCTTCGGTCATATCAGCCACCAGGGCGTTGAGGTCTGCAGTATACCCAGCCACCATGGCTGCAATTTCCGGTTCTTCAGGAACTGAATCATCTAAGGGAATAACATAAGGCTTTTTGGTCTCAAGATTGCGAAGGCGGACCTTGTCGGTGGACAGATTGTAGGCCAGCTCCAGATTGCCCAGATATTTCAGGTTTTCACCCGCCTGGACAATGATGGTCCCCCCCTCAATAATGGGTTCCTCCAAGAGCTTATGGCTATGGCCGCCGATGATGACGTCGATGCCCGGCACCGCCCGGACTAGATCGATGTCTTCATCTTCGCCGGAATGACAAATGGCAATGATAATATCTACACCCTCTTTTTCCAGGGCCGCTACCATTGACTTGGCCGTCTCTGCCTGGTCGGCAAATTCAACCGGCTCGGCATAGGGGGCCACATTGACTGCATCGATGCCGATGAGGCCAAAGAGACCCACCTTCAGGCCGTTAGGGAGAGTGAGGACAGCGGTTTTTTGGATGCCCAGGTCATTGAGGGCATGGCCGGCAGGGGGCAGGGTGTTGCTGGCCAGGAGAATTGTATGCTCATTGGCCTCGGGATAACCTGCGGTCCGCAGATATTGGGCCAGCAGTTCGGGACCGTAATCGTACTCATGGTTGCCGATAATGACGGCATCATAGCCGATTTTGTTCATGATAGTCAGGTCCGGCGCCTTGCCGGTCAAGCCCAGCCAGGAGTAGGGGGAGCCCCCCAAGTAGTCCCCTGCCGATAAGAGCAGCACCGGTTCATTGGCTGCCTTTTTGGCGGCCCGGATATCTTTAACGGCCTGGGCCAAGCGGGCATAGCCCCCAAGGCTGGGATTGCTTTTCTCGGGGGAATAGTCCACCAGGGGAGAGGGGCTGAGGGCAGAGTGTTCATCATTGGTGTGCAAAATGGTAAAAAAGAGTTCATCAGACTGGGCAGCGGGAGAGTACAGCGTTCCCGCCTGGGCAGAAGGAATGGGGAAACTGCCTGCGGCTACCAGCAGTACCAGCAAAAACACCGTAAGCTTGCGCATAGTGCACCTCCGGGAAACGTTTGCTTCCATTATACTTGTCCTAGAAAAAACTGTATAGCCTGAGAAGGCAGTTTTGCAGGAACAGAGGGAAGGAAGTGTAAAGAGTTATTGACATTGCTCCTCGGCGAGGCTATAATGTAAATAAGGTTTTACATAAAGGGGGTATACTTATGCTTAAAAAGGCAGATGAAATGGAAATGCAGTGGAAATGAGGAATAGGATAAAGGAACTAAGGAAAAGACAGGGCTATCGGCAAGAGGATTTGGCGGAACTGGCCGGGGTTACCCGCCAGACAATAATCGCCGTAGAGAATAATAAGTACAACCCTTCGCTGGAATTGGGAATGAAACTGGCCAAACTGCTGAAAACCAGGGTCGAGGATTTATTTTTTCTGGATGAATAGCAAAATAAGTCGAGAGAGTCCTTCCGGCACTCTGTATAATTGACTCATCGGAGGTATAACACTTTTCATTTCTTATGGCGTCAAATTTAGAGAGTTAGGAAAGGAGTCAAATCACATGGAAAATGTTCAGAATGTCTTCATTCAGGTAATCCATAAGCCGGAACGTAAGGTTATCATCAAACGAGGTGTCAAAGCAAAGGGCTACTTTCCCTATTGTGAAGAGGTGGGCTGTAATGTATGGGGCCTGCTCAAAAGCATGAAGTCTCTTTGCTGCGAGCCGGTTTGCCTGTGGCTGCCGGCGGAGTACAAAAAGCCCAATACTTCCACCTATGTGCAGGGTGTTGAGGTCGCCGCCGATTATGCTGGTCCGGTTCCGGAGGGCTTTGATGTCATCACGCTTCCTGCAGCAGATTATCTGATGTTTCAAGGTGAACCCTTCAAAGAAGAAGATTACTGTGAAGCAATTATGGCAGTGCAGCAGGCAATGAACCGCTATAATCCGTCGCTTATCGGCTATGCATGGGACGATAGCAATCCTCGTATTCAGCTAGAGCCAATCGGTGAAAGAGGCTATATTGAACTGCGTGCTGTGAGTGCGCAGAAATAATCTGATTAGGATATACTACTGATAATCCAATACCGGTAATAAACTTAAGGATATTGCAATTAAGCAGTATCCTTAAGTTTTGGGTATGCTAAAATGAAATACCTTTATGAAGGAAGTGATGCCATGCCTAACTTAAACCGAGTCCCGAATAGATTGATAAAAGAGAAATCCCCGTACCTGCTTCAGCACGCCCACAATCCTGTGGACTGGTATCCCTGGGGCGAAGAAGCATTTAATAAGGCAAAGGCGGATGATAAGCCCATTTTTCTCTCCATCGGTTATTCCACCTGTCATTGGTGTCATGTCATGGCCCGTGAATCCTTTGCCGATAAGGAAATCGCCGGGCTCCTCAATGAACGCTTTATCTCCATCAAAGTGGACCGGGAGGAGCGGCCGGATATCGACGCCATCTATATGCAGGCCTGCCAGGCCATTGCCGGCCAGGGAGGCTGGCCTCTGTCGGTGTTTCTTACCCCCGATAAAAAGCCTTTCTATGCTGGGACATACTTTCCCCCGCAGGGAGGCTACGGCCGCCCCGGTTTCAAAGAACTAATCTTATTGCTTTCTGATCAGTATAAGGCCGAGCCCGAAAAAATAGACCGGGTTGCCGATCAGGTGGCAGAGGTTTTGCAGCCCCGGGCAACAACCGCTGAGAAATTGGGGGAGGCAGATGTGCATACCTGCTTCCGCCAGCTGCAGCAGGCCTTCGACCCGGAATTTGGGGGATTTGGCCGCGCCCCCAAATTTCCCACACCTCATAATCTAATGTTTCTGCTGCGCTACCACCGCTGGACAAAAAATCCTGATGCCCTGGAAATGGTCACGGCAACCTTAGACGCCATGGCCAATGGGGGGATCTATGATCATTTGGGCTATGGCTTTTGCCGCTATTCCACCGACAGGCAGTGGCTCCTTCCCCATTTTGAAAAGATGCTCTATGACAATGCCCTGCTGGCAATTGCTTACACTGAAGGCTGGCAGGTCACCGGCCAACAGCGCTACATGACAGTGGCCCGGGAGATTCTGGATTATGCCGACCGCGTCATGACGGGGCCCGGAGGCTGCTTTTATTCTGCGGAAGATGCCGATTCCGAGGGCGTGGAAGGTAAATTCTACGTTTGGGAGCAAGCAGAAATAATGGAAGTCCTGGGCCAGGAGCAGGGCATATTATTTTGCGAGGCCTATAATATCACCGAGAAAGGTAATTTCGAGGGCAAGAATATCCCCAACCTGATTGGAACAGATCTTACCCATGTGGCCAATTATCATAATGTGGAGCCGGACCTGTTCAAGTCCATTATGGAATCCTGCCGACACAAGCTCTTTGCCGTCAGGGAAGAGCGCATCCATCCCCACAAAGATGACAAGGTGCTGACGGCTTGGAACGCCCTGATGATCACTGCCCTGGCCCTGGCCGCCCGGGCCTTTGGCGAGGAAAAATATCTGGAACGGGCCAAGACAGCCTATGCCTTTATTGAGGATACCCTGATAGAGTCTGGGCGTCTTCTGGCCCGCTGGCGGCAGGGGGAGGCCAGGCACAAGGCTTATATTGACGACTATGGCTACCTGCTCTGGGCCTGCAACGAGCTTTATGCCGCTTCCCTGGATATAAGCTGGCTGGCCAAGGCCAAGGAGTTGGCGGGAAAAATGCAGGAGCTCTTTTGGGATGAGGAGAATGGAGGCTTTTATTTCTACGGCAGCGACGGAGAAGAGCTCATCCTCAGGCCCAAGGAAATCGCTGACGGCGCCCTGCCCTCAGGGAACAGCGTCGCCGCCCGGGAACTCATAGGCCTGGCCCGGCTGACGGGGGACACTGAACAGCAAGCGGTGGCCCAGGCTCTCATCGACACTTTTGCCGGCCAGGTCAAAAGCTATCCGGCAGGGCACGGCTTTTTGCTCCAGGCTCTGCTCTTAGCCCTGGTGCCCGGCAAAGAGGCGGTGGTGGTGGGGGATTTGGGCCAGCCCGAGACCCGGAAGTTCCTTAAGCAAGTGCAGCGCTCTTTTTTGCCGGAGGTGAGCTTGCTGGCGGCCGCTGCGCCCAGGGATTTTTCCCAGGTAGCGCCCTTTGCTGCCGAGATACTGCCATCCCCTGAGACCAGGGCCTACCTCTGTCAGAATTATGCCTGCGGCCTGCCCGAGACCGATATCTCTAAGGTTCTGGCCCAGCTGCTCCTGTAGGGGAGGGGTCACCCCTCCCTGCGGGGTCTCCCCTCCCGGGGGGGCTCCCTTCCCGGGGGAGATTGCCCTGTGGTCACCCCTCCCTGCAAAAAACCGGCTCCAAGGAGCCGGTTTACTGATATAATTAGCCTAAGGAGGGGATTAAATGTATGCCAAACAAGTGATGACACCACTGGGACCCCTGTTTCTCAGGGCAACTGAGAAGGGGCTTTCGGAAGCTTATTTCGGCGAAGGTGAGGAAAGAGAAAGTTCTCCCCTTTTGGAAGAGGCTGCCCGCCAGGTTAGTCAGTGGTTTAGCGGAGAGCGGAGGGAATTTGACCTGGCCCTGGATCTCCGGGGCACCGAGTTTCAGCGGTCAGTGTGGAAACAGCTGCAGGCCATTCCCCGGGGGCAGCAGCGGTCTTATGGCCAGATTGCAAATACAATCGGCAAACCAGGCGCCGCCCGGGCAGTGGGCTCTGCCTGCGGCGCCAACCCAATAATCCTCATCATTCCCTGTCACCGGGTACTGGCAGCAGACGGCAGCCTGGGCGGCTTCAGTGCCGGCCTCGACCTTAAACGCCGCCTCCTGGCCGCCGACAAATTATAGGGGAGGGGTCTCCCCTCCCGTCATCGGGGTCGGAGGCGGAAACCGCCCCCCTACGGACAACGATGTCCGTCTATTGTAGGGGAGGGGTCTCCCCTCCCGTCATCGGGGTCGGGGGCGGAACCGCCCCCCTACGGATCATGATGTCGGTCTATTGTAGGGGAGGGGTCTCCCCTCCCCGGGGAGTCCTCTGCCCATTTTGCAGGGTTACCCAAGATATACTCCCGATACTTTGCAATATCTTCCGACGGACGAATAATGTGATCATAATAACTGCGCTGCCATACCGATTGTCCACTGGCTCCCCATAGCCTGTTGATTAATACCGTTGTCTGGTACTTGTACCAGGCAATGAATTGATTTAACCCTCTTTTTTTTTGTTCTGTAATAATAAGAAGCCCGTGAATATGGTTAGGCATGATTACACGGGCGTCAAGTGTTAGATTGTCAAATTGAGCAGCCATTGCGTCCCAGGTGAGTTCGGCAATCCTGCCGGCGTCGTTGAGGACCATATTAAAATCCTGTATTTCGCCAAGAATAGACATTCGCTGATGAGTGCAGATTGTGACAAAATATCCCCCTGGGACAGTGTAGTCAAAATTCTTCAGGCGGGGTGATTGACGGCTAAGCATAGCCCGTATCATCCTTTCGGAGAATTTTCGCTCTCGGGTCAGGTTTTTATGCCTATCTTGTGGGTCAGGGACGGGGTCTCCGCCCATCATCTCGTGAGCCGCCGACAAATTAGAGGACCGTCCCCGAATTTGTCAGGAGTTGTTCTAGTTCTTTGGCCAGGGTGGAGAGGCCGGCGGGCTGGATTTTTAAGTTCTTCAGCACTTTTCTGAATTGGGCCAGGGTGCCCATGAGGATGACATCGGTCTTATCCTGCTTGCAGTTGACTACCTGGGCGCCGACGGCGGCCTCGCCGCCTTTGCTCAGCATTTCCTGCTTGAGAATGTTGGCGGCGGAGGGACTGAGATTATACACCTTAATTACCCTGAATACGGCTTTGGGCGCCATGATCTTAATGCTGACAGGGCTTGCTCCGACCTTAGCAATCTCCTCCCGGGCTGTTTCCAGATCAGGAATGTCTAGAAAGGACGGTTTCACGGACAACGCCTCCTCGGGCGGGAACCCGTTCCAGGGCCTCAATAATTACATAGGTGATTAGGGGATAGCCCACCAGGAAAGCAGCCTGTTGGGGAATGCGGGTTGTAAAGCGGGCCAGCCACAGGCTCGAGGTAATCTGCCCATCCAGGAGCAGGTTGAGGGCAGCGGGCATTAAGAGACCGCCGGTGATGAACTGAGTGGCTGCCACAACCAGGCAGCAAGTCACAAGGCGGGCAGGCAGGCCGGCCAGCCAGCGCCGTCCCCGGTGCTGTATGGAATCAGTGGGAACTAAGCGTCCCCATATCCAGTCTACCGGGGTGCGAAAAATGGGCAAAAGCAATGGAGGGAGAATGCCATACAGCATTTGGATTATGGTAATTGGCGGGAAAAAACTGCCGCTGGCAGGGGGGGCTACTATGAACCCCACCACATCTTTGAGCAGGCCGGTTATTCCCCCTAAGACCGGGCCCAGCAGCATCCCTGAGACAATTGTGGGGATGGGCCCGATGCCGATGCGCATCAGGGGCATGGAGATGGAAAAGGCCTGAAAGACAATGCCCAGGGCCGCAAACAGACCGACCAGGACCAGATTGCGCAGTTGCTCACCTGCAGAATGATGGATAGAAGTGTGCACAAAAAAACCTCCCTAATTTTTGGGCAGGTTTGACGTCCAGCCCGAAAAAGGAGGCTAATATGCTCCTAATGGGCGGCAGCGGACGCGATACTGCACCGCAGGTCATTTCCTTTCGTCCGGTGGCTACATCCCATCCTCCGGCACTTGACGCGCAGTATCTACTCTACCTATTAGCGACAGTATACCATAATGTGTCCCGTTAATCTACTTTATGGGGGGAAGGAAGGACTACAAAATCTGCTCTCCCCAGGATGCTGGACAGCTTAATAGGGCCAAAACTCCTGCTGTCCATGCTGGCGCCGGGGTGGCGATTGTCCCCGAGGACAAAGAGCCAGCCTTCCTCAATAATAATTGGACCATAGTCCTCGGTGATTTCACATTCAATATATTCTTCCGCAAGGGGTGAGTCATTGACAAAGACCTGTCCCTGCTGGATATTAACGGTGTCTCCCGGCAAGGCGATGACCCGCTTGACCAGGGCATTTCTGCCGGTCAGCCAGTTTTTGCGGCTGCCGGTGATATCCTCTTTGACGAAGATGACTACATCACCCCGTTTGGGCTCCCAAATCTTGTAGGTAAAATTATTGACCATCAGCACCTGGCCGTCTTCCAAGGTAGGTTCCATTGATTTGCCGTCTACTATGTAGAAGGCAAAAGCATAGTTTTTGATGATCAGGGCGAGTATTAACGCCAGAATGATAGTTTTTATCCAGCTCCAGATTTCCTTGGCCATTAGCCGGCAGCCTCCAATCACTTTACCTTGTGAGGATTGGGAAAGATTATCAAATCCGCCCTGCCCAAAATTGAATCAAGGGGAATCGGTCCGAACTCTCTGCTGTCCCAGCTCCCCCGGGGGTGGCGGTTGTCGCCCATGACGAAGACAGTGTCCGCCTCAATCAGCAGGAGCTCCATATCTTGCTCCATCACAGTGTCGATATAATCTTCTGCAAGTTCTTCGCCATTGAGGATGATTTTTCCTTCCCGGATTTCTATTGTATCTCCTGGCAAGGCAATTATCCGCTTAATAAAGATTCGTTCCGTTGTCGAGCCGGTCAGGGTCTTTTGGGTTTCAAACACCGCCACATCCCCCCGCCGGAGGGAACCGATTCTGTAGACCAGCTTATTTACAGCCACCATCTGGCCGTCATGAAGAGTGGGCAACATTGAACTTCCGTCAACCACGTAAAATGCCAGCACATATTCCCGAATAAGCAGGGCGAGAATCACTGCCAGGATTAGGGTCTTAAGCCAGCTCCATAACTCTCTCCGGGCCATTTGTCCACCTCCACATGCCTTGTTCAGTTTTTTTCTTCAGGCAGGTTTTTTTTCATAATAATGCGATCTTCACCGGGTCCAAAATAGTCACTGACTTTCCGGCAGATACTGAAACCCATTTTCTCATAGAGGGCAATTGCCCGCTGGTTTTCCGGGGAAACAGACAGCATTACCTCCCCGGCGCCGGCGGCGGCCAGGGCTTGCAGCCCCATCTCCAGCAAAGCTTTGCCTAGACCTAGCTGCCGGTATTTCGGCCGCACTGCAAGGCTGAGAATCCAGGCCCGGCAGCTCCCCTGTTCCAGGGCGGTCGCCACATAGCCCTGGGAACTGTGGCCTTTTAAAGAAATATATGAAGTGTTGCCAAATAAGATCGGCATCATTTTTATAAAATATGGGCTGTAGCCGCTGGCAAAACTCTCCGTTTCGATGGTCAGCAGGTTTTTAAAATCATCATGCTCCAGTTTGCGAATTAGGGGCACTGAACTTCACCTCTACCCTATAATATAACAGAAAATGCCTCCGGGTGGGAAAAAGCCCGGTTGTTTTCTGGGTCTGGTCTTTGAAATGATCAGGGACTGGGCTATAATAAAAGAACGGGAAGGGAGGAGATAATATTTACAAACTAGTGGCTATAGATATTGACGGCACTCTTATAAACAATAATATGAGACTGACTGTCCCTACCCGCCAAGCAATTGCCAGAGCCAGGCAGCAGGGGATAAAAGTCACCCTGGCCACCGGCCGCAGCTTTCACTCAGCTAAAAGCTATGCCGACCGCCTCAAGCTGGATGTTCCTCTCATCTGCGCCAACGGCGCTCTCATCCGCCATCGGGACGGTTCGGTTATTTCCGCATCAAATTTCGCGAATAAAACCATCGCCCCCCTGCTGGCAGAAATGCAAGCTGCCGACATCTATATACAGGTCTACCACAAAGGGGGCATTTATACCAGCGCCAAAAAAATCAGTTTGCCGGCCTGGATTCAAATGATATGCGACAATAAGCTGAAACTTAACCAATTGACATACAGCGTCAGAGAATTTTTCCTGAGCAAGGTCAAGAAGATTCCCGATCTGGTAGAGCGAATTGAGCAGGATGAGTTTCAAAGCCATAAGATTTTTTCTGCCGGCAAGCCCCAGGCTTTGGAAAAGTTCCAGCATCGGGCCGCAGGGCTGGGCCTATCAGTAGATTACTATCCCGGCACCAAAGATTATATGTATCTTGAAATCGCCCCTCCCGGCATTTCCAAGGGCTGGGCTCTAAAGCAGTTGGCAGGGCATCTGCAGATCGCCATGGAGGAAGTGGTGGCCATGGGAGATAATCTCAATGACCGCACAATGATTGAGGCTGCAGGCCTGGGGGTTGTCATGGGCAATGGCCACAGTCAGCTGAAAAAAGTTGCCGGCGAGGTCACCTTAAGTAACGATCAAGATGGGGTGGCGGCGGCAATTAACAGCATAATTCTCCCTGCCGCCGAGGCTCGACGGGCGGTATAAGCAGTTATTATTGCAAACCAGGCTTAGTATGCCTGGTTTTTTTGTGTTTTAGTAATTTTACTTATGTGGCCATAGGAATATTTTATAGTTGCAGGACTATTCTCCCCTTTTAGGAAATAGAATTAGACAGGTACTTGTGGAGGTGGTCAGATTGAGAGCCGAGCCCAAAGGGAAGAGCATGGACAGCCCGATTATGCCCCTGCTGGCCCAAATCCTTGAGGTGCAGCGCCTTTTCCGGGACAAAGTCATTGAGGAGCTGCCATTGCCGGCGAGAAAAGCCCGGATCAATAACTATATCCTAGAATGTGAAAGAATTCTCTTTTCCCCCCGCCTGTTTCGGGAAATAGGTGTGCGCCTTGCTACCCTCTTGGCCAGTCACAACCCCGGAACAGATTTTCTGCCCCTTATCAGCAATCTGGAAGACAGCATTCTGGAAGCCTTGGCTGTGACGGTGCAAGACTGTCTGGAACCAGACCTGGTCCTGGCCATGGAAATCGCCGTTAACGAGCTGCGGCTGCAGAAACTTTGCCCGTTGGATCCCCAGGTCCTCGCCGGATTTTTCCTGGCTGCCCTGGTCCCCTTTTACACGGCCTTTGCCCAGCAGCAGATGCTGGACCTGGCGGATTGGCAAAGGGGCTGGTGCCCGGTGTGCGGCCAATATCCTGTCAACGGCTACAACCGGCCAGTGGACGGCCGCCGTATATTAGGCTGCTGGATGTGTGAGACAGAATGGACCTATTCCCGCATGGTTTGCCCGGTCTGCAGCAGCAGCCGCCAGGACGGACAGTTGCTGCTGACCTTGGTGGGGGATTGCCAGCGGCGCATCCAGGTCTGCGATGACTGCGGCTATTATCTTAAGATTACCGATTGCACTCAGGCATCAGCGGGTTGTGACCTGCAGCTGGAAAACGCTGCTACTGTGTTTTTGGATATCCTCGCCCAGCGCAAAGGATATCGGCCGGCATCCCATCCTCATATATATGATGAAACAGTGAAATGAGGTGAGAGAGTGAAGGTTACCAGAAGAGAATTTTTCAAACTGACTGGCGTTGCTGCCTTGGCTGCAGTTGTCGTCGGCTGCGACTGGGAGAATGATCCCGTCTTCAGCCATCGGCTGGAAGACGCCAAAGAGGTCACTACCATCTGTCCCTATTGTTCCTGCGGCTGCGGCGCCATTTGCTATGTGGTGGGGGGCAAGCTGGTCAGCGTCAGCGGCGATCCCGACCATCCCATCAATGAAGGGGCCCTGTGCAGCAAGGGCGCATCTCTGCTCAATTTGAACACCGTCTATAATTTGAGAACTCATGACCCCGAACTCAATCCAAACCGCCTGGATAAGGTGCTGTACCGGGCGCCTTACAGTCAGACGTGGGTGGAGAAAAACTGGCGCTGGGCCATGGACAGGATCGCCAAAAAGGTAAAGGAAACCCGGGATGAAAGCTTTGAGCGCCAGGCCGATGGCATTACTGTAAACCGGACCAAAGCAATAGCCCATCTGGGCAGCGCCGCCCTGGACAATGAAGAAAATTACCTGCTGGCCAAGCTCATGCGCAGCCTAGGCATTGTCAATATGGACCACCATGCCCGCCTCTGACACTCTTCTACTGTGGCCGGTCTGGCCAACTCATTTGGCAGAGGAGCAATGACAAACCACTGGATAGATTACCAGCACTCAGATGTAATCATGGCCATTGGGGTCAACACCGCCGAGAACCATCCCGTGTCCATGCGCTGGATTGACAGGGCCCGGGAGCGGGGGGCTAAGCTCATCAGCATCGATCCCCGCCTCACCCGCACCGCCGCCGTGGCGGATATCTGGCTGCCCCTACGGCCAGGCACAGATATCGCCCTCTTGGGCGGCCTCATCAACTATACCTTTGAAAACAATCTCTGGCAGCACGAATATGTAGTCAATTATACCAACGCTTCATACCTTCTCGCCCCCAGCTATTCCTTTGCCGACGGGGTGTTCTCCGGCCTTGCCGACGGCGCCTATGACCGGGAGAGCTGGCAATATGAGCTGGACGAAAAGGGCAACCCCCTTCAGGACCTGACCCTTCAGCATCCCCGCTGTGTTTTTCAGGTGATGAAGGGACACTATGCTCGCTATGACAAAGACACAGTCTGCCGGACAGTGGGCTGCAGCCCCGAAGACTTTGAACGGGTGGCTGCCACCTTCTGCGCTACCGGCGCTCCCGGCAAAGCCGGCAACATCCTGTATGCAATGGGCATCACCCAGTCCACCCATGGGTCTCAGAATGTGCGGGCGACAGCAGTGCTGCAGCTGCTTCTGGGCAACATCGGCATCCCCGGAGGCGGCGTCAACGCCCAGCGGGGGGAAGCCAATGTCCAGGGCTCTACAGATATGGCCATGCTTTTTCACATTCTGCCGGGCTATCTCAATATGCCCCAGGCCAAGGCCCATCCAACCCTGGCGGATTACAACGCCAAGGAAACTCCCGCCAGCAGTTACTGGGCAAACAAGCCCAAGTTCCTGGTGAGCCTGCTCAAGGCCTGGTGGGGGGAAAGAGCTGCCGGGGACAACGACTTTTGCTATCACTGGCTGCCCAAGCTGGATGGTCGCAACCGCTCCCATATTGCCATCTTCGAATCCATGGCCCGGAATGAAATCAAGGGCATGTTTGTCTGGGGACAAAACCCGGCTGTAGGCGGTCCCCAGGCGGAGCTCGAGCGCAAGGCCTTGGAAAACCTGGATTGGATGGTGGCGGTAGATTTATTTGAAACGGAGACCGCCAGTTTCTGGCGGCGCCCCAAGGTCCAGCCCGCTGACATCAAGACCGAGGTCTTTCTGCTGCCGGCAGCCGCCTCCTATGAAAAAGACGGTTCTGTCAGCAACAGCGGCCGCTGGATTCAGTGGCGGCACAAGGCAATCCAGCCTCCGGGAGAGGCAAGGTCGGATTTGTGGATCGCCGACCAGCTCTATAAGGCAATTTGCTACCATTACCTGCGGGGAGGCGTCTTCCCCGAGCCTATTGTTGGCTTAAACTGGCATTACGGCGAAGGGGAAGAGGAGCCGGATATTGAAAAGGTAGCCCTGGAAATCAACGGCTATGACACTGGCAGCGGCCAGCCTTTGGAGAACTTCACCAAGCTCTCTGCCGACGGCAGCACTGCCTGCGGCTGCTGGATTTATTCCGGTTATTACAATGATCTTCAGGACCCGCCCACAAAGAGGCGCATCCGGGAAACAGAGGGGATTGGCACCCATGCCGGGTGGTCCTATGTCTGGCCCCTTAATCGCCGCATCCTCTATAACCGCTGCTCCAGCGACCCCTCCGGCAGTCCCTGGAACCCGGAACTGCCTTTGGTTTGGTGGGAAGGGGGGCAGTGGCAGATGAACGATGTGCCAGATTTCGCTTGGAAGGATGCTCCTCCCGAAAAAACCGCCGGCAGTCCCTTTATCATGCTGCCGGAACTGCAGGCCAGGCTTTTCAGTCCCGGCATGGTCGACGGCCCCTTTCCCGAACACTATGAGCCTGTTGAAAGCCCCGTGGCCAATGTCCTCAGCCCGCAGCAGAACAACCCGGTCATTATCTGGTGGCAGGGATTGGGCAAGCTGGCGTCCAGTAAAGAATTTCCCTATATCGGCACCACCTACCGGGTCAGCGAACACTGGCAAAGCGGAATTATGACTCGCAACAGTCCTTGGCTGGCGGAAATGGCGCCGGAGATGTTTGTGGAAATCAGCCTGGAGCTGGGGGCCAAACTTGGCATCAGCAACGGCTCTGAGGTGCTGGTCAGCACCCCCCGAGGCGAGATTAAAGCGGTGGCCTATGTTACCCGGCGCCTCAAGCCTATGGCGGTGGCCGGCAATATGGTGGAAATTGTGGGAATGCCCTGGCATTGGGGATATAGGGGACTGTTCCCCGGGGACAGCGCCAATGTCCTTACCCCCCATGTAGGGGATCCCAACACCACCATCCCCGAGTATAAAGCCTTTTTGTGCAATATAAGGAGGGCGTAAGAGTGGCGTATGCAGTGCTGGTGGATACAAAAAAGTGCATGGCCTGCCGAGGCTGCCAGGTGGCTTGCAAGGACTGGAACCGGCTGCCGGCAGGGGCGACAAAATTTCGCGGCAGCTATACCAATCCCCCAACTCTCGAGGCACATACCTGGAATCACCTGATCTTTTCCGAAACCGACCAGGGCCGCTGGCTTTTTGCCAACTACGCCTGCATGCACTGCACTGATGCCGCCTGTGTCAACGTCTGCCCGGCGGGGGCAGTGCAGCGCACTAAGAACGGCACAGTCTGGCCGGATCCCGACAAGTGCATTGGCTGCGGCCTCTGTGTCCAACATTGCCCCTTTCATGT
This sequence comes from Firmicutes bacterium UBA5286, assembly GCA_002408465.1. GTDB lineage: Bacteria > Bacillota > Proteinivoracia > UBA4975 > UBA4975 > UBA4975. The sequence goes on along the minus strand of DHSM01000033.1, from coordinate 15,151 downwards.
GCCCCATCTCAGCAAGACGACTAACAAGATGGGCAAGTGCACCGGCTGCGCCGAAAGAACCAGCCAGGGGCTCAGGCCGGCTTGTGTCACCACCTGCCCCAACGGGGCTCTGCAGTATGGGGAGCGGAACGCTCTGTTGCAGCAGGCTAAAGAGAGGGTGCAGTCTCTGCGGGAACAGGGATTTGCCCAAGCCAATATCTATGGCGAAAATGAGATGCACGGCCTGGGGAGAATTTACATTCTCACTGAGAGGCCTGCAGCTTACGGCCTGCCGGAAAATCCCTGCTACAGCGCATCCGCCTGGATTTGGCAGCTGGCGCGGCGGCCCCTGGGAAAGCTGGCCTCCGTTGGCCTCTTTTCCGGCCTGGTTGTCGGGTTTTTGCGCTGGCGGGGAGACAGAATTCAGCATAAAGGCGATAACACCATGTAAAAAGGTCTTCAGGACCTTTTTTCTTTTTATAGCAAAAAGGAATTTCGGGGCACGAAGAAGAATAGTTAAGAAACTGACCTGAATCTAAGAGAGGGATAATATGGAGAAGAAGATTGTACTGCTTTTTGCTGCAGCCCTTGCAATAGCTCTATTATTTGCCCAGGGATGTTCTGTTTCTGACAAACTGGGCTTGATGGGCAATTCCCACCCGAAAACTCAGCCTTTGTGGTCCGAAGTAAAATTAGTGCAAAATCCCCGCCGCCCGGAGCTCATCTCCGCCGCCGGCGATATTGCCTTGGAGAAATTCGGCGAGTTCAGGGGTTTTGCAGCCATTCCCGAGGAAAAACATACCCTCCTGGCCCTGGCCTGGCAGGATGAGATTGCCAGCCTCTATTCTCTAGACCTTCGTTCTGTCGAAGTCACAGGCCTAGGGGCTGTTGCCCTCAAAGGCCCCGCTCCCGCCCTGGAGGCCGTTGCCTGGCCCTGGGTGTTGCTGGGGGCCGAAGACGAGGAGGGGAATCACAGCTGGGTGCTGCTGGATCTCTCCGGGGGACAGGCGGAAATTGCCTGGCAGGCAAGCGCCTGGGTGCCCCTGGGCCTGCGCCGGCAGCCAGTCTGGTTTAACGGCGAGAGCTGGTACTTGGGTCCTGTTGCCGGACCATACTTTACAGATATCCTCAGCGGCGAAACCTTCAATGAGTTTCAGGAAGGGCTAAACCCGGTGAATAATGCCTGGCCCCGCTGGGCAGGGGGCGTTGCCGGCAGCCATTGGTACCTGTTGCCGGTGGAGGAGGGCAGCGTTCTCCAGAATCTAAGCAATGGCGCTCAAGTTTCTCTAAGCTATAATCAGGAAATGGTTTGGAACAGCGACCACACCCTTTTGGCCTGGCGCCAGGAGGACAGCCTGGGGCTGGCGGATACTGCAGGCAAGACCAGAACCATTGTCAGCGGCGGAGTACTGCCCCAATCACCTATGTGGTCTGCAGCCAGTGAAAAGCTCTACTTCCTGGGGGGCGCCAAGGATTACTTTGGCACCTGCTGCAATGAACTGTGGGCCTGGACTGAAGAGACCGGTCCTGTTCAGCTCTTTTCCCTGCCTGGCAACTGGGCCCAGTGGCGGCTGCTGGCCGCCACCGACGATGCCGTCCTTGGCTGCCCCGGCGACAATGGTGAGCACCTGGTCTACTTCGATGTCGCCGCCGACAAGATGTACGAGCTGAAGCCAAAGGAGTTTAAATGGCAGGAAGGCACCCTGATTGCCCTTTTGGAGGACAAACTTGTGCGCTTTTCCCCTGCCTCTGGCTCCCGGGTAATCCTCAAGGATGCCCAGGATCTTAAGATTCTGGCCCTGGTCAATCAGTATTTAATTTATTCTCAGGGCGATGCAGTCTATATTAAGCAGCTGATCATGTAGACCCGGCGCTGCAATTATTGGGAGGAGGGATTTTTGTGGACATTGTCCTCAAGGTGAATAACCTGACTAAGACTTATTCTGGCTCCGAAGGCAAACAGGTCAGGGCCTTGGAAGAAATTAGCTTTGAAGTCCCCCGGGGGATAATCTTCGGTCTTCTTGGCCCCAATGGGGCCGGCAAGACCACTACAATCAAATCAATCTGCGGCCTGGTCCAGCCGGATGCGGGAAGCATTAGCGTAAACGGCTGGGATGTCCAGTGCCAGCGGGCAAAAGCCCTGGCCCAGCTGACGGCTGTGCTGGAAGGCAACCGCAATATATACTGGCGGCTGACCCCCCGGGAAAATCTTGAGTTCTTTGCCGCCATCCGCGGCCGCAAGCCCCGGAGACTGAACAGAGAAATTCCAGAGCTGTTGGAGGTTTTCGGCCTGACCGAAAAGGCCAATCAGCCTGTGCGCAAATTATCCCGGGGAATGCAGCAAAAACTGGCCCTGGCAGTAACCTTGGTAACGGGAGCGCCAATTCTGCTGTTGGACGAGCCCACCCTGGGCTTGGATGTCAAGGCTTCCTATGAAATTCGCAGCCTTCTGCGCCGCATCGTCCAGGAGGAGCAGCGCACGGTAATCATTACCACCCATGACATGAACGTAGTCCAGGACATTTGTCAGCATGTGGTCATAATCAATGAAGGCAGGATTGTGGCCAATGACAACATCCAGCACTTGCTTGACCTATTCCAGGTCCGCTCTTACGACCTGGTGGTAGGCCAGCTGACTCCTGGGCAGCGCACTGGCTTGGAGCAAATTCCTCATCTGCGCCTGGAGCCGGTCAATTCCGGCTGGCAGATTTCCCTGGACATGGAAAATCCCACCTTGCTCTGGCAGGCCCTTGATGTCTTGGGCTCTGAGCAGACGCCAATTGAATCCGTCAGCCGCAAGGAACTGAATTTCGAAAAGGTATTTATGGAAATTCTGGGGGGTGCCAAGGCATGAAACTGTGGCTTGGATTTGCGGCCATGCTGAAAAAGGAAATAATCCTCATGCGCCGCTACTTTGTCAACTCTCTAGGGGGCATCATTACTATCTACATCATTTTTATGCTGATCTTCTGGGGTTACACCGGGCTGGGGGGAGCCGGCCTCAAGTTGGGCACAACCATAGATAGTCTTGTGGTCAGCTACGTAACTTGGCTGATGCTGATGATGGCCTGGCAGACAATTCCCTATACTCTTTTGCAGGAAACTCAGGAGGGCACCCTGGAGCAGCTGTGTATGTCCCCTCTTGGCCTTACAGTTCTCAGCGCTTTTAAATTAATTGCCGGTGTGCTAACAGATTTGCTGGTAGTCATCGCCATGTTGGCCCTGACCATGGCTACCACCGGCACCAGTCTAAACATCGACATTATCTCCCTGCTGCCCTTGATTCTCTTTGCCCTCATGGCTGTTAGCGGCCTGGGCTTCTTTTTCGGCGGCATTACCCTCATGTACAAGCGCATTCAGTCCTATCTGCAAATCGTTCAATTTGCCCTCATCGCCTTGGTGGCAGCGGATCCCTCCCCGGTATTTCGCTGGCTGCCCGCCACTTTGCCCTCTCACTGGATTCGCATGGTCATGATCAAGGGCCAGAATCTTTCTTACATCCCCGCCGGGGACTGGCTGACTATGCTATTCAGCTCTCTTTTGTATTTATTTGTTGGCATTGCCGTATTCAAACTATGCGAGGCAAAGGCGAGAAGACAGGGGACTCTAGGCCATTTCTAACCAAAATAAAAACATCCTTTAGCAGGATGTTTTTTCGTTAATTGAGTGTTTCCGCCAAAATCTGGTTAACTCCGTCCATGAGGTCTTCAAATTTTTGCTGGGATTCGACCATATGCCTCAGGGTCAAGTTCAGCTGCATCTGCCCTTCCAGGGTGCGCAATTCTTCCACGACCTCCTGGGTAATGGCCTGGCCCTGCTGTTGCAAGCCGATAATTTTCTCCTGGAGCAGCTGCAGCCTGTCCAGCAGATCGGATGCGTTGGGGTCCAGCTTGACTCTGGCTCTGGCTGATTGCAGCCCTTTATACTCTTCAGATTCCTTGATGGCGGCCGCCAATTCTGCGGCCTTTTCCTTAATCATAAGACACCTCCCTTTATAACTTCTTCAGTCTAGCATATGCTGAGAATTTGTGCACGCAATACCAGGGGCTTGACCCTATGGGCAAATTTCCAATACAATATCTACAATTAGGTAACAGAGGGGAAGGTGGACATTAATGGTGGTCGCCCTGATGACCTTGGACTTGCGCTTGGAGGCCCATTCTCTCAAGGAAAAGCGCATGGTGGTAAAATCTGTCCTCAGCCGCATGCATCAGCGCCATAATTTATCGGTGTATGAAGCCAGTTGTCACGACGTGCACAACCGGGCGTGTCTGGCGGCTGCCTGGGTGGGCCCCGATCCCGACAGCGCCAGGCGGGTGCTGGAAAGTGTCATCAGTCTGGCAGAGCAGGCAGGCGCTGAGCTCTTAGCCCAGGGGTTGGAGTTTTTCTAGCTCAGAATAGGCGGCCGGCTGGAGCGCATACTAACCGTAAACTTTTTGCCCAGGAGGCAGGATGTGAAAAGATTGCGCTTTGCCGATGTTCGCTTTCGCCTGCAGGCCTCGCCCCGGGAGGTTAACCTTTTTGTCAGGGAGCTGCCCAGCCATAAAAAGGACTCTCTTTTTGAAGTGGTGCGGGAACTGGAACGAGCGGGCCTGATAGAACTTCACGGGCAACTGCCGCCGCCGGATCATTGCTGATCCGAGCGGCGGTTTTCCATGAATTACATTGTCCAAAACGGCAGGATTAATGCCTGCAGTCTAGAACTACTTCTTTGCACTACTGTCCACATACGAGGAGGTCATAATTTATGCTTTATCCCTCTGCCGGGGGCGCGTTTCATCCTGCCCAGGCCTTTATTTTCCCCAACATACTGTCCCTTGCGGGCTTGTCGTCCCGCAGCTCCCTTTATTCGCCCAGCATTCCTAGTGGGCTTTCCCACATATCATTCCAGCTGCCTGCAAGGAAGGAAGGATTTTTTTTATGAGCGGAGATCTGAAAATAGCCGCTCAATTGCTGGCGGAGGAGGGTCAGTCCCTGGTAGTAGTCAGGAACGGGCGCATGCTCTTCAGCAGCCGTCTCCCCGGCATTCAACCCCTGCTGGACGCCTTGGACAACAATGTCCTTCCCGGCAGCGCCGTGGCCGATAAAATCGTTGGCCGGGCTGCAGCCATGATTGCCGTCCTCGGCCAGGTGACCGCCGTTCACACGACCGTAATGAGCCAGGGGGCCGCTGATGTCCTGGCAGAAGCCGGGGTTCTCTATTGCACCGGCATGACGGTGCCGCAAATCCTTAACCGTGAGGGCACAGGCCCCTGCCCCATTGAAATAACCACCGAATTTACCGTCGTTCCCGAAAAGGGCGTCAAGGCAGTGCGCAAGCTCCTCAATGACTTGCACAGCACTGTGCCTCTCAAACAAGTGCACTAATTTCATGGCCGCAATTGCGGCCTATTATTATTCCCCCGGAGCCTGCCTAAAGGATTTTGCTTTTGCTGCGTCGAACATTCATTTATCGGAACTTCGACTGTGTGAAAGGAGCAGCCCAGATGAATAATATCTTTGTCCTTGTCAACCCGGTCTCCGCCAACGGCACCACCAGGGAGGTGTGGCCAAAAATAGCAGAGGAAATGAAACAGAGGGGATTGAATTTTGAAACCCATATGACCACCGCTGTCGGAAATGCCACCGAGGCTGTTCGCAACGCCCTGAGAAACGGCAAGACGACTATTATCGCCGTAGGCGGTGACGGCACCGCCAATGAAGTTGTAAACGGCTTTTTTGAAGGGGAAACGCCTATCAATCCTGCTGCCCGCTTAGGAATCATCTCCCGGGGGACGGGCTGCGACCTCATCAAGACTTTGGGAATCCCCAAGGATTACCCAGGCGCCCTGGATGTCATCGCCAGCAACCGGGCAAGAGAAATCGACCTTGCGCTAGTGGAATTTTCCCATGAGGACGGCACCCCTGGCAGGCGCTGGTATGCCAATATTGCCGACGCTGGTTTAGGGGCAGCTGTCTGCAAGCGGGTAAACCATGTTTCCAAATCTGCCGGCGGCCTGCTGTCTTACCTTTCAGGCACCCTTTGGTCGGTGCTGTCCTATAAAAACCGCTGGGCCCGGATCGAGGCCGACGGGGAAAAGGTTTATGAGGGCTCCCTTATCCTGGCGGGGGTGGCCAACGGCAACTATTTTGGCGGCGGCATGCGCCTAGCCCCAATTGCCCACATTGATGACGGCAAATTGGACCTCATCCTCGTCCGAGGCATGAGCAAGCTGCGTTTGCTCATCAACTTGCCTCGCATTTATCGGGGCACCCATCTTTCTCATTCGAAAATCAGCACTTACTTGGTTGACGAAGTGATGATCAATGGGGAAAAACCTCTGGAAATAGAAATGGATGGCGAAACTCCGGGGAATACGCCGGTAAAAATCAGCGTCCGCCGGGGCGCCATCAAGGTGTTGTGCTGACGATTAATCTCGAAAAATGTCATAACGGCGAAAAACCGCAAATTATGTCGAATTTTGTAGTGCAATTTCCAGGGTTGAGATACAGGAAACCTCCCCCTTTCGACGAATATATGTATTAGGATTACATGGGGGTGAGGATGCTGGATTTATACGATTTTATGTTTTGGGGGAATAAACAGCTGACTCCCATGCTGTTAATCGATGAGGCCAACAATATTTTTTGGCACAACCGATGGGCAGAATGGCTGTTCGGAATTGATACAGACAGATATCATCTATTGCAGCTGCCTGCAGGGGATACCCTGGCGTGTTATGCTGACAGAGTTCGCAAAGGCAACGATCCTTCACTGTTCAGTCTGGATTTCGAAGGCCTTGCCATTGATGTGGAAGCCAGAAGGCTCACAAACCGGGAAATCGCTTTCAAGTTTCACCCCGTCGCCATGTCTCGGGATTCAATGCTGGAGATGCACAAGTTCATGCAGGATTTTGCCCTTGAGGCCGGAGACCGGGTCAACAACCCCCTGACCACGGTGTTTAATTGCCTGCAGCTGATAAGACAGGATGCAGAGAAGGGGGATTTAGCCAGCATCCCTCTCTATGCGGAAATGGCAATTCGGGAAGCTTTTGTCATGAAGGAATTCGGCGACTGGGTGCGCCGCCTCAGTGAGGAGCCCTTTTGCCAAGGTGTTTTTGATTTATTGCCTGTTCTTGAAGAGGTCTTGGAGCGCCGGGCCTGTGAACAATTTCTGCAGGTAATTGGCAATATCCCCCCTGTCAGAGGCTGCCCCGATCATGCCCGCACAGTCTTGGGGGGGCTGGTTAATTTGAGCAGACAGGCAGCTGCTGAGGGGCTGTGCTCGGTAATTGTCTGCAACCGCCGCCGGCACTTGGTCACAGTTGAAATCAATTCTAAAGGCGCCCAGGTCAGGGACTTGCGCATGCTGACGGAGGAGTTTTATGGCGGCCTGGGCTTGATGGCAGCCAGGTACCTGCTTTCTCTGATGCAGGCGCAGATTGTCCTGAATTATATGGGCGATGTGGGCATCCAGGTAACTTTTTTAACTGCAGATGCCCAGGCGAATTCTCATGCCGGATAATCCCGGCTTTTTTGCTTTTTCCCTTGCAAACCCAAGAAATTAAAGGTAAGATGGTATTAACAGTAATAATTACTGAAAAAGTGAAAGGAAGTGTATCCATTGGCAACTATCAAGGGAACTCAGACTGAAAAGAATCTCATAGCTGCATTTGCAGGGGAGTCTCAGGCTCGCAACAAATACAGTTTTTATGCTCAGATAGCCAAAAAAGAAGGGTTTGAACACATTGCCAAGGTTTTATTAGAGACGGCAGAAAACGAAAGAGCTCATGCCAAGCAGGCATTCAAATATTTGGGAGGCCTGGGCAATACCGCAGAGAACCTCAAAGACGCTGCCCACGGTGAGAATTACGAATGGAGTACAATGTATAAAGAATTTGAAGAGGCAGCCCGCAAAGAGGGATTTGCTGAAATCGCCGACTGGTTCCACGAAGTGGCGGAGGTAGAAGAAGAACACGAGAAGCGGTATCTCAAGCTGCTGGCTAATGTAAAGGAAGGCAAAGTCTTCAAACGCCAGGAAGAGGTTCAGTGGCGCTGCCTCAACTGCGGGTATATACATACCGGCACCGAGGCTCCGGAAACTTGCCCGGCCTGTTTCCATCCTCAGGCCTGGTATGAACTGTACAAAGAAAACTATTAATCTGAACAGGGAGGGAGAATTCGCCATGTGGCAGTGCAGCGTGTGCAACTATATCCATGAGGGACCCGGGGCTCCGGACAAATGTCCAAAATGCGGCGCCCCCAAAGAGAAATTCGCCGCCTTGGATCAGCAGCGGGTTGACCTGGTTGAGCGTTCCCGCCTGGGCAACACCCTGTTAATGGAGCTTGACAGCTATCTGGATGCCATTATTGAACTGGCCCAGGCGGGGATTGAAGACGATTTGGATCCCGCCTGTGTCAAGCTGTATAAGGAATGTCAGGACTTCGCAGGTTTCGCCCGCCAGTCCCTGAAAGCAGAAATTAACAATCACATGAATAAGGGAAAATGGGGATAAAAATAAGCAGGCGCATGTCCCGCTTATTTTATTATATTTTGATGCCGAATTGCCGCCAGAATTCTTTAGCTTCTGGATTATTAAGCCCTCCATGGACCTGGACCATGGACAGGTCGGAACGGCCGTTGCCTTCAATAATGCAGGGTCCCTCTGGAGTTATGGCCACATCCCAGGCAATATAGGGCAAGATTGGCGCCAGCTGGGCCGCCTTGCGCACAGTTTCTTTCAGCTCCTGCCAATAGGGCAGCTCTACACCTTCAAATTGCACCTTGGTGTCGGGATGAACGCTAATAGGAGCCAAGATTTGTTTGGAATAAAAGATATCATGGCTGCCGGTAAGCATTTTGCCTGTTTCCATGTCAATGCCTACACAGAGGCTGCCTTTGCCCCAGTTGTCGATCTCGGCGCTGCCGGTGCCCAGCTTGATAATCGCCCCCCAGAGCTTGACTTCCCGGGTGTCATAAAGGGTATTGATGCGCACCGTGTTCACTGAATGGGGGTAGATTGCATTGAGGGCAGAGTGTTGGGGCAGGCGTTCCTCGATTATGTAATTGCTCTTTTTAAAGTTAAGGGCAAATTCCTCCAGAGGCACCTTGGCGCCGCTAACTAACAGAGATACCCTGTCTTCTTCACAGAGCACGTCGGCAACTACAATTCTCGAACCGCTGCTGCCGCGGATGGGCTTGATGACCACTTTGTGGCCGTCCATCCTCTTAAAAATCGCCGGCAGCTCTTCAAAGCCAAAAACTTCGCCTGTTTCTGTCCAGATGCCGCCGTTTTTATGAAAATACCCCCAACACTTGGGCAGGTAAATGGGGTAGTTGTCAAAGTAATTATGAAACACCCATTTATTGCTGAGGATGACATTGTTGCGCATATTTACCTGGCCCAGCTTGCTGAAGTAACTATGGTCGGATACATAGGACCTGACTTTTTGGGACAGGGGGGCCCTGTCCTCATACAGGCGGTAATTATAGTAAGATTTTGGCAGCAGGCCGTAGCGCAGCCAGCCCCACAGGCATTCCCAAACTTGAAGCAGAAAGCTGCGGTCTGTCTGATGCGTGAGCTTAAAAAAGTTAAATTCAACAAAGGCGCCCACCTGCTCCTTAAAAGTGCGGAATTTGTACTCCAGTCTGCTTAAGAATTTCAATGTTTTCCCCTCCCATAAATGTTGTTTTATCTTGGACAGATTATCAGTAAACTGCTGCTATCAATGATATTATCACACATATCCCCCCAAGAAAAATTATATTGCATCCCCGGCGGCAAAAGAAGATAATAAATTGTGTTTCTATCCTATATTATAGACAGGGTGCATGCTATTATTTATCCGTTAGTAAAATAGCGGAGGCGGTTAAGATAAGAGATTTCAAACAAGAGGCCAAGGATATTCAGGCTAAGCTGGTTGAGTGGCGGCGCTGGTGCCACCGGCGCCCGGGGGTGGGCTTTGCTGTAGAGGAAACGGCAGATTATATTGCCGCCCGCCTTGAGGACTGGGGTGTGGAAACTGAAAGGGGTGTGGGCAAGACCGGAGTTGTGGGGATAGTGCGTGGCTCCCGGCCCGGCCCTACCATTGGCGTCCGGGTAGATATGGATGCCTTGCCCATTCAGGAGGAAAACACCCATGACTTTGTCTCCAAATATCCCGGGAAAATGCATGCCTGCGGCCATGACGGTCATATCGCCATGGGGCTGGGCACTGCCAGGCTGCTGTCCCGGCATAGGCAGGACTTAGCGGGCACAGTGATCATCATCTTCCAGCCCGGGGAAGAGGGCTGGCGGGGAGCCAAGGCAGTGATCGACGACGGCGTCCTCCAGCGTCATCAGGTTGAGGCTATAGTAGCCGGCCACATCGGCACCCTTTCGCCGGAACTAACCCTGGGCCAGGTTGGCATCACTTTCGGCCCCATTATGGCAGCGGTCAATAATTTCGAGGCCTGGGTCATAGGAAGGGGGGGCCATGGGGCCTTGCCCCACAACACAGTTGACCCAGTGGTCATCAGCGCCGAAATCATTACGGCCTGGCAGCGCATCATCAGCAGAGAGATTCCGCCTCTTTATCCGGCGGTGTTGACGGTGGGACAGATTCAGGGAGGCAGCACCCATAATATCATCCCCACAGAGGTCTATCTCCAGGGGACCATCCGCTATTTTCACCAGTCCGCCGGGGATATTCTCCGGACCCGCCTGGAAGAAGTGATGGCCGGCATCTGCAAAACCTGGAAGGCCCAGTACAAATTCAAATTGGATCAGGGTTACCCCCCGGTAATCAATGACCCCCAGTTTACCAAGTTCTTCCGCAAGATTGCCGCTTCCCTTGCCGGTCCGGAAAATGTCAAGGTATTAGAATTTCCCACCATGGTCAGCGAGGATGTGTCCTTTTTCCTGCAAGCGGTTCCCGGGACCTTCTTTCTTCTGGGGGCGGGCAATACTGGCACAGACAGTCCCCACCATCATGGCCGCTTTGACTTTGACGAATCAATCCTCTGGCTGGGCACGGCCCTCCTGACTGAGACTGCCTGGCAGTATGCCGAAGGGAAATATCAGCAATGCAACTAAATTTCTGTCTCAAGCGTCGAATATAATAAGAGGTAAACAGAGAGGGGGAGGATGATGAACATTATTAACAAAAAGGCAACAACCCTTATCTTGCTCCTGGCCTTTTTAACATTGGCGGGCTGTGTCGGAAAAGCGGTGCCTTCTTTGTCTCTGGCAGTTACCGAGCAACCCTTATCTATGGATGATGAGATTACCCTTACTCTGGCCAATCCCGATAAACGCAGGCTTTTTCTCCCTGCGGATTGGGCAGGCATCGAAATGTTCAGGCAGGACACCGGCGGCAATTGGGTTGAATACAAAAATCCCAATGCCTTCATCCCCATGCTTAACACTTCTAAAAGACAGTTAGTCTACTCCATCCCGGCAGGCACATTTGCGCCGGGCACATATAAACTTGTCATCCGGGGCCGGATTGGCCAAAATGGAGCTCTCTTCAGCTTGGAGACCAATCTCGACCTCAGCCGCTTTTCTCCCTCTGATACCAAAGGCTCCTGACAGGAGCTTTAGGTTTTTGAGGGGATGTATTCTTTTCGGGAATAGCGTATAATTAACTGCAATGGGAGGTGGGGCTTTGGAACAGACAGACAAAAGACCTGAAATAATAAAAAAGACATGGAGGCTTCGGAGTTTAAGCAAACTGAAAAAAATCGCAATAATCGTCATAATTATCTCGTTATGCCTGGGCAGTGCAGGCGCCTTGTACCTGCGCCGCCTTTCCGATATGGATACTGTCTTTAAAAATATCGATTGGACGGGAGAAGATAATGAGACCAACTCTCCCGATATGAATGCAGCTTTTTCGGGTCAGAAGATAATTAATATCGCTCTTCTGGGCCACGACAGCAATGACGCCCGTGTCAAAAAACGCCTTAAAGGTTATACCGGTCTGGTCGATGCCAATATGGTTGCTGCCGTCAATATTGAAACCGGTGAAGTCAATATTGTCAGTATTCCCCGGGACAGCCTTGTCCCTATCTATAACCAGGGAAAGTATAAAGACAAGATTAACTCCGCCAATTACTGGGGCTGGAGCAACGGCCTACCTGGCGTTGAGGATAAAGTGGAGGCCGGCCTCATAACCCAGGTTGAGACCATCAGCAAAGTGCTGGGTGGGGTGCCTATCCATTTCTACGTCTCGGTAGACATGGAGGCGGTTAAAGAAATAGTCGATATTATGGGCGGTGTCTGGTACGATGTGCCCAAGGATGTAACTGACTGGAATGGGCGGCTGTTGGTGGGAAAGGGCTATCAAAAACTGGACGGGCTTAAATTCATGTACTTTATCCGCAGTCGCAAGGGTTCTTCGGACAGAGTGCGGGCTGCTAATCAACAGGCAATCCTTAAAGCTGCCTTCAGCCAGTTTAAGCAGGCCAATAAACTTATCTACGCCCCTCAGGTTTTCCTGGGAATGACCAGGAACGTCAGGACCAACCTTTCCATAGAGCAGATACTGGCCCTGGCCAGGTTCGCAACTCAGAAAATAGATTCAGACAGCATCAGCAATAATACTTTAGCAGGCAGGTATGAATCCGGAGGAATCCCCGGCCGCCGTGAGAGCCTTCCCTATTATCTCCTGGATCATCCTAAGCGGGTTAAGCTCGTTGAAAACATCTGGGGCAAGGTCGTCGAGCCCGGTCCCCCAGATACTCTGCTCCCCCCATTAAAAAAGGAAGATCCGGAAACTGAGCCAGGCGCCGGCCCCAGTGACGAGCCTTCAGAGCTGGAGGACTTTCTCCTAGAGCCCTAAAGCAAAACCACCCGCTAAGGGTGGTTTCCTTTAGTATTCGCCAAACATGTTTTTCCGCAGGTAGGCTATCAGGGGCAGGCCCAGCCCGAACACCACCAGGGCTTCACTGATGCCAATGGACAGCACCTGCTGAAAATAAGCCAGCCAATAGGCGGATGTCCACCACTGGTTGGTGATAAAATAGGCCACATAGATGCTGACACCCAGGGCGTTAAAGATTACCGGGCTGAACCAGGCCAGGAGATGTGTGCGGGTTCGCCGGGTAACATAGGCTGCCGCCAGAGTCAGCAGGCTGCCAAAGACCATATCAATCCAGCCAAACTGTGAGATTGCGTTGGCAATCAACACTCCGATGAAGAGGGCGGGCACTGCTTCGGGAAAGAGAATTGGCAGCACCGTCAGGGCTTCTGCCGGGCGAAACTGGACAAAAACCGGCCCCAGCGCCAGGCCCTGGGCCAGCTGGCCCAAAGATACTGTAAGAATAATATACAATGCGGCTATCACTCCGCCTCGGGTTACAGGGCGGGTTAATTCTTTTTTCATATAAGCACTCCTCGTATTGCCATATGCAAGCTCTATTTATTATAATGAAACAAGAGGTGACATTCCATGCCAATCTATGAATTTCAATGTAAGAAATGCGGCCAGCGCAGCGAGCAGCTGTGTAAAATGAGTGAAACGGGGAAAGATATGGTCTGTCCTCGCTGCGGGGAGAGGGGCCTCCAGCGCCTGATTTCCGCTTTTGCCTGCCCCGGAGTCAAAGGCGGTCAGGACGGATGCAGCGGCTGCAAAGGTGGCAATTGTTCCGGCTGTCACTAATCCAACATGCTGATAATTCTGCCCCCGGGCAGAATCTCATTTTAATATTGATATATTGAACTATACTGCCGCTTAAGTGCATCTAATATAAGTAGGAATTTTCTTTGGATACTGATTCAATGGCTTAAGTGTTATAATGCGAGAAGTGGGGTGATGCAAAATGGAACTTGGCAGAAAGCAAATACGCCAGGCAAACAAACAGAAGAAAAGGAAAGTCATATTAATTGTCATTCTGGCAATCGTATTTGCTGCTGTCAGCGCAGGGGGTTATTGGTATTTTCGTATTTCAGATTATGCTAAAATGTTTCCCGGCAGAATCAGTTTCCCTGAAGCCGATGCTCATGGCAAGGAAATTATGGATATAAGAGAAGCCTTTTCTAAGGATGCAGTCAATATTTTGCTTATGGGTTTTGACCGCAATGAAGACCGGAAAGACGTCTATTCAGCCTTTCGGGCAGATACAATTATGCTGGCATCAATCAATATTGAAACCGGCAAGGTGGATGTCATCAGCATTCCCCGGGATACCCTGGTTCCCATCTATAACAGGGGTGGCGGCCGCGACAAGATCAACAGCGCTTATACATACGGCTGGAGATACGGCGGCGGTTCTACTGATGAAGAAAAGTTCAATTTGGGCATGCTCTACCAGGTTGAAACAATCAGCATGGCCCTAAAGGGCGTTCCGATTCATTACTATGTTTCGGTGGATATGGATGCTGTAGTGCAGATTGTCGATACCCTGGGGGGAGTGGAGTACAATGTGCCCAATAATATTTATCATAAAACCGGTAGAGTTTTGCTCGGCAAGGGCCAACAAGTCCTGAATGGCCAGCAGTTCCTGATCTTTGTCCGAAACCGCAATTACCGGCTGGGGGACCTGCAGCGGGTCAAGAACCAGCAGGATATTTTGCTGGCGCTCTTCAAGCAGATTAAATCCGCCGGCAACATTGTCAAGATTCCCAAGATATATTCCAGCGTCGTCAACAATGCCAAAACTAATCTCTCCCTGGAACAGATAATGTCTCTGGCCCATTTTGCAACCCAGAATGTAGACACAGATAATATCGGCACCCATGTCCTGTCCACTTCCTTTGCCTTGGGCCGCATAAAGGAAAGCTGGACCAAGTCTTACAGTTATCTCATCATCGATCAGAAAGCACGGGCCCAAATGCTCTATGACATCTGGGGTCTCGATGTAATGCCTGATGCAACAGATGTCATCTATCCCCCTCTTCCCCAAGAGCCTGAACCTGCAGATGAGGAAGAACCGCCTCTAGCAGAAGAGGAACCGCCAACAGAACCTGAACCCGCACCGGAACCCGTTCCAGTAGAACCTGGTCCGGAAAACCCTGAGGACCCCCAAGATCCGCAAATACCCACGGATCCAGAGAACCCAGAAGATCCAGAGAAACCCGAAGACCCTCAGGACCCAGAAAACCCTGAGGACCCCCAAGAACCAGAGGAGCCTCCGGAGGAACCATAAGATCGATACTAATAACTCTCCACTCATATCGAATTCTTGCTACTAAGGGGCTGTCTCAAAATAGGC
>DHSM01000030.1:74395-84042 GCA_002408465.1 Firmicutes bacterium UBA5286 | reverse complement strand
CATTTCCTTCTCACCAATCTGCTACTGGACCTCATCATCCCGGCCAAAGGCCGGATAGTCACCCTGTCCTCTGTGGCCCACAAAATCGGCAGCATTCATTTCGACGACATTAACCTCACCAGCAGCTACGGCTGGCTCAAGGCCTATAGCCAATCCAAGCTGGCCAATGTCCTCTTCACCTATGAACTGGCCCGGCGCCTCAAAGGAACCGGGGCAACAGCCAACTGTCTGCACCCGGGAGTCGTGGCCACCAATATCATTGTCGACAGGCAGACGGGATTGGGCAGCCTGACAGCCCGCTTGATGAAACACTTCTTCATTTCTCCTGAACAGGGAGCGGATACTGCGATTTACCTGGCCACATCTCCAGAGGTCCAGGGGATGTCCGGCCAATATTTCCGCCGCAAACAACCAATTGAATCTTCCCAGCTATCCTATGACCTGGAAACCGCAGTGCTCTTATGGGACCTAAGTGAACGGATGGCAGGACTGAGTCAGGAACAGGCAGTAAATGCTTATAGCCTTAAAGCAAGCCTGTCTTGCGTATAGCGCTCTGAAGTCTGTCTTGATACAACATCTAAAAGCGCCGCAGAAGCGGCGCTTTTAGATGTTGTATCAAAGGAGGGGGTTTTCAAGCTAATTTATTCTTCAGCAGCTTTATCGAGCCAAATGCTTTCCAAACTGGCAGTTGAATAGTATCCGGCAGCGCCGCCAAAATGGACAAATCCTTCGACATAATCCCACGTGGATTCAGCTTGAGATCTCCAGAGCACGAAGATCCAAGGAGCTTCTTCCAGCAGAACTTGTTCCGCCTGGTAGTAAATTTCTTTGCGGTCTGCCTGATTTAATACTGTTCTGCCCTGTTCAAGGAGCTGATCCAATTCTTCATTGTGGAAGCCAACTGCCTTAGCGTAGATGGTGCCTTCTACACTATGGAAGAATTGAGCGTACGCATCGGGATCAGGCCAAGGCAGCGATGTTCCGTCCATTAATAGCCCATAATCTCCAGAAGTGCGTTTTTCCAACAAAGTAGGCACTTCTAAGACTTTAAGGGTAACATCAATTCCAAAATTGGATAGCTGATTTTGAATCAGCTGAGCATTATCCAGGTGGATAGGCAGGTTGGAACTCTCCAAGGTTAATTTAAGTTGGGATGGGTCGCTATATCCGGCTTCCGCCAGCAATTCCTGAGCTTTCGCATGGTCTTTCTTCCAGTAGCCTTTCAGCTCATCACTGAAGGCCCAGTGGTCTTCGAGAATTAATCCCGCGGAAATCGGTTTTGCTTCGCCACCAAAGGCAACCTGACAGATTTCCTCCCGATCAATGATATAATTTAAAGCCTGCCTGACCTTGGGATTATCCAATGGCGCTCTATTGGTATTGATTCGCACAAAGTTAAAAGTCTCGTATCCGCTGTAAATTTTATAGGGGGCCTTTTTGAGGCTGAGAGTATCCTGCCAGGGGATAACTTCTGCCATATCAATATCGCCGTTTTTCAGGGAATTGATTCTGGTGTTATCATCCTGAATGGGAACTAACACTACTTTCTCCAGATACGGAAGCCCTTCTTTCCAGTAGTTGGGGTTTTTATTCAATACATACTGCACCCCGGGCTCATATTCAGCCAACATAAAGGGCCCGGTTCCGTTGGCTTCGGACTTAAAATTGTGACCGCTTTCTCCCCATTCTTTATCCACCATAAAACAGTCAGGAGCAGCCAAAACACTGAGGAATGTTGCGTTAGGGCCAACCAAAGTAATCTTTACTGTTAGCTCATCCACTGCTTCCATGCTGACAATCTGAGAACGCAAGAGGTTGCCGCGGGTAGCCGACGTCTCAGAATCCATAATTCTTTCAAAAGAATAAATTACATCGGCGGCATTAAAATCACTGCCATCATGAAATTTTACCCCTGATTCCAGGTGGAAAATCCAGGTTTTATCATCGGGGTTCTCCCAGGATTTTGCCAGGGCAGGCTGCAAGGTGCCATCAGATGCATAGCCAATTAAACCATCATAGATATTGCCCTGGATGGAAGCGCTGGAGGCGCCGTAATAGATGTGAGGATCGAAGGCAATTGAATCCCGGCCTAAAGCGAAACGCAGTGTACCTCCATAAACCGGATCCTCATTACCGGGATCGTTGGGATTAGGCTTGAGATTACAGCCTGTTGCCAAAACCAGCACCAGACAAATTGCCAAGACCAATAAGTTCCTAAGTTTCACTTAAACTCTCCCCCTTATTCAAATTTAAAGTTATTAGATAAAGGTTATTAGATTGAAACTCTATGATTCAGGTAAGGCACTGCCTTACTTAAATCCACCGTAGAAGGTACTAGTACAACTTTACGGTTCGCTTGCTTAATAGTTCTTTCACTTTACCTGCCAAAATCATCTCTTTGTCAGTGTGGATCCTTTCCAACCAGCCGTTCTCCTTCTGGACGCGAAATTCCACTGCTTTTACGACTTGGCTGGCTAAATCCCGGGGGACAACGACTACACCATCTTCACCTCCCACCACTATATCGCCGGGATTCACTACTACTCCCCCCAATGCGATTGGAAAATTCATATCTCCTGAACCCGCATCCATTACGGGCGCCACTGGAGTGATACCGTGGCAGAAAACAGGGAATTCACAGCCCCTGATTTCATCCACATCCCTGACAAGGCCATCTGTTACTAGGGCCGCTACGCCCCTGGCCTTTGCCATGGTTGTCATGATTCCGCCCCACAAGGCGCAGCTAGTCTGGCTGGTGCCGGCCACCACTACAACATCTCCAGGCTGGGCAGTCTCAATCGCCTTCAAGGCAAGGAGCTCATCACCCGGCAGAGCCTGGACAGTAAATGCGGGGCCTGCAAACTGTTTAAAGGGGCTATAAGCAGGTTTAAACCAGGAAGATAATGTATTCCGCTTGTACATACTGTCTGAGATTGCGGCAATTGGAAGCTTGAAAAACTTGGCCACGACCTCTTTATCAGGGCGTTGAAATTCCATGCGCAGACGATATTCTGGTAATACACGGTCACTCATTATTTGTCCTCTCCCATCTTGCAGAATTTATATTTTTGCTCTAGTGTCAAGTTTGGCAAATGCCTTGACAATCTCCACTAATTTGGCGACCATAATGTCATGCATCTTTTTGCCGCGTTCAGCGCTACACAGTCCAGGATCTCCCATTACACCGTTTTTAGTTATCTCGTCATAGTTCAGATAAAAGTTCAGCAGAGTGCCATTAAGATCAATTTTTGTAGGGCTTACTGGTTGGAAATCTCCATATCGCCGGGTCGGGGGCTGATACTCTTCAGCCAGATCAGTGCGCATATCCTCAGGGAAGAAATAAGCGTTTAGTGAGCCCATGGGGTCACTGCCATGACCGGTTTTAGCATCTTTCGGGTATAAAGTCTTTTTTTCTGCCATCGCCAAATCCCAGGGCAGAATGGAGGCAGGAATCACTCCCCTCTCTTTGCGCAAATCCCTGCCAAGCTGTTCCAAGGTAGGCTCGTTGCCCCTATGGCCGTTGATAAAGAGCAGGTGGTCGATGCCGTAATCCAAAACGCATTCACACACATCCCTGACAACACTGTAAAGGGTTGAAGGCTTCAGGGTAAGACAGCCAGGAAAAGTCCGGAAATATTCACTATAGCCGAAAGGCATAACCGGCAGAACCAGAGTGTTGCCAACAATATCCGCCACCTCTTTTGCAAGCACCTCGGCCATGCGGTAATCGCCAACAGGAGTATGGGCACCATGCTGTTCAACTGAGCCCAAGGGAAACAAGACTACTGGTTTCTTTGAATATGCTTCTTCAACTTCTGCTCTGGTCATAGCTGGCAAATAAGATTTAGCCATGTCAATTCCTCCTTAGTTATTAGAATCCCAGTATTCCTGATATTTATGGCAGGCCACATGGTGACCGCTTTCAACTTCAGCAAACGCTGGTTCAACTGTCCTGCATATTTCCCGGGCATAGGCGCAGCGAGAATGAAAACTGCAGCCAGGCGGGGGATTTAGCGGGCTGGGAACGTCACCCTCCAATATAATTCTGTTTCGCTTCTTGTTAGGATCTGGGCTGGGAATAGCAGAGAGCAATGCCACGGAATATGGGTGCATAGGAGATTGATACAGCTTTTCACTTTCTGCCAACTCGACAATTTTTCCTAAATACATTACCGCTACCCGGTCAGATATATATTTCACCACCGACAGGTCATGAGATATGAACAAGTAAGTTAGTTTGTATTCTTTCTGCAAATCCATGAGCAAATTTATGACCTGGGACTGCACTGACACATCCAGCGCCGATACCGGTTCATCACAGACAATGAGCTTTGGATTGAGGGCAATTGCCCTGGCAATCCCGATGCGCTGACGCTGGCCCCCAGAAAACTCATGGGGATACCGGCCCATATATTTTGTGTCTAATCCGACTTCGTCGAGAAGCTTTTTTACCAACTTCTCCTGCTCGCTGCCCTTAGCACACCCATGGATCTTTATGGGCTCACTAATTATTTCTTTAACTGTCAGCCGGGGATTCAAGGAGGCATAGGGGTCCTGAAAAATCATTTGCATATCCTTGCGGATACTGCGTTTCAGCTGACCCTCGGACATTTGAAATATATCTTCCCCTTCAAAATAAGCTTTGCCCGCTGTGGGCTTTTCCAGCCGCATGATACTCCTACCCGCAGTCGTTTTGCCGCAGCCGGATTCGCCAACCAGCCCCAGGGTTTCCCCCCTATTAATAGACAGGTCAATGCCATTGACTGCTTTTACATACGCATTGGTCTTAGAAAAAAAGCCTGATTTAACGGGGAAGAATGTCTTCAGTCCTTCTACATTAAGGAGAACTTCGGCATTGCTTGCCATACCTTACTCACCTCCCTGTGGGGAATTTTTATACTTCCAGCACCGTACACTTCTTCCGCCGCCCATAGCCAATAATGCAGGTTCGGTTCGCTGGCAAATTTCTTCGGCATAAGGGCAACGAGGGGCAAATCTGCAGCCACGAGGGCGCTGCAAAGCATGGGGAACCATACCCTCGATTACATGCAAGCGCTCTTGGGTAGAATTGAGTTGAGGTATGGACGCCAGCAACCCTTCTGTATACGGATGATAGGGTTTTAGGAACAGATCATCTACCAGTGCTTCTTCTACGACTGTTCCCGCATACATAACCATGACCCGTTTGGTCACCTCTGCAATTACTCCGAGATCATGGGTGATGAGGATGATGGCCATATCCATTTCTTCCTTGATTCTTCGCATCAACTCAAGGATTTGAGCCTGGATGGTCACATCCAAAGCAGTAGTGGGTTCATCAGCAATCAATAATTTTGGCGTCAAGGACAAGGCCATAGCAATCATTGCCCTTTGCCTCATGCCCCCAGATAGCTGATGAGGATAATTACTTACCCGCTGGGCAGGTTCCGGAATGCCCACCATCTCCAACATTTTTACTGTCTGACTTCGGGCCTCTCTGGCACTGATTTTTTTATGGGCACGAATCGCCTCAGAAATTTGCTGGCCGATAGTGTAAACAGGGTTTAAGGAAGTCATGGGTTCTTGGAAAATCATTGAAATATCATGGCCACGAATCCCGCACATCTCGTGCTCGGAGAGATCCAAGAGATTTTGGCCCTGGAAAACTATCCTGCCCCCTGCAATATTGCCTGGCGGGGTGGGCAATAGACGCATTATGGAAAGCGAAGTGACACTCTTGCCGCAACCGGATTCTCCTACAATGCCCAGAGTCTCGCCTTTATTTACGCTGAAACTTACTCCGTCAACAACTGTAGCAGTTCCTTCACTGGTCTTGAACTCGACTTGTAAATCCTCAACAGCCAACAGTGTATCGGTCAATTTCCTCCTCCCCTCCTATCCGATTTCATATCCTCAATAAAGTTCAGTGATTTATTTTTAAAAAGGGTACTCATCCAGCAAACGGAAAAATAACAGTTCTTGCAACTTGAAAATAGTGGGACCATCTCCGGTATATGATACTGTGCGGGGTGCAAGGCGCTTGACTCCAGGCACGAGCTCAGCCACATCAGCAGCATGAGCATCCCGAAAATCTACTTCCATAATAATTGGTTCCTTGATGCTCAAAGGCTTAATTGTCTTTGCCCGATTTAATCCCTTGTACACCCCTGCTCCAATTAGCTCCCGAGCCTTTTGGGGACTCAAGGACATCGCGGAAAAACGGGAAAAACCATACTTGACTACTACGCCCTCTACATCGGGAGCGAACTCTTTTACTTCTTGAACCATCGCCTCATCACCGATTACAGTTACCAACGGAACTCCATAATAACCGGCAATAAAGCCGTTCATAACAGCCTCGGTGTTTACGGTAACCCCGTTCAAACGCAAATTATAGACCCGCATGCTGTTATAGGTGTGGTCCATAACCCCGCCGACAGTCAAGCCTCCACCGGCATGGCCAAAGATTACCAAGGCATCATAACCCGCCTCAATTCCCTGCATTTGCAGAGAGGAACGCATTGCCCCGCTAATCAGCTTGGCCTCGGGATGCAAATCGTCAATAAGGATGTTTTCCATATCTGCATGACCATCGCAAACCACTATTTCTTTTGCGCCGGCCTTAACCGCCGCCTCCACAGCGGCATTAACGTCAAAAGTTAAACGCTTCCGAGCCAAATGGAAGTCAGGATTTTTACGCACAGTCTGCAGCTTGCTGACTACTCCTTCCATACCTTCCAAATCAACAGAGATATATACTTTTTCCAATTCTCATGCCGCCTTTCCAATCAGGTATCTACCTTGCAGCGAAAGTTATAAACTTTTTAAACGAGGATCCATAGAATCCCTTAAAACATCACCCAGAATATTAAAAGCAAGAATTGTAAGGCAAATCAGCAATGAGGGCCACAATACAGGAAAGTAGCTGATATCCATAAACCGGGCTGACTGCTGAACCATCCGCCCCCAAGTGATGGCCGGCGGCGCCGGGCCCAGCCCCAGGAAACTCAACCCAGATTCCATCAAAACAGCATGTCCCATTCCCAACGAAAACTGAACCACAGCCGGAGCAAGGATATTTGGAAAAATATTGATCAGCATGATACGCAGATTGGATGCTCCCATTGATTTGCTGGCCTCCACATGCTGCATTTCCCTAACAGTTAGTGTCGAGCTGTATACAACCCTGGCCACTCTGGGCACATACAGTAGTCCAATCACGCAGATCAGATGCGCTGCCGATGAACCAAAGAAAGAAACGACAAAAATCGCAACAACTATGGGCGGGAAACATAAAGTAATGTCAATCAGTCGCATAATCAGCTTCTCGAAAAAACCGCGGTAATAGCCCGCTACAATGCCCAAGGCAATCCCCAAAACGCTGGCCAAAAGCATACTAAAAAAACTTATCCCCAGGGTCAGTTTCGCGCCAGTGAAAACGCGGCCAAGCAAATCCCGGCCAAACTCATCTGTTCCCATAAGAAATCCTTTCCCCGGCGGCAAAAACCTAGAATCGCCGTTGACTGTCTGAGGATCATGAGGGGACAGATGGTCAATTAACAAAGACACTACAATGACAAGCAGCAAGAATGCGATACAGACTTTAGCTCTGCGGTCCTTAAGCAAGTTACGCATCCAATCACCCCCTTGTTATTTAGTCAAGTCTTACTTTCGGATCCAGTAAACCATAGGTCACATCTGCGATTAAATTAATCCCGATAAATAGAATTGAAATTAGCAAAAGTACACCTTGAACAACGGGGTAATCCCTTAAATTAATCGAAGTTATCAGGAAACTGTTGATTCCGGGCCAGTTGTATACAGACTCCACTAAAACGCTTCCCCCGAACATCAACCCAATCTGCAAAGCAACTACAGTGCTTATGGGCAGCAATGCGTTGCGCAATGCATGCTTATAAAGAACAATTTTATATGCCAAGCCTTTGCTGCGCGCAGTGCGAACATAATCTGCGCCCAGCTGCTCCAATACACAAGAGCGTGTCATGCGCATAACTGTTGCCAACATACCAAAGGACAAAGTAATTGCCGGTAGCGTTAAATACTTAATAAAACCGATGGGATCATCGCTAAAGGCAACATAACCGCTCGCAGGCAATATTTGCAGCCGCAGGCCGAAAAGCCATACAAAGAGAAGTCCCAAGACAAAGACCGGCACTGAAAATCCCAGCAACGCAGTTGAAGATAATAAGGGATCCCAAAAACTGTTGCGGTGGGTGGCAGCCAACACTCCCATGGGAATCCCCACAATAATCGCCAAAATAGTAGCTGGAATTATCAGCTGGAGAGTCCTACCAAGACGCAGCCTCAAATCAGGACCAACTGGCCTGTCATTTAACAGCGATCGGCCCAAGTCCCCCCGGATAGCGTTTCCCATCCAATCGGTATACTGTTTTAGTATGGGCCTATCTAGCCCCAGTTTTTTCTGCATTGCTGCTAATGCCTCAGGGTCAGGGTTTGCCTCTGAACCACCCAGGGCTATCAGTGCAGGATCCCCTGGAAGCATGTGCAGGGAAAAGAAAACCAGGGTTGCAACAACCCATACCAGCACAAGGGAAATCAACAAACGTTTAACTACAAACCATTTCATATGTCCTCCTCCTCATCCTGTTGCTGATTGTCTGCAGTAGGTTACTAAAGATAAGAGTAAGAGTGTTGGGATGCCTCCAACAGCCTGTCCTGGCCTTTTTTCAGGTGGGCCTGCAGTTCCTCAATGCACTCTTGGGAGTTAAAACTTTCCAAGTAGCGAATTAGTCTTTCATGCTCCTGATAACCGTCTCTAGTTACAACCGCTTTTAATCTATTTGAAGCAAATGCCAAGCGTAAAACTATATCACGGGTCAGATTATTAATATTTGTGACATACGCATTATCGACAGCGTCGACAATAACCTTATGAAAATTAACGTTTTTTATAATATAAACTTCGCCATTTCCTGTATTGCCAGCTTCAAAATAATCATGATTAATCTCTCTCAGCAAATCACAGTCTACTGATATCTTGTTATCGCAAATTTTTGTTACTGCAAATGTTTCAATACACATCCGGACATCAAATAAATCTACCACTTCTTTAAACGTTATAGGCGCTACTATATATCCCCGGCCGGGAATATTAATAACGAATCCATCCATAGCCAGTCGGGCCAGGGCCTCCCTCAGGGGAGTCCGACTGATCCCGTACTTCTCAGAAAATTTCCTTTCACTGATTGAGGTATTAGAAACCAGTTCTCCCTTAATGATCTCCCATTTTAATTTTTCATAGATTTGTTCTGCCAGCCCTTTATCTAACATGCTTACGACCCCCTGTCTGACTTCGGTATACGCAAGGCATTCGATTTGTATCCCAATGGTATACCACTTGAATACTGTATTCGACGTAGAATCCAAAAATCCTTTTTTGAAAATGAAAAAAGTACAAAAAAAATCCGAACACAGTCCGGATAATGAAATTAAAGCATCATTTTGGGAGCGGCCGCAATGGAGCCACGGCCTGATAGCCATGGTAATTTGTGGACCCTACCGATATAAGTGACGTTAGATTCACGCCGCAATGGAGCCACGGCCTGATAGCCATGGTAATGAAGATACTGTGATCTGTTTCTGCTACCCTTAGTTTTTCGCCGCAATGGAGCCACGGCCTGATAGCC
>DHSM01000030.1:44162-74276 GCA_002408465.1 Firmicutes bacterium UBA5286 | reverse complement strand
GCCGCAAGGGAGCCACGGCCTGATAGCCGTGGTAATCTGGCGCTACCCACCAGGACGGGCTCCCGGTATTCATGCCGCAAGGGAGCCACGGCCTGATAGCCGTGGTAATATCCTGCTGCTGTTCGGTTTCCAGGTCGATGCTATCGCCGCAAGGGAGCCACGGCCTGATAGCCGTGGTAATCTGCCCCCACAGAGACACAAATTCCCCGGATGGGTGGCCGCAAGGGAGCCACGGCCTGATAGCCGTGGTAATGCTTTACATAATGCGGGACGTTATCTAGGATATACTCGCCGCAAGGGAGCCACGGCCTGATAGCCGTGGTAATTAGCCTAGACAATGGCAACCACTACCACACGGCGGACAGCCGCAAGGGAGCCACGGCCTGATAGCCGTGGTAATCAGCGTCAAGCAGGGGATGGGCCTCGGTGATGTCCTCAGCCGCAAGGGAGCCACGGCCTGATAGCCGTGGTAATACATATTCTTCCGGTGTTGGTTCAAGGCCAAGCTGGCTGGCCGCAAGGGAGCCACGGCCTGATAGCCGTGGTAATCAGAAAATACCGGGAGGACATATACCGGCCTACTCTCGCCGCAAGGGAGCCACGGCCTGATAGCCGTGGTAATGAGGCAATACAAAGAATTCCCGGGTTTTCCTTGCCAAGCCGCAAGGGAGCCACGGCCTGATAGCCGTGGTAATCAGATGAAAAAGTTTTACTTTGAGGAGTGTAAAAGCTTGCCGCAAGGGAGCCACGGCCTGATAGCCGTGGTAATCAATGTCTTTACATGTATACTTTACAACCATAACGTCGCCGCAAGGGAGCCACGGCCTGATAGCCGTGGTAATTAGCATGAAAAAGCGGGTTGGTGTTGACCAGGGCAGGCCGCAAGGGAGCCACGGCCTGATAGCCGTGGTAATGAGGATGCCAAGGCAGAAGGTTTCAGAGAAGGCGACGCCGCAAGGGAGCCACGGCCTGATAGCCGTGGTAATCAGGGTCAAGGCCAATCCTGGCCGCCGCCACAACATCGCCGCAAGGGAGCCACGGCCTGATAGCCGTGGTAATGTTACTAACAACCGCCGTGGTGGTGAAGCTGTAATTGCCGCAAGGGAGCCACGGCCTGATAGCCGTGGTAATCCACCGCTTGGCAGGCGGCGGCCGTCCCAGACTGAATGCCGCAAGGGAGCCACGGCCTGATAGCCGTGGTAATCTGAAGATGTGACCAGAGAACTTGAGCAGCTCAGGGTGCCGCAAGGGAGCCACGGCCTGATAGCCGTGGTAATCCCCTGGACCGAGCGAAGGACAGAGACCTCCATCAGGCCCGCCGCAAGGGAGCCACGGCCTGATAGCCGTGGTAATTCGAATTGCTGGAAAAGGAGGAAGGCCGATGAAAGGGCCGCAAGGGAGCCACGGCCTGATAGCCGTGGTAATCGCCAAATAGCGAGATTGACAAGCTGACGGCAAGGGTCGCCGCAAGGGAGCCACGGCCTGATAGCCGTGGTAATGTTAGAGCAGTCAGAGCATACACCCGTTGTATTTTACAGCCGCAAGGGAGCCACGGCCTGATAGCCGTGGTAATAACACGTTTGTAAGGTTGTTGTAATGTAAATGTAACAGCCGCAAGGGAGCCACGGCCTGATAGCCGTGGTAATCCTGGAGGAATTAGAACGGGCCGGCCTCAACACCGCCGCCGCAAGGGAGCCACGGCCTGATAGCCGTGGTAATAAGAGCGACCGAAAGAGAAACTGGAATCGGAGGACGAGGCCGCAAGGGAGCCACGGCCTGATAGCCGTGGTAATAAGCCCGTGCGGGGTGTAATTTAAAAAGAGATTTTTGATGCCGCAAGGGAGCCACGGCCTGATAGCCGTGGTAATTATGTTACAATAACCTTACAAATACATTACAAATGCTGGCCGCAAGGGAGCCACGGCCTGATAGCCGTGGTAATCAGGATTTGCCCTGGTTGTTGGCGCTACTCATCAACCAGCCGCAAGGGAGCCACGGCCTGATAGCCGTGGTAATAAGGACAAGAATCTCCGGGTGGAGGTGGAGGCATGAGCCGCAAGGGAGCCACGGCCTGATAGCCGTGGTAATCGGCGACGAGATATACGGCATCAGGCCGCCGTATTGGTTGGCCGCAAGGGAGCCACGGCCTGATAGCCGTGGTAATAACCAGGTGTGAGGCCATGACCAAGGCTAAGTAAATCTGCCGCAAGGGAGCCACGGCCTGATAGCCGTGGTAATTTTTTTGACAGCCCGGTTGTGCAGGTGGGCAAATCGGCCGCAAGGGAGCCACGGCCTGATAGCCGTGGTAATGGTTGAGCCTGGCGCAGGAAGCTCTGGGGGTGGGGTGCCGCAAGGGAGCCACGGCCTGATAGCCGTGGTAATGATCTACCGCGAACGGCAAGAGGTCAAACTTGTGACCGCCGCAAGGGAGCCACGGCCTGATAGCCGTGGTAATATGTATAGGAGCTGCTGGCGTGTTGGCTTGGGAAGGCCGCAAGGGAGCCACGGCCTGATAGCCGTGGTAATGCCGCAACGGCTGCGGCGGAAGCGTAAAACACCCCGGCGCCGCAAGGGAGCCACGGCCTGATAGCCGTGGTAATCTTTTCATTGACAAGATTTAAACTTTCACCCAAATCAGGCCGCAAGGGAGCCACGGCCTGATAGCCGTGGTAATCGCACCTATATTTGGGCCAATGGGGTCGGGCCTTCTAAGGGTAACAAACGAGTATCAAGCCTAGGCAACCTTTTATTGGGTTCGAACACAGGTAAAAACCCAGAGAAGTCGGCCCTATCGGGCCTAGACGCCCTCGAGTATGTCCTGCGCTTTCTGCACCACCTTATCACTCGCAACATCCCTTTTCAATCACTAAATAATCTTGGCTTCGGGGGCGGTAAATACTGCCGCCTTACCTAAAAACTCAAAAACGTCATTAATATCACTAGTCAATGGACCAACCTTGATAATCATTATCCTGTCCTCTTTATTGTTTATTAGCTCATTTATGGCGATAATTAACATTACCTTTTCCTGGGGGGACAAATCACATTTAAACACCGAGTACTGGACGGGGTCGCCGAAACCCCTCATTTTTTTGTACACCTTTGCAAGCCGTTTGGCATCTGATATATCATAGCAGACAATATACCTATTGCGCATATAAATCCCTTACCTCGTTGTAAACGGAGGATAGCTGTTTATTTCGCCTTGTAGGTACCTCCCCAACAGGCGGGCCTGGACCTCCAAAATTCTGCGATAACTAACAGTGTAGCCAAACATAGGATGAGTGATTAAAGTATCCATTCTGCGCTCGTATGCGGCCAAAACTCGCTTGCGTCCCCTATCAGTCAAGGCTACCGCCCCAGCCCGGTGAAGGAAATCTTTAGCATCTACCTCACCTTTATTTATCAGGGTTAGGACCACTGAATCCCCTATCAACGGTCGAAACTCTTCGGCGAGATCTAAAGCCAAAGCAGGCCTTCCATATCTCGGCCTATGATAAAAACCAAGGTACGGATCAAATCCTGTTGTCTGCAGAACAACAGTTACATCTTTAATTAGTACCGCGTAGACAAAAGAAAGAATGGCATTGACAGGATCAGTAGGTGGCCTCCTATTGCGGTTGGTAAAATTAAAAGCAGCGATTGCTTCTTCGCCCTTGGGCTTTAGCATTGCTGGGAAGTGTGCAAAATAGACCTTCGCCGCCGCCCCTTCCAAGCCTAATAGAGTTCCCGATGTTTCCGCCTTTGTAGCCTGTCGGAGCAAACGGGACATTTCGGTTAGTGCAGCCAAAGGAGGTTCCGGATGATTTCGTCGGAGCAGAGTTCTACAGTTACGAATCTTCCCTTCTACAAAAGCCCGAGCTAGCTTGATGCTCTGCGCAGGTTCTGATGCTATTTCAAACTGTTTTATCCGTAACTCTATATTTTTGTGGTTTAGACCTGTTGTATAACCCGAAAACCAACCACCATAGGAATAATAACAGACAGGGATCTCTCTGGCTAATAACTCCCGGATAACCTGTGTCGATATTTGCACATTACCAAACACACAAACCTGGGATACATCTAGTATCCTTGCGCTATCAAGTAATACTCCGGATTGATTAAATACCAGTTCGTCCCCCCTTTTTCCAATAATGGCACCTTGGGCCTGAACATAAACCGGCAAAGCGTCTTGCCGGGCGGGAACCAAGCGCCGAGTTTCCTCTTTTGACCGACGAGCATTAAGCATATTCACTTCGTCAGGCAGACAAATACCTGCCAAGGAACAACGCGGGCATTTCGGGCTATCTTCTAAAGGATGAGGAATCATACCTGATAAAGCAGTATCAACCAACTTATCCCTTAGTTCTAAAGTGCGCTCAATCAGTTTGTTTGTGATCGGAACATTAACACGACCATGGGATTGAACATAATACACTACGCCCTCATTACATTGAAAACCGTTTTCTCGCAGGATCAAGGCTTGAACGCATAACTGGACCATATCAGACTCCCAAGCGCCGCCAGGAACATCAGGAATCTTACCCCGCTTATATTCCACTGGTGTTGCTTCGTTTCCTTCGACCTCCAGCAGATCAATACGAGCAATTAGGCGACACTCTGGTGCTGACAACATCACGGAACGGGCATGGATAATTTGTCCGTCCGCCCGGGCCTCCTCTGGGACTTCACCCTTCTCCCTATCAACTCGCCTATGCTGAAACGTTCCCTCAAGCGTATCGGAACTTTCGACAAACTGTCCTTGAACCCATTCCAAATAACATAATCGAGGGCAGTAGGTATATTCGTTTAGCATTCGCGCGGGGATGAGGTCGGGCAGACCATCGGTCTGCGCCGACACGACACTCGTCTTACTCATTAAGCATTCCCCCGCTAGTTGGTTGCGGAAAAAACAAGCCCAATCCAAAATGACAGCCATAACCCAAAGTGATGGGTCCCCTAACAGGGTTCTTAAATTCTAGTCGGAACCCATATGCGAGACCAGGAGTTCTTGTGCCCTTGCCCTTCCGCCTCCACATCCTAAAGGAAGCCCAACTTATTAAGCGACTCCGCAAGGAACATGATGCCATAGGTTCAACTGATATTAATTCTGGCAGAGTTGGGTTCAGAGCGCGGCGCAAATTCCATTCTCTGTACACTTGGTCGACAGGACCGTCAATCTGATGACCATTATCCCTAAACTTAGGTTTGCCAGTTCGGTAATACTTAGGAAACCGCCCTAAGACAAAGGGTGTAATGGACCCCCAGACTTTTGCTTCCCCAAAAGGCAATGCATTAAGCTCACTGTCATCCGAAACACCTAGCAAAAACAGTCCTACCTCTGACTGGTTTGCCCCAGGATTAAGTACACAGAGACTGGTAACAGCATCGAGTTCGCTCCCACTCAAACCTTGGGGAACGTAGACAGTGAGGTGATCCAACCAGCCATCTTTGTCTTCATCGGTAGGAAGATAATATGCATGTTGATGATTTAGTAAGGGGGTTCCTTCTTGATCCTTTCCTGAGAGGACAGATGAAGTAGCTCCCCCATTCATCCTACCAAACATCGCCATTGCTGAAACCCGGGCCAATTCCCCTAGCGCCACAGTATCTTTTAGTCTTGGGAGTGGCTTACCGTGAAGAGCAAACCTGACCACATTAACCTTTGGATTGCCTCGCTGTTTCTGCTGATAAGTTACTGCGAAGGCATCACTTGGGCGACTGTAATTTACCCAGCGGGAACCTTCGGGGTCGAGTAATCTCAGTTTGTGCTTTAGAAGAGTATCATACTGAAGATTACCCAGAATATTGGGACCGGGCTCCGTGGCCAGGACTCTTACCGCTTCACCATCCAATGGAGCTCCAGTTTGATGCGGAAAACAGTTCGGGTCTGGGTATTGGGTAACCAATTTGATATCTGCCCAAGATTCCCCCCTCCCCAAATAGGTTGCATTAGCGAGAAGATCACTAAGCATCTTCATTTCTGCTTCTGAAAGATTAGTATCCGGCCAGATGATGTACACAGGGTTCTCGCGATTAATAATTACAAAGGTGTCAAACACAAGTCGACGTTTGCTTGGTGCCGGCATATAGTGCTGACTGCTGCCTTGGGTGGCGGGCGGCAAATAGAAACTAGGCAACTCCGCTAACTTATTTAGAAGAGATATAAACAATTCCGGCTCTTCACCAGGCAGATCCCGATGCCACAATGCTACCAACATTCGCAGCACCCGCCAAGGTGAAGGCGGCCATTCCGAAATCCCTTCATTAACATGACGCCCCCAAGGAGTGGCGTGAAACCTGCCGGCCAAAAAACTGATTTCTAATGCTACCACTGATCATCCCTCCCCTCTGCTAATAGTTTGGTTAGAGCTAGCCCCAAATAACATCTGTCAGCAAAGGGTCAGCAAATCTTTCAGCGCACTTCTCGATGCCGGCACGAATGGCGCTGGCCAAGCTTGCTTCGTCAGGCACTGTAAATCCTGTCGGTTTGGTAACCGTCAATTCCTTGGCATCTAAATCGCAAGCTGTGCGCAGCCGCAATCCGCTACTTAACAGTTGGTGAATCTTCCAAATTGCGATATTTACCAGCAATTCTTCGGCGTCTTGCCCGAGGTTGTACGCCCGTAAAGTTGCCAGATCAAGGTTAAAGTAAGCCTTGATGGAATTGGCCACAAATTCAGTACGGTGAAAAGGCACATGACCAAAACCCTTACCAGTATCCCCAGTGGGATTAACTCGATCTAATTTTACTCCACCGCTCTCTGCTGGATGCACATTATCCGCTTCAATAAAACCTGATAAAACCCTTTGCAGTCTTAACCTTCCACCGCCAATCTCCTTCTTCGCAATAAAAACACCATGCAACACAGCGTTAGGATCGTACTTAAATACACAACGTGCGAATCTAGGAATATCAATTGTGCTATCCGAAGTTGCAGCAGTTTCTTCCTTAAGCCTTTCTACAAAAGAATTATCCGTTCCCTCAAGGATGTATGGCGAGTTGATACGATGGGATTCAAGAATCGAGTTTGTAATCATACCTCCATCCTTATCCAACACCCTGACATAGGGCAAGCCAGTCAGTTCCTCGACAAGATCGTTCCGTTGTTCATCCCAGCAAACAGCCTCCAGATGATTTGCCATTGATTGCGCAGACTCAACCAGCAGCATTTCGCCTCCATCGGAGCGGGGAAAAGTTGCGGCACCAAGGTTGGGAAAGCCTGTGGGCTGGAACCGAGTTCCCTGTACAGGCACGAGGACAGCTTCCAGCAACAACCGATTAGTGTCCTTGAAGTCAGCCATTTTTACAGCCATCAAAACATCTCCTCTCAATTTTCTTGGGGTTTAACTAATGTAAAATCAGCAAGTCTGCGCCAGTCGTAAACTGGAATAAGCAAAGCTCCTGCGATGCGCTTGGATGTTTCAGCAGATGTAACAAGAGAATCCACTCCTGTGGAGGATAGCTTTGGTACGAGGCCGCTAGATACCAGTCTTCGCAACGCAACCTTTGTTGCTCCTGAAATGTCTCGGCCTGCCAGTCGAGACAGTATTGATAATTCCGGGCGAATTGTTATAGGTTGGGATCCCTTAGGCCAGGAGAACTTATTTGGCAAAAACAATAGTTTGAGCAAAGCATAGACAGGATGAAACGCACTGGGGACAATACTTATTGAATTGATTTTTCCGGGATAGTATCGATAGTTAATGAGGGTCAACCCTTTCAGCAGCCCCAGCATTCGGGGCTCATCTAATTGGGTTATTAAATACTGGTTAACATCCGCAGTAGATGCTGGCACCTTGCTGGCCAAGGGCAAGAATTCGAGGTTATGCTTGTTTGCGGCCAACATCCTCAGGCGCAAAATGCTATTCAGCGACCTAGGGAAATCTGTTAGGGGTACGTGGAAATTATTATCTTGCCACACAAACCTGTTCTTTTTAATATCCCTAACGACCGGCTCACAATTTTCCCGAATCCCTCCGACCTTACCTTCTGAATCTCCAGCAATACCAGCTAACGCAACAGTTATTCGGAATTCAGGGGAATTATCATCAGCCCACTGTATCCAGTTCTGCGACAAAGTAAGGGGCTGTATGCTGAAATTGTCCTTGCTCGTAGTCATTGCCATCAGGGCAATTGCCTGCTCGGCATTACCTAAGGCGATAAGAACGTCTTGAAGGCGCCTTGCTCCGCCGTAACGGCAAAAAGCAAACATAGCTTCTTCTACCGCGCGCAATTTTCCACGATAGCGGGCAGGTGTGCCTTTATCGTTGCACATTGACCGAAATCTGCCCAACCAATTATCCAGTTCGTTAAAAAGGTTAACTGCTGGCTGATGATGCACAGGAAACCGTCCAAGGGACACTGCAAGGTATGCCCTCCCATTTCGGTCGCCTGCCAACAATCCAATCCGCTGGAATGATTGTATTCCTCGATCAACCCCTAGGGACCCAACCGCACGGGCAAAATCTAAGCCGCTTCGAGCGGTCCGTCTCCCAATTTGCGCCCTGCCCTCAGAAAACACATACCTGACCTCTTGAAAAGTTGCAGGATTTCCCCATAAGGGTAACCAAAATTCCCCCCTATTCCTTTGGTTATCGTCGGTTTCTGAAGAAGGTAAAGTGCTCCAACCTGCTGCAGTAGCTTCCACGCTGAAGGGAAACGATGCTTCAAGGCTAGTCCTTTCACCACTAAATCGCCTAGTGGCCGCGCCAGCGAACAATATAGCTCCCTCAAAGGCTAGAATATAATCCCAAGGGTTCACTAGAGACATATCCCTGTCCCCTCTAGCACTATTGGGTCCGCCTATACCCCCAGGATGATATTGGCCGACTGAATCTTTTTCCAGAACCGGGCTACCTGTACCGAATAATGTCTTTTGTAACCTAGCTAGATTATGTTGTATGCTCTTACCACTGGCATTAGTTGTCGGAATAACGCTCAGCAAGTGTTTTATGAACGTATAGGTAAATTCTAGCCGACCATCATTGCCCCCGGTCCCAAAGATAGGTGCAAACTTTCGCTGCCAATTAGTGCTACCATCTTTAGAATCCCCCGTCATCACAAAGAGCGAGTCCATAATCTCAACTGCCTCTTCAGGCAAATAAGAGCGGCAGTTGGCAAGCATTATCAACTTTGCAGTTGAATCAGGAGCAGCATCTCGCAGCCCTACCTGCCGAATGACCTCTCTGCAACCTGTAATTGTTTTTCGGTACGAAGCGAAACGTTCAGTTTTTGACGCCTCAATCTGTTCTATTGTTAAGGCAGCAGACCCGCCATAATAACCACTACCCCCATTCCAAGGCGCAGTGATAGGTGAGGGGATATATTCTTCCATAAAGAAATCTAACAGTTCATCCTGGCTCAAGATAGTCGTAATATAAAATGTATTCCCTTCCCAGCAGCCCCGGACATCCGGGTCTTTTTGCATCGCGACAAGGCGTAATACTCCTAGAGCCTTGAGATAATAGATTAGAGGTTCAGGGGTACAGCCCAGAAGAGCCAAGGTATTGGTCATATCATTTTCCCTCCTTTCCCTCTTTGATGCTGGCCCGAATATCTGCGCTTCGTATCAATGCCTCCAGAAAAGATAATCTGAAAGGGCCATGCTTGTCCCTTACAGCTAGAGTCTTTTCTAACCAAGATCCTTCTCCCATCTCCATCATAGACAAATCTACTTTTAGCTCAGGAATGCTTACCCCGCCACCAAGATTGGCAGCATTAATAATACTTCCTTCCCATACTCCCCGAGCGATTTTTGTCTCAGATGGTAGACCTACAGGCAACTTTTCATTCGGAAGTGAGCGAATAGACAGGCGCACTTTGCCATGATGAGCGGCTACAAGGTAGGCAACCAGATCAGATCCCCCGCAATTCATATATGCTAAAGCGCTAGCTAATTCATGGCGGAAATATCGCTGCGAATGCCGTTGATGCGTGGCGGGACTTTTTGCAATAATGTCCTTTGTCGGCGGTAATTCCCCTCCGCTCAGCATAGTTTCTTGAAAGACCTGATGGGCTTTGCCTGCGTCATGCCAGCGGGCAGCAATGCTCAATTCCTTGACCACACCTTGTTCGATCTGAAGCGTTTTGGTAATTGAATCCAGTTCGGCAACAACATTGTCTGAATGCTGGGGCAGAGTCAGCCATACACCATTATAAGTCATGTGATCAGCAGCAATTTCGTCTTGGTTTAGACCACTAACCCCATCTATTACGACAGGAAGATCATCTGAATTACTCGTCCAACCCAGATCAGAGGAGTATCCCCCCTGTTCTGCATGTAACATTATCACCATGCCAGGGCGCAAATCTCTACCTTGTACCCGTTGCCACTTGTCGCCCAGGTGATCCCATCTCCACCCAAGCCCCTGCTTCAAAAACTCCTTTGCTGTCCACACCTGGACTGAGCACATTTCGTCCCGGCTAGGAGCAGGCATTTCCAGGTCAGGTCTCTCCCCTTCCCAATTCCGCCAATATACACGAACATCTAAATCCTCTCCATCACGGATAAAACGACTGACATCGATATCATTTCCTGAAAGGTCTGGGCTAGTATCAAACAGCTCAATAATATCTTTGCGGCGGATTATGTGTTTATGAATCATAGGAGTGTCCTTTGGAGGCAGATTTTTAGGCGACACTGATTTCCCTTCCAAATCAAGCATCGTTTTCCTTGATTCATCTATTTCCACTGATGAATATGGGAGCGCATCCTTTTCCTCTAAATCGAACCAGAAGATATCTGCTTGCTCAGATTCCCCGTATCTATTGCAACGGCCGAAACGTTGCACCAGGCTTGGCCATGGTGCCAGCTCTGTAAACAATACGGCTGCTGAAATATCAACACCGGCTTCTACCACCTGAGTGCTTACAATGATCCGTCCGCCCTCACTGATTGGCTTAGTCAGACTCTGGTTCAATGCAAGCCTATCTGCGGAGCGAAACCTGGAATGCATCAGTATTAAGTCAACACTATCATCAGCGTGCTTCTTTAATTCTCGATAAATCTTCTGAGCCCGTTCTACTTGGTTGACGATAACCAATGTTAGCTTGCCAGGGATGTGCTGTTCTAACACCCGTTTCGCTACCGCCTCAGGATATTTGTTCTTTAAATCGGATAAAGACTCCGACGCTTGTCTTAGGGTTTTCTGGGCAATCATTCTGCGGATCAAAACTTCGGCCCCCATATCCTCATCGGATAACCCCAAGATTTGATCATCTGCCAAGCCGTTTACATCTGGAGTGTAAAACCATTGTTTCTCTAAAGTTGCAGACATCCAGACTGAATCCACAGCCCCGAAGGTACCGAACAAATGTCGAAAGGCCTCCAATTGAATACTTGTTGCAAACCCGCTGCCCATCAATTGAACCTCATCAAAACACCACAGGCAATCATTGTTTAGCAACCCAAAGGCATGGGGCCACCGAAATCGGCTCATTGCATAACCGCGATTCAAAGCAGCAGAAAGGAGCATGTCCTGTGTGCCGATAATGATCTGTTCTTTTTCAGGACTCAGCATCCAATCTGTTTCAGACTCACCTCCCATCAAAACTGTGATACTGATATCAGCTACGCGGGGATCAAGTTCTGTCAATCGTGCTAACATGCTCCGAATGTTATCTCTCGTTTGTTCTACTAATACTCTCATAGGCAGACAATAAATAAGTCTGCGTGGAGTATTTATTTGAACATCTTTTTCAGGATGATAGAAACGCCGCCAAACCCAAGCAAGAATCATCCCAGCAGTTTTTCCTGCACCCGTCGGCACATGTAGCACTTTGGGCAACATTACATCATTAGCAAATCTTTGTTGATACGGAAAGGGAGTATTACCGGTTGCAGACATAAAGAAATCCTTAAAACCGACACGCTGCATCTAATCACTCCTTTCAAATTCTGAATGGTATACTCGCTAAAAAAGCTTTATTGTTTGTAATAATACCATTAAGTCGTGACAAAGAATGCAATTATAGGTAGTTATTCGTTGTAGAAAGTCTTTTTTCCTGTCGTTATCTGGAATAATTAACAACATCAATGAATTTGTACAGTTCTACTGTACAAAAAAAACGCGGCCTAGCCGAGGCCACTGAAAAAGTTCCTAAAGGACGTACTTCTTTTATAGAAGCGCGTCCTTTTTTGTGGTATAATAGAGGCATATTAATGCAGAGATGGATGATATAGGAATTCCACAGATGTCTTTTTCTCTCAGTCCATATTCCGATATCTACGATCTCATTATCCCTAAAAATAACTTACTGCGACAAATTAAAGAGTCGGTAGATTTTTCATTTGTCTACAAAGAGTTAATTCCGAAGTACTGTCCAAATAATGGTCGGGGGGCAATGACCCCCTCCGGATGTTTAAGTATCTTTTGCTCAAAAATATTTACAATCTTTCTGATGTAGATTTGGTTGAAAGATCTAGGTATGATATGTCATTTAAATACTTCCTTGATATGGCACCAGAGGAAGATGTAATTCACCCAAGCTCTCTCACTCAATTCCATAAGTATCACCTGCTAGAGCATAGGCAGCTCGCACGCGGGCTCCTTCTTTGCCTTATTTGCCGGAGAGTTAGCCCTTCATCCAATAACTCTTGAAATCTCATTTGGTACATTTTCCTGATGACTTTTAAGCGTAATTGCTCATCTAAACAATAACGAGCTTGCTGTAATAAGTTTGCCGCACTGCGGGTTTCACCCAGCCCCTGAGCGTAGAACCGCACACCCTGTTCGCCACACCAAGCAATTAGACAACCAGCCTCAGATGTGGTCTTAATGGCGGCATGAGTTACTGTAGTCCCAGGACCTAGCATTAATAAAGATAGAGAAGCACACGGAACATGGACACGACCAGATTCGTCATGCAGGCATATTCCTTTATCTTCCTGGTCTATTCGAGCATGTTCTACATATAAGTAGCTCCAACTATCCCGCACTTTGGGCAGAATTCGGCGATTTTTCATCCCATCTTACATTCCTTCCTTGTTTAACAAAATGTTATACATGCATAAATTCATCTTCGATATCAACGTTACTGTATTTTACCAGATTACTGTGACAAATTTACCGTTATATTTCGAGATGACTGCTACAAATACCTCCCATACATATAAAAAAGAATCCCGCGGCTACCGCGGGATAACAGTTCTTATTCTAACTCAATGAGCTTCTCTTGGTAACCCTGGACGAAAAAGCGCTTTCCCCTCTGTGTGACCGTATGCCCTTCAGCCTGCAAACGTTCTTTCTGCCTTTCAATCCCTCCAGGGTACTTCGGATTCAGCTCCCCGTCTTTTTTCAGGGTCCGCCAATATGGCGTTTCCTCCACTCCCCGCTCTTCCGAAGCGTGAGCAACAATATTCATGAATATACCGGCGGTCAGGGGGCAGGTAAAATCTGCTTGATGTTTTTTGGCCAGATAATCCCGAATGCTATCTGCAGTCAGGAGTTTCCCATCTGGCACCTTAGCCATAATTTCATCATAGGCAAGGGGAGGCGCTATAAGCATCTTGGGGCCTCCGTAGCGGGCGATTGCTTTTGGGTCAGTAAGCTCCTTTACTACTGGCATGTCTTTACTGTCCTGGAGCTTCTCGGTATATGACTTTCTAGCCATAGTACTCATCTCCTTTTATTGATTTCAGGCTTTGGCTAACTTTCCTCTAGCTTTATGATCAGTATCTTGCACAAAAACCGCGGCCTAGCCGCGGGATGACAATTCTTTGGATGCGGGACGCCTAAGCAGCGCCCAGGTTTGATTAAGTCTAGCAATAATAAGATATAACCAGCCCTGGGCAGTAGCATATTCAGCGAACTTAACTGCTGCTACGCCGATGATGGCGCCGGCGACGGCATCAATGGTCCAGTGAATCTGCAGATAGAAGGTCGAGAAGATGACTAGGGGACAGAAAATTGAATACAGAATCCGGGTGGCCTTGTTTGGTTGCCGCCAGGCCAAGAGCATTGATGTCACCGACATTGAAGCATGCATGCTGGGGAAGACATGGTCCAGAGGCGAGATGGTCCTAAACAAGGGGACCATGATTCCCTTGACATACCAGATCTGATGGCCCTCGGTAAAAAAGTAAAAGGGAAAATGAACTGCATAGTGAAAAGCGAAGGTGCTGAAAATCAGCAAGGATAAACTGCGGAGATCTCTCCGGGCCACAGCCCGGATGATGAGAAAGATACAGGGCACAAAAAAGCCGTAGTGATACACTGCCCTGATTATCCGAAGGAGAATCCTTGAGTTGTAGCCGAAATAGACTGACAGGTCATTATAGGGCAGGCTCCGCAGCCAGTCATTGAGAAAGAAAATTTCCGGATGATATTTAATCTCCAGCATTTGCACGAAGCGATCGGTGCCTGCAACCAGCAGAGCCAGTCCCAATAAGCCCAGGCCTAACTTCAAAATAAATTTATCCTGCTCATTTTGCAGGGAGAAAGATCTCAGTTCCAGCAAATCTTTTCTGAAAGCGATTAAAAAAACCAAAAGAATTATTGCCAGTTCCATAATTCCCCCCCCTCTCCCATAAGCCTGATGTATTATATCATGCTTCGCATTATCTGCAAGCTGGATTCACATCTGTATGATTATACCATATTTAGCAAATTGCAAATACATAATTTGCTGAGTTCTGTTTTTTATTTTTCACATATACATATAAAGTCTGGGATAAAACCCAGTAATAATTACTTCGGGAGGAATTGACATGTCCTTGCGCAAACTACTATCGTTTTGTCTGGCTCTGCTGATAGTCGCGCTGCCCTTCTCTGCCTGGGCTCAGACCCATCCCCAACAAAAGCAGGATTTTGCAGGAGAAATGGAAAGACAGGCAGCCGAACTGCAGGCTACCGATCCAAATTACACCAAGAACCTCGCTCAGGCAGAAACAGCTGCCAGGCAAGCTTTTGCAGCAAAGCGGCTGCGGGATGCTGCCCTTAACACCCGGGGCAATGATCAGGCCTCACCTGCAGCGACAATCCAATCTGTGCCCTGGGATTGGCTGTGGGTTGGCGACGTGATGCATATCAATAACAAGAAATTTTTTAATGTTTATGCCCTTTACTACTCGCACTCCGGAACTTATAACGGCAACAATACAGTTTATGAATCCAACAGTGACGGCGTCAGACTGCGTCCCCTGTCTTCCTGGCAGCAGGGGCAACCTGTGGCTTTGGGCTATACCAGCGGCAAGAGCAGCAGTGAAGTGGCTGCTGCCCTGAATTGGGCAAAAAACAAATACGGCACTGATGGCAGCACCCCTTACAACTGGAACTTTTTAAACAAGACTACAGACTCTGCCCTCTATTGTTCCCAGCTGGTGTGGAAGATTCACCAGAATATGGGGCTTAACGTAGACAGCAACCACTGGACCTACGTAGCTTTTCTCACAGCGAAGTTTGGAGCAGTTGGAACGACCTTTGCCTTTGCTGCCGTCGCCCCGGATGAAGTCTATTTATCTGACAAGATTATTTACTACCACGCAGATTAAAACAGGTACCGGCCTGGCGGCATCCGCCGGGCCGGCGGATTTTCTATATATTAGATGCATAATCTGCAGATATAGTTTAATGGGATAAAGGGTTCTGTTCTTTTTCATAGAAATAAAATATAGTCATAGTGCTTGTCCATGCTGCATACTCATATATGGGGATGTATGTCCCAATAGCAAAAACGGGGGGTTGCCTATGCCTGAAAACCCTGCTCATTTATTGAAGACATTAAGTACACACAAGACTATGCTGATAGTTCTTGCCTTGCTTATCTTCCTCTCTCCTCTTGCCGGCTGCAAGACTGAGCAGAAAGAAACAGCGGCTTTTTGGGTAGTGGCGGGCACCAACCGGGGGGAGAGCTTTTTGCGCAACAGCCTCGCTGGATATGATGCCCAGGGACGATTGGTAAGCAAAAAAAAGTTGCCTCCTTATTACATCAGCAGCCTTGCCCCGGACAGTCAAGGCCGCCTCTGGCTGGGGCAGGCATGGAACGATACAGATTCCAGCAATTTGTTATTAGTCTGGGAAAATGGACAGCTAGTCAAGGAAATCCCGGTGGGAGAACAACCGGAATCTGGCCTTGTGGAATTTCATGGATCCATGATAGCAGGATGCACCGAAACAGGCATGGGTTTCAGCCTCTGGGAAGTTGACATAACATCCATGGAAAGCCAAGAAGTCATCCATGTGGACCCGGAACAGCATGAGTTCTTATTCCTGACAACCATTGCCGCCACTGAGGATTACCTTGTGGCAGCAGCTATTCACGATGGGCCTGGCGACTCCCACTCCTCCCATGCCAGCATCTATTGGTTTGACCAAGAGTTCACACTAGCGGGGAGCATGTACTTGGGTCCGAATACAGCAGTCTGGTCCATGGCGCCCATGGAAGACGGCAGTATTCTCCTCCTCAACAACAGTGGCTTTGTGCAAAACCAGCCAGACCTATTAGTTTTTGACCCGGCGCAAGGGGAAATAACTCAGAAAATCCAGGGCAGCGGTTTTCCCTTTCGCGGGGTCGCTGACGATGACAAAATTTATATCCTCGACCGCATCTGGTCTTCAACCCGCATCAACGCCGAGCGCAGCGTCACGATTCTCTACAATGAAACAAGCACTACCATTCCCCTTCCAGACGGTCTCGGGGCTGAGGATATTGCCGTAAATGAAGGCATAATCTATCTGGCAGTGTGGCAGCGGGGGGCTGGTTCCAGTGACGGGATTTATGCATTGGATCCTGAGACAGGAGAACTAAAGCAAATCATTGAGCATCAAGATGCCAGTTCAATCCTGGCGCAAGGGAAGCAATAGGATAGATTCCGCCAGACTATGCCAGGCAGCCAGTATTATTGTTTATTATAAACTCACCGGCCCGAGGGCCGGTGGATTATTGCTTTTTGGCTTTTATACGCTTACAGGCCTTGATTGCCCAGGAAATGAGGAGGAGCAGTATTAGGATAACGATGATGGGGGCAACTAAGGCCAAAATAGACATGATTACAGTGCTGGCAGACTCGGCAAGAGAAACTGCCGGATTGGCCGTTCCCGCAGAAGCGGCGGTGGAACCAGTAGAGGCTTCAACTTCGTTGCAATCTGCAGGGTCTTATGCCGGCGGCGGCAGATTCTTGCCTGTCAAATCGCAAGAAATCCCCCCGTTTTTAGGGGGGATTTTCTCTATTTGTGACTATTGTGAGGCTACACGGCTAATCTGAGGTCCGTCTCCAGGCGCTCCAGAGCAGGTAGAGGGCCACTGCGATTGAGCCTGCAATATCAAAATAATGAGTAATCCTCAGGCCAGGGGCTATGGCCACAGCCGCCAGGGCAGTGATGACGCAGAGATCTGCCATTGATTTGGCCTGGTATAATTTGCCCTGAGCGCCGATAATTGCATTTGCTTGCTCATGATTGAGGCGGCGGTAGCGCAGCCAAAAGCCCAGATTGACCATTAATCCCAGTCCAGCGATAGCCAGGCCGGGATACACATTGCCGCCGGGCTCAAAGCGGTTAAACCGGGTTAGAGCCAAAACCAGCATAATCACTCCCGAGCAGCTCAAGGCCACGGCCACCGCCAGGCGGACCAATCTCTCTAATTTTTCCCGGGCAACAATGCCCATACCTGGGTTGCGGGCAAGATGGCGAAAGACCAGCCAGGAGGACAACAAGGCCAATAGTTCCACATTGCGGCGAAGGCAATCAGCCAGTTGGGTGGTGGATTGGCTTAAAATTACAGCAATGCCCGTGGCCAAAGGCGCCCACACGCTTAGGAGCACAGCTGTCAGCAGTGTCCGTTCGCGGCTGATTCTCTGTTCTTGTGTCAGGGCATCCATGCTATAACCCCAGTTTACTAAAGAGATAGACCAGGGGCAGGATCAGGAGGGCAACGGAAACAGGCACTGTGAAGGTGTCGGATCCCCGTTTGGAAAAGAGCTCGACAAAGGCGCAGATAGGACCCACGGTCACTGCTGCAGCAATACAGATATACCAAGGCTGGTGACCATAGAAGAACATGGTGAGAAAGACGGCAGCAGC
Organism: Firmicutes bacterium UBA5286; assembly: GCA_002408465.1. Taxonomy (GTDB): domain Bacteria; phylum Bacillota; class Proteinivoracia; order UBA4975; family UBA4975; genus UBA4975. Next base: position 56,270 of record DHSM01000030.1, on the reverse strand, counting down.
GGCGAAGGCCATCATTGCGCCGGTGCCCTCCCAGGTTTTGGCCCCCTCAATCCAGCGGTGAATTATATGGCGCTTGCCCCAGAATTTGCCTACCAGGGCTGCAGCCGCATCCCCAAATCCCCAGGCCATGACGGCCACGGGAATAAGCCAGTGCCACTGGCGACCCAGCAATCCCCAGAAGATAAAGAGCAGGAGGGCAAAGGTCAGCTGGATAATGAGCAGCTGCTTGCGCAATTCTCCCCCCCGGGGTCTGCGGTCAACTAACCAGCGCCGGCAGAAAGGAGTTTTCTCCAACAACAGCAAAGCAGGATAGGCCAGAAGGATGAGCAGTGACGCCGCCAAGACTGCAGCGTACCAAGTGTCAAAGAGCCTGACCAGCAGAAAAACCGACATGCTGTAACCTATATGTTGAATCTTCCGGATCCACTCGGAGGGAATCTTCTTGCAGGTGGCCAGAATCGCCGGCAGGGCCGCCAGCACAAGCAAATAGTAAGCCAGCAGGATGATTGCCCCGATTATGTTATTGAGCATCTGCCATTTCCCCTCTTCTTTTCTCCCCGGGCACGGGAGTAATTTTCCGAAATAAGCTTAAAGAATTTCACAGCCTCTTCTATTTCAGCCTGACCAACGCCTTGAGCTGCAATGGCAAAGACTTCGTTATATACTTTCCTGACAGCCGGTCCCGCCTGCAGCCCTTTAGCAGTTAGGCGCACCAGGCTTACCCGCTTATCCTCAATATCCTTGGTCCTCCGGACATAGCTCTTTTCCTCCAGAGAGGCAAGGGCCCGGGACACAGCGGGCTTGCTGATTTCCAGTTCAGCGACGATATCATCCTGCCGCAGGGCCGTCGGTTGCAGGGTCAGGAGATGGAGAAGAATATTGCCTTCGGCGCTGGTCAGCCCCAGAGGCCTGAGGCCATCATTAACCAGTTGCCGGGCAGAGTGAATGATATTGTTTGCATAGACCCAGACGTCAACTATGCTGGACATAGGCAAAACCTTCCTTTTGGTTAACTTGTTAACCTTAATAATTACATTATACTCTAGTTTAGTTAATTTGTTAACTATCTATGCAAGAAAAAATCCCTGGATTTTAAAACCGGGATTTTTCTCTTTCAATATTGCCGTATTTAGCGTGCCTCCTCGGGAAATTTCCCAGCGCTACTACTCCTGAACCGCCCCATGGGGGACAGGCCAGAATCTTCCCTGCCAAGTCCCACCGGCCAGCATCGCTGGAAGTGAGGCGGAAATCATTCCCGGGGATTCCAAACCAGACTGATTTCCTTGCCCTGCTCATAACCGTCCAGGGTTGAGACCAGCGCCGTCAGGGCATTAGTCAGTATCTCCTGGACAAAGGGGACCATAGTCACAGGCTTGCCCCCGATTTCCAGCTGGACAGTTTGCCGGAGCAGACAATCCTCCCGTTTTTTCTCTCCCCGAATTATCCCCGCCAACAGCTCCCGGCAGGACATGCCGCAGAGGCCGCAACACTTGGCATCAAAATCCGGCAGGCGCCGGGGCACCTTTGCCACAACATAGTCCGTAAGTTCAACTGCCTGGGTGAGAACATTGAAAACCGGCAAGCCCTTGTATTCCTTAAGGCCGGTATTGGCTACCTGGCCGGCGATGGCTATGGCGCTGGCGTCCAGCAGATCTTCAATCCCCTCTTCATCATGGGCGCAGATAATCTTGGGGACATTTATTTCTCGGACTCCCTCCAGCACCACCCAATCCTGGTCATAGAATTCCAGGATTTTTTCAATTGACAGGCTAACAGGATAGAGGATATCTGTTTCTTTGAGGCCCCGGGCGGTGACCAGGGAAGCGCCTGCCTGACGATGGCGGTAGGTATTGGTGCCGGGGGTGTCAATGGCGAAAGCCTCGAAGTGGATATCCTTCACCGACCCCACCGAATAGCGGCGGCGGGTCAGCTCGCCAATAATCTTTTCTACAGTGTTGGTCTTTCCCGACTGGGTGATGCCGATAACTGAGAACGCCTTCATGCAATTACCCCCTTGAATTTAATCCACAAGATTCCCGCCCCGCCCACCAGAACAAGGACTATGATTAACCAATCCAGAGCTGACAACTTTGGCCATTCCAGCCAGGTCCGCCGGGGATAAGCCCGAAAGGCCCGGGCCTCCATGGCAATGGCAATGCGCCGAGAACGGATGAGGGCTCCCGCTGTAGTGGGCATGAGAAGATAGGAATACACCTTGATCTTTTCCCTCAGGGGAATAGCTTTCAAATCAACACCTCGGAGCTCTATGGCCACAAGGGAATTGCGAAATTCCTCCACCAGCACAGGGATGAAGCGGACAGCCAGCAGGACCATGTAGGCCAGTTCATACGGAACCCGGATCTGGGCCAGTCCAGTTACCATCTGCTGATAATCTTTCAAGGTCAGCAGCAGCACCGCCGCCAGGATGACGGTGATTCGCAGCAAGGCAGCCAGGGCCGCCAGCAGCCCCCCGGCGGACAGCAGCACATACCCCCGCCATTCCAGGAACACCCTGCCGGAGCCGTTGCTGAGACTTTGAGCCAGGGCCAGAATCAGGAACAGCCAGCGATAGCGTCTGAGCCTTCTGCCCAGCAGGGATAAAGGAATTTTGGCGGCAAGGAGGGCGGCGAGAGAGACAGCCAGCAGCCCCGTCAGCCACAGGGGGTCATTGATGGTGATGGCCAGGGAGGTTATTACCAGGACAAGGGCAAACAGGGTGCGGACATCGGGAAAGCCATGGTTTTCAGTCACAGCAGCCTTCCCCCTTCCAAAGTCAGCGTCTGGGAACAGAGGCGGGCACACAGGGCCTGGTCATGGCTGATGAGCAAATAGCCCACGCCCTCATTGCGCACCCGCTCCAGGATTGCCTGCAGCCGCTGTTTGCGCAGCCAGTCCAAGCCGAGAAAAGGTTCATCCATGATAATAAAGTCCGGCCGTGGCGCCAAAATCGCCGCCAAGGCCAGGCGCTGCTTTTCGCCCTGGCTGAGATTAAAAGGAAAGGTAGCAGCATACTGTTCCAGCTCAAACAGGGCAAGCATTTCCGCCACCCGTTCTTGAATTTTCTCGGGGGAAAGATTTCTGTACTTCAGGGCAAAGCCGATTTCCTCGGCGACATCAGGGGCAAAAAACTGCCTCTCGGGATTCTGGAAGACGTAGCCAAGGAGCCGGCCCCGTGCAGCCAGGGAATAGCTTTCTACCGGCCGGCCAGCCAGCAGCACACGGCCCCCGGTTGGCTTGAGGAGCCCTAAGATCAGCTTGCTCAGGGTGGTCTTGCCGCTGCCGTTTGCGCCCATAAGGGCAATGGTCTGGTTCTTTTCTATACTGAGGTTGATTTCGCTAAGCACCTGGCCCCCCTGGGGCCAACGGAAGTTCACCTGCTCTAAATTAATATAGGCCGTCAAACCCTGCCACCTCCGTATACCCGGCTGAGGCCCTCTTCCCCATCCAGGTCGCTGGCAGCAGCCTCTTCCATGCGGCCTTCCCTCAAGACAAGGATGCGGTCGGCACAGGCCAGCATCTGCAGATTATGCTCTGCCATCAGCACCGCCACCCCCCGCTGGCGCAGGTCCAGGACAATCGCCTGCAGGCGCTGACAGGTCCGGGGGTCCAGCTGAGCGGTGACTTCATCGAGGATGAGGACTTTGGGTTCCAAGGCCAGCACTGCCGCCAAGGCAATCAGCTGCTGCTGCCCCCCTGACAGCTCATTGGGATTAGCCGCCAGCAGCTCCCGGCAGCCCATTTCCTCGGCAATTCTTTGGATTCTTGCCGCAATTTCCTCCCGGGGGAGACATAGATTTTCGGGGCCAAAGGCTAGTTCATTTCGCACCCTGGGCAAAAAGAGCTGGGTCTCGGGATCCTGGAAGACGATGCCTAAACAGCTGGCAATTTGGGGCAGACTGAACTGGGCCAGGTCCCGGCCCTCCAAGAATATTTTCCCTTCTACCTGTCCCGGCGACTGGCGAGGGATGATGCCTGCCAGGGCCAGGCAGAGAGTGCTCTTGCCGCAGCCGCTGGAGCCAATGATTCCCACAACCTCCCCGGCAGCCAGGGAGAAATTGATATCCCGGAGCACCCAATCCCCCGGCTGCCAAGAAACAAAAAGCCCCTCCGCCACTAACACGGAGCTCATCTGATATCTGCCTCAATGGCAAATTTGCACCAGAACTGGCCGAACTCATCTTGACGAGGGATGACCAACAAAGGTCCGAGGCCGCCGCTGGCTTTAGTGCCCAGTGCCTTGCCGTCTTTCAACCAAGCCAGGTAAATATGCTCCGAGCGCAGGACATCTGTCCCGGAATAAGTTACTGCATAGCCGTCGCTGGCCAAGATTGTAATCTGGACCCCTGGGGTGACCAAGCCCGGCTGCACTGCCTCCAACACCTCGGCCAGAGGCACGCCGGTAAAAATATTTTCCTTGGGATCCTTGCCGCTGGAACGCAAGACTTTGGCAAATTCTTCACCGCCCAGAGCGGCAATTTCTTCTATGGATATAGAGCCCACTGTCTCCCCTTGGACTTTTACTGTCAGGGAAGCAGGATCAAGGCTGCCTACTCGGCTGGCGTTGACCCAGGCCAGTATGCCGATTGCCGCCGCAAGGATAAAGATTATGGCGATTAACCCTTTACTCTTCATTATTCTCCCTCCCGGAATGGCGCTAGAACACGGCCGCAATCAGGCCGGCCAGCAGAACCAACACCAAGCAGATTAATGGCAAACATCCCTTGGATATCTGCTTCACTTCCTTCCAAAGACGCTGAATTTTTGCAGTCTAGTCAGGAGCCCGTAAGCCACCAGACCACCCAGGCCGCCGGCCAAAGTGGCGGTCAAAACCATAAGCAGAAAGGGCACCAAGGGCAGACGCCAGATGACCACCCGCATGACAACCGTCATCACCAGAAAGGAACCGGTGAGGTTGGCGGCAACGCCGCCGGCAAAAGCGCGAATGGGGCTGCGGGGCCCCTTTAGAAGCAGATAGACCAACTCTACTGCAAAGCCCGGGGCGGCATAGCTGATGAGGCTAAAAGCTCCATGATTGGCAAAGGGCTGCAAAATTACAATCAGGCCCTGGACCAGGCCAATGAGCAAAGCTGTGCCGGTTTTATTGCCTGTTAGGCCGTAACCCAGCACCAGCCAGAGCATGTAGAATCCGCCGGCCACTACGCCGCCGGGAAGGAGCAGCGGTCCGGTGATGATCTGAACCAAAGGGGTGACCACCGGCTTGATGGCGATGCCCAGGGCAGCCATCATTGTAATGACAACCAAGTCCATTGTGCTGAAGCGCTTAAATATCCTGAAGGACATCCCCTCCCTCCTCTCTTTGGTCTCGGGGGCTGCAAACAGCGGGTCAAGGCAGAAACATTTCACCAGGTCAAGGGGAAAGGGGGTAAACCTGGCAGACAGGACTGTCTGCCAGGCAATTTTCAGCGCCTATTCCCCAACCCGGACGTATTTCAACTTGCCAACCCAGGCCTTGGTGCTCGCTGCCTCCGAAACAAACATCAGGGGGGCGTTTTTTTCACTGCTCAAATCTTCACCGTCCAGAGCATAACAAAGGATGGAGTTTTCATGGAGCGCTTCTTCCTGGGTAATGCTGGCGCTGTATCCGTCTTCTGCTTCCAAAGTCAGGGATTCGAAGTCAGCAATCCCCGCTTCGGTCAGCAGCACTGACAGGGGCACGCCTGTATAGCTGTTGACCTCGCCCTTCTTTTCCAGGTCAATGGTAACGCTCTCCATCTTGCGGAGACCTTCAATGGTGAAATCCTTGTCGCCGATGGTGAACTCCCAGGCAGATTCTTCAGGTTCGTCTGTAGGGGGAGTGTTCGCACAACCGGCAAGCAATGCCAAAACCAGCAACGCCACTAAAAACAGACTTGTTTTTTTCATATGTTCCCTCCGTTCTAATAATTGATGAATCGAAGAAAAAAACCACGCCCGGCGCGTGGTTGCATGACAACCAACAAGTTCCTTTCCGCACCGGGAGGCGCAGGCGTTTCCACCTGCACCCTATCGTCCCTAGGGCATAGCCCCCCAGCGTTAGCCCACAGGGATCGGAACTTGTCAATAAGTATTTCTCCACAAAATGAGATTTTCCTGCCAGGTGAAGGAAAATCTCATTCTTGTCTGTCTTTTCTTTCAAATAAAGGACATCTCCGCTTTCACACCGAATATATCGGTATGATCCTTTCGCCGACAGGAGAAAGGAGAAACTGACGGAGGATATTATGCCTAAATTATTTCTAACCGGCCGCCCCCGCTGCGGCAAATCTTCTGTCATCCAGAAGAATTTGGCTGGGCTTCCCCTAAGCGGTTTCGCCATGCAGCGCCTGACCCGGGATGGGGAGACCTGGGCTTTTCGCCTCCTGGACCTGACACAGGAACCCTATGTCACCCATCTGGAATCAGACACACACTGGGATGATATCGCCATTTCCATGCTTACCCAGGGAAAATGGCAGGGCAACACCCAGGTCTTTGAGAACAATGGCCGCCAGTCCCTGGAAAAATCCCTGAGCTTATCCAGACTGGTAATAATGGATGAGCTGGGCATTTTCGAGAGAGAGGCCTTGAGATTTCAGCAGACTGTGTTCAACATATTGGACAGTGATTTGCCGGTGCTGGGTGTGCTTAAAAATAAACATACCGCCTTCTTGGATCAGGTGCGCGCTCATCCTGCAGTCGTGATTGTGGAATTTCCCGGCACAAAAGCCATTGAGATGGTGGAAGCGCTGACCGCCAGATTAAGAAGGCAGCAGCCATGAAAGGCTGGAGTGCAAAGGCAATTGACTGGTATCTGCGGGCAGGGGAGCGTTCTCAGTATCCTCGCCTCATCCTGGCGCAAATATTGCCCCGGCTGAACAAGGGGGATACAGTGCTGGATATCGGCTGCGGGCCAGGGGTCTACGCCCTGGCTTTGGCCCCCCTTGTAATCAAAGTGCTTGCCCTGGATAAAGACCCTGTGGTCCTGGACAGCCTGACTCGCCAGGCCGACAGCCGCAGCCTAGGCAATATTGCCTGTTTGCCCTATGTCTGGCCCCATTCCCCAATTGAGGAGCAGGTGGATGTAATTATCTGCGCCCTGGGCAGTGGCGAGATCATGACCAGAGACGGCCTAATGGCCATGCTTGCATTGGAGACCCGGCTAATCTTTCTCGTGGCCCCGGGCCAGTATCTGCCGCCCTTTGGCTGGCAGTGGCACCGCTTAAGGCCTGCAGCTAATGCCGAAGCCACTTTGGCCCTGCTGGACCAGCTCAATGTCTGTTACAGCGCCCAAGCAATCTCCCTGGATTTTGGCCAGCCCGTCAGGGATATGGATGAAGCTGCTGAATTCCTGGCAAATTTCCTGGACATTCCCCTATCCCTGGCCGGGAAACAAGCCCAGGCTATTGCCTTGCCCCATGCTCACGGCCTCTACCTACCTAACCGGCGCAATCTGACGCTCATAATCCTGGAGCCATAAATTTATACTGGACAAAAAAACGCTCCCCGGAGGGGAGCAGTTTTTATGCTATTTGTTGCCGACAGGCAACTCGGGCCTCAACAGGTGTTTATTTGTAATAAATCACTCAGTTATTCCCCCAGAAGATGTTCAACACTGCTCATAAATTTATGCCAGTTAACATCCTCCATATAAATACAGAAAACCACCTCATTAATTCCGTTTTCCTTCACAAAGTCCACAATATTTCCTGTGGTAGAAACATTGTAGAACCGGGAATCGACAACGTAAATTTCCTCATAGTGGGGAAGCAGAAACGGCACAAAGGCATTACCGAATGAGTCTTTGATAACCAATACCTTTTCCCCGTTATGGACATCTGTTTTAATCACACTCCAGTTTGCTCCCCCGCTGCTCATAAATGCCAGGTATTTATCGGTAATTTTATTTGCATATTTCATATCAATGATATCAGCTTTTTTCTCTTTGCCGCTGTTATACATCAGGTATTCATAGCCGGTAAAAGGCTTGTAGGCAATAATATGATCGGGGTTTTTCTTGAGGCTATCGTTCAATGTCTTTTTATAGGAGCTTCCCAAAAAGTCTCCAATATCTATCTGTTCATAGCTTTCCAGAGCGACGGGCTGCCGGCCTGTTTTTTCCATAAAGGAAGCATAGGCGTAATATGCTCCAAGAGCTGTCCAGTGATGGTCAGTCCTGAAGTATATATATTCATCGGTGTGGCGATTGAGTGCATCATACACATTGATAGAAGAAATACTATCATCTAGCTTGCTCTTCAAAAAATCAAGAGCATCGTTCTGTGAATCGGTCATTCCCTTATATTTTTTCAGTTTTAAAAATTCGCCATTAGTAGGAGGTATCATGGAATACAACTTAACATCGCTTCCTAGCTTTTGGCTGAATTTGTTAAGAACCTGGGCATAGTACTCAAAGCTCTCCTTATTGAATTTAAAAAGCTGAACAGCCTCGCCATCCACCACCAGCCAGTACCCCACATTGGGGCCGTCACCAAAATCCTTCTTTATTTCCTCTTCCGGGGGCTTTTCCCTTTCTCCTTCGGTTTCCTTCCCATTTTGGTCCGGAAGATCATCTTCGGAGGCAACCAGAGAAACATCCTGGCCTAAAAACTGCAGGGAATGCTGTACATCACGGCTCAATTGAACCATATTATCCCGTAGAATAAAAGTATCACTGAAATAATCCTCGTAGTCCTCTGCATTGTTTCCTTTTATGAATTCTGAAAATGAGAATTGTGGTTTTTGCTTAAGGGCTCTGTTTTCCAGTTTTGAAACTTCAGGCTTATTAAAGTTGAGTAGGTTTGCAACTCCTAGAACTGTGAGTATAACGATGAATGCGATTGAATCTATCCTTAGCTTTTTCAAAACGGCACCTCCATAAAATTCATCGTCTCCGGCATATTTTAGAATTTAAAATACATAAATGGGCTATAGGTCTGACCCGCGAGAAAAATAATCGAAAGGATCAAAACCATTGTATTAAAGACCGGCTTAGCAAAGGCGCCAAATTTGATTTTTTGATTCAGCCGCTTAAAAACCGGTGTACAGCCAATAAAGGCTATCAACAGGAATACCGCGTTGTTCCAGAAATGAATACTGACCTCCGGGCTGGAAAAAGGGGCATTTTTTGCACCGAACATGATTCCAAGAAAGGTGAAGGCCTGACTTAAATCGGTATGGAAAAAGAACACCCACCCTACAAGTACCGCAACCCAGAGATATATTCGGGAGAAAATACCCGGGATAATATCTAGCGGCTTTTTAAGGAATAGTTTTTCAACGCAAATCAAAACAAAAAAGTAAAGGCCCCAAATGATGAAATTCCAGCTGGCGCCATGCCACAGTCCCGTCAGCAGCCAGATAATAAAAAGATTTCTTATCATGAATCTCCTGTTTCCGCCCAAGGGAATATATACATAATCTTTGAAAAAACTGCCTAAGGAAATATGCCACCTTCGCCAGAACTCTGTTGCCGATTTGGATATATAAGGATAGTTGAAGTTTTCCTTATAGGTAAATCCGAACATTTTTCCCAGTCCAATGGCCATATCCGAATAACCTGAAAAGTCGAAATACAGCTGCAGGGCAAAGAGAATAATGCCAAACCATGCCCCGAGCACCGAAAGTCTTGTATAGTCAGTTCCCAGGAAATTAACAGCAACCTTTGCAGCTATATTGGAAAGGAGCACCTTCTTGCCAAGTCCAATAATGAAGCGGTTTACTCCATCATTAAACAGCTCCGCTGTCTCAACACGGTTGTCAATGGCCTCCTCCATATCCTTATAACGCACAATAGGGCCGGCCATGATCTGATGAAATAATGAAACGTAAAGCAGAAGCTTAAAAGGCGATTTTTGCGCATTTACCTCACCCTTATAGACATCCGCTGTGTAGGATATGATCTTAAACGTAAAGAATGATATGCCAATGGGAAGCCCCACGGACCCTAACCCAATATTTGAACCAATAACAAGGTTTATATTTTCGGCGATGAATCCTGAGTATTTAAAGAAAACAAGAATCAGAAGGTTTTCGGCCACAGACAGCGTCAACGCGGCTTTTCCCTTCCAATTATTTTTGTTTTCTGAAATTTTCAAGGCAAGAAACCAGTTTATCAAGGTCGATACAATCAGAATTGAAATCCAGACAGGTTCACCCCAGGCATAAAAAAACAAAGAAATTAAGATTAGTATTACATTACGATAAGTTCTGTTTTTTATGAGGTAATATAAGCCTAAACTCACCGGCAGAAAAATACACAGAAAAAAAAGGCTTGAAAAAACCACCTGAGTTGCCCCCCATAAATTCGTTTTGCCCTTAGTACATTTAAACATTATCACAAGAAGCCTTACTATTCAATTGCAGATAGTTCCTTATTTTCCCTGTGCGTTGGCAGTAATTGGACTTAAATAGCTTTAGCATAGTATCGTTACTGCATTGGTGAGTTTGACCCACAGGTTTCTGCGTCCACGCCAAAACAAAGAATCGGCATAGCCGGTAACACATACCAAGCTATGCCGATATTTTTCCGGGATTGTAGTTCATTCAGACTCACCCTCTACGGGGAGCAGTTTTTATGCTATTTGTTGATTAGGTTGAATTTGCCGATTACAGGCAGGGGTTTGCACTCGCCCTTGTTGGCGCTGACAATGCCGATGATTGCAAGGATGGTAACAATAGCCCATACCACAAGCGAGACGAAGATAATGAGGAAGGGTGTAGAGCTTGCGCGATTGACATAGTTTACCCAGTCTTCCAGTGTTTGTGGATCTCTGTAGAAAATAGCCCTGATAATTGCATTCAATATCCACTGGACAATCCAAAGAACAACGGAGACTATGGTCAGCAAAAGTCCTTGATTGGCGTGAAACTTGGAAAACTTGGAATCTGGCGCAGCAAAGAGAGGAACCAAGAAGAGGAAGGGAATGTAGGCCAAAATACCAAAAAGCTTATTCTTTTCAGCATCCTGGGGATCAACGTAAACATTGGTTTGGGTATCCAAAATTCTTTACCTCCTTCTTTTCATATACATCAAGCATACTAGGATGCAGGAGCAGCCGCTTTATTGAAATTGCGATTTCGTTGTATTATCTTGCGATTGTTACAGAATCTTGACGGAATCTCCACAAGAATGACTGGCGATATGTTAGTCAGGCCGCGTCAAAAGACGCGGCCTGACCTCATTTAAACTTTATGCTATTCGACTGTTATTTCTTCCCCATTATCAGTGTGCATATCCTCTCGTGGGTCGGGCACACAGAGCACATCACAAGGGAAAATCAGGTTGGGATTGGTGATATGGGGATTGGCGGCAATCAAGGCATTGAGGTTCACTCCAAACCGCTGAGCAATAAAGAACATGGTATCGCCGGGTTGCACGGTGTAGCGGCCTTGGAAGCCCGGAGGACAACTGGCGGGGATGCGGCAAGGCGGAGGTGGGGGAATGGGACCGGGAACGCAGAGCACATCACAGGGGAAAATAATCGCTGGATTTGTGATATGTGGGTTGGCGGCAATCAGGGCATTGAGGCTCACTCCAAACCGCTGAGCAATAAAGAACATGGTGTCGCCGGGCTGCACGGTATATCTTCCTTGGAAACCTGGCGGGCAAGAAGCTGGGATGCGGCAGGGCGGAGGTGGCGGAGCGCCGGGAACACAGAGAACATCACAGGGAAAAATCTCATTGGGATTGGTGATATGGGGGTTGGCGGCAATCAGGGAGTTTAGGCTCACCCCGAACTGCTGGGCAATAAAGAACATGGTGTCCCCTGGCTGAACGGTATATCTGCCTTGGAAGCCTGGCGGGCAAGAAGCTGGGATACGGCAGGGCGGAGCGCCGGGCACACAAAGGACATCACAGGGGAAAATCTCATTGGGATTGGTGATATGGGGGTTGGCGGCAATCAGGGCATTGAGGCTCACTCCAAACCGCTGGGCAATAAAGAACATGGTATCGCCTGGCTGAACGGTGTACCTGCCCTGGAAACCTGGCGGGCAGGAAGCTGGGATACGACACGGGGGCGGAGGTGGCGGAGCGCCGGGAACACAGAGGACATCACAGGGGAAGATCAGGTCCGGATTGGTAATGTGGGGATTGGCGGCAATCAAGGCATTGAGGCTCACTCCAAACCG
>DHSM01000030.1:42878-43734 GCA_002408465.1 Firmicutes bacterium UBA5286 | reverse complement strand
CGTGCGCCGATTTCCTGTTTATTTATCCACTGACAGCAATCGCTTTGAATTCTTTCATCCATACTAAATTTAAACCTCCCTTCCATCGATTCTCATTCATCATATGAAAGGAAGGACAAAAGCGTGATACACGCGCCACGCCAGGGACGGGGCTTTTCATGGCGGGCTAATCATTTACCTGTTTCTGCTGCTCTCCAGTTTTTTTGCATGCACGATAGATAGAATACTTGCTTAGATTTAGGATTCGGCCCAGTTGTGCATAAGACAGAGATGAATTTGCGACAATATATGCGATAATTTCCTTTCGCCTATTGTAGTCCATACTGCTAATGTGAGACAAATCATGATTGAACTGTGTTCTGACCAGTCGTTCAATCTGCTTTCTCAGCTCGTCTTCCTCTGATTTTTCAGGTTCACAATCAACATATGAGTCATCATTGGACTCAGCGGTATAACTAATAAACTTACTGCGGGCCAAAATCGAGTCCAGCCCAAAGAGATTGAACAAGAATTCTGTGTTCAATAATGGTTCCCCAGAGTTGTCAAGATAATCATGATAGCTGCTCCAACGGTATTCCCCCGGACTTTTAACAATGCCAGCTTTGACTGGATTGTTGTGAATATATCTGGCACAGGTCAACAGTTGTCTTTCTGACTCAATTGGTTCGCTGTGAAAGCGTTCTTGAAATAAGCTGCCAACCCTGCTATATTTTCGATTGAAATACATGGAATAACGTATATTGATGCTGGCCATTATCTTAGAAATATTGGTGTTGGCTTCTTTAAGTAACAGATGATTGTGATTGCTCATCAAACAGAAGGCATAGAGATCATAACTAATTTTCTTTTTTACCTG
>DHSM01000030.1:41283-42458 GCA_002408465.1 Firmicutes bacterium UBA5286 | reverse complement strand
ATTTCCCGAATATCTTCGGGGCTTGTGGGCCGAGGGTTCGTCAAGGTACAGGGGTCGGCAAAGGCATTTTTGCTCATCCGGTCCAGGGCCTCAGCAAATCGCTCTTCGCTGATATCCACCTCAGTTACCTCCCTGAACCGAAGGGGGATGCCTACTTTCAAATTCGAATCTCGCAGGGCATCGGCCAGATTTTTGATTCCCAGCTGAGCTTCGATCTGGTTGTATTTTTGAGTTTCTCGGCGGTTGTAGTCAACAATGTAAGGCATGAGAATGGCATTGGCAAGGCCATGAGACACACCGAACTCGCCGCCAATTTTGTGGGCCAGGCTGTGGATTATTCCCAGGGAAGCGTTGGTAAATGCCATTCCGGCAATGGTGGATGCGTTATGCATATCTCCCCTGGCCTGCATGTTTGCGGGCTCCCGGTAGGCTATCGGCAGCTGGCGGAAGACCAGGCGTATCGCTTCCAAAGCCAGAGGATCTGTGTAGCTGGTAGAGTTGGTAGAAACATATGCCTCCACGGCGTGAGCCAAAACATCCATGCCCGTGTTGGCAGTAATGTGAGCAGGCATTTTCGCCGGTAAGAGAGGATCCAAAATGGCGATATCCGGAGTAATCTCGTAGGATACCAGGGGATATTTAATGTGGTTAGCCCGATTGGTGATTACTGAAAAGGCGGTTATTTCAGAAGCTGTGCCGCTGGTAGAAGGTATGGCAATCAACCTTGCCTTTTGGCGCAACTTCGGGAATCTGAATTCAACCAGGTCTTGAAACTTGGTTTCAGGGTGCTCGTAGTAGACCCACATTATCTTTGCTGCATCCAGAGCGGAGCCGCCGCCGATGGCGACAATCCAGTCAGGAGCAAAGGCCGCCAGCTTCTTTCCGCCGCTAATCACTGTTTCAATGGAGGGATTAGGCTCGACACCGTCGATAATATCTACTTCCAATCCTGCCTTGTTTAAGTGAGCCCTGGCCTCATCCAAGAACCCGAATCTGTGCATCGAACTGCCGCCGGTTACCAGGGTAGCCCGCTTCCCCTTCAGTTCAGCCAAGTAAGATAGGCTTCCTTCACCAAACACAATATCCTTTGGAACTCTGAACCATTGCAGTGCCATTTTTCTTCCTCCTTTTGGAATAGACTCCCCTTAGTCTTCCCCAATCTTTGGAGAATTAAA
>DHSM01000030.1:35504-41078 GCA_002408465.1 Firmicutes bacterium UBA5286 | reverse complement strand
AAAAAAGGCCCGAAGGCCTTTGGACAATTATAGAGTATAGCAGTAGAAAACTTGCCGCGATATTGCGATTCTGCGAGCAAGGGTCTGTCCCGGCGTGGCGCTACGAAAAGTCCCGTCCCCGGTGTTAGATGTCCCGGCGGTAGTGGATGCCGGGGAAGTGGATTTTAGCGGCAGCAGTATAGACTTTTTCCCGGGCCAGTTCCAAGCTGCCCTTGGCTGCCAGGGTAATTACCCGGCCGCCGGCGGTGACGATTTCTCCCTGGGTCAATTTGGTGCCGGCCTGGTAGACCAGGGCATATTCCAGGGCTTCCTCCAGCCCCTGGATTTTGTAGCCGGTTTCGTAAGACCCAGGATACCCTCCTGATGCTAAAACCAGGCTGACCGCCCAGTCCCGGGACCAAAGGAGCCCCTTAGGCATGCCGCCCCGGGCAATGGGGTTCAAGACTTCCAGCAAATCGTCTTCCCACAGCTGCAGGATGGCCTGGGTTTCCGGGTCCCCGAAGCGCACGTTGAACTCCAGGACTTTAGGCCCCTGGGCCGTGAGCATTAGACCGGCATAGAGCACCCCTTTGTAGGGCGTCCCCAGCTTGGCCATAGCGGCCAGGGTGGGCTTGATTATTTTGCAGATGATTTCCTGCTGCAGGCCCTGGCTGATGAGGCCGAAGCCGGCCAGGGCGCCCATGCCGCCGGTATTGGGTCCGGTATCTCCGTCGCCAGCCCGCTTGTGATCCCGGCTGGGAGCCAAAGGCACAAACTCCTGGCCCTGGGCCAAAACCATGAAAGAAAGCTCCTTGCCTTCCAGATATTCCTCGATTACCGCCGGTCCCGTCAGCTCTTCAGCAGCTTTGCGGGCTTCCTCTTGGGTCATCGCTACAGTCACGCCCTTGCCGGCAGCGAGACCGTCGGCCTTAATGACCACTGGCGCTCCCCATTTTTCCAGGACCTCAAGAGCCTCCTGAGCGCCAGACACTTTTACATACTTGGCCGTGGGGATTCCTGCCTGGGCCAGAAGATCTTTGGCAAAGGCCTTGCTACCCTCCAGGCGGGCGGCGGCCCGGGAAGGACCGAAACAGGGGACGCCAACCTCTTCCAGGCAATCGGATACCCCTGCCAAGAGGGGCGCCTCCGGCCCAATTACCGCCAGGTCAATGGCCTGGCGCTGAGCCCAGGTGGCGATGCCAGGTCCGTCGCAAGGGTCGATGTCCCGAACCTTGCTTACCCGGCCCTCCAGGGCAGCGTTCCCCGGCAACCAATAGAGCTTGCCTAAGCCGGGGCTCTCCAGCAGGCGGGCAGCGAGAGCGTTCTCCCTGGCCCCTGCCCCTATGAGCAGAACTTGCATTCTTTCTTCCCCCCTAATGCCTGAAATGGCGTATGCCGGTAAAGAGCAGGGCAATACCTGCTTTATCGGCGGCGGCGATGGCCTTGTCATCGCCCTTGGATCCTCCTGGCTGCAAGATTACGCTGATGCCAGCTTTGGCTGCGGCTTCCACCACATCGGGGAAGGGAATAAAGCCGTCGGAAGCCATTACTGCCTCCCTGGCCTCTTCCCCTGCTGCGGCCAGGGCGATGTTGGCGGCATCAATGCGGCTGGTGCAGCCGCTGCCAATCCCTAAGGTCATGCCACCTTTGCTGACGACAATAGAATTGGATTTGGCATATTTAGCAGTAAGCCAGGCCAAGCGTCCATCCTCTTCCCAGCCCTGGGGAGGCTGGACACTGCCTGCCGCCTGCCACTGGGAGAGGCCGCCGGCGTCGGCTTGCTGCACCAGCACTCCCCCGGAAATGGAGCGCAATACATGGCCTTGGGGACGCTGGTTGGGGCAAATCAGCAGGCGCAGATTCTTTTTGGCGGCCAGCACTGCCCTGGCCTCATCGCTGAAAGCAGGAGCGATGACAACTTCTAGAAAGATTTCTTTTAGGAGCAAGGCAGTTTCCTGATCCACCGGGCGGTTAAGAGCAATAATCCCCCCAAAAATTGAGACAGGGTCAGCCTGCCTGGCCCTGGTAAAAGCCTGGGCAGGAGATTTTCCCAGCCCCACGCCGCAGGGAACAGCATGCTTGACAGCCACTGCCGCCGGTCCATCAAATTCTGAGACCAAAGCAAAGGCAGCGTCGGCATCATTGTAATTGTTATAGGACAGTTCTTTGCCCTGAAGAGGCTGGGCCCAGGCCAGAGAATCAGGCTGAGCGGGCAGTTTATACAGGGCCGCCTGCTGGTGGGGGTTTTCCCCGTAGCGCAGGTGAGAGCCCAGCTCCAGGACCAGAGCCAGCTTCTCGGGGAACTCATCTTTTTGCAGCCAGCCAGTAATCGCGGCATCATAGGCAGCGGTATGGGAGAAAGCTTTGGCAGCCAGCCTTTGGCGAAGGCCCTGGGAAAGGTCCCCCTCCCGGCGCAGAATCTCAATTACCTCTTGATAATCCTGGGGACTGCACAAGGGGATTACAGCCGGAAAGTTTTTGGCCGCGGCCCTCAGCATGGTGGGGCCGCCGATATCTATATTTTCCAGAGCCCGTTCCTGCGTACATTCGGGATCTGCTACCGTTTGCTCAAAAGGATAGAGGTTGACCACAACCATATCGATGGGACCGATGCCCTGGTCCGCCAGTTCTTTGAGCTGGTTGGGATCATCGCGGCGGGCAAGAATCCCCCCATGGATCCGGGGATGCAAGGTTTTGACCCGTCCCCCCAGCATTTCGGGACTGCCAGTCACATCCTGGACTGCTGTCACTGCCAACCCCGCCTCCGCCAGGCAGCGGGCAGTGCCGCCTGTAGAGATCAGCTGCACTCCCATTTTATCCAAGGCCCGGGCAAAGTCCGCCAGGCCGCTTTTATCATATACGCTGATTAACGCCCGTCTTATTACCATGATTATCCTCCTTGAACTGAATATTTCTGTAGTGAATTTCCACCTGGCCCGAAGCAAAGGCCGTCACTGCCTGGACAAGGGCCGCATGCTCCAGGAACTTAATCCGGTTATGCAAACTGTCTGGCGTATCCTCAGGCAGAACAGGCAATGCCCGTTGGCTGATGACCGGTCCCGTATCCATGCCCTGATCCACCAGGTGCACGGTGCAGCCGCTGATCTTGGCCCCGTAGGCCAAAGCCTGGGCCGGGGCATCGAGACCGGGAAAGGCTGGCAGCAGCGAGGGATGCACATTAATGATCGGGGGCATTTGCGCCACAAACTCCGAAGGCAGCAGGCGCATGTATCCTGCCAGCACCACCAGGTCGGAGCTGGCTTGCTGCACAACCCCTGCCACCCTCTGATGGTAAAGCTTGCGCCCTTCCCCAGGCAGGGGAGGCAGGGGGACGGCGGTTATTCCTGCAGTCCGGGCCCGCCCAATAGCCCCGGCTCCCTCTTTGTCTGAGAGTACCAATACAATGTTAGCGATGCCAGGGAAATGCACTTCATCAATCAGGGCCTGGAGATTGGTGCCCTCCCCCGAGGCCAGAACAGCAAGCCGATACTTAGTCATTGATTTTTACCTGGCCGGAACCCTCGACCAAATGTCCGATTTTCCAGGTTTCAATTCCCTCTTTGCTGCAAAGCTCCCTTACTGAATCTGCCTGGTCGGGGTCAGAAATAACAGTATAGCCGATGCCCATGTTAAAGGTGGCAAGCAGCTCCTGCCTGGGCACTCCCGTCCCGGCAATGATCTCAAAGACCGGGGGCAGCGGCCAGCTGGCCCCGTCGATAACGGTATCCAAATCTTTGGCAACGGTGCGGCCGACATTGCCGGGCAAACCGCCGCCGGTAATATGGGCCATGGCCTTTACTCCCGGCAATTTTGCCAGGCTTTGGGCCAGGGGCAAGTACAGCCGGGTGGGCTGCAACAGAGCCTGGCTCAGGGGAACGCCGGCGCAGTCCATATCTAGACTGATGAGACCCCGGTCAAGGAGCATCCGCACCAGAGAAAAACCGTTGCTGTGGACTCCGGAACCGGCAAGACCTATTATTACGTCCCCGGCTTGACAGCGGCTGCCATCGACGATTTTTGTCTCATCGACGACACCGACGGCAAAGCCGGCGATATCGTAATCCCCTGGAGGATAGAAGCCAGGCATCTCCGCAGTCTCTCCCCCTAAAAGGGCGCAATCTGCCCGACGGCAGTAGTCGGCGAAACCCGCCACCACTTCCCGGGCAATTTCAGGCTCCAGCTTGCCCACGGCCAGGTAGTCCAACATGAACAGGGGCTGAGCGCCGCAGGTGGCCAAATCATTTAGACACATGGCAGCGGCATCTTTGCCGGCGGTTCTGGCCAGGCCTCTATCTATGAGCAGGCGCAGCTTGGTGCCGACGCCATCGGTGCAGGCCACCAGCACCGGTTTTTCATAGCCCCCGGGGAGAGAGAGAAACCCCGCGAACCCTCCGATTCCTGACAAAATATGTTCTGTATTGGCCGACCGGGCCAGGGCGGCGTAATCGCCAATGAGCTTGTCAGCGGCGGCTACATCGACGCCGCTTTCTTTATAAGTAAGTTTTTCCATTAGTCTTCCCTCCTGACGGGGTGAGTGCCTTCAAAACAGCCGAGGCAGACTTCACACGCCTTAAAACCTGTGGCTGCTACCATGCTCTCGCTGGACAGGTATTCCAGACTGTCGGCGCCAACATATTCGGCAATCTCCCGGGGGCTCATCCGGGCGGCAATCAACTCATCTTTAGTATCTATTCCCAGGCCGCAGCCATGGGTTATGGGGGGAGAGGCAATCCGAAGATGCACTTCCTTCGCCCCGGCCTGGCGCAGCATCTGCACTATCTTCAGACTGGTGGTGCCCCTGATGAGGGAATCATCCACAAGGACCACCCTTTTGCCGTCAACTACCCCCCGAATGGGGTTGAGCTTGAGGGCCACTCCCCGGGCCCGCTGTTTTTGGTTTGGCCGAATAAAGGTCCGGCCGAGATAACGGTTGCGAATCAAGCCGGTCTCATAGGGCAAGCCTGCAGCTTCTGCATAGCCTGCCGCCGCCGAAAGGCTGGAATCGGGGACGCCGGTGACGATATCTGCATCAGCAGGGGACTCTTTGGCCAGGGCCCGGCCCATCTCCCGCCGCACCATGTGCACGTTGCGGCCGGCAAAAACACTGTCGGGGCGGGCAAAATATATATATTCGAATATACAAAAGGCCTGTTTCCGCGGAGGGAAGAGGGGAAATGATTGAAGCCCGGCGCTGCTCAGGGAGACCATTTCGCCAGGTTCCACTTCGCGGATAAAATCAGCGCCTACAGTATCCAGGGCGCAGGTTTCCGAGGCCGCCACCCACCCCCCGTTATACTTGCCCAGGACCAGAGGGCGGATGCCATGGGGGTCGCGTATGGCCAAGAGGCGGTCAGGGGTGAGGATCAGCATAGCGTATGCCCCCCGCACCTGGCCAAGGGCAGAGACCAGGGCCCCGTCCAGGTCCGTAGTTGTGGACCTGGCCAGCAAATGGGCAACCACCTCACTGTCGGTGCTGGTCTGAAATATAGAACCCTGTTGTTCCAATTGGGTGCGAATTTCCGGGGAGTTGACCAAGTTGCCGTTATGAGCAAGGGCCATGGGGCCTAAGCGGCCGCTGAAGGTCAGAGGCTGGGC
>DHSM01000030.1:34871-35165 GCA_002408465.1 Firmicutes bacterium UBA5286 | reverse complement strand
CACAGCTTCTTTCCCCGGCAGCCAGATGCCGAAGACTCCGCACTCTTCGTAAATCAGCCTATTCACCGAGAAACACCTCGGGCAATATCCCTGCCCAGGCTTCCTCCAGCCTGGCCAAGGGCAGCTGAATTAAATCCTTGATGACAAAAGCGTCGCCGCTGACGCTGCCCAGCAGGCTTACGGGGATGCCTTCCTTGGCCGCCAAAGCTTTTAGGGCTGCAAGCTGCTCTTCCTCAACGGCTGCAACAACGGCGCCGGGAGATTCTGAGAACAACCAAAAATCTGGGCGCGTAT
>DHSM01000030.1:33134-34672 GCA_002408465.1 Firmicutes bacterium UBA5286 | reverse complement strand
GCGATGCCGCCTTCACTGACATCATGGGCAGCCTTGATGAGCCCTTGGTTAATTGCCGCCGGCAGCAGCCGGCACAATGCGGCTTCCAGCTCTAAATCCACCGCCGGGGCGGCGCCTGTGCTGCTCCCTGCTGCCTGCCGCAAATACTCGCTGCCGCCGGGCAGAGGCTGGATTTTCCCTAGCAGGACGAGAGTCTGCCCCTTTTGGGGGGCAATGGTGCAAGTCTTTTCCACATCTTCCACAAGTCCCACCATGCTGATGACGGGGGTGGGGTTGATGGCAACTCCGCCGCCTTCGTTATACAGGCTGACATTGCCGCTTACTACCGGCGTGTTCAGCGCCCGACAGGCCTCGGCCATGCCTTCAATGGATTCAGCCAGGGCCCAATACTGTTCAGGCACTTCGGGGCTTGGGAAGTTCAGGCAGTTGGTAACGGCAGCCGGTTTGGCGCCGGTGCAAGCCACATTGCGGGCGGCCTCCGCCACTGCTCTCTTTGTCCCCTCCCGGGGGTTCAGGGCACAGTATGTGCTGTTGCAGTCAACGGCAGCGGCAATGCCCTTTTTGCTGCCGGGAAGCCGCAGCACCCCGGCGCTGGTCCCCGGACCTTGGACAGTATTGCCGCCGGCCAGGTAATCAAACTGGCTCCAGAGGGAAGCCCGGCTGGAGATATTGGGGCTGGCCAGGAGATTTAACAATGCCTTATCATACTCGGGTTGGGGCAGGTGCTTCCAGGAGTCATTTACAGGTGCAGGCTCTGGAGCGCGTTTGCTGGGGTTGCGGCGGGGAACGCCGTCGGCTAAAGAGGCGGCAGGGATTCGCCCTACTTCCCGGCCCTCCCAAAGGAGCACCAGATCTTTGCCCCCTGTCACTTCACCGATATCTGCAGCTTCCAGGCCATGGCGCTGGAAAACTTCCTGTACCGCCTTGACCCCGCTGGGCTTTACTATCACCAGCATCCGTTCCTGAGATTCAGAAAGCAGGAGATCAACGGGAGTGATACCCTCTTCCTTGGTGGGCACCAGGGACAATTCCATTTCGATACCGCAGCCGCCCCGGAAGGCCATCTCGCAGCTGGAAGAAGTGAGACCGGCGGCGCCCATATCCTGAATGCCAACTACATCAGGGTGCCCTGCCAGCTCCAGGCATGCCTCCATCAGCTTTTTCCCAGCCTGAGGATCCCCCGGCTGCATTTCGGAAATGTCGGGAGAGGTTTCTTCCGCCAGTTCGGCAGAAGCAAAAGCTGCCCCGGCAATGCCTTCCCGGCCGGTGCGGGCCCCTGCCGCCAATACCCGGTTGCCCGGTCCGGCGGCAGTGCCTTTTGTCAGATTCTGCAAAGGCACTAAGCCAATGCACATGGCATTGACCAGGGGATTATTATCATAGCAGGAATCAAAATAGATTTCGCCGGCGACGGTTGGAACCTCCAGGCAATTGCCATAGTCGGCCATGCCGTCGACAATGCCCCGCAGCAGCCAGCGGTTGCGCTCTGAGTCGAGGGTGCCCAGGCGCAAAGAGTTTATGAGGGCGAAAGGCCTTGC
>DHSM01000030.1:28961-32890 GCA_002408465.1 Firmicutes bacterium UBA5286 | reverse complement strand
TCCCCGGCATCAATAACTCCGGCGTTTTCGCCAGGGCCCTGAACGACAATGGGTCCTTGGGTGGGGAGTTCCTTCAGCAGGTGACGGGTATGTTTATAGCAGCAGTGTTCCGACCACATGACGCCAAAGAGGGCAAGTTCCAATTCATTAGGTTCCCGGCCCATCTGTTCCAGGATGGCGTCGTATTCTTCCTTGTTCAGGCCATACTTTTGCCAAATCTTCATTTCTACTGTCTCCATTCCTTCGCTATTTTTCTGTTGCCAAAAGGCGTTTTAGGACTTCCCGGTAACCTTCCAGGACATCGCCTGTATCATTGCGAAAACGGTCCTTGTCTAAACCCTGGGTGGTCCCCGCCAGCCACAGCCGGCAGGTGTCAGGGGAAATTTCATCAATCAGCAGCACCTGGCCCTGGGAAAGTCCGAATTCCAGCTTGAAGTCCGCCAGGTCCAAGCCCGCCTGGGCAAAGACTTTGGTCAGCACCTGGTTTACAGCCAGGGCCTGCTTCACTATTTCTGCATACTGCTCATCGTTGACCAGGTTGAGCATGGCAATGTGTTCCCTAATGAGCAGGGGATCGTGGAAAGCGTCATTTTTCCAGTAGAATTCTACTAAAGGCGGCTCGATGATCAGATTTGGCGCCAGCCCCAGGCGCCGGCAAATGCTGCCGGCGGTGCGGTTGCGCACCACCACCTCCAGAGGCAGCAACTGGGCCTTCTTCACCAGCATTGAGCTGTCGTCGATGGCCCGAATAAAGTGGCTGGGGACGCCGGCTGCGGCCAGGCGGGCAAAGAGCAGTGATGAGATTTTGTTCAGCAAAACTCCCTTCCCTGGCAATTCCGCTTTTTTCAGTCCGTCGCCGGCAGTAATCCGGTCGCTGAACTCAGCAATGCAGATTTCGGGATCATCGGTGGTCCAAATAGATTTAACCTTGCCCTCATGCAACATTTTTTGCTTAATCATTCTTCCCCATCCTTTTTGCCAATGCCGGCCCGGTGGAGAACCATATCCACCCTGGCCAACAGGCGTGCATAGTTAAAGATTTCATCTAGTTCTTTATCTGAAAGAATTTCTGCCAGTCCTGCTTGCTGCCCCAGGGCTTGCCGGAAGTGCCCCCCTTCCTGCCACACGCCCATGGCCGTTTTTTGCACGAGATCATAGGCCTGTTCCCGGCTCATCCCTTTATCCACCAAGGCCAAAAGCACGGCGCCGGAATAGTTGAGGCCCCTGGCCAAATTTATATTGGCTTCCATTTGCCGGGGGTAGACATGGAGGTCGGCAAGAACCCTGGTCAGCTGGTGCAGCATGTAGTCCACCAGAGTGGTGCTGTCAGGGAAAATTATCCGCTCTACCGAAGAATGAGAAATGTCCCGCTCATGCCAAAGGGCAACATTCTCTAAAGCAGCCATACTATTGCCCCGCAGGACCCGGGCGAGACCGCACAACTGCTCGCAAGTCACAGGATTGCGCTTGTGAGGCATGGCCGAAGAGCCCTTTTGCCCGGCGTAGAATGGTTCTTCCACTTCTCTGGTTTCAGTGCGCTGGAGATTGCGGATTTCCAGGGCCACCTTCTCAATCGAGGCGCCTATCAGGGCCAAAGTGCTCAACAGGGCGGCATGCCGGTCCCGCTGCAGCACCTGAGTGGCCACCGGCGCCGGTTCCAGCCCCAGTTTGGCGCAGACATACTCTTCTATTTCCGGGGGAATGTTGGCAAAGCTGCCCACTGCTCCCGAAAGCTTGCCCACAGCAATATCTTTGCGGGCCTGGGCCAACCGCCGGCGCTGGCGTAAAAACTCCTGATACCACAGAGCAAATTTCAAGCCTAAGGTGGTCAGTTCGGCATGGACTCCGTGGGTGCGCCCCATCATTACTGTGTGCCGGTATTTGTCGGCCTGGCGTCGGAGCACTGCCAGCAGCCCTTCCAGGCCTGCATCAATGATGTCTACTGCCTGCACCAGCTGGCAGCTGGCGGCGGTATCCACAACATCATAGGAAGTGAGGCCGTAATGAACAAAGCGGGATTCCGGTCCCAGGCTCTCGGAGACACAGCGGGTAAAGGCTACTACGTCGTGGCGGGTGCTCGCTTCCAACTGAGCAATCCGCTGACAATCAAAACGAGCTGAGGCCCGGATTTTTGCCACTTCCTCAGGGGGAATGCGGCCCAAACGAGCCCAGGCCTCACAGGCTAGAATTTCTACTTCCAGCCACAGTCTATATTTGTTTTCCTGGGTCCAAATAGCTGCCATTTCTGGGCGGGAATAGCGTTCAATCATTATTCTGCCCCCAGTTTAGCTTGCAGCTGCTCATCTTTATTCAGGACCGTTTCAGCCTGGCGCCGCCGATACTGAACGAGGGCGGCATCTATGTTCGAATCAGACAGAGCCAATATTTCCGCTGCCAGCAAAGCAGCATTGCGACTGTTATCGATGCCCACCGCCGCCACCGGCACTCCCGGGGGCATTTGCACCACCGAGTACAAGGCGTCCTGGCCCTGCAGAGGTCCCGCTGCCAGGGGCACCCCGATAACTGGGCGCCGGGTATATGCGGCAACTACTCCCGGTAAATGGGCCGCCAAACCTGCTGCAGCAATAAATACTTGTGTCCCTGCTGCTTCTGCCGCCTGCACAAACTCAGCGCAGGCCTCCGGCGTCCGATGAGCGGACAACACCCTGACGCCGACATTGATACCAAATTCCTTCAACAATTCCCAGGCCGCTTCCAGCCGGGGCCAGTCCGAATCGCTGCCCATAATCATCGCCACTTGCATCACAGCACCTCCAAAAGTAGTATAACCAAAACAAAAAACCCAGAGCAGGTAGGTCACGTGAGAAACCTACCCGCCTGGGCTTTTATCCCTCCGGTGTAGCCGCGAAAATAAACGGCCTGTACCACTTGGACCCCCAAAGGGGGAACCCTAGGTACACTTTCCCCGTAGTCAGGCAATTTACGGTTGCCCGGTAGAGCTTCCGGGCCCTATCCCCGGAATTATACGGCCTATTCAATTAACAACCCAATCATACTCCAGGAAAATGGACAAGTCAAGGAACGGGGACGTACCTTTTTGTCGCAAATTCGACAAGAATCCAAGACCACCAACTAGGCCCGGTGGATTTTATCCTTGGTGAGAGTCAACAGCTCAGCTAAGCTGCGGTCAGAAACATCGAAGTTATCCTTAAGCGCTGCTATCACTGCGTCCCGAGTTATTTTTTTTAGGAACTGTATATCCCTGACTTCTATTGCAAACTCTTTATCCAGAAACTCTTCGATGTTCTTCAGGATTTCCTCTGACCCTTCCCCATACTCCATAAAACTATCGTCATTGACAGCCTCGGTGTGTTTCTTCAACGCGGCCGAGCCGCCATGTATTCCCAGTAATAAGCTTTTATCCAGCATTGACTCATCTGCCTGGCCAATGTAGGTGCGGAAACTGCTCCAAAAGTACTTCTCGGGTTTTGAAGTAATCCCAGCCTTAACGGGGTTGTTATGAATGTATCTGGCGCAGGTTAATAGTTGATTCTCAGAGCCTATGGGCTCGCTACGAAAGCGGTTTTGGAATAAGTGTCCGACTCTCCGGTATTTTGCATTGAAGTACATGGAATATCTGACGCCGATGCTTTGCATCACCAAAGAGATGGAGGTTTTATTTTCCTTAATCAACAAATGCACATGGTTGCTCATCAGGCAGTATGCATACAGGGCAAAGTCGAATTTCTGCTTTGCCTTATCTAATCCTTCACAGTACCTGTATCTATCCCTATCATCATAGAACAGATCCATTTTATTGACGCCTCTTGTCATGACGTGATAAATTCCTGAAGGACTGAGTTCCCTGGCACGCCGGGACATATTCTTCACCTCACTCAGGAATGACAGTAGTTAGACAATAGCATAATGTCGAAAATGCGGCAAAAAGGTACGTCCCCCAAAAAGCG
>DHSM01000030.1:0-28829 GCA_002408465.1 Firmicutes bacterium UBA5286 | reverse complement strand
CGTCCCCCAAAAAGCGACACCGGAGGTCGCCCCCCGGTGCCGTTTTTTTTAGAATATCCAGGATATTATTTGCGGGAAGAAGTGAATCAGGGAGATTGCTGCCAATACGTAGATGAACCAGTTGACTTCTTTAGCTTTCCCGGAGACCAGCTTGACGATCGGGTAGGAGATGAAGCCAATGGCGATGCCGCTGGCGATGCTGTAGGTAAAGGGCATGAAGGCGATGGTCAGGAAGGCCGGGAAGGCTTCAGTGAAATCATCAAAGTTGATGCCGGTAACTGCGCCCATCATCAGCACGCCGACGATAATCAAAGCAGGGGCGGTGGCAGCGCTGGGGATCATCATGGCCAGGGGTGTGAAGAACAGGGCCAGCAGGAAGAGGATGCCAGTTACGCATGCAGTTAAGCCTGTGCGGCCGCCTTCAGCGACCCCGGCGGTGCTTTCAACATAAGTGGTGACGGTGGAAGTGCCCAGCAAAGCGCCGAAGACGGTGCCGAAAGCGTCGACCATCATAACTTGCTTGATTTTTGGCAAGCGGCCCTTTTCATCCAGGAAACCTGCCCGGGCGCCGGTGCCCAGGACTGTGCCCATGGTGTCAAAGAGGTCAACGAAAACTAAAGTAAAGATGGTGATGAAGCCCAGTTTAAGAGCGCCCAAGAAATCAAGTTTAAAAGCGATTTCTCCCAGGGCCTTAAAGTTATTGCCTATGTTCAGGTCGATAAAGCTTTTGATACCGGTGGGGATAGGAGTTACTGTCGCGGTGCCAGTGCCAAAGAACCAGCCGATAAAGGGAGCGCCGGCTGCATAGGCGTCTGCGCTGGGGAAGAACCAGCCCAGGATGGTGGTGATTAAAATGCCAAGAAGGATGCTGCCGCGGACCTTGGCTGCCATGAGAATAGCGGTAATAATCAGGCCAAGCACTGCAAGGAAAACAGGGGGCGAGACCAGGTTTCCCAAAGTTACAGTTGTAGCCGTACTGCCTGTAATGATTCCCCCGTTAATGAGGCCTATGAGGGCGATAAATAAGCCGATGCCCGCAGCCACTGCTTTTTTCAATGAGCTGGGAATAGCCTTGTCCATCCAGTCGACAATTCCAGTTACAGCCAGAATGAAGAAAACAGTACCGGAGATAACGGTAGCCCCAAAGGCTGCCTGCCAGGGCGCCCCCATGCCAATTACTATCACGAAGGCAAAGAAAGCGTTGAGGCCCATGCCGCTGGCCAGGGCAAAGGGATAGTTAGTAACCAAGCCCATCAATATTGTGGTAAATGCTGCGGAAAGAATAGTAGCTGTCATAATTGCTGCAAATGCATGGGGAGTATCAATTGCATTAGATAGAATCATTGGGTTGACAAAGATAATGTAGGCCATGGTCATAAAAGTGGTGATACCAGCGATAAGTTCAGTCCTTGGGTTAGTGCCGTGCTCTTTTAGCTTAAAAAACCTTTCAAAAAAACCCATTCTTTTCCCTCCTATAATTGGTATAAAGAAAAATCCAGGGAGGCAAGGTGACTAGACAACCTACCCGCCTGGATTTCTTCCATAGTTAAATACAGCATATTAATATGCTGCAACACCTGGATGAAAAACCGGGTAAATCCTCGTAGTCAGACAATTTACGGTTGTCTGGTAGAGACTTTCGAGCCATATTCCCGATATTATACGAGACAGCATTATTAGTTAGAACGCTACGTGGATAATCATAGACCATTGGTGCTAGGGGGTCAAGCTGTTTGGCCGAAGTAAGCCAGTTCATGCTAGTGTCTTTAGGATTATAATTCTACATAGTAAGCCAAAATCCTGCTATTTAAACTGTATTTTATTTTGGGTATTATAATGGCTATAATTTAATGCAGGGTCCGGTCTTTTTGCACTTACTCCCCCACTCGCTCCTGCAAGTTCTAAAATAGGCAACCCTGACATCTAGAAGCTGAACCTTGAATCGCGGGTGGTGTCTTAGGTGTTCCTCAAAAAGGCGGCATCCGAAATAACATTCGGATACCGCCTTATACTAGAATAGCTGCTTAGTTGAACAGAATGTAAGAGATCTTCGAGCTTTTGCGAGTTCGCGTTAAATGATACCCTGCATCTTAAGCACAAACTGTGCTATTAGAGCCGAGCCGAGGAAGGTGCCGAGAATGACGCACAGAGTTACAACAATACCTCTCCAGCCCATCTTTTTAAATTCAGCCCAGCTCTTGCCGATTGCCACGCCCGAATAAGCGAGGATGACGGTGCATAAAGCGAGAGTGCTAATTTTGCTGGTGCTGGTGTACACAAATTCAGATACCGCACCACAAACCGGCAGTGAAATCACCAATGCGATGAGGCTGATATAGATGATCGCAGGAACTTTTAGGGGGATCAATTTTGCTAACAGCATCCCGACGAAGGTGATAGCAATCAGGACGAGCATACCAGGAATTGACTCTATAATTGGGTTCTTATAGCTAAATGTGTTGATGATCAATGTTAGTACGCCGAAGATTAGCAGCATAAGCAGCCAGTCCAACACTGAAGTCATCTTTAAATGCTCTTTCTTAATCGTCATTTTTGCCATGATTACTCAGCCTCCTTTACTTTTTCCTTAAGAAGCTCCGCATTCCTGCGCCCTCTCTTGGTAACACGGCCCAGGACGGGTTCAACAACCTTATATAGCAGGTTACACAGTGGCAAGCCAATCAGGATGGACATATAGATACCGTCCACTTGGGTAAGGAGGTTGCTCATGCTGGAATATGCAGACATCTGTGTTTCAAACTGCGGGAACATATCAATGAGCGTGCTCAGCGAAGCGGCAGTCATACCTGCGCTGCCCACGCCGGTAGCCATTGCGTAGGCCAAAGGACTAATCGGCAGGACATTTGCCAGAATACCGGTGAGCGGCCCAATAACTACCGAACCGATGACTGTACCGATGATATAGATTATCAGAACGCCACGGGTTTCATCGGCATCGAAGCCATAGCGATCAATAATGAGTCCCATATTCTGCTCCCGGCCAATCGAGTGAGTCATGCCAACCGCCTCACGCTTGAAGCCGAGCAGCAATGCAATAGGAAGAGCGAGGAGCATCGTGCCGATATTGCCGAATTCCTGCAAAAGCATGGCAGGACCTACGGCGATAATCGCCTTGATTGAATATCCGCTTGCGATAGCAAGTTTAGCAAGCAGTGGGCCAATGAATATGAGCATGGTGCCAGATGCCGCCGCTGACTCTTTTTCTTTTACCCACTTAATGGGTTTCGCAAGGTAGGCGATTAAGCCTAGAATCATGGCAAAGACAAACGGCTGAAATCCGATAGAGAGGCTCCCATACTGGGCATTGCTGAAAGTGATAGTTTGCTTGCGGATGACCAGTTCTGCCAGCAGGATGATGACCAAGACTGCGATGTGGAGCTTGTACTCCTTCCAGCAAACCTTTTCTTTGGTGTCTGCTGCTGCTTGGTTGCTCATAGTGTTTACCTTCCTCCTTGATATTAGATTATATTTTTCGGTGTCACCACTCCAGAGTGAGGCCGACGCCGACTTCCTGTACCGGAATTTTCCGGTAAATAGCTGCACGCGCCGCAAAAGACGTGCAATGGCAAGGATAGAGTGAAGTAATTCTTTCTCGATCAAGATATTCTACTGTCTGTAGGAGTTGCTCAGAATACTCATCGAATAAATGG
This sequence comes from Firmicutes bacterium UBA5286, assembly GCA_002408465.1. Lineage (GTDB taxonomy): Bacteria > Bacillota > Proteinivoracia > UBA4975 > UBA4975 > UBA4975. The sequence continues at coordinate 25,158 of DHSM01000030.1, read as the reverse complement.
AATCCGCCAATCACATTGCACACCCGCTGTACCCCCGTCACCTGCTTTGCGTGCTCAATGATATTGCAAATGCCAGCGTGGGAACAGCCGGTAATGATTGAGATGCCATCCTTGCCCCGATAGGCTAATGCAGAGTCATCTATTAAATAGTCAGGGTGCCAATTGCACCCACACCGGTACTCCCCAATGGGCGACTGGTTCTCAAAATTATTAGTACGCTCAATCTCACCTAAAAAAGTGAGGTTAGGAGTTACCGCAAGCGGTTCCTGTGAGAGGCGTAGTTCAAACCGATCTTCCAACTGCTCGCGTCGCAGTGGTGAACTGACAATAAGCTGGCCTATTCGCTTCTCCTCAAATACCTGAGGGTGGCCAATTAGCTTTACCCTATGCTCGAGGGCGGGAAAGTCCGAAAGCCCGCCGGTATGGTCGTTGTGTCCATGGGAGAGCACTACGGTATCCACTTTTGTAAGATCAATCCCAAGTTTCTGGGCGTTTCTCAAGTATACATCAGAGTAACCAAGGTCAAATAGCAGTTGGATGCCTTCGTCCTCAATGAAGTAGGATACCGCCGGTTCACCCAGGTAATATTGATCGATATAGGTGTTGTTGTCAGTTAATACGGTCAGCTTCATAATCTCTTTTCAGCACAGATACGGAGCAGGGTATCGTAGGCAACGTTTGACGCCATAGCAAGCGTACGGGCATCGGTATTTTCTTCTGGACAATGGCTGCGTCCGCCGATACTGGGGACAAAAATCATTGCTGCGGGCATCCGCGCACCAAATACTTGCGCATCATGCCCCGCACCACTGACGATATTCATGTTGGAGTAGCCACGTTTGGTACAGCTTTCTTTAATATAGCTGCGAAAATCCTTACTGAGTTCTACCGGTATAACGTTGAGCGTTTCCGCCACATCAAAGCTCATGTGAAACCGCACGGTCACCGCCTGCAAGTCTTCCAGCATTCCCTTGTACTGAGCATCGATCTCATCTTGCGTAGTGCCACGGAAGTCAACCGTGTAGGTGACTTGGCTGGGTATGATATTAACGATGTTGGGCGCAACATTAAGATTACCTACTGTGGCCACCGCCAGCGGATACTGCCGGGAACGGTCACCGATGTTGGCAATTACCTTAGTGGCGGCTTCCACTGCGTCCATACGCATGTTCATCGGCATGGTACCAATGTGGTCAGCTCGGCCATTGACCGTTACCAGCGCCCGCTTGATACCTACAATAATGTCGACAACGCCGATATCTTTCTGTTCCGCCTCAAGAATCGGTCCTTGCTCGATGTGCACCTCTATAAATGCCTTGATATCAGTGCGCTTATGGTTGGCGATCTCGTCCGGGTTAAGGCCATATTCTTTCATCGCAGCGTAGACACTCACGCCATCCGCATCCTTGTAGCGCTGGATGTCCTCAACGGTGAGTTGCGCGTCCATAACTTTTCCTGTAAATAAACCCGATTTGAAACGTGAGCCCTCTTCGTCGTTAGTAGCGATCACTTCGATAGAATAGAAAGGCTTCTCGTTACTTTCGGCCATCTGCCGCACAGCCTCGATGGCGCACACCACACCTGCAATGCCGTCGTAGGCGCCACCAAACTGCACAGAATCAAGGTGTGAGCCAATCATCACTGTATCAGGTACTTGGCCTTCCAGTCGACCGATGACCGAGCCGGAATTGTCCATTCTTACTGTAAGGCCGACCTCCTCCATACGGGTTTTGAGGTAATCGCTGGCTTTACGCGCTTCCTGCGTAAAGGGGAATCGCGTTACGCCGTTACCTGGGGTGGCAGTAAAGGCGCTCAGCTCTTCTAGTTGTGTACGGATTCGTTGTGCAATGGTTTCGATTGTCATTAGATATCTCTCCTATTGCATTTTTTTATTCGGTGAACAAGCAAAACTTGCTACCGTGGTGATTAAATACAGGATATTCGCGTTGGCAAATTTTTCATGATTACATCTATCAAAAGAAAGAATAAATTCTATGAGGAACCTCGCCTCCTTATTGAGGTTCATTCTACCGAATGTGAAGTTCCCCTTTTCTATTCGCTTTCCAGTTTTCTATATTATTATTACATTAACTTTGTCCACTACTTTGCTTTATAGCTTATATTCAACAACCTCGATAGGGAATCCTGCCCTAAACTTTAACCAATACTTACCACTAAAATTCCTATTCAACATTCCCGGTAAGAAGTCTGCTCTTTGATGTTTCTCTCCCCTGCTCGAATAAGTAAGATCTTTATTGACTTCAATTTCATGAGGCTCAACAAGTCTCAATGGTCCATATATCTGCTTAGATTGGTCAACTGGCTTAGAACCACTCTCCTGTTTTTTGGGATTAAACAAATCTGCGCCTGCGGTTTGCATAATATTAACTCCTAATATTAAAAGCAAGATTACAATACAGACACATTCAGAGTTTTAGGTCTCATAATGACTACCTCCTTTCATCAACCGTATGCAGCAGGCTCTAATTTTGTTGTTACACGCCAGGTAGAACCGCCATGTAAAGCTGTCTGGAAATGGCAAGCTGATAGGAAAGTTTCTAGGAGTCAACCACCGTGTTTATGGCGTTGTTTGCAGGGATGCTGTTATCAAAAGATCGGACTTCGTCGTTCTTAATGCGCTTATTCACATCGCCAATGACTTCAAAGGATTTTATAATCGGCTACACCCTGCCATTGCTGGCCATGACGGCGCCACAAGCCGCAATTACCTTTTTAGCAGCAAGCTTATGGGGTCTTGAAATTTCTGTAAGCCTCTTGCCTGCTATTGTAGTGACAACAATAACCTCGTTATTGTATATAGGATTAGGCTTGTTAGCCGGTAGCCTGATGAACGACAAGGCGGTAGGCGGAGTGTGTGGGGCCCTGCTCACGAATGTTGCGGGATGGTTATCCGGAGTGTTTATTCCCCTAGATTTAATCGGCGGTGTTTTCAAGAAAGCGGCAGATATCCTACCCTTTTATCATAGCGTCGAGGCGATACGGACAGTCTTAGGCGGCAACTTCAGCGACAGTCTTCCGCACCTGCTTGTGGTATTGGCCTATACCGTTGCGGTTTTCGTACTGGCAGTGATCGCCTTTCAAAGTAAAATGAGCGGTGATAAGGCATAGAGCTATGGCAAGCAACTCCTAAATGATATTCATTCTAGTCAAGCAACTGGTTATTTAACTGGTATTTTACCCTTCGCCAATCGGGATAAAACCTATCCATATATGCTTTGAATATGTCGTTGTGACCTTTCTCCAGCAAATGTACCAACTCATGAATGATGACATACTCTAGGCATTCAGGCGCCTTCTTGACCAGATGCAAGTTAAGCCAAACTCTTCTTTTTTGAATATTACAAGTTCCCCACCGGGTGCGCATCTTCTTAACCCGCCATTCCAGTGCTTTAACACCTACGACCTTTTCGCACTTTGCCAGCACAGGAGGAATAGCTGCCTTTAATGTTTCTCTAGACTAAGAATAATAAATACCGTCTTCTTATTCATTCGGGCCTACTTCCCCGCTAAACAACATACTTACTTTGCTTTCTTGCAATTACCAGATTTGTGAAGCCCAAGGAGGCAACAATTAGCAGCAGGATGCCTATAGCAATAATGCTATTAACTTTCACAGGTTGAAACAAACGGAACAAATCGCTGTTAAATTCAAAAAACCTATGTCCCGTAACGGAAACAAGATTCTTCAAGTCGTATTTGCCGAGGGAAGGGACAAAGAAGTTATAAACGGCAAGTATTACCATGGGAGGGGTTGCGCTTTTAAATACTAATCCGAAGCTAAACCCTATAATAGAAAATAGAACTCCTATGAAAATACTGACCAAAAGTTTGGTAAAAACACTGCTTTGTAAAACTGCATCCTCTGGCAGCGGATATTGATTTACGTTGCTGACAGTTGATTTTGCATAAGCAAATATAGCTTCACTTAAAACCCTTGACACTAAGAACAGTCCAACCACTAAAACGGCGACACTTGCCACATTTACAATTTGTTTAATGAGGATATTTCTACGCCAACTTTGTTTTAAACTTTTTACTTTCACTGTTTTATATCTAAAATCATAGGTGGATAGCAGAATACCAAGTAACCCAAAAATAAATGGCCCGAAAAGGAAGGTAAGCATTTCCAATATACTTATGCTAAGGTTTTTTGGTCTCAGTTGACTTAATGTTCTGCTAACCTCTTCGAAATCATAACGAAGCGGGTTATCCACATACGTAACTATTCCGCCACCTATATCTTGCTCTTGCTTAACATTAAGATCTTGTTTAAGAACCTGTTCTATGTCCTCTCCCTGTTTTATGTAATATTGCTTGGTACTTTCAAAATGCTTGGCGGCACTTTTTAATGCATGCACTGTACCATATGCATTCAATAGAAGAACTCCCATGAGCGCAACAAAAAAAATGAAAATTATCTTGAATAGAGTAAGTACAAGACCTCATTTTTAAGCATCTTTAATTTTGTTTTCATATATCCACCCCAAAGATTTTTCTTCGCCTTCCATGGACCCAACATCATACTTTATAATACCTTTATTCTTTATAATAAAAACGGTGTCTACTATTTCGCTATAAAAATCAAATTGATGCCCGGTAAGGAAGACCAGTTTGGTTTTGGCATACTCCTTTAGCATTTCTTTTAATTAAGTGTATAACCGGCGAGTGCCGAGATTCCGAGACGAAACGGGCATTGCACCTGCAGTTCTTAGTTAAACAAGAGGAAAGGAAGATATTGTCTGTAAAATGGGTTCTTAGTTTTTGGCATGCAAAGGGTCATCATCCTCCGCCCTAATATATCCACTATGGCAGGGGGTTTTCAACTTTAGCTAGCTAAATACCAACCTACCGTGTTACTCTAGCGGACCAATGAGCTTACCTTGCATAGCACCATCCTAATTTATATAAAGTTATTGACATGTTAGCCACCACATATGACATGATATTTCATGTAATTCATATCGGGATGAAGGATTTCAAAGGAGGATTGTATGGCGATACAGAAGGAAGGCAAGCATTTATTTGGATTAGTAAAGGTCGGCCAGAGAGGGCAAATTGTCATTCCTAAAAAGGCCAGAGAGCTCTTTGGCATTAAGCCTGGTGACAGTATGATGGTCCTTGGTGATGAGAATACGCCATTCCCGGGTATAGCCATTATTAAAAATGACGTCTATGTCAAGATTATCCAGCGGATTATGGCCTCTTCCGACGCCTCGGAGCAGGAAAAGGATTTTGTGAGAGATATCCTCGATGCTCAAAAGAGGGGGAATGCAGAATGAACGCGATTACAATCATGAACTTGTCAAATAAATACGGTGAGTTTCTTGCTGTAGATGATCTGAGCCTTACCATTAAGCAAGGAGAATTGTTTTCCCTTTTAGGTGTAAACGGTGCCGGGAAAACCACAACAATTAACATGTTGTCTTGCCTGATTAAGCCTACAGGGGGCGACGCAGTGCTGCTGGGCAATAGCATCAAAGCACAGCCCCAAGCTGTCAAAGAAATAATCAACATCTCTCCCCAGGAAACAGCCGTAGCCGCCAACTTGTCGGTCATTGAAAATCTGGAACTGACGGCGGGATTATATGGACAAAATAAAAAATCCGCCAGACAAAGGGCGGAGGAAGTGATAACCCAATTAGGACTCGAAGATGTGCAGAAGAAGAAAGCAAAACATCTTTCCAGCGGCATGCAAAGACGGCTCTCCGTTGCCATGGCTTTGATCACAGACCCCCAGATACTGTTTCTTGATGAGCCCACTTTGGGTCTAGACGTCCTTGCCTGCCGTGAATTATGGGCATCCATCCGCGCCCTAAAAGGTCAAGGGCTTATATTATTTAAACCAGCTTTTACCCTGCGCCAATCAGGGTAAAAGCTGTCCATATATGCCTTAAACTTATCGTTGTGACCTTTCTCCAGTAAATGTACCAGTTCATGAGTGATAACATACTCCAGGCCTTCTGGTGTCTTCTTAACTAGTTGCAGGTTGACCCAGATTCTTCTCTCTTGAATATTGCACGTCCCCCACCGGGTGCGCATATTCTTAATTCGCGATTCCCCTGCTTTAACGCCTACAATCCTTTCGCACTTTGCCAGCACAAGGGGAATGGCCGCCTTTAATGTCTCCCTGTACCACTCATTGATAACAGCCTCACATTGCTGGGTGCTGGCATTATTCACTTGGAGCACAATTTTCTGGTCAGCAAAAGTAACTGCATTCCTCCCGCTACAGACAACCTCCAGGGGATAGCTTTGCCCCCACAAAAGGAGGTTTTCTCCGTTAAGATATTTTACCTTGGCCGAAACCGGCTGCTGTAAAAATCTCTGCTGATGCTTATGGATCCACCGGCTACGGAAAGATACGAATTTACAGATAGCATCTTCTGAAACCGAGAGGGGAGCAGTTATTTTTACTTGCCCAATAGGCGGAGTAACGCGGATATACACATTTTTTATTTTCTTTTTTTCTACAGAGATTTTTATGCCGTCAACTACTAGTTCCTGCATAACTCTCTTTCCCAGCTTTCCTTTCAAGCACCATCCCCCCTGGCTACACCCTGGGTTAAAGCCCCCATCCCTTGGTCAAGGACTAATCTTTGAATATTTCTTTTTTGAATTTTAATGCTGTAGGTGTTATGGCTATTCCGCCCTGAGCAGTTTCCCGAAGCTCTACAGGCATCTGTCTTCCTACTTTGTACATTGCCCCAACGACTTCGTCGAAGGGGATTTTACTGGATACCCCACTCATCACCAGATCTGCGGTAGTCAAGGCACTGACAGTACCGGCAACATTTCTTTTGGCGCAAGGGACTTCAACCAAACCCGCCACCGGATCACAGACAAGACCTAGTATGTTTTTAATAACTATTGCCGCTGCATTTAAAGCCTGTTCAGGAGTTCCCCCCATCATTTCCACAACTGCCGCCGATGCCATGGCAGCTGCCGAACCGCATTCTGCCTGACAGCCTCCTTCGGCCCCAGCAAGGGTGGCATTCTTTGCAATAATAATTCCTACTCCTGCCGCGGTAAACAAGGCATTTAACAATTCATCTTTAGCTTTTTTGAGTTTTTCCCCCGCCGACAAAATAACTGCCGGCAGAATCCCGCAGGAACCTGCTGTGGGGCATGCCACAATTCTGCCCATAGCTGCATTAACTTCCGAAGAGGACATAGCTCTAGCCATTGCTCTATTGAGAAAGTCACCTGTAAGCGTTATGCCCTTGTCTGCATACATCTTTATCTTGTATGCATCCCCACCGATTAAACCGCTTATTGACCTAACTTGTTGATCCTGAGCATATGTGGAGGAGTCCATCATGACATGGAGGGTGCGTCGCATATTTTCTATTACATCTGATCTGCTGGCTTCGCTTCGTATGACTTCTTCGCGTATGGCATATTCCCATATGGGAATGTGATTATCGTTGCATATTCTCACTAATTCTTCTCCGCTTGCAGCAAACACTAAAATACCCCCTCCACAATAGGATTAATGGATTGTACACTATTCATTTCTTTGATGCTTCTAATTTTTTCCGTGACCGTTTCCGTAATGATACTATCAGCTTCCAGCGCCATTGTTGCCGTCTTTCCCTTTCCATTTCGGTAAACACGCATGTTGGCTATGTTGATGTTCTCTTCATACAAAACAGAAGACACCTTTGATATTACGCCTGGCAAGTCCCTGTATTGGGCTAGGAGGGTCGGATATTTGCCAGTAAAAGAGACTTCTTGTCCATCAATATCAAAAATAAGTATATTGCCTCCGCCAATGGAAGAGCCTGTAATGTTTGCCACACTGCCATCGTCTTTGGTAAGAATAAATTTAACTGTATTCGGGTGCACTTCTCCTAGATCAGTGGGAGTAAAGATAATTTCTATTCCTTCCTCAGCTGCCACTTCAAATGAGTCCTTCAATCTTTCATCCCAGGGTTCCATAGCCAAAATGCCAGCGGCTAAAGCCTTGTCTGTACCGTGACCTTTATATGTTTCTGCAAAAGAGCCGTGCAGCAAAAACTCAGCCTTAATAATTTTTCCGTCTGCAATGGTAGCTGCCACCTTGGCCAATCTTGCCGCACCAGCGGTGTGAGAGCTAGAGGGCCCAATCATTATAGGGCCTACGATGTCAAATACACTGTAATCTCGCATATTGCCTATGCCTCCCTCATTTGAAGCCCCGTGAAATAAACATTTGACTGTCTCATCTGTACGCTTCTAGTAAAAAAAATGACTATTCTGTATAATGATACCCTTCACTCCCAACATGGTAATCGAGCATTCAGCACCAAGCAGTCTGTTCCGTATCTACGATCCCGTTCATTCCCGATGAGGATGCATTAATTAAAAATGCCTTGGAAGAGGTAGGACTCAAGGGATTTGAGAACCAAAAGGTATACAAGTGTTCCGGCGGGGAACAACAGAGGATTGCCATTGCCAGGCTTCTGATTAAGCCTTGTGAACTGATATTGGCCGATGAGCCTACAGGAAGCCTCGATTACAATTCGCAACTTATCTAGCTCATTCCACTTGCCATCATTTGAGGGGTTGCTGTTATTGGGGATAATCTGCCCATCTTTACGTGCCTTGGCTACCCAGTTATATATAGTTGTTTTAGGGATGTTTTCTGAAGCTGCGATTTCAGGCACAGTCTTATTATTTGGAGGAAGCAGCTGCTCCAATATCTGCCTTTTATATTCGTTTGTGAACACTCTTTTTGCCATCGTGTAGACACAACCTTTCTAAGAACATAATATCATCCACACGACAACTATCCTAACATATAGGGGGCACAGAGGTTCCTTCACACATTACTTCACTCAAACCTCAAGGCATGGGTAACCATTATCCTTGCTCCATAGTAGCTTGGAATGAGGCTGAAAACAAAACCATAAATTCCCGCCAAGAGGATAGGTAGTAGAAGGTTTCGCAGAGATAAGGAAATTTCAAACAACAAGTGCATAGAGTAAAATAAATAGTTTTGCAGAATAAGGGCTAGTAAAGAACTTAAGCACACGGCAATAATTGCGGCAATAAAGGACAGCAGCATGCCTTCTAGTACGTACTGGCATAAGATATCTAGTTTGGTTGCCCCCAAGGCTTTTTTTATTCCAATCTCATTAATTCTTTCTTTAACTGAAAAAAACATTGTACTCATTGTACTAACCCCGGAGATTAATAGAATAATTACCAGCATGACAGTTAAGAAAGAACGCATGGGCTTCAACTGGTTGACCACATCTATAATTACATCGTTCCTTGTAATTACGTTATAGGAACTAAAGTCGTTCCGATAAACATGACCATAATCAACCAGTATTTGATGCATATCAGCATAATTATTTTTGTCTTCAATGTTCCACATTAACAGCTTGCGAGGGGCAATATCTTCTTCAATGTCTACTATAGTAATAGGGCAGTATATCGTTGTATTTAAAAATGATACACCGCCTTCAGCAACGAACTTCCTATATTCCATTTTTTCAACTTTAGTGGCGTAGGAGTTCTTAATAACCCCAATTATTTCGAGTTTTCGTTTCGTTGCATTTGTCCCTTGGCCGGAATGTACAGATGACATTCCTGGAACTTCAACGTCTAAGTGCAAATACTTACCTAGGGAATTACTGCCTTGAAAGAGAAGATCCTCGGTAAACTGGTCTATGACAACAACATTTCTTTGGAGTGCCACATCATTGGCATTAATCAATCTGCCTCTTAACAAATCAATGCCAATGCCAATGGAATGGTGAATATCGTGATGTATGGGAACAATCTTATCCAGCTCTGAGACTCCCATTACTGTAGCTGATAATGAACACAAACTACCATCTTCACCAGTAGCAATGAAAATGGTTGAGGGAGAGCTTAAACTGACAGAACTCAACAGGTGCTCCCTATCCAAGCGGGTTAATTCTGTCAGGTTATCTTGATGATCTGTTTGCACTTCCAGAACTAATGTTTCATTAGTCATCTGCCATGCCCAACGTAGATTATCATTATAATATGAGTCAATGATGATGTTCCCCAAAGTGAAAATAAACAAGCCTACCGTTAAACCCACTAAAGATAAAACTACCCTTGGCTTATTATTAAAGGACATGTTTACTACGTGCTTCAGATAGAAAAACACCTTATTCCCTTTTAGCATCGAATTAGTTTCCCTTCGGATAACAGGTATTTGCTAGTGCCGCAGTCAGCGATTTGAGAATTATGGGTAACCATAATAATTGCTGCATTGCCCGCTCTCGCTAACTGTTGAAAAGCATTGATAATAGTTGACGTGTTTTCTTCATCGAGATTCCCCGTTGGTTCGTCAGCAATAATGATGTCAGGATACTTTATTATCGCTCTGGCTATAGCAACCCGTTGCTTTTCTCCTCCCGACAATAGAGATACCTTTTTTCTTTCAAACTTACTCAGATTGAACTTGTCTAAGATAGACTCTATCGTCGTCAATGTACAGCTATTAAGCCTTGAATCGCTGTATAGGAAGGGTAAGAGAACATTTTCCTTTACACTTAGAGATTCAATGAGATGATATGACTGAAAAACAAAACCGATTTTATTCGCTCTTAAGTGCGGATAATTTTTTTGGGGATTTATTAACCTATCTTCAAAAAAGTACTGGCCTGAGGTATAAGTATCTAATAAACCTATTATGTTTAGCAAAGTGCTCTTGCCAGAGCCTGATTTTCCTTGAATGACAACAAATTCACCCTTACCAGATTGAAAATCCACACCATTTAATACGTATTCGATGTTATCGTAGGTTTTTTTTATGTTCGACAGGCGGATAATGGCTTCCAACATATTCAATCCTTCACTTCCGCCGTGGTATCAACTTGAAGAATGTCCGTAATAATCGTACTTCCCTCAGATACACCGCTTAATATCTCAACGAATTCAGTAGGGGTGTCCCCTTGATAAGATAGAAAGAACTCCCCAATTTCTACATTAGCACGCTCCCGTTCCCCATTCTCCTTTAAGATTTCAAGATAATACCCATCACTATCTTGTTTCAGCATCTGTTTAAGGATATACAGAGACGCGATATCTCTAGTAGTTGTGAAAGTTATCTTAACTTCAGTTCCAGGTAACATTCTTTCACTTGTCCTGATCATTACAGGAATCAAACCATTGTCTACCTCATAGCCAATGTTAATTATACTTCCCTCATAGGCAGCAACAGTGCTCGTATGGCTACGAATACTCACCTCTGAGTGAAGATCGAGATGCTCCAGCTTTTCCAGTCCAACTGCAGTTTCAATAAACAACTTTTCATAATTAAGCAAGTCAATAATAGCCATGTCCTTACTAATCTGAACATCCACTAGCCTACAATTGCATAAAGCGTTATAATCCTTACCTCGGAAACTATACAGTCTTTCCCCTTGATTAATCTCAGCAGTTTTTTCCTTATACATTTTAAAGCCATCACGGTCTGATTGCCTAGTAAATTCCACTGCGATTGTCTCAATATAATATTCCGGGCTGTTGCTGACTACTCTTCCCTCAGTATAAAATTCACTGGTAATCACACCGGACTCCACAGTTGCTTTTAACTGAGTGCTGCGGGATGGGGCATCGGCTCCCCCGGTTATCTGATCTTCCGGCCTTTGGGATAGCAATAGAATCCCTAGCACGCATGATGTCAATATCGACAAAATTAAGGCCGCAGGTAGGATCTTCCTTGCCACATTCGGTTCCCCCTAGAGAATGTTATTGACACTAATCAAATCTTCAATCTAAAATAAGGCAGTCAATTAAGTGATCAAGTGGAGATGTATTATTATCACTTATGGGATAGATGGGATCAAAAATGAGCTGAACCATATTGACCAGTTCTTCGTTATTTGACGCCTTTCTGTACTTAAAGATCAGGTTTGTTGCCACATAGCTACACTCATTAGCAAGGTCAGATGTATATCTAAAGCTTATGTCTACATCTGAACCCGCAGAAAAGGAAACAGGAAATGCGCTGTCCCCGACAAGGACACCGTTCTCCCTAATCAGGAAGTCTGTTAACTCGAGGAAATCTGTACAAGCAATTTCTTCTAGGACAACATCCTCAGTAGCAGTAAACATATATGTCAATTGCTGCTCAGAATCATTGATAAAACTGCTAGGGAATTCATTGGGAATTATTGCAATCCTCAACTCTTCGGTAAAGAAATTGCCATAGGTAAAATCATGGATAAGTGGATGAGGGAAATCGACCTTGTGCTTTTCTCCATCTACATTTAGATGTATCCGAGTGATATTGCATTTTTCAATCGAAACCCGTGGTGTAATCGTTATTAACAATGTCTGAACATACAATCCTTTGTAGCGATATTCATTTAGCTGGTCAACATTATTGTCAAGGACCTCTACATTGTAATCTTGGTAGTTTATCCCTGGGCCATCAAGGCCAATACATTCTACCTTGTAAATCTTGGTTTTCGTAAAAAGGGTAAAACCAAAAGAAAGCACCCCTTCACTGGCGGAGTTAACCAGCAGTTCACTGGCATTGGAGTAGAAATCTTCTTTTGCTTCTCCTCCAGCACATGAGCATACTGTGACCAGAATAAAAAGCAGTAATAAGACTTTTGCGCCCAGCTTTTTCAAATTCATCCCTCCATTCTATCTCTTAATTACAATAGTACTAAGTAAGAATCCGGGTCACCAGCCCGGCCTTCTTGCTAAAGATGGAAGAGCCAATGACCCGTAATTTCCTGTGGTTATTATCGGAACTGGGCAAACACAGGCCTAGTAGCGAATTACCCCACTATAGTCTGCGTTATTAGGATTGTACACAATTGAGCGATAGGGTTCGCTGCGGGGAGCAGAAAATGTCAGTGAACTCAAATAGGTGCTCCCCTCGTATTTGTTGATCTTTATCTTGTACGTATTGATGCAAACATTGTAGGAGTAGTAACCCCTTGGTGCCGAATCTGGAACAGTCCTTACTGAAGTATTAGATATTCCCCAGGTATAAGAATTGGTGGTCTCGATCGAACCGCCCACTTTGACTGGAACCCCCCAGCCACTGAAATCTACACCTGCGGATAGAGTATTTTTTGTCTGCTTACCGATGGTAAAGCTCCTAGTTTGAGATAAGGTAACGCCAACGTTATCTTTGTAATCAAAACCCGTCGAAACACTAGCATTACCCCAAAAAACAGAAAACCAATTGGAGTCACGGTAAACTTTGCCGGTGTAGGTCTTCAGCCACAAAAAGCCGCCCTTCCAGGTGTAGGAATTGTAATAGGTCATCGCTGCCCTAGCTGGGCTCGGAAAGAAGCTTATACAAACACATAAGCCAATAATTACAGCCAGCAGTTTTTTTGTCAGTTTCCTGGACATGCTTACCTCCTTATTCAATCTTCATTTTATCTAAAGGCGCGCGTACCTTTATTCCTCAAACATGAGCATAAGTAAGGTGACAGGATATCTATCCTACCTGAACCGGAAAACACAACGGGATAGAACCATATTTTCGGACTCACCATTTTGGTTCTACATTGATAACAATATTCCTTCTATTCGCCACAGAACAATCGTGGGCCTTTTTTCAACAATATATGACAAATGAGCAAATTGCATTTTAGATGCGGCTATAAAATCAGCCGGGCGGGGAGACGCCCCTACAACTGACCCAGGGGACATTGCCTTCCACATCACTAAATTAAATAACCTGGGTCCATTTAAGACCAGGTAATATTACATAACAAAAACAACCCCCAATATATAGCTGAAAAAATCAGGTGGTTGTTCGCTCACAATTATTGCTGTATGCTGGAAAAGGGCGAAATTCTAGCAGAAATAGCTGATACATTTGTCACCAGGTAGATAACTTCAAATATTCTTTTTATAGCTTATACCAGTTGTCTACAACTGGCAATTTTTTTGTATCGGCTGAAATGTAGGCCTGGCTTAATGAGAATATTGAGCCCCGCAGCGACACCGTCCCCGATGTCGCTATGGAAGTTTGGATAAAGCGACCTTAGCAGCGTTGGCGAAGATAATATTATCACCTCTGTCGCATACGGTTACAGAGAATGGGCTATGGAACTTTGTAAAGCATTAGAGATAGAAACCTATCCAAAATCATTTGGCTTATTAAATTGCTAAACTTTGAGTTATGCGCCAAACCGGTCAATCAGTCCAAACATATAGGAACTGAAAAAGCATTCGCCCAACGGATGTTCAATGATTGCACCATCACGACCGCTTCATAGCATCACCCCTCGGTTATCCGCTGCACCGCCTCCCGCTCGCTAATTTTTGCTGTTTGCTCATACAATCGGCGCTGCCCCAAAACCGCTCGGTGGTGCAAAACACGGTGGACGACCAGCCGTATTCCTTGCCCAGCTTGGAGCGCTTTTGTTGCCGCCCGCACATAGTGATAAACATTCCGGTCTGGCTAGGAGAGCAGCGGCAAAGTCGGCATAGTTATGGATCTCCATAGGCTACCCCTCCTCATTGACTCGCACAATCTTGCAGACCGCTCTCAAAAACCAAAGTGCTGTAGCGTCCGGGTCGGTAAAGCCCCAGCGCGTCCAGAGCCTTCCGTCCTCCAATACAGTGAACGAGCCGGGGCAGTATTCCGCACCTGCTTGTGGTATTGGCCTATACCGTTGCGGTTTTTGTACTGGCAGTGATCGCCTTTCAAGGTAAAATGAGCGGTGATAAGGCTTAGAGCTATGGCAAGCAACTCCTAAATGATATTCATTCTAGTCAAGCAACTGGTTATTTAATTGGTATTTTACCCTTCGCCAATCGGGATATAACCTATCCATATATGCTTTAAATATGTCGTTGTGACCTTTCTCCAGCAAATGTACCAACTCATGAATGATGACATACTCTAGGCATTCAGGCGCCTTCTTGACCAGATGCAAGTTAAGCCAAACTCTTCTTTTTTGAATATTACAAGTTCCCCACCGGGTGCGCATCTTCTTAACCCGCCATTCCAGTGCTTTAACACCTACGACCTTTTCGCACTTTGCCAGCACAGGAGGAATAGCTGCCTTTAATATTTCTCTATACCATTCATTCATAACAGTCGTCCGTTGTTGTGGGGTGCTATCTTTACTCACATGGAGTACAATTTTCTGTCCGCTAAAATAAACTGCATTTTTCCCATTGCTATAGACGACCTCTAAGGGATAGCTTTGCCCCCATATCAAGTAGCTTTCCCCGGTAACATATTTCCCCTCGGCTGGCACTGGCTGATGGGCAAATCTCTGCTGATGCTTTTTGATCCACCGGATGTGGGAAGATACAAACATGCGCATAGCATCTTCTGATACCGAGAGGGGAGCTGTTAATCTTACCTGGCCATCAGGCGGAGTAACGCGGATATACATGTTTTTTATCTTCTTTTTTTCTACAGATACTTCAGTCCCGGCAATTACTAGATCGAGCATGACATTCTTTCTCGGCATTCTTTTCAAACGTCGACTCCCCCCCAGTTACGCCTCTGCGGTTGATTGCTAATACATCTAATTGCAAACATAAAATGCGGTGACAACATCACCGGCTTTTTTTTACCGTCTAACTTAAATGTTTGATGAATTTACCAATCTTAAGTCAAAAATATGGCCACAATCTTTGCATGCTTTGCATTTAACAATTGAATATTTTGCTTTAATCTTTGACTCTTCACCTTCTGGATAAAACCCGACTGGTCCCGACATATTTAGCAAACTACCTTCGGCTATTTTTTTGCTTCTACATTCTTCACAAACGTTATCCATGCAAATCCCTCCATATTTGATTTAGTTTATCTTAAATATTATCTTTCACAATCATTGTAATTGGGAAAGAAAGAAAAATCTACCCGTAAAAGCACCTCCCATCTGAACCAATTGATCAGAGAAAACGGAAGTTCCTGGATAAATCGATCTAGTAAATCGAATTTCTCCGAGAACTTCCGTTTGATGACTGTCTTTAATTCGTCCAACACATAGGACGGCAGGACAATCGTGTGCCGCTCCATAATTACATCAACTAAACGAGACATTTTAGTAAATGGAAAAAAAATGGAAACCAGGACATTGGTATCAATCATTATCCGCATATCGCTTATTCCACATTTCCTTGCGAACCTCATCCACCAAATCCACGACATCCCGTTCATCTTTCAAGCCAAGCTTTTCCGCCTCGCTCTCAAATGCATTCTGCATATTCCTGAAAGCGACCTTAGCAGCGTTGGCGAAAATAATATTATCGCCTTTTTCAATGAAGATAACCTTGTCACCTTCCCTCAGGCCGAGCTTCTTGCGCAAAATATACTCCAATATTTAGCCCTAGGTAAATTCCTGCAATATTAAGGAGCACATCAGACAAATCTGATCTGGTCAAGCCTAAGCGGACAATAAGAAGCTGGACTGATTTACTCTTTCGAATTCACTAGGGGAGAGATATCCATTATTTGAATGCAGTCTCTGCCTATTGTAAAAATCCTCGATGTATTCCCTAATGGCTTATTTCATCTGATATCTAGTTTTCAACGGTTCTCCATATATCCATTCGACCTTCATACTATGAAAAAAAGTTTCCGCACAGGCATTATCCTGACACTCACCTTTGCGGCTCATACTACATAGGAAACCGTGCTTCTGAAGCAATTCCTGATAAGCATGGCTACAGTATTGACTGCCACGGTCCGAGTGGCAAATAAGGCCAGGGGCGGGATTACGTCTCTTAATAGCGCCCTCAAGTGTATCAATAACCAGTTCTTTGGTCATGCGCTTACGGATGCTCCAGCCAACTATCTTCCTGCTATATAAGTCAAGAACGATTGCAAGATATAACCAGCCTTCGCTCGTTGCAAGATATGTAATATCCGTAACCCATACCTTATTCGGAGCGTGCACAGAAAATTGTCTGCCAGTAGATTCGGTGCTACCGGATGATCGTGGTTTGAGTCCGTGGTGGCACGAGTCTTCCGGCGGGCCTTAGCTACAAGACCTTGTTCCGCCATCTTATGACTGATTCTTTGACGACTGGCTACTACCCCTTCAACTGCCAACTGCTTCTTAATCCGACGTGTACCGTACGTTTTTCGGCTCTTCTGGAATATTCGCTTAACCTTTTGCCCCAGGACATCAACACTTCTTTTTTCTGGCCTTCTGAACCATCTGTAATACTCGCTGCGCGATACCTTGCACAATTCGCAGGCCCGCTTGATGCTGACCAAATTGCCATGCTCTTTCTTAATCATCGCGTACCTTTCCTCTGGTCTCCGGCAAAGTACGCTGCCGCTTTTTTTAAGAATTCAACCTCATTCTTCAGTTGCCTGTTCTCTCTTTCGAGGTTCCTCTGGTATTCCAGATCAGGCTTCATATGCCCGCTACCCGGAAGACCATGTTCCCCGTCATCGGCTAACTTCCTCATCCAAGAGTAAATCGCTGACCTAGAACATCCCAACTCATTAACTACTTCTGTGACTGTCATTTTCCCGGAATTAATCTGCTCTACATAAGCTACCTTCGTATCCCTATCGAAATATTTCGCCATGCCGACACCTCCCTGACATATCTTTAATTATTGTCCATCTTCAAGGTGTCCGCAAGTAGGTTACCACATTAGGAATCAGCACAAAAAGTAAGATAGACGAAACCAATACAATAGAACGCACACTTACCCCCCCCTAGATGATACAACTAATAATCAGTATACATAATCCACCCGAAACTTACCAGATTATTGTAACTTTTTCTGACCATTCTACGGTCTCGACTCGCTGTCGCCTATATGGAACCCTAGTATCTCCCGGTTACCTGACAATGGGAACTAATCTAGAGCATTTAGATACGTCTACTGGAAAGGAGCTATGGCGCCAACCTCTTCCGAGTATATCCGAAAGTAATGAAGCTTTATTTTGGGCTACAGTGCCTCACTCTTGTGTGTCCGATAAACTGGGAACAGGTCAACATTTTCTAACTAGGCTAGTTATCTGTAATATTACGCTTGACAGATAAATCATGGGGTTGTATACTATCAATACTATCGCCACTTGAAATACAATTTGTTAAATTAAGGAGGTGAGAATGCAGTGAAAACCTTTTCAAAATCAATAGTCGCTGTGTTAGTTATTATGATTTTGTTCCCTAGTTATGCTCTTGGAAGATCTGTTACACCAATGTATGAAGATTTAACCGGCTATGAATTTGTTCCTGGTAAGGTTGATACCCTTACGCCCTCCTTATCTTTTAATCACGATGCGGAAAATGCGAGTGACTTACCCGATGAAGCTGAATTTTGGACTACTCGTACCAAAAGTTCATCAACTACCGCCCACGTAGATGTTACACTCAAAGGACTCGCAGCCGAGTTAGAATTTGGGCTTGAGACTGAATGGGGCACGAGCACAGAGGTATCTTGGAAAGCTACGTTCTCTATTCCACCATGGTCAATCTATAACTGTAAAGCAGGCTCGAAGAGGAGCAAGCCCACTGGAACAGAGAATTACTGGGTATTGGGCAGGCTCAAAAGTAGCACATCTGTTTCTGGAACATGCACACAGGGAACATACCAAAGTAAGACACTTGTAAGATATATAGATCACTAGTTTATCTTTGGGGCGGGTAACCGCCCCAATCTTTTAAAAGGGGTGGGTGTTATTTGAGATCCCGAGTTATTTTGGGTATTATTTTGATACTGACAATAATAGTTGGGTCAAGTTTGTTTTTGCTATTAACCCAGGGGGAAGATTCTAAAAATTGGGGTAAACAGGCTATTGTTCCTGTTTATGGCCTATCTCAGTTTCCCCCAACAACTACTATTACCCTAGAGACGTATATATTAGATTCAATTGTTCCAAGCCTATTTGGTGCTGAAGAGAACATTGTTGCAGTGCGACTTTGGGGTCAGAATGGAGAGGTTGAAGTTTTAGACTGGCGGGTAACTCTGATAATTAGCGGAAAGCAGGTAGGTAATCCTGTAGCTTATATGCGATCACTATCTTTAGACATTGTTGTCCCAAACGAAAATCTAACTGTTACAGATATTGAATTTAGTTTTGCAAATCAATCTACAAAACACTTCCCTTTCGGTGAATTACAATTACAGCCTCGACAAGATTCTTCGATTGAGGAAATGATAGACCGGAGTGGTATGTTCTGGGACATATATAACACTTATTACTTAACTACCGGGGCTACTTCCTCTAAAGGGTTGATGTTAGATCTTTTTGCTAACATTAACGTACCACAGGATTATATAATAACCGCCATCGACTTGAGATCTCCGTTTTTTAAAGGCATTGATTCATCTGCATGTTTAGTAGATAGTGAGGCCTTTATACAATCCCTAAATGAATGTGGTGATATCATTGAGGCCAGTAAGAGATGGAAACAAGGTTTACCACTACCAATTGTTTTTGCTCCGAATGAATACTATGCCACGCTGGTAATCAGTATAGAAAAAAGCAATCGTCCAATTCCTTCCGTAATATACTTTCACCCGGAGCTAAAACTTAGTAATGAGACTGGTGAACAGTTTATAGTTGCCTGCAATGCTCCGATAATCTTAGGTGGAGTTGATCCATATTCCGAAGAAACTGCAGATTTTTTTAAGGAGTGGGGACATTGAGTCTAGTTCTAGAACATTTGTCAAAGCGTTTTGGCAAGCATAGTGTATTACAGGGTATAAGCCTAGAGATTGCTCCGGGGAAGGCATACGCTATTATAGGTCCAAATGGAGCAGGGAAGACCACTCTGATAAAGAGCATCTTAGGATTCTATCGTCATAGTGGGAAAGTAACTTTTTTCGGATTACCTTTCATGGAGGCGCTGGCAAAACAAAGGGTAGGATACCTACCTGAAAGGCTGACTTTTTCTCCATTACTGACTTCTTTGGGCTATCTAGAACTGCAAGCAAAATTAAGGGGAATCAAGTTCTCTATTCTTAAAAAAACTACAATTGCTACTGCTGAGCAACTTGGCCTTACGCCATGGTTAAATACGCCCCTTTATCAATTTTCCAAGGGAATGACGAGAAAGTTAGCTTTTTTACAGGCGGTAATGCATCAGCCACAACTATTAATACTGGATGAGCCCACTGATGGGCTTGACCCAGTTGCTCGTCGTATAGTGTTACATATGATACTAGACATGCTAAACGAAGGGACAACAGTATTAATTACATCGCACCTGTTGTCAGATATTGAGCGGGTGGCCCAAAATGCCGGCATACTGTTGCAGGGGAAGATAGTAGCTGAAACTAATCTGAGGAGTTTAAAATCGTTTGGACAATTATCAATTTCCCTTAGGGAAGAGGATAACTTCGCTCATGATTATCTACTGCACAAGGGGTCAACCCTGGAGATCAATGGGAAAGTATTAACAGTAGCAAATATAAACTATAGCAATACAAACTTGGAAGATTGGTATCTAGATGTCGTATCTCAGCAGGTTAAGGAGGGATTGCCGGTATGATTAGAGTGATAAACGCCAAGCTAACAGAAGTATTTGGTAATCGTTTATTTTTGGCTGTTATCCTTTGCCTGGTTCTTTTACTTAACTTTGAAATCCTCGTTAACTCAGGGCTCTTACAACCCCGTTTAGACGCACAAGGGCTAAATGAAACGCTTCGCTATACTCTTTTAATTAATAACTTCGACATTATATTTCAAACTTGGGGGTTGTTAATACCAATATTCCTTGGGTGCCAAATACTTGCTAACGAAAAGGCAAGTGGCCAAATTTACGTTACGTTAACTGGAAACCCTCGGCGCACCCGCTACCTGTTTGCAAATTGGGTGTCACTTGTAATAGTAACACTCATTATTTTTGGCATCGTAGTGCTTAATTACTGGGTCCTTGCATACACTTTAAAAATAAAAACTGTATTTCCTGACTTTGCTGCTGTAATGGGTACTATACTTGTGAATATGATCGTCCTACTAACAGTAACTTCTGCAGCAGCAAGTATTGGATCTATGATAAGTGGTATTATAGGAGGTTTAGCGGCCTTAACTATATTCAATCTTTCTGCTTATCAGATGATACCGTTTGTTGTGGGTAGTTATTATAATTTCAGTACTCCTATTAGACGACTGTTGGCAACACTAGCACCAATCAGGGTAGTCTATTCGCCATGTTTGGCACGAGCCTCAGCGTTATCTCAGTATATAGTTCATCCGTTTTTCCCCGGTGGTGCTTGGTTGTGGCAGCTCACTTATATTGGCGTTGTGGTGTCTTTGGCTCTAGTAGTGTTTAATAAACGTGACTTATAAGTAGCTACGAATCCCATCGCATCATTTTAGGTTTCCCCTAACTGAGTTAGGGGATTTTGTTATGTTGGAGATGTTAACAACCCATAACAGATAAGCGACAGATTCGCATTTATTGACTGCTTTTCCATTACCAGTGATTATAATGACCGCGATGTCATCTTTGTTCGGGAGGGATTGTATGCCTAAAGAAAAAGAAGGGTCGGGACTCATTAAATACTGAGCATAATAGGGATGGCATATGTAGTGTATACTGCGCCAACTGTTGGAAGAGTGCGATCAAAATATGCAAAGACCTCATTACAAGAAGCAATTGCAGATTTGGGAACTTTTCGCTGAGGACCTAAAAGCCTTACGCCCTCTTCCCGCCGTAACCTACGATGAGTCCGAAATTAAGAAAGTACGCACTAACAGCTACGCTAAGTTCACATTAAATGACGGGAAACACACCTACTCCACCGCCCCACGTTATGCCAACGGCGAGGTATTCGTCAGGCTGAACGCTCATAATGTCATTGTTCCCTCAAAATAATAGAATGTTATCATTCTGTGACCAATCTTAGCCTTAACACCCAAAAAACCCCGCTAATACGGGGTTTTTTGGTTTCTTGCTCTTACTCCCACTCAATAATCCGGTATAAATACCAGGTGTTTCGAGGTATTTTTCACCTGCTCTAGGGTTTTATTTGGGCTAATTTCTCTCTATTATTTTGGTTTACATTGTTTTTGTTATCAAATTGTTATCACGCTACGGGCGAGATAGCCCCACAAAGCAGATACGACGCGGACGGCGTCAATATCTCTGGCCTTCGATTTCTACGACCGAAAAATCCGCATCCAAGTTACCAGGACATCGACATTTTGAATCGTCGTCATAAAAACTGGAAGATCCTTCTGGCACGTATTTCCCGGTATTTTTTGCGTCTATCCTCTTTAGCGAATACAATAATTGCCTTTAATTCGTCCAGCAACGCGCCTTGAGAGTAAAAAATTGAATGCAAAATGGTTTCAATAGGCACGTGTAAGTCCCGCAGCAATGTGGAATTGCTTTCCCCCTTTAATCCGAGTTTTTTGCAGTGGGGGCCTTGGAGGCTTATATGAATTCGAGTATCAAGGATCCATGTCAAAAATACACACAGCATACGCACAGTAAAACCCTAAATATCGGGGTTTTTACTGCGCAAATAGAGGATGGCTACTTTATTCTCTAATTACCCAAATTCTTTTTCCATGGATGGAACGTTACATTTATCAATATAAAAGCAAAAGCTACACCGATGATAAGCGTAAAAACAATTGATAATCCCCTTGGTAAAGAGATAATGGACGGTAAAAACAATATTACTAAGGTCCACAGGTGATCGAGAAGGTTCCACGCGTGGATTCCAAGAGTGACAGCAAGGTGTGTCTTCCCTACACCTGAGGGGCCAAGAAATCCTATGTTGTAGGCAGCTTCAACCCAGGACAAGTCTAATAGCTGAGTAATTTGGCGTTTAGATACCGAGTTGTTGAAGCTATAGTCATAGTCGTCAGGGGTCCGGATGTAGGGGAAGTCTGCCGAATTCAAACGGCGGTCCCTGGACCTTTTCTCCCTAGCTGTAATCTCTTCTTTGGCGAGACTGTGTAGAAATTGCAGGTAAGAAACTTCTCCGCCGGTTATATCCGGCAACAACTGGTAGAGATTGTCCCTGATGTGAGAAAGCCCTAGGGTGGTCAGGTAGCTAATTGTTTCTTACTGAAAACCCCCCTTTGCGTAGTCCTGAATTATTGTTAATTCAGGTGTTTACCCAAAGGGGAGCATGTTAGTATTGAAAGATGCTATTTCAGAGGATACAATTTGTCAATTCTGCCATTTAACTCTAACCCGTACCGCTTGTAATTGATCGTTCACAAGAGACCAATTAAACATTAGGAACTCAGTATCGTCTAGCCTTGCAGCGAAAACAGGCTGATTAGGCAATTTGCTTTTATCCAGTTTTGCCGCATATAATGTTCCCTCCTCAGCACTGAGTAGATAAGGCACGTAGTTTTCTTTCGAATTGCTTAAGTCCGTATATATATCAGCAAAGACAGTGCTATCATTGATAGGGCAGAAATCATACAAACGGTTATTAAAAGCCTCCAGTTGGTAGCGAGTATCCTTATTCACTTCAATTAACATTATACCTTCCTCAATATTTCGAGGGTGCTCTAAGTCTCCAGCATAATACGGAATCAGAATATATTCGTCCAAAAAGGCTATCTCGCCCACACGAAATTCAATGGTAAATTCCTTAAAGATAGCGCTATCCTGTGCGATATATACTCGGGTGCTATCCGCAGTGGTAACAGAATAGGCAAAATAATTCGTGTTAGCGGTTAAAGAGGACACAACGACGGCAACGGAGTCACTATCTGAAGACTGATCTGATATTATCTCTGAGCACTTACCTTCAGCTATTTGATTAACCCGATAATAATAGTTATCATCTAAATAATATTCGTCAATAAATAACAAACTGTCTTTGTACTCAACTAAGTCTGGGGTGCTGAGTGGGTGAGTTAAATAACCTTCTGCCAGTAAAGTTAACTGACTATCATATTTATAGATATAATATTGATCCTGTGTCCTACTATTAAATGCAGAAAAATACAGAGCGTCGTCCTGGACTACTAGTGACATTAAGGCAAGAGGCGGACTCTGAGGAAATGAAAAAACTGTTTCAATAAGTCCTGAACTAATATTATATTTATTAAGACTTTGCGCTATCGGCTGTTCCTCCCAGATGTTCTCTGCAAAATATAGACTGTCCTCACAAAAACCTAGTACAGTCAACGCCGAGCTATCAAGCGTATTATACAGTGAGGTAAAGAGAATTTCCTCGTACTCTACCGAAGGAGTGTCGACCACTTCTAAGACCAAAGGCCTAGTACTGGAGCATCCCACCAAGGTAATACACATAATGGAAAGCAAGAGAAAGAGAAAAAATTTTTTCAAGAGAACCCTCCTATACTTCGCGAAGTCTCATTTTGTTTATAGCCTGCGAACAAGCTGTGTCTTAGCAATAGTCATTCAAAGTCAGCCTTCATAGATAACTAATAAAGAATCAAAGTATCACTATTTTTCAGGAATGAACCAACCGTCTCCAGCTCTTCGAACAGCGTTATCTAAGGTGCTGAACGGTATAGTATGCTCTCCTAGGCATCCTGCGCGGTAATCATTAGGGTCATTGTACCAGACATCATTCCTAATGGTTCCAGTTTCGTCCCAAGCAACAAAGTACCCTGTCCCGACAACATAATGAGTAGTATCATGTGCCCCATAACCTGGCAAGTTCTTCGTTTTTAGTCTATAAATCACTGGCAGCCCGTTTTGGAAGGATTGAACACTCTTATTAACTAGGTTAACATCTTTTATTATATAATATTTGTATGGTTCCCCTGCGATATATTTATTTAAGGACCTCTCAATCAGGTAAACATATGACCCCTTAGGATCCGCATTAGTTTCTTTAGCGAGAACGGATTGAGAAGGACTAGATCCGTTTACCCCATGAATGGCCATTTTCGTCGATGCTGGGCCACACCAGTTGGTCAGTTGCTGACTATAGACAGGAACATCAAGGAACTTAAAGCTATAACCCCTTAAAGATTTTGGTGAAACTAAAGAATCAGATTGTGATGCTAATATAGCCTGATATTCAAATGAATAATAATCAGGGGCTTGTTCCGGTTCAATTAATGCATTTGCAGTGGGTAAGAAAACGAGCAACAAACTAAGACTTAATAACAGTACCTTCAATGGGGGACCTCCTTTATACCTAGATATTATTTTTTGTTTATATGTTTAGGCACATATAGACAAAAAGTGTATCTTGGATGTAAAGATTGTATAATAGTAATGGCGACTAAAAAATGATTGAACCCCAAAAAGGTCT